>NZ_CP108529.1:618571-1237142 GCF_036002945.1 Streptomyces sp. NBC_01224 | reverse complement strand
CGTGAGCTGCAACTGCTCCAGAATCTTCTGAACACCACTTTCAAGGGGCACGGAAAGATAGGACTGGTCAGTGGGCCGGTGGCCAGCGGCAAAACCGAGCTACTGCGATCGTTCGCCGATTTGTGCGCCGACGAGGGAGCCCTGCTCCTGAACGCGACCGCGACGAGAACCGACCGGTCCGTGCCCTTCGCCGTGCTTCGCCAGTTGCTCGACTGCCTGCCGGAGCAGGCAGGACCTGTCACGGAACTCATCGCCACAGGCACCGCGTCCGAGATCTCCCGCACGGCGGTGGCCACGCTGCTCGATCTGGCCGGACAGGCACCGCTGGTCGTCGTCGTCGACGACGTGCACCACTCGGACGAGCCGTCGATGGACTGCGTGATGCGCCTGGTCAACCGACTGCGGTCCTCCCGCATCCTGCTCGTACTCGCCGAATCGTCGGGCGACTGGTCGGTGCACCCCGCCTTCCGGATCGAGCTGGTCCGCCAGACACAGTTCCACAGGATACGTCTGGCACCCCTGACGGCGGACGGCGTCAGCGAGATGTGCTCGCAGCACCTCGGCCAGAGCGCGGCACATCATGCGCCGGAAGCCCACCAAATGACCGGCGGCAACCGGCTACTGGTACGGGCCCTCATCGAGGACCACGCGGACTCGGGGGAGCTGCCGGGCCGGGCAGGCGGCTCGTCGATCGGTGAGAGTTTCCGGCAGGCCGTCCTGACCTGCCTGCGCCGCAGCGGCCCGGACGAACTCGAGGCCGCCAGGGGTCTGGCCGTACTCGACGCCACCGGATCGACGAACAGGATCGCGGAGCTGCTCGGCCGCGGCCCGGAGGCGCTCCGCCGTGTTCTGCAGTCACTGCAAACGCTGGGGATCATCCATGACGGCCGGTTCCGGCACCGGCTCACCCGTGCGGCTGTCTACGACGACCTCGCCCCGCACATGCTGGCGGAACTGCACACGCGTGCCGCTCAGTTGCTGAGCGACGGCGGCGGCAGCGTCACCGACGTCGCGGACCACCTGGTGGCGGCCAAGCACGTGAGCGCGGACTGGGCCATAGCGGTACTCCAACGGGCCGCGGAGGAGTCACTGGCCGCCGACGACGAAGAACCGGCGATCAGATACATAGAGTTCGCCCTCTCCGTGTGTACCGAAGAGCGGCAGCGTGCCCTGCTGCGGATGCTGCTCGTCCGGACCAAGTGGCGCAGTGACCCGACAGGCGCCGCCCGCCACCTGTCACCGCTGCTCCAGGCGCAGCGCGAAGGCCACCTCGACGTGGAGCAGACTGCCTACCTGCTGCGCGTCCTCATGTGGCACGGGCGTATCCAGGACGGCAAGGAACTCATCACGCATCTGTCCCGCATCAGGCCGTCCGCGAACGAAGCGCCGAGCGCCGTCCTGACCGGTGCGCGCAACCTGCTCAGACACGCCTACCCCCAGTTCATCCCGCACGGATCGGGTGAGAGCGACCACCTCTTCGACAGCGCGACCACGCCGCCGGGCCAGCAGGCACAGGCGTCGGCCGTACTCAGTTCGGTCCTCGGGGAGAGCACCGGCGGGGACGAGCGGTGCATCAGGGTGGCCGAGCAGATCCTGCAGAGCACCCAGTTGAGCGACACGACGCTCGAATCCGTCTGCTCGGCCCTCCAGACGCTCATCTACGCGGAGCAGCCTCTCCTGGCGGGGCGCTGGTGCGACACGCTGCTCGCCGAAGCCGGCTCCCGCGGTGTGGTGACGTGGCAAGCGGTCCTGTCCGGGCTGCGGGCTGAGATCGCCCTGCGGGAGGGCGACCTGGTCCAGGCCGAGCGGTGCGCGGTCGGGGCGCTGACGCTGATTGGCGTGGAGGGCTGGGGTGTCGGCGTGGGGGCCACGCTGGGCACCCTCGTCCAGGCCGTCACCGCCCGGGGCGACTTCGACAACGCCCATAAGTACCTGCGGGAGCCGGTGCCCGCGGCCATGTTCCAGACCCGGTACGGCCTGACGTATCTGCGCGCCCGGGGCCGCTACTACCTGGCGACCGACCGGCTGCAGGCGGCGCTCGCGGATTTCAGCTACTGCGGTGAGCTGATGACCTTATGGCAGCTCGATTCCCCGGCGTTCGTACCGTGGCGGACCGACTCCGCCGAGGTCCTTCTCCGGCTGGGCGATCACGAGCAGGCGCGCGCGCTCACCAAGGAGCAGATGTCGCACATCGGTTCGCGCACCTCGCGGACGTACGGCGCCTCCTTGCGGGTCCTGGCGGGCACGGCAAGTCATCGTGGCCGGCTGAGTCTCCTGAAGGAGTCCGTCGAGGTCCTCCAGGCATGCGGTGACCGGCTGACCCTCACCCAGGCGCTCTTCGACCTCAGCTGCGCCCACGAGAGCATGGGTGAGTTCGGCAAGGCACAGATGATTTCGCGGCGTGCGGGGCGGCTGGCCAGGGAGAGCGGGGTGCAGCGGGTGCAGGATCCCGCACTCACCCGCCCGGAGGAGCCGATCGTGCTGCATCCTGCGCAGGCCGACACCTGGTCCCGGCCGGTGGACGAGGCCGCGTCGGCCGCCGACGTGCTGACCCTCTCCGAGCGCCGGGTTGCCGCGCTGGCCTCGCTCGGCTACACGAATCGTGAGATCTCCCGCAAGCTGCACATCACCGTCAGCACGGTGGAGCAGCACCTCACCAAGGTCTTCCGGAAGCTGCGGGTCAAGCGCAGGACGGACCTTCCCGTCGAGCTCGAGTTCGACGTCACCAGCCCGGCCTGCTGATTTCCGACACCCCGCCCCCACTCACCCCGCTTCTCCTACTCGCGTGAGCTGTTGAGGTACGCGATGACGGCCAGCACTCGCCTGTTGTCACTGGTGGACTGCACCAGGTCCAGCTTGGCGAAGATGCTGGCCGCGTGCTTGCTCACGGCGCTGTCGCTGAGCGACATCCGCTCCGCGATCGCCGCGTTCGACCTGCCCTCCGCCATGAGCGCCAGCACCTCTCTCTCACGCACCGTCAGTGCGGCCAGCGGCTGTGCCTGTGACGGCCCCATCGACTGGAACAACTGACTGATCACTTCAGGGTCCATGGCCGTGCCGCCGGAAGCAACACGGCGCACCGAGTCGATGAACGTGTCGTCGTCGAAGACACGGTCCTTGAGTAGATAACCGATGCCGCCGCGGCCGTCCGCCAGCAACTCCCGTGCGTACAACTGCTCCACATGCTGGGACAGCACCAGTACGGGGAGCCCGGGAACCGCCCGGCGGGCGGTCAGCGCCGCCTGGAGCCCTTCGTCCGTGAACGTCGGCGGCAGCCGTACGTCGACCAGGGCCACGTCCGGCCGGTGCCGGAGCAGGGCGCTGAGCAGGTCGGGGCCGTTGTCGACCACGGCGGCGAGTTCGAAGCCGTAGTCCTCCAGCAGATGGGTCAGTCCTTTCCTGAGGAGATACTGGTCCTCGCCGAGGACAACACGCACGGGAGCTCCATCGTCAAAGTGGTCGGGCCGCCCGGAGGCGAGGCCACGTCGAGCAGACCGTCAAAAGTGGCCAGGCGTCGCTGGATGCCCCGGATCCCGCTGCCGCGTGCGGGATCGGCGCCGCCGCATCCGTCGTCGGTCACCGTGATCCGCAGTGCCCCCGCCCGGTGGCGGAGGTCGATCAGAACGCGCTGGGCGCCAGAGTGCTTCGCACTGTTGGTGAGTGCCTCGCTCACGGAGAAGTAAGCGCAGGCGGCCACGGGCACCTCTGCCTGCCCCTGGAGGTCGGCGGTCACCTCGACCGTCAGCGGATGCGCCAGCGCCAGCGTTCGCACGGCGTCGACGAGCCCCCGTTCGGCCAGGACCGGCGGATGCACACCACGTACCAGACCGCGCAGATCGCGGAGTGCCGCGGCGGAGTTCTCCCGCGCCTCGGCGGCCATCGCCCGGAGCTCGGGCTGCTGACTGCCGAGGCGCTGCTCGATCGCGCGCAGGCTCATTCCGATGGCGACGAGCCGGGTCTGGGCGCCGTCATGCAGATCGCGTTCGATCCTCAGCAGCTCCGCCGCCTGCACACCCGTCGCCTCCGCCCGCGTCGTGGTCAGCTGCTGCACGCGCCGGGCGAGCGCGGACCGTTCGGTGGGCGCCAGCAGCAGCGCGCACCAGCGCGCCTGAGCCCGCAGCGTGTACGGGGTGACCCAGAGGGCTGCACCCGACGCGAGCAGGGCCGCGGCGATGCCGACCGGGCCGGGCCACCACAGCCCGATGGCGAAGACCGGCGCCACCGGTCCGAGCAGCAGGACCGCCGCCACGACCGGATTGGTCAGGAGCCACAGAAGGTCGCGCCAGGTCGCGGGGTCGGTTAACACCCACCGGCGGGCGGCCAGCCACGTCGGCAGCAGCGGGCCGGGGTGCAGCGTACGGCCGTACACATAGTGCCCATCGGCGCCCTGGACAGGGGCGGGCGGCTGTTGCCGGTACGGCTCCGCGATGTCCGCCAGGCCCCCGTTGCGCAACAGCTCCCGCCACAGGTTCACCAGCTTGCGGCTCACCAGAACCACCTGGGCGAAAACGGGAACGAGCCCGAAAACCAAGGAGAGCGCCGCGGTGATCAGCTGGAGCACGGCGAGGACGAGCCCGCACACCGCGAGCCCGCACAGCAGGAAGGCCGCCCCCACCGTCTGGACCCGCCGCCACGACCGGACCCGCCACCGGGTCCCGCCGCCCGTCGCCGGCCCGCCACCGCTCAGGAGCAGTCTCGTCCAGTACCCGTGCACCCGGATCATCGGCGGCCCTGCCGCGAAACCGGCCGACACCGAAGCCAGGCCCAGGCCCGGCACAAGTACGGTGCCGGGCCCTGTGTGCCACAGGGGCGAAATGACACCCGCCAGACCGGCACCGATCAGAGCGGCGGGCAGCACAGCCATCGGAGCCCCGACGAACGGGTCCAGCAGCAGCCACCACAGATCGCGCGCGGTCGCCGGGTCCCGGATGATCTTCCGAGCACCATGCTTACGCCGGGCCGTACGGCCGGAGGCGTACAGACGCGTGCCGTAGCGGTACAGCCCACCTTCCCTCGCCCGGGACTCCGAGGCATGAGGAACATACGGATCGGCGATCTCCACCTGTGACCAGGAGGCGGCCAGCCGGCGGCGCAGTCCGGGCAGCCGGCGGAACCGGAGCACCGTTTCCACCGCGCCGAACAGGAGGGCCAGAGCCATGGGTACGACGAGCAGCACACCGGCCGTACCGAGCGCGGCCAGCGCGACCCCCCGGACCGGGGCGAGCCAGTGACCGTGCCGCCGGGAAGTGCCAAAGGGCCGTTCTCCGTTGGTCATCGCACCTCCCGGCAGCTCGTGTGATCCACAGTCTGTCATGCGCGCACTCCTGCGGGCAGGTGCAGTTTTCTGCACCCCGACTGTGCTCCCGACTGCATTCCGCAGACCTCCGCAGGTGCGTAGCGTCGTCGATGAACACAGCACGGCAGGACCCGAAGCAGCAAGGAGAGGAGGCTGTCGTGAAGCCAGCGCTTCAGGCTCAGGAAGGGCCGGAACCGGAGCCCATCACGCTCCCGGAGAATGACGAGCAGCCGGAACGGACCGGCCGCAGCCCACGTACCGCCCTCATCGAGGTGGCGGCCTTGGACATCGCCCTGCCGCTCCTGCTCTTCTACGGGCTCCGGCTGATGGGTGTGAACCAGTGGCTCGCGCTCGTACTCAGCAGCGTTCTTCCTGTAGTGCGGATGGTCTACCGGTTGATCAAGGACCGGCGGGTGGAGCGGCCCACCCTGTTCTCCCTGAGCATCGTGCTCAGCGCCTCACTGGTGTCGCTGCTGACGGGAGACCCCCGGCTCGTCCTGGCCCGGGAAAGCTATCTGACGGCCCTGGTCGGGCTCTGGATGCTCAGCACGCTGCTGGCCTCGCGGCCCTTCATCTACCAGGCGACCATGCCCCTGCTCCCCGAGGCCACCTCGGCGGCCTGGCGTGAGGACTGGGAGAACGTGCCTGAGTTCCGTCGGGCCATGCGGGTGCTGACCATCGCCTGGGGAACGGCCTTCATGATCGACGCGGTGGCCCGGGTGGTCATGGCGTACACCCTGCCCGTCGACAGCGTTCCGCTGCTGGGCGCTGGTCTGCTCACGCTGCTGCTCATCGTGATCGTGCAGTTCAGCAAGGCGTACGGCAAACGCCTGTCGACCCGCCTCGGCCGGCCCGCCGAAAGCTGACTGCCGGGTTTGCCCCGTACTCCCGTCCGGGCGTTCAGGCAGGCACCGGTCCCTCCCCCCGGGGGACCGTGAGCCTCCGCCCGGACGGGGCACTCACTCCTGCGTCAGCGTCAGCAGGGCGCGCGCCGCCAGCTGGTAGCCGAGCGCCCCCATACCGACGATGACCCCGCTGGCCAGGGGCGCGATGACCGACTCGTGCCGGAACTGTTCCCGCGCCCAGACATTGGAGAGATGCACCTCCACCCACGGTTGCGGATAGTTGGCCAGCGCGTCGCGCAGACTCCAGCCGGCGATCATCAGTGCGCCGGGGTTGACGATCGCGCCGACCGTGTCGTAGCTGTCCTGTATCGCATGGATCAGTTCGCCCTCGGATTCACGCTGGATCGAAACCACCTCCCAGCCCCGCGTTCTCACCTCCCCGGCCACGGAGCGCTCGATGTCGGCCAGCGTCGCCTTCCCGTAGACGTCCGGTTCACGCTGTCCGAGGATGCCCAGGTTGGGGCCGTTGAGGAGAAGCAGTGTGCTCACGATGCACCCTTCGTGCCGTCGGTGGGTGTGATGTGGTCAGGGGGAACGGATGCCATGGTGGCGAGGGTCTCGGCGACCGTGAGCTCGGGGACGTCGTGCACCAGCTCCGGTCCCCGCGGCCCGTCCAGGACGAACGACAGGCCGGTGGTGGCCTTCTTGTCCAGCCTCATCAGAGCGATGAGGCGGTCCGGCGCCAGCCCGGCCGGCAGCTCGGTGGGCAGCGAGTAACTCGCCACGACCTGGTGGTGTTCCGCCACCCGCGCGCCGTCGATACGGCCCAGCGCTCCGGCCAGCAGTCCGGCGAACACGGTGCCGATGGCGACGCCCTCGCCGTGCCGGACGGCGTAGTCGGTCGCCCGCTCCAGGGCGTGACCCAGCGTGTGGCCGTAGTTGAGGATGTGCCGCATCCCCGAATCCCGCTCGTCGGCGGCGACGACGGACGCCTTCAGGGCCACACTCGCAGCGATCTGCTCGTGCAGCGACAGGCCGCGCAGGTCACCCGCTCCGATGAAGTGGCATCTGGCGATCTCGCCATAGCCGTTCAGCCACTCCCGGGGCGGCAAGGTGTCCAGGTAGTCGGTGTCGCAGAGCACGGCCTTCGGCTGCCAGTACGCCCCGACCAGGTTCTTCCCCTGCGGCAGATTCACCGCGGTCTTCCCGCCGACGCTCGCGTCCACCTGGGCCAGCAGCGACGTCGGCAGATGGATCACCGGAACACCGCGGTGGTAGAGCGCCGCCGCCAGGCCCACCGAATCGGTGGTCGTACCGCCTCCGCAGGAGACCACCGCGTCCGTCCTGGTCAGTCCGAACTCGGCGAACCGGCGGCACAGTTCCTCCACCGTCGCCAGGGTCTTGTCGTCCTCGCCGTCCTTCGCCGCCAGTGTCAGCGAGGGCACACCCGGATCCGGCACCCAGGCTTCGGGCCGCGCGGACGCGATGACGACCCGCGCCGCGCCCAGCCCGGCCACCACCTCGGGCAGCGTGTGCCGCACGCCGGGGCCGATGTGCACGGAGTACGACCGCGCACCCAGCGGCACCTCGATCCGCCGGTGTTCCTGGGGCATGTCCTCGCTCCTCGTCGTCCGTCCGCACGCAGGCCGCCACGGCCGCAGCATGAACCACACTCCCGCACCCGTGACTCGGATTCGCATGAATGCAGGGGGGTCGGCAGACAAACAGGGGTGAAGGACCGAACATAGGGGTGCCGTCGCCGACGGAGGAGAAATATGCTTCACGAAATCCTTCCCTGTGGTTATCGGACGACCACCGGCCCGGAATGGGTGAAGGCGATGATTGAGCAGATGCTCGCGGCGGAAGTCGCTTCGCACGAAGTATTCGAGGACCCGCCGGGTGTCGTCCTTCTTCCCGAGGAGGAGGCCCTGGTGCGCAACTCCATCGATTCGAGGCGCCGCGAATTCACCACGGGGCGTCATTGTGCCCGAAATGCGCTTGCGCGCCTCGGATTCCCCTCTGACCGGCCCATCCTGTCGGGCGAAAAGGGGGAGCCGGTCTGGCCCGACCAGGTGCGGGGGAGCATCACGCACTGCCGCGGCTACCGGGCGGCGGCGGTCGCCCGGGCCGCGGGGATCGCCTCGCTCGGCATCGATGCGGAGCCCAACCAGCAACTGCCGGACGGCGTCCTTGAGGCCGTGGCGCTTCCCCGGGAAGAGACCATGACGAAGGAACTCCTTCGTAGCTTTCCCGGTGTGTACTGGGACAGAATGCTTTTCAGTGCCAAGGAAAGCGTATATAAAACATGGTTCCCGCTCACGCATCGGTCACTTGAATTCGATGACGCTCTCATCGAGATCGACCCGGTGAACGGAACATTTTCTGCACGGATCCTTCCGCAGGGTATACGCGATATTCATAATGCCCCCAGGGGATTTGCCGGCCGTTGGATCGTCGGGAATGGCCTTGTGGTCACCGCAATCGCTGTACCGGCCGCGGCGGACTCCCTTGACCGAAACCGTGACAGCAGCCGAGGAGTAGTGACCGCATGAGCATCTTCGAGCCCAATGTGATTCTCCGGGGTGGACCTTCCACCTATCTCTCCGAAGAGCAGCGCATTTGCTACGTGGAGCAGCTGGACGAAAAGTTGAAGCTGCTTCGGGGCAACCGGTACGAGCACTTCGAGCCCACGGCGGGGAGCGAACTGCACGACGGCGTCCCCCTGCGTGTCTTCACCTGGGTCGGGGCCACACAGCTCGCGGAGTAGGCACCGCGGTGGATCAGCGATGGCGTCCTTCCTCTGGGCAGGACGCCACCACACCGCCATGAGAAACGGCCCCACATGGCCGCATGCGGTGGGCGGGTGCGAGGCGGGGGTGCGATGACGGCTACGGGCAGGGCCACCGGATTCGGCACGGCCCGCAGGTCCGGGTTCCCCGCCGTCGGGGCCGACGGCGGGGAACCCCTCGTACACGCCCCGGCTTCCAGGCCGACGACGTCCTGCCTGCAGACGCCGGCCGGGCCGGGGACCGCGCCCGCCGGACCGTCAGGGCAACAGCGACGAGATCGTCCGGGAGACCGAAGCGATGACCTGCGGCGCATGGTCGTTGAGGTAGAAGTGACCCCCGGTGTAGGTGTTCAGCTCGAACTCACCCTCGGTGTGCTCGGCCCACGAGCGGACCTCATCCACGCTCGCCTTGGGATCATCGGTGCCCGTGTGGGCGTGAACAGGGGCCGCGAGGCGCGGCCCGCCGGTGTAGCGGTAGGTCTCGGCCGCCTTGTAGTCGCTGCGGATGGCGGGCAGCACCATACGCATCAGCTCCTCGTCGCCGAACACCTGGGCCCCGGTGCCGTTGAGCGACCGCAGCTCCTCGATCATGCCGTCGTCGTCACGGAGATGAACGGACTCGTCCCGGTGCCGGCAGGGCGCACGCCGCCCGGACGCGAACAGCACGAGCGGCATCACGCCCTTCTGCTCCAGCCGCAGCGCGACCTCGAAGCCAAGCGTGGCTCCCATGCTGTGCCCGAACAACGCCAGCGGCCGGTCCGCCCACGCAAGCACCTGATCGACCACCGCGTCGGCCAGCTCGGGCAGATCCTCGATGCACGGCTCCGCACGCCGGTCCTGGCGCCCCGGGTACTGCACGGAGAGCACATCGACACCGGGCGACAGTGCCTTGGAAACAGGGAAGTAGAACGGCGCGGACCCCCCGGCATGCGGTAGGCACACAAGCCTGGCCCCGGCGTTCTCGGAGGGGTGGAACCGCCGGATCCACAGGCTGGGGTCGGTGAGATGCGCGGTCACCTGACATCCTTTCGAGTCACGGGCCGGAGCGAGATCCCGCCCGGCCGAATGCCTCCATCACCCTTCCCGTCCCCGGCGATCGCGCACAACCCCTAACCTCCCGGCTAGGGGGGACCAACTGTTCACGGAAGGCAAGGAATGGAACCCGTAGTTCCCGACGTCTCTGCACCGACGCGGATCTCAGGAAGCACGAGGCTCTACGCCGTCCTCGGTGACCCTGTCGAACAAGTGCGGGCACCGTCGCTCCTGAACCCTCTTTTCGCCCGCCTCGGCATCGATGCGGTGCTGCTCCCCGTGCACGTGGAACCGGTCGCCTTCGCCAGGGTCTTCCACGGGCTCACGCAGACGAAGAACCTGGACGGAATCCTCGTCACCATTCCGCACAAGGCGGCAGCCCTGCGCCTGGCGGACGAGGTGAGCCCGGCGGCCGCAGCGGCCGGGGCCGTCAACGCGCTGCGCCGCGAACCGGACGGCCGCTGGAGGGGAGAGAACTTCGACGGCATCGGTTTCGTTCGCGGACTGATCGAAGCCGGCCATCTTCCCGCGGGGAAGCGGATCGTCCTGATGGGCGCCGGTGGTGCCGGCAGTGCGATAGCGGCGGCGCTGCTGTCCGCGGGCGCAGCACAACTGACGCTCTGCGACCCGGACGTGGCCAAGCTCCACGGGCTCCTCGCACGCCTGGAGGAGCACTGGCCCGGTCGTGCGACGGGCGAGGCGAAACCCGCACTCGACGAGGCGGACATCGTGGTCAACGCGACCCCGCTGGGCATGCGGGCCGACGATCCGCAGCCGTTTTCCCTGCGGGCCCTCGCCCCGCGGTGCGTGGTAGCGGACGTGATCATGAAGCCGAGGGAAACCGCCCTGCTGAGGAGTGCTGCGGCGCTGGGCCATCCCGTCCTTCACGGTGCCCACATGCTCGACCACCAGCTCGACCTCTACCGAGCCTTCTTCCGGCTGGACGAGTCGGCCAGGGGGTGTGAACCGCCGCATCGGTGAGCAGGTACGGAGCCCGCACCGCTGAGACTTCGGTTCGTCAGCGGGACGCGGCCGGCGCCAGCACCGGACCGGTGGCCTGCCGCGACGCCCCGGTCGGCGGGCCGTCGGCCGCCTGTAGGAATCGTGTCGGGTGTTTGTCAGCGGAGCTTGATCTCATGAAGACATGACGCGAATCGACAAGAACCCCGACGGCGGCCGGCCGGCCGTCCAGGTGCGGGGACTGGTCAAGCACTACGGCGAGACCAAAGCACTGGACGGAGTGGATCTCGACGTCCGCGAAGGCACCGTCCTCGGAGTCCTGGGCCCCAACGGCGCCGGCAAGACGACGCTGGTCCGCTGCCTGTCCACTCTGGAGCGGCCCGATGCGGGCACGGCGCGGGTCGCCGGCTGCGACGTGGTGAAGAACCCGCGCCAACTGCGCCGCATCATCGGCCTGACCGGACAGTACGCCTCGGTGGACGAGAAACTGTCCGGCTGGGAGAACCTCTACATGATCGGGCGGCTGCTGGACCTGTCCCGCAAGGACGCCCGGCAGCGCTCCGAGGAGATGCTGGAGCGATTCTCCCTGACAGAAGCTGCCAAAAGGCCTGTTGTGCAGTATTCCGGCGGCATGCGGCGCCGACTGGACCTCGCGGCGTCCATGATCGGGCAGCCCGCGATCCTCTACCTGGACGAGCCGACCACCGGCCTCGACCCCCGCACGCGCAACGAAGTGTGGGCGGAGGTCCAGCGGATGGTCGGCGAGGGCGTCACCGTCCTGCTCACCACCCAGTACATGGAGGAGGCCGAACAGCTTGCGAGCGAGCTGGCGGTCATCGACCGGGGCAGGGTCATCGCCACCGGCGGAGTGGACGAGCTGAAAGCCAAGGTCGGCGGCCGGATGCTCAAGATCCGGCCGTCCGAACCGGCGCAGCTCTCCGCCATGGCGCGGGCGGTCACCGAGGCCGGACTGGACGGGATCGCCGGCGCGCAGTCCGTCCCGCAGGACGGCCTGCTGTACGTCCCGATCCGCCACGACGAGCAACTGAACGCGGTGATCGCTCTGTTGGGCACGCGAGGCTTCGGCATCTCGTACATCGGCACCCATCTGCCCAGCCTGGACGAGGTGTTCCTGGCCATCACCGGACAGAAGTCCACCTCCGCCCCGCCCGACGAGTCCGCGGACCGGGCGTCCGGCACCGTTCCCGAGGAGGTCGCGGCATGAGCACAGCGACGCTTTCCCGTTCTTCGTCCACCGCCCCGACGTCCGCTCCGGAGCACGGCCCCGCTGACGAGAGCCGGATCGGCCTGCGAGCGAACCTCCGGCACATCGGCGCCCTCACCCGGCGCAACGTCATGCAGATCAAGCAGGACCCCGGGTCGATGTTCGACGTCGTGCTGATGCCGGTCATCTTCACCCTGCTGTTCGTGTTCGTCTTCGGTGGTTCGGTTGGTCAAGCGCTGGGCGGCGACCGCGACGCGTACGTCAACTACGTCGTACCGGGCCTCATGGCGATGCTGGGCATGAACATCGCCATGGCCGTCGGCAGCGGCGTCAACGAAGACTTCCGCAAGGGGGTCATGGACCGGTTCCGGACGATGCCGATCGCCCGGTCCTCGGTGCTGATCGCGAAGATCGTGGTGGAGCTCGGCCGGATGCTGATCGCCATCGCCATCCTGCTGGGCGTGGGCTTCCTGCTCGGTCTGGAGATCAAGACCTCGGTGCTCGGGCTGCTTGCGTCCGTGGGGCTGTCCGCGGTGTTCGGTTCGTCATTGATGTGGATCTTCATCCTGCTGGGACTCACGATGAAGACCACGCAGACCGTCCAGGGCATGGCGATGCTGGTGCTGATGCCGCTGCAGTTCGGGTCGTCCATCTTCGCCCCGCCGTCCTCGATGCCGGGCTGGCTGCAGGCGTTCACCGACTACAACCCGCTGTCCAACCTCGCGGACGCGGCCCGCGGACTGATCAGCGGCGGGCCGGTCGCCCACTCCGCCGCGATGACACTGGCCTGGGCGGCGGCAATCACTTTGATCACCGCACCGCTCGCCGTCGCCAAGTTCCGCCGCAGGACCTGAGCCCGGTACCCGGGCCGGCCGGGCGGTTCACACCGCCGCCAAGGAGGCTGCCTCGTCCACCGTGAGGCGGCCTCCCTCGGCGTACAAGGCCTCGTAGGCGGCGTCCGTCAGGCCGGCCCGGACCGCCGCCTCGGCGTCCTCGTGCGATGCGCGCTCCTGCGCGGCGGGACAGTAGCCGGGGGGCAGCAGGGCGTCGGCCGCTCCCAGCAGCCGGGCCGCGTTCGCGACTCGGACCGTGCCTCCCAGCCCGGCCAGCGCGCGGGCCATGGTCATCAGGTGTACCGCCGGCATCTGCGGAGCGACCAGCGTGCCCAGCGGGTCCCGTGCCCGGGCCAGCGCTTCCCGCGCCCGGCTGAGTGCGTCCGCGTACCGGCCGTCCAGGTTGGCCGTCCAGGCCAGCAGTCCGTGCACGAGCCCCTCGAACGTCGCGAGGCTAGAATACCTGAACGTACCGAGCAGCCGCTCCAGTTCGGCACGCGCATCCTCGGTGCGGCCGGTGCGGTTCAGCCAGACGGCCAGTGTCATCCGCGCGGCGGGTCCGACCATGTGACTGTGCCGGTCGGCCTCGGCGAGGACCTCACGCAGCACCGCTTCGGCCTCCGTGCCCTGCCCCGGCTCCGTCATGACGCCGGCCAGCCGGGTCCTGAGCAGAGCGACCTGAGAGAGTGCGCCCAGTTGCTGCGCATGGCGGATCGCGGCCCGGAAGTCCCTCGCCGCACCGGCGTTGTCACCGGAGCGCTCGTAGGATTCGCCCCGCACGGACAGTGCCTCTGCCGCACCCCAGGAATCGCCGAGCCGGGTGAACAGCGCCAGGCTCTCATCGGCGTCCCGGGCCGCCTCGTCCGCCTTGTCGCCCCGGTTGGCCAGCATGTTCGCCCGCAGTTGGAGGGTGGAGGCCAGATCCCAGTCGTCACCCAGCGAACGGCAGGACTCGACGGCTCGGTCGATGAGCTCCAGCAGGCGGCCCGGCTCGCTGGTCAGCATGACCGCGTGTATCCACAGCACCCCGGGTGTGCGGCAGGTCTGCGGCACACCCGACCGGTAGACCTCGACGATCCTGCCGCAGTACTCCACCGCCTCGGGCGTGATCCACTTGTCGAGCTCGTGGCTCATGGACGAGAGATGGATGAGCCGGACGCCGCGCCGCGCCTCGACGAGCAGATCCGGACTCATCGGCGGAGGGGCGTCGGTGCACCGCTCGTACAGTGGCGGGGCGGGTGCGACCGGGGCGGCGAAGGGGTCGGGGCCCAGCGCCGCGACGGCCCCGGACCAGTGTCTGGCGTCGGCCCGCAGATCACGGATCTGCCAGTACCAGGCGAGGGCGTGGACAAGACAGAGCGCCTCGTGCTCCTCCTCGGCGGCCACTGCCCGGCGCAGGGCGGCTCGCAGGTTTTCGTACTCGTTCTGGAAGACCGCGATCGCCGCCCGCTGGCCGTCCCCGCGCAGCAGCGGGTCGGTACGGCGGGCCAGTTCGCGGAAATGGACGAGGTGGCGGCGCTCCACCCCGGTCCGTCTCCCCGACTCGTCCAGCCGCTCGGCGGCGTATTCGCCGATCGTTTCCAGCAATCGGTAGCGCATGCCGGTCCCGGTGGCGGTCGGGGCTGTGGCCACGACCAGCGACTTGTCGACGAGTGAGCCGAGCAGGCCCAGGGCGCCGGGCCCGCAGACCGCTTCGACCGCCGGCAGGTCGCAGTCGCCGGTGAACACGGACAGCGCGCACAGGGCCGCGCGCTCTTCGGCACCGAGCAGGTCCCAGGACCAGTCGACGACCGCACGCAGGGTCTGTTGCCGGGGCAGTGCGGTCCTGGCTCCGCCGGTGAGCAGCAGGAACCGGTCGTCGAGCCGGTCCGCGATCTGCCGGGAGGTGAGTATCCGCAGCCGGGCGGCTGCCAGTTCGATGGCGAGTGGCAGTCCGTCCAGCCGACGGCAGATCTCGGCCGCGGCCTCCGGATCGTCCTCGGGCCGGAAATCGGGACGTGCGGCGGCCCCGCGTTCGGCGAAGAGCCGCAGGGCCATCGGGCCGGGCAGCGGCTCCACCCGGCGCAGCACCTCGCCCGGCACCCCGAGGGGCTCACGGCTGGTGGCCAGGACGGTCACCCCTGGGCACCGGGCCAGTACTTCCTCGGTGAGCCGGGCCGCCGCCTCCACGACGTGCTCGCAGTTGTCGAGCAGCAGGAGCATCCGGCGTCCGCCGCAGTGCTCGGTCAGCCGGACCAGTGGGGCATCCCAGTTGCCGCGGTCGACGGCGCGCAGTTCCTCCGTCTTCGCGCCGGGCAGTACGGTCTGGCGGGCGCCGAGCGCGGTGAGCACGACCTCGGGCAGCGTCGACGGGTCGTCCACGGGGGCGAGTTCTGCAAGCCACACTCCGTCCGGCCAGCGCCGGCCGGCGCCGGTCGCCTCGGCTGCCTCCATCGACAGCCGTGTCTTGCCGGCACCGCCGGGCCCGAGCAGCGTGACCAGTCGCGCGTGCATGAGATCGGCCCCGATGGCCGCGATGTCGTCCTGGCGCCCGACGAAGCTGGTCAGGCGGGCCCGCAGGTTCCCGTCGGCCGCCGCGGGTTCCCCGAAAGCGGCCTGTTCAGTGGGCAGAGCGAGCAACTCGCCGTGCAAGCAACGCAGTTCGTCACCCGGATCGGTGCCCAGACGGTCGGTCAGGTCGCGGCGCAGCGTCTCGTACGCGTCGAGTGCCTCAGCTGTACGGCCGGTGGCCCGCAGCGCGCGCAGCCGCAGGGCCTGCAGGGGTTCGTCCAGCGGGTGTTCGTCGCACAGAGCGGTGAGCTCGGGCAGGGCCTCCTCGGCCCGCCCGAGCGCCAGCAGCGCACCGAGCCGCCCCCGGCGGGCCGCGAACAGCCGGATGCCGAGCCGGCCGGCCTCGGCGCTGTGCTCGGGCAGGTCGGCGAGGGCGGGGCCGCCCGGCCACAGTGCGAGGGCGTCGTTGAGGAGGGCGAAGGCGGCGGCCGGGTTGCCTGCGGCCAGGGCACGCGTGCCGTCGTCGGCCAGCCGCTCGAAACGGTGGGCGTCGACGTCGGCCGGAGCTGCGCACAGCGCGTACCCGCCGTCGGCCGAGGTCACCGTTGCGGGGCCGAGGGCCCTGCGCAGCCGGCCCACCAGTGCATGGAGGGCACCGGCCGCGTCGGCGGGGGGCGCGCCCACCCACACCGCGTCGACGAGGACGGCTGCCGGGATGCTGTGCCCCGGCCGCAGGGCGAGGACGGTGAGCAGCGCGCGCAGCCGGGCCCCGCCGACGGTGACAGGGGTTCCGTCCTCGCGGTAGGCACGGGCGGGGCCGAGTATCTGATAGCGCACGTGTCCATTCTCCTGGATACACGACGCGGGTACCCGTGAGACTCTTGGCAGAGCGCGCCCGAGGGTCTCCTCTCCGACCTCGCACGGTCATTGGTGGGTGTGACGTCGCCGGGGACGTTGCACCGCGCGACCCTCGCGTCGGCCCCGCCTTCTGGTGGCCGGGCCGCCCGGTGGGCCGGGACACGGCAGCGCAGAGCGTCGACGACGCGCCGGGGGAGGCGGTCGCGGTCGCCGTCAGCTCCGGGCGGCGTACACGATGAGATTGTCCACGGGGTGGCCCTGTGCGTCGAAGGCGCCGTCGCAGGTGATGAGGCGCAGGACTCGCTCGTCGGTGGCGCCGTAGACCCTCTTGGTCGGGAAGGCCTTCTTGCTGACGGTCTCCGTGCCGGTGACCCTGAAGTGGATCTCCGCTCCCCGGTCGTTGCGGATCGCGATGTCCGCACCCTTGCCGATCTTCTTCAGATCGTGGAAAACGGCCTTCCCGAAGCGGGTGTCGTTGTGGCCGATGAGGACCGCGGCGCCACGCTCGCCGGGGACGGCGCCACCGGTGTACCAGCCGACCGTCATGCCCTTCTCGGCGGGCGGGACCTGGACGGTGCCGTCCTCGTTCAGACCGAGCCGCATCAGCGAGCTGTTCACCCCGATCGAAGGGATGCTGACATGGGTGGGGCTTGCCGCGGACTTCGGCTTCCCGGACTTCTCGGGCTTCTGCGTCCCCTCGGGCCCCGTGTCCTTGGGAGAGTTGAGAGAGCCCGGGACGCTGGATGAACTCGCGCCGGCGTGTGATGCGGCGGACGAGGCATCCACGGCGCCGGAGGAGCAGCCGGTGAGAGCGAGACAGGCGAGCACCGGAAGTGTGGCATGCCAAAGCGACATGGTTGTACGGGACATGGGGGCTCCAGAACGGGACGGAGATGGCAGTGGCGCCGCCCGGGACCGGGCGGCGCCACGAGGGAAGGTCAACTGCTGTGCACGGTCAGTTGTCGCGCGCGGTCACATTGCCGTGCATGTCGGTTGCCGTGACGTGGTTGACGCAGCGGCAGTTCAGCGGCCCTGCTGGGCGGCGGAGCGGCGGCGCAGCACGACCGTTCCCGCTCCCGCGACCAGAAGAGCGGCTGCGGCCGACCCGGCAAGGGCGGTGGTGCTGCCGCCCGAGGTCCCGGCCGGTCGCTCGCCCGCGGCGACGCCACCGCGCGGAGCGGCGGCCGCGGAACGCTTGTCCGCGGCCGGACGCTCGACCACGGCCGGGGCGGGACTGTCGCCTGCGGCGACACCGCCACGGGGCGCAACCGACGGCTCCGTGCCCCGCGTGGGCGCGGTGGTGGTACCGGCCGGGGCGGCTGCGGCGGACGGCTCGACGGACGGCTTCGGTGCGGGCGTGCTGTCGGCGAAGGCCGCGGTCGACGGGACGAGTACCGCGCCGGCCGCGACAGCGGCAAGAAGGGCGGTACGCAGGGACAGACGGTGGGGCATGGGCATGGCTCCATTCCAGGTCGGCCTCGGTGGTGCCCGGAAGCCGGTTCGCACCGGGCACAAGGCATGCCGACAGGCTGGCGTGAAGTTATGAAGAAGCTGTCAGATCGCTGTGGTCATCGCATCAGGCCTGGCCCGCACCGCTTCCACGGCCGCCCACGGCAGGCTCGGGTCCGCCCGCGCCGCTCTCGCGCTCGCAGCCGCCTGCCACGCTCCCCGGCAGGCCCGTCGAGGCTCCTTGGGACTCGCCCGACCCACCAGCCTCTCCCCATTCGTCCGACCCCGTCCGTGCATGATCTGCCGGCAGCCGGAGCGTGAACACCGAACCCTGCCCCTCGACGCTCACGGCACTCACCGAGCCGCCGTGCGCCTCGACGAGTTTCCGTACGATCGCCAGGCCCAGCCCGCTGCCGCCGGTGCGGCGGCTGCGGGACTTCTCCGCGCGCCAGAAGCGGTCGAAGACATGGGGCAGATCTTCGGCAGGGATGCCGCTGCCCGTATCCGTGACGTCCACCACGACCTGGTCCGCGCACGCTGACCCGTGCGCATGCAATGTGACATTTCCACCGGCCGGAGTGTGACGCACCGCGTTGGAGACGAGGTTGCCGATGGCCTGATGCAGCCGGACCGGATCGGCCGTCAGCTCGGGACTGGGAGCGCCGGCCGTCGCCGTGAGGACGGTCAACGTGACCCCAGCCGTCTCCGCCCGCCCCTGGTGGGCCGCGGCGACCTGTCCCAGAACGTCCTCGATGCGTACCGGCTCGGGGTGCAACCGCAGCGCACCCGCGTCGGCCGCGGCCAGATCCTGGAGATCGTCGATGATGTGCTGCAGCTGAACGGCCTCCGTGTGGAGCGAGGAGATGAACGCCGGGTCGGGCTCCGCCAGACCGTCCTGCGCTGCCTCCAGCCAGCCGCGGATGTTGCTCAGCGGGGTGCGTAGTTCGTGGGCGACGTCGCTGACCATGTCCTTGCGCTGTCCTTCGAGGCGGGCACGGTGGGCCGACATGTCGTTGAAGGCCGCGGCGAGCCGCCCGATCTCGTTGTCGTCGGTGACCAGCACCGGCGCGGAGTCCTCCCCGTCCCGCATCCGTTGTGCCGCACCGGTGAGGGCGTGCAGCGGCCGTACGAGCCGGGCCCCGGCCAGCATGGTGGCTCCGACGGTGAGCGCCAGGACGAGCGCCGCGGCACCCGCGATCTTCGCGGTGTTCGCCGGGGAGAGGTCGAAGCCGGGCACGGTCGTGCCGCCCTCGTCGCCGATGAACAGCAGTGCGGGCGAGGCGACATAGGAACTGAGCTGCTCACGGCGGGCCGTGCCCACGCAGGATGCGGTGGCCCGGTCGTCGTCGCCGGTGCGGACGCTCGGCGCGGGGGCGGGCGTTCGGGCGGAGACGCCGGCGCTGGGCATCGGCTTGGGACCGTCGCCCCAGGACAGATCCGGATTGAGCCGCACGCCGGTGCGGCCCTGACGTTTCAGGCAGGCATCGGCGAGCTGATTGAGCGCCCCCAGCGCCTTCCGCTCGGTCGCTGTCGGTTCATCCAATTTGTCGGATGCGCACCTGGTGCCCTGCACCCGGTCGGGATCGTTGCCCACGACCTCGATGCGCGGGCGCCCACTCGGGCCCTGGACCACATCTGCCGCGACCCCGGACCGATTCAGGCACGCCACACTCCGGTCGGCGGCACGCTGCAACGCCGTACGCTCGGCCGCGGGCAGCCGGAACGGACCGACTGCTCGCGGGTCGACACGGTCGGCCGTGACGCCGGCCCGGCCCACCGTCTGGGACAGCGCCGTGTCCACGGACAGCGGATCCACGATCGCCGATGCCTCGGGCGGCAGGGCGGGCGGGGACGGCCGGGTGGCGGAATCGGCGAGTGGACGGCGCTGCTCGGTGGTGAGGGCGATCCGCCGACCGGACTGCCGCGCCAGGTCGTGCACGGTGCTGTCGACGCCGTCCCAGGTGGGGTGAGCCGCCGCGTATCCGAGCAGGGTGTTGTAGATCCGGGCGTCGGCGGTGAGGTTCTGACCCTGTTCCTGCTTGATGGCGCCGGAGGTGGTCTGTACGGCAAGCCAGGCCGTGGCGGCCACCGAACACGCCGCCACCAGCGCCGATACCGCCAGCAGACGGCCGAACAGACTCTTGCGGAGCGGCAGCCGCGCCCGCTGCTCACGTCGAAGGGGCACACCACGCACCCGGCTACGACGACGCACGCGAAGCATTCCTCGCCGGGTCCGTCAGCTTGTAGCCGACACCGAAGACGGTGAGCAGCCGGGCCGGCCGACGCGGTGCGGGCTCGATCTTCTTGCGCAGGTTCATGATGTGCACGTCGACGGTGCGAAAGCTGATGTACCGGTCGAAGCCGTGCAGCTCCTCCAGGAGCCGCTGCCGGGTGAAGACCCGCTCGGGCTCGGCCGCCATGGCGGCGAGAATCCGGAACTCACCGGGCGTGCACTCCACGAACCGGCCCTCGACCGACACCTCGTGCCGGACCGGATCGACCACGAGCGCACCCACCGTCAGTACCTGATCCGCGGCGGGATCGGTACCTGCCGCAACCTGCCGGGTGCGACGAAGCAGCGTCCGTACGCGCGCCATCAACTCACGCGGACTGTACGGCTTCGTCACATAGTCGTCCGCACCGAGATCCAGACCCAGCAGCAGATCGTCCTCCGTGCTGCGGGCCGTCAGCATCAGCACCGGCAGCTCCCGGTGCTCGGCGCGCAGCACACGTACCACGTCCAGACCGTCGGCCCGCGGCATCATCACATCGAGCACCAGCAGATCGGGCTCCCGGTGCCGGACCTCGGCAAGGGCAGCCAGGCCGTCCCCGACGACCGTGACCGCGTGGCCCTCGTGTTCCAGATAGCGGCGTACAAGTTCGGCCTGTTTCTCGTCGTCTTCGGCGACTATGACGTTTGCGCACACGCGGTTGATCGTAGATGAGGTGACGCAGGCCCCTCGTGGCACCGGACGGCGCCGGACACCGTGTTCCGCCTCGGAGGGGCGTTCCAGGCCATCGGCTCGGAAGGCGTCGAGGGACGGACGGTGAGAATTTCCAGGGCTCGGGGGCCACGCCTCGCCCACGAGCCCGTGCTGCCGTCCAGTGGCCGACCTCGGCGGAGGGCTTGCCGGATGCGACCTCCTTGAGCACCACACCGGGATGACGTCGTACGCGCGCCGAGCCCGTTCCACGGCCGAAACCGTGGGCACGACCGGGGGCCGGCGATGTGTTCGCAGGACGGCCGTGGAGGCGTACGCACGGTTCCCGCTGTCTCCATCGGCGGCCCACGTCGGGGCGAACTACTGAGCGCCCGCCCTGCCGTTCCTCGTGGACGGACCGTCGAGGAGATCGGTGAGGAGATCGTCGAGGACGGACTCCTCCTCGACACGTACCCCCAGTTCGACGAGCGCAGGGCGCAGTCCGGGGTCCCACGGGGAGTCGACGGGCCGGCCGGTGAGCGGGGCGAGCGGCGTGGTGCGGCCCACGGCCGTACGGTATTCGGTGGCCGTGTACCGCCATGGCCGCCAGGCCACATGCCGCAGCAGCGTCGACGCGATCCGCAGTCCGCCCCAGTCGAAGTCGCCGTGGTAGAGCAGCGTCGAGCCATGCGCGTGGAGCGTGCCCAGCAGGGCGAGCGCGGCGGCTGACGGCTGGCCCTGCAGACAGATCAGTGGGGCGCAGCCCGTGCCGTGGGCGTCGGCCGCAGCGGCCACGACCGCCGGGTTTTCGCAGATCCTTACGGTGGTCGGCCGCGTGCGCGGCGATGAGGGGTGACGGGTGAGCTGGCGCAGCGTCAGCACGACGGGTTCACCCGCGTCGGCGTGCAGGTCGAGAGCCGGTGTGCCGCGCACGTTCAGGGCGAGGACCGTCGACGACAACTCGTCTCTGACCAGTCCCGCCGAGGCCCAGGTCTCCCGTCGCCACTGCGCACCGCTGCCCGGTGGCCGGCCGCTGAGCCGTCGCAGGGCGGACAGTACGAGCGTGGCGAGGGCGGTGCCGTCGTCCAGGGCGTGTGCGTTGCCCAGTGCACGCGCCGCGAAAGCCGGGAGGGACATGGCCGGTTCGACGGGCAGGCCGTCCAGGGCGGACGCCGTGTCGGCGAGCAGGGCCGCGGCCAGTCGTGGCTCAGGAGCCAGGCGTCGTACGAGCCCCTCGCCCCGCATCCGGTCAGCCCACTTCGCCAGGTCGGGGCGGCGCGTCACCAGAGCGTCGAGCGGGGCATACGCCTCGGCCCAGGCCCGCGCCTTCTCGTCCCGCTCGGCCCGCACCGGCACTACGGGGCCGGTCAGTGCGCGTACGGCCGCCGCGAGACCGTCGGGGCTGATGCCGGAACGGCGCAGGACGTGGTCCACCGCCTCCAGCCGTACGGAGAGGGACCGACCGCGACGAGGCGCCCTGCCCAACAGCCGCTCGACCGCGCCACGCCCTGCGTCGTCGGGATCGGCGAGGGACACCGAGCCGGTGAGGGGTTCCTCGCGTTCGAGCCGTCGCCGGATCCGCTCGACGAGCCACGCCAGCTCCGGTGCGCCGAGCAGGCGGCGCAGGCGCACGAGGTCGATCGGAGCCGGACCGGGATGCGTACTCCCGTCGCTCCGGGGCCGGTCCCCTGCGTGTGTTGCCCCGCCCGGGTCCGGTGACGCCGCCTCGCCGGGCGGAGGAATCACTGCCACGCGCAATCCTGGAGAGTCGCGTTCTGCGCACCGGAGGCGGCGTCGACGGCCGGGCCCGCGATCGCCGTACGGGCCGGAGAGTCCGGCGGACTCGGAGCCGCCGACACCGGCTCGGCGCCCACTCCTTCCGCGCCCGCGCGTCCCGGTGCCGCCGTGTCCGGTTCGGCCCGGGTACCGACCGGTCCGCGGTCCGGCTCGAACCCCCGGGCGCGCTCCGTCCCGTCCCATTCCCAGCGGGTCACCAATACCGCCGCCACCTCGTCGATACGGGACAGCTGAGCGATCGCCACCCCCGGAACCTGGGGATAGCACGCCCACTCCCGTTCGCTCGTCATGACGACGTCCAGGTCGAAGGCGTGCAGCAGCCCGAGGCACTTGGCGCGCGAGTCGTCGTCGACGCCCGCGAACGCCTCGTCCAGGGTGACGAGCCGGGGTGCGTGCGGACTGGCGGCCGTCGCGTAGTGGGAGGAGGCCGCGGCGAACAGCGGCACCGATACAGCGAGCACCCGCTCGCCACCCGAAGCGGGGCCGGTGGCCGACACCCAGCGGCCGTGCTGATGGCGTTCGATCCCGAACTCATGCCAGGCCCGGTAGTCCAGCGCCGCGGTCAGCTGCTCCAGTCGGCTGCCCGATACGTCGGCCGACTGCCGCAGAGTGATCTGCGACTGCAGGAACTCGCCGACCGCCGCGCGATCCTCCGGTGACCAGGCGTCGGCGGACTGCCGCAACTGCTCGCGTGCGCGGGCCAGTCCCGTCGGCGCCTTGCGGGACGACCGCCACACCAGGCGCAGCTTCATGCCCGTGGAGGTGGGCCGCTCCTCCAGTTCCGCGTTCATCGCCCGCACCTGACGCTCGGCCGCGCCGATCAGCTCCTGGAGGGTGCCCGCGACCTCCGTGAGCAGATGGGTCTCCAGGATCTCCCGCTCATGAGCGGACAGGATGCGCTGCAACTCGCCGACCTCGGTGGCGAGTGCCTCCGCCAGCTCGGGTACGGCCCGCTCGCGCCCCTGGTAGACGATGTCGACGACCATCCCATCCTCCACCATCCGGGCCGACGCGGTATGACCGTGCCGGGACAGTGCGTCCTGCAGGGACTTGAGCTCCTCACTCAGACGACGCTGCACACGCTCCCAGGATCCGTCCGAATCGTCCGCCGCCGACAACTCCGCCTCGATGCCACGGGCGAGCGCGACGGCCGGAGTGACCGCCCACGCGCCGTCGTTCAGCGGCGGCAGCACGAGCTCGGGGACGGCCACCCCGATCAGTCCCGTGGAAGCGAACCGGCGCAGCGCTTCCACCGCATCCGTCCGCGCGGCGGAAGCGGTGTCGAGACCGGACTCCAGCTGTTCGATGCGGCCCTCGGCGTGACTGGCACGCCGGTCCGCCGCGGCGCGGGCCGCGGCCGACTCCTTCTGCTGCGGGACACAGCGGCCGAGCTCTCCGGCAGTCTCGGCGAGACGCTGTTCCAGCTCGGCCACCGCCGCTCCCACGGTGGAGCGCAGAGTGCGGTGATGTTCGTCGGCCGAGGCTGCCGCGTGGGATGCGGCTTCCGTACGTTCCGTCAGTTCCGCGACCCGGGCCTGCGTCTCCTCAGCATCCGACTGCTCCTCCGCAAGGGCCTGCCCGGCCTCGGTCCGCTCGCGGAGCGCCGGCCAGACCTCGGCGAGGGCCAGCCGGTGGTCGGCCAGACCGTCCTGTACGGAGGCCAGCGTGCGGCGCATCGCCGCCGGAGCGAACGCGGGATCCGCGGACACCGGCGGCCCGTCCGCCGTGGCCCCGGCCGTAGCCGGCGTCGGCTGCTCGGTCGCCTGCGGGGAGAGACCGACATCCGCAGCGGTCTCCGCAAGTTCACGGACGGCCGCACGGTCGCTGTCGGCTGCATGCGCCAGATCCGCCGACCGTTCGTCACGCCGCAGGACGGCCCGACGGGCGGTCTCGCGGGCCGCGACGGCACGCGCGTGTGCCTGCCTGAGCCCGCCGTCGTCGGGGAGCGCGGCGAGCTCCTCGTCGAGCAGCCCTCGCTGCGCCGCAACAGTCGACCGGTCCTCGGCGAGTGCCGCCGACTCCCTTTGGACGGAGGTCAGTTCGTCCCTGAGTGCGGACAGCCTGACCCGCCTCGCCGCTTCCCGGGCGCCCTCACCGACGTACTCCGCGGCCTCCTTCGACCAGCTGCCGGTCAGCGCGCCCACCCGGAAGCGGCCGTCCACGGCCACCCACGTACCGCTGTCGTACCCGGGCGGCCGCACCGCGCCCAGTCCGACGGAGACCAGCAGCCGGCCCACGGTCTCCTCGCCCACGGCCCGTGCGCGCTCGTCCTCGCGATCCACGGCCGGCCGCAGCGCCTGTGCCAGCGATGTGCCGGCCACCGGCGCCCCCGGAGCGACCAGGACGTCGTGGTTCCCCGCTGCCGGACCGGTCAGTGCCGACACGGCACTTCCGTCCGGGCACACCCAGGCATCCAGCAGCCCCGAGGCCTCCAACGCCGCCTCCAGCAAGGCGCGTTCTCGCTGCGGTACGTGATCGTGGAAGTCCACGAGACGCCACAGCGGCGCACCGGTGGCCCGCTCCCGGACTCCCGGCGTTCTCGTGTACGGGACCTGCGGTCCGCGCCCGCCTCCGGCCTCCAGCGCCGCCAACTCCCGCTGTACCGCGTCCCGGCGTGCGGCCAGCGCCGACTGCTGCTGCACCAGCCGGGCGGACAGGTCCGCGAGAGCGGCCGAAGCGGCACGATGGGCGTCCGCCGCATCCACCTGTGCCGGGCTCGGCCCGTTCAGATGCGACAGCCAGTCCTGCAACCGGTCCAGCAGGCCCACCGGGTCGGGAAACCGCAACTGACGGCATCCGCATACGTGTTCACGTACCTGGGCCAGCAGAGCCTCGCCGGCGGCGGTCACCGCATCGGCCGTCTGAGCCGCCAGCTCCCCGGCCTGCCCCACCTCGCCTTCCGCATCGTCCAGGCGCCGCGCCACATCCAGCCGGGCGGCGGCTGCCCGCTCGGCCCGGCCGGTCAGGCCCGCCACCAGATCCACCGTGCGCTGCCGGCGCGCCACCGCCTCCTCGACCGAGCGCCGCAGCTCGGGCTCCGGTACGTCCCGGGTATGCAGCTCCGGATCGATCCGCGCTGTCTGCGCCGCCCGGCGGCCCCGTAGCCGCGCCGACACGAGCCGTCCGTCCGCGGCGCTCAACCGGTTCTGCGCCGTGCCGACCCGGAGCACAGCCCGCCGGTGCGCGGCCATGGCAAGGTCTCGGTCGGCCGCGGCGCGGTCGTGGTCGTCGCCGGTCCGCAGGGCCTCCCTCCCGGCCTGTTCCAGCTCGCGCGCACTACGCATCTCCGGTCCCGCCCGCAGTGCGGCGTCCTGGGCCTTCAGCCGGGCCTCGGCCTCCTCCAGCGCCGCACCGCGCTCCTGTGCCGACGCCCGCTCCTCCAGCGCCTTGCCCCGCTCGGCCTGTGCCGCCGAAAGGTCACGCTGCAGCCGCTCGTAACGGGCGTGCTCGGTACGCGGCATGCGCGCACGACGCCGCGAGGCGATCCGCGCGTATCGCCGGTAGTGCTCCAGGAAGGCCGAGGCCGCGCGCTCCGCCTCGCTCGCCGCGCGGAGCTCCTCCTTCTCCTCGTCCAACGAACGGAAAGCCTCGGCCACATCGGCGATCACCGCCTGGTCCATCGGAGGCAGGGCTTCCGTCAGAGCGCGCGAGAGGGCCGCTTCGTTGGGACGCTTCGACAACTGTGGCTGGCGCAGCTGGACGAGCAGGTCCACCAATGCCGCGTACCGCTGCTCGCCCAGCCCGAACAGCGCTTCGTCCACCGCCCTGCGGTACGTCCCGGCTTGGTCGTACACCGTGCCGCGCCCGGCGACGGCGTCGGCCAGCCGGTCCCGCGACAGGGCCGTTCCCGTTGCGTCCAGCAGGCTCAGCTCCGGGCCGATCCGCTGGTCGGTGACAGCGAACCAGTGACGGGCGATACCGCGTCCGGACACGGCCTTCAGCCCGCACATGAGCGTACGGAAATGAGCCTGGCCCCGCTCGTCCAGCCGGCCGAACTCCACCCAGGTGTAGCCGAGCCGTTCCGGGTGCGGATGTTCCCCGCCCAGCAGCAGATTCCACTCCATCCGCTTACTCGGATCGGCATCCGGTTCCACCCTCCGTGCCGACAGGTCGCCGTCGAGCAGGAACGGAAGGGTGAGGGCGAGAACCTTGGACTTGCCGGTTCCGTTGTTGCCCCGCAACAGCAGCCGGCCGTCACGGAACCAGAACTCCTCGCGGTCGTAGTAGAAGAGGTCGACGAGCCCGATCCGCAGTGGCTGCCACCGGCTGCGCGCAGGAGCGGGAACGGCGGTTCCGGCCGTCGTCGGGACGCCTCTTCCAGCCGCCTGCTGGGCGGGAACGAGAGGGGCGGTCGCGGGGTCGTCCGGGAGGATGCTCAACGCTTCGGCGCCTTTCGGGTCGTGGACACACCGGGGTCGAGAACGACGGCCTCGCCCACGGCATAGCGGGCGAGTGCCGGGCGCGGTGCGACGCCGTCGGCCGTACGGGACACGAGCCCCAGGGCGGTCAGCCGCTCCACGGCCTGTTCCACCAACTCCGGTTCGGATCCCGGTTCCCGGGCCGCCTTGGACCAGAACCCGCCATGCACCGCGGCAAGTTCACGTACCCACTGCTGGAGCTCGACGAATGACACCGGGCCCGCGACGGCTGCCAGACGCTCGGTGAGCAGCAGCGTGATGTGACCACGGGTGCCCTGCTCGGGCATCCGGAGGTCGGCGAGGTCGTCGTACGGATCGACCATGGCGATCCCTTCGGCCCGCACCTCCGCCACCAGCCCGGTGAGTTCCGTGATACGGGCCGTCAGAAAGCCGCGCTGCCGGGTGAGATAGGCCAGTTCGGTATCCGTGAGCTCGTCGTAGTAGAGCACCGGATCGTCCAGCAGTCGACGGGTCAACGAGCGCCGCAGGGCGCGGAAACGCAGGTCGTCGCTGTCCAGTGCCGTTTCGGCGGTGAGCTCGGCCAGCCGCTCGTCGGCGCTCTCGGCGGCCACGAGCGACGGCCCCACACGGGTGGCCAGCATTCCGGCCAGTACCCGGCGCTCCACGTCATAGAGAACATCGCCGGACCCGCTCACGTAGGCGTCCTCCTCACCGGCCACCCGGCGCAGCACGCCGTACCGGAGCAGCAGCCGCACCACTGCCGCGAGGTCCAGACGCTCGTCGCGCCGCTCAAGGGTGAAGGCGACACCGGCCGCGAGGAGTTGCGGATCGGCGGCATCCAGGACCACCTGCTCGGCGAGACGGCCCAGCGCGATCTGATTCTCGCCGCGTTCCAGGCAGGCAAGTGCCAGGCACAGAAGCACATAGCGGCGGCGGGTGAACGGTACTGCGGCGCGGCTCGCCTCGCGCGCCGGATGAGAGGCGTCGTCGAGGGTGCCCGGTGTCCGGTACAGCCGGGCGGTCTCCGCATCCACCTGAAGGCGCCAGCCGGTGTTGCGGTCGAACCATTCTCGCAGTTCGGAGGCGTGCTGTCGGACGAGCCGGAACGCATCGGCACTCGGACCGGCGGCCCGCAGCAGCGGCTCCTTCAGTAGGGCGCGCGCCGCCCGCCTCACCTCGGCGGCACGCTGTCCCTCCAGCACCTCGGCGAGAGGGGTGGTCATCCTGCCTCCAGGGGTGTCGCGGCCGCCGCCGCTACCGGTGGGCCGGCCGCCGGCCGCCGGGACACCGGCATGGTCAGATCGGTGATCTCGACGCCGTGGTCGGGCCCGGTGAAGACCCCGTCCGGAGTCTCGATACGGGCCGTCCGGCCGTCACCCAGGGCGGTGAGCCGGATCTCCATGGAGCCGTCGTTGCTGGTCACCGCAGTCGTTGTCATGCCCGGCCGCCACGAGGCAAGAGCATCGCCCAGCAGCTGGAGGAACAACTGGAAGGAGAGCGGGTCCAGCGTACCGAGTCGTGACAGACGGGTTTCACCGCCGGTGGCGAGCAGCGCACGGGCCGTTTCGGTCTCCTGGGTCTGTTTCCTCGCCAGTGCGGCGAGCAACTCCCGGGCCTCGGTCCTGTCCTCGACCTTGCGCGCCTTTCCACGCCTCTCGTAACTGCCGCTGCGCCGAAGCTGCGGACTGATCCGCAGCGGCTCCGCCTCGGCCCAGGGGGTCGAGGCCGGAGTCGGGGATGCCTGGCGCGCGGCGAGGGAATCCGCGTCGATGCTGAGATGACGGGCGGGGTAGAGGCCGAAGGCCACACGCCACAACCGGTGCCGTGTCTCGTCGTCGGGCGCTTCGGCGAACCAGCGGGCCAGCGTCCGGAAGTCCGCGGACCGGTCCGAGCGCCCGGCCCGGCGTTCGGTCAGTGAGCGGACCACGGCCAGCAGTTGCGGAATCGCGCCGAGTGCCCGGCCGCGCAGCAGCCGGGCCTGCGACTCGCGGCCGTCCCGGGACAGGAACCAGGAGGCGAGTCCGGACCAGCGGCCCTGCCACTGCCCGAACGCTCGGGCTTCGGCCTGTTCCGTTTCTCCGGGCGAAGCATCGGCGGCCTCTCGGGCGGCGGCCAGCCGCAGCAGCGGTTCGACCCGGTGCTCCAACTCCAGGACGAGCCGGGCGATGCGTGCGCCGAGCGTGATCAGGTCCTGGATGAAGCGTTCCAGATACTGGATCAACTGGTCCTTGTACGCGAGGAACGTCTCGACTTCGACGTCGTGCAGGTCGATGGTGCGCTGCAGGGAGCCCATGAACGCCCGCGCGTTGTCCGCGAGTGCCGCGAAACGGCTGGTCAACGTGAACAGTGCGAGATGTGTCTTGGCCGGGTCCGGCGCGTCGTCCGCTGCGAGGACGAGCAGGGCGCGCAGCTGCGTGATGATGTCACGCAGGGCGACCGCCTGCAGAGCCCCGGGCCGTCCCAGCGATTCGTCGTAGGCGGCGAGCGCCGTCTCGGCCGCCTCGCCGGACGCGGTGAGCTGGTAGATGAACCGCTTGCGGTAGAAATCCTCGACAGCGGTCACCCGCGCGGTGTCCGGATCGGCCCGCAGATTTCCCCATTCCACCAGCTTGTCCAAGGCCTTCACCACGGTCTCGGCCTCCGGCGGCCGATGCTCGGACGGCAGAGCGGCGTACACGTCTTCGGGACGCAGATGCACCGCGAACCGCTCCTTCGCGGCGAGGAACGCCGCCATCACCTGCCGGTAGAGAGCCGAGTTCGGGGCGGTGAGGTGAGCGAAGGCGCTGTAACGGCTGGGACCCGGGGGCGTTCCGCTCTGATCGGGGGCCGGTGGTATCGCTGTCATTGACGCTCATTCTGGCCTATGAACTGACGGGATCGTCTCCTATGGCCACGTATGAGCGGAGGGTGATTGTGGGGTGGCGACTCGCAGCAGGGTGGGGGGAATGTCTTACGGCCCGTGCGGTGGCGAGACGAATGGAGAGATCGGGCTGAAGGCGTGGCCGGACAGCCGGGGCTTCATGTATACGGCGGCGGGACACCTTGGCCGAACCGGAGAGCCTCCTCCGTGCGCGGCTGCCGGAACGGACGAGGCACTCGATGCCCAGGTCGGCGTACTGCTGGACACGGTCCGGTGACCTGCTCGCCATGTGCTGGTCGATGACGCCCGCGGCGCTGGTGCTCCGACCTCTTGTCGCGGGCCCCGCCACCTGGTCTTGTGTACCACGGGCACCGTGGGTGATCCGTGACGAGGTTTGCGGCCGGGCTGCGCGCATCCGGCGCGCAGAGGCGGTCGAGGCGGGGAGAAACGTGGAACCAATGACCGGACGCGACGTACCAGGCACGCTGCCCGAAGGGCTCGGCGACGCGATACGCGCCACAGCGGAGGAGATCGCCTCGCTGCTGCGCGGGGTTGCCGAAACGAGCGTTCCGGTGCCCGGCTCGGAGTGGACCGTCGGGCAGGCGGCAGCGCATCTGGCGCAGGCCAACGAGCTGATGGCCGACATCGCGGCCGGGCAGGAACGCAGCTACGGGGACGGAACGCCGCAGAGTCTGGCCGCGGCCAATGAGCGCGCGCTCGCCGACTTCGAGGAGCGGGACGCCGAGCCGCTGGCCGGGATGATCGTGACGCACGCGGACGCGTACCTCACGGCGGTGGACGGGTGCACGACGGAGGCGAACGTGGTCACCCCGTTGGGCCCGATGAGCAAGGCGGTACTGGGCTCGTACCTGCTGACACACATGCTCGGCCATGGTTACGACCTCGCCCGTGCGCTGGGCCGCCCGCACATGCTCGACCGCACGCGCGTCGAACTGTCGCTGCCCTTCCTCATTACGGCGATGCCCCGGGTGACCGATGCCGCTGCGACCGCCCGGCTGACCGCCCGCTACACGATCCGACTGTGGGGCGGCGCCCGCTTCGGCGTCACCTTCACCGAGGGCGTCGTATCCGTCACCCCGCAGCCGCCCACCCGCCCGGACTGCACCATCCTCATCGAGCCGGTCACCTTCCTCCTGATGGCGCTCGGCCGGTGCAACCCATGGGGAGCCATGGCCCGCGGCCGTGTCCTCGCCTGGGGCCGCAAACCCTGGCTCGCTCCCCGCTTCCCGGAGCTGTTCAAGGCGCCCTGAGGGACGGGGGGTTTTCGGGCGTCAGGCCGGGACGATCAGCATTGCCATGTCCAAGGGATATCGACCCGTCTGACGCTAACGTTGATCCGCACGGTGGAAGCGGCGGTGCCGGGGAGGGCGCACCGCGCGAAACACCGGGAACGAGGAGTGCGCGACATGCTCGATCCCACTTCGGTGGCGGCGATTTCGGCGGTACTCGGCGCAGTTGGTTCGGGGATGGCCAACGAGGCCGGCAAGTGGGCCTGGGAGTCGACCGGCGGCGTCGTACGGAGAATCGCCGGCCGGGAGGTCCCCGCGCCCGTCGCCCCTGAGGAACGGGACGACGTGGCCCGCATGGTCTACGAGCAGATCCGTACCAACCCGCAACTCGCGGCCTCCTGGAGCGCGTTCGCGTCAAGAGTGCACGGAGGGCCGAATCCGGCCCGAGCCGTGCAGTCTCACCTCCCCGCCTCCATAAGGTTCTTCACGGACCGCAAGGAAGCGATGAAGCAACTCCAGCGAGAGGCAACCCGCCGCGCGGACGGAAGGCCCCGGCTCGCCCTGGTGCACGGCCCGGACGGCATGGGTTCCAGCACGCTTGCCGTGCACTTCGGAGCGCGGCCGACCCGGCTCTTCCCGGACGGCCAGATCTATGCCGACCTCGGCGGCGGGGGCGCCGGGAGCGCACGCGACGTCGGAACCGTACTGCGCGCACTGCTTCGCCAACTGGGCTTGCGGGACGAAGAGATGCCGACCGCCACCGACCGGCTCGGTGAGTTCTTCCGTCATTGCGCAGCGGACCGCAAACTCCTGGTCGTGCTCGATCACGCGCACTCCGCAGCGCAGGTCAGACCATTCCTCACGTCGGCGCCCGGGGTGTTCACGATCGTCGTCGCCCGGACCCCGTTCCCCGGCCTCGACGCCGTACGGGTTCCCGTCGGTCCGCTCACGGACAAGGATGCTGTGCGTCTGCTCACCGATATCACCGACAAATCCACCGTCGCCGCAGCCCGCGCCACGCTGCCTTCGCTGCTCGCGCGATGCGGCGGATCGCCGTACGCCCTGCGCGCCGCGGCGGACTGGCTCTCCGCCCCCACGCTTCCGCCGCGGCAGGCCGCACCGGACAGCGACCCGGTACAAGGGGCGGCGGAGGACAACTACCAGTTCCTGACGCCGGAATCCGCCAAACTGTACCGGCTGATGGCACTGCGCAGCTGGCCCGCCTTCGACGCCGCGACGGCCGGACTGGCCACCGGCCAGGACCCGGCGGTCACGGCGGAACTCCTGGCGGATCTCGCCGACAGGATGCTCCTGGAACGCAGCCGGAGCGGAACCGACATCAGCCGCTACCACTACCGCCCGGGGGTCCGCGCACACGCCGAGGCGACAGCGATTCGCGAGGACGGAATCGCGGCCTGCTCCGCGGCTCTCACCCGCACGCTGCTCGCCTACGCGGACCTGGCGACATCGGCGGCCCACCAGGCACTCCCGGAGAGCTGGCGCGTCCCGGCACCCGCCGAGGACCGGATCGGGCAGAGGTACGCGGACCGGGGCGCCGCCCTCGACGCGTTGCTCGCGGAGCTGGGCAACCTGGTCGAAGCCGTTCGCTGCGCCGAGGAGTCCGGCGACCCGGACACCGCCGTACGCCTGAGCCGTTCCCTGTGGCCGCTGCAGCTCAAGGCGGGCCACCACGAGATGCTGCTGCCGGCGCTGCGCATCGGAGCGCGTCTCGTCGACGCCCATCTCCCGGGAAGCCTCGACGCCGGAGCGCTCCACGCACAACTGGCTCACTCACTGACCGAGTTGGGGCGTTGGGAGGAAGCGGAGACGGAGACACTGGCGGCTGCGCGGGCCGAGGAGTCGGCCGCCCACAAGCGAGGCCACGCCTCGGCCGTGGAGTTCCTGGGATTGCTCAGGCTGCGTCAGTGGCGTTACCAGGAGGCCTACGAGTGCTTCGACGAAGCGGGCGTCATCCTGAACACGATGGGCGTACACGACGAGGGAACCGCCGACCTGCCGCGTGCCCAGGCCCTGTTGGAACGCCATCGCGGCCGAGCCCTGCGCGGGCTCGGACAGGGCGGGGAGGCCCGCGAGAGGCTGCAGACCGCACTGCGCCACTTCCGGGCGAGCGGCGATACGTACAACACGGCCCGGACTCTCACCGATCTGGCCGAGACCTGGTTGGACGAGGAGGACACCGAAGCGGCACTGCCGCTGATCGACGAGGCGATCGCAACGCTCGACGGCCAGCGTGCGGAGTACCACCTGTCGCATCTGCGGCGGATGAGAGAACGCTGTGTCACCCCGTAAACCCTCTTCCCGCCTCTGACATCCCCGTCATTCCGGGGGTGTCAGAGGAACAACCCGTACGCGGTGAAGCCGCGTACCTGTCCGCACGGAGAGCCCGTCGGCCATCGCTTGCGTGAGGCGTTTGTCGGCTGCGGCCGCGCCGGGGTTGCCGGTGGCCAGCCAGGCGTACAGGGCAGAGGCGTACGCGGCGGGGTCCAGACCAGACATGCCTCCCGCATCGGCGCCGGGCGCCGCCACCAACCGGAGCGGCTCTTCGCCACGCACCCGGACCACACACGCGGACGGCCCGGTCACATAGGCCGCAAGGGAGCAGCCCTGATGGCGCCGGAGCACTTCGGCGGTCCAGACCGATGGGGAGCCGAAGCGCGGGTCGTCAGGTGCCCCGTCCCGGAAAATGACATCTGCCAGATCCAACTGGTCCACGTCACGGGTGTCCTCGTGCACGGCAACGTGCAGTTCCCCGTCGTGACCCGGGCCCACCGTCGGCCGCGGGCCCGCCCGCCGACTGACCGCAACCTCTCCCGGCCCGGGGACCTCCGACAGTACGTGAAAGGGGACGGTGGCCGTACCGGCCTCGTAATCGGGCAGCGGGAGGGGCTTCAGCGAAGCCGGCCAACCGGGCTCCGGCGCACCCATCATCGAGTAGAAGAGCCTGCGCAACCGGACCGCTGATTCACCCGGCACGGAGGTGGTGAACCCGGCAGGCCCCGACAGTGGCCGGTGACAGCGGATGAGTCTCGCGATCTGCGCCGACAGCGACGCGTCGGGGTCGAGCCGCGGCGCCTCCCGCATGAACGCGGAGATCGGCGCATCGGGATCGAGGGCGTCGAGCGGCGCGGCCCCCAGGAGCACAGGAGTGCCGAGGGCGGCAGCGTAGTAGGTGACGGAACCGTGGTCCCCGATCACGGCATCGGCGGCCAGCAGAGCCTGCCGCCACCCCTTCAGCGGATCGATCAGCGCCAGCCCGCCGCGCCGCGCGCGATCGAGCCAGGCGCGGATCTGACCGGGTCCGTGTCCGTGCCAGATGTTCGGGTGCAGTACGGCGGCGAACCGGTACTCGTCCACGGGGAACTCCGTGGCGACCCGATCCAGCAGCGCGGCCACGACGTCACCCCCGCCCCGGCCGTCTGCGCCGTCACCGACCAGTGAATCGGAGCTCCAGGTCGAATTGAGCAGTACGAGCCGCTGCCCCGGCCGCACCCCCAACGCCCGGCGGAAGCGCTCGCGATAGGGCCGGGCGGCGAGCATCCGGTCGAAGCAGGGGTCCCCGGCGAGAACGGCGGTCGGCGCCGCCTCGGGGCAGGCGATGCGCAATCGTTCGTACTGCTCGGGGTGGGAGAGGACGAGCGCGTCCGCGACGGGCACGCCCTGCGACAGAAGCCACTCCGGCGCGAGCCCGAAGACGGGCGCAGGCACCGCCCCCGCCCCCGACCCGGTGTCCGGTGTCCGGTGTCCGGTGTCCGGTGTCCGGTGTCGCCAGCCTCTTAGTGTAGCCGACACCATGCGAGAGAACGGCCAACTTCCCGGCAGGGAAGTCCAGTTGGCCGCCAAAGCTGGCGGAGATGACGAGATCCACCCCCGTCTCGGTCGCCTGCTCGTACGGCACGACCGGCACCCCGGTGTCGGACAGCAACTCGGCCGTACCGGCCGCGAATGCCGAGGAGCCCGTACAGGTCACCAGCAGCTGGACACGCCAGTCGTCGTCGAACAGGGGGAGCACGTCGAGCAGCCGGGTCGCGGCGGTCACGTTGTGTACAACGACGAGCACGCGCAGGCACTTGCCCCGGGTCGTCCACCGTGCCGCATCGTCCCCCACCGGCACCCGCACCCATCCGGCCCGCCCGTACGCCATCCGTCCGCACGCCCCTTCATCCAGTCCAGCTCAGCCATGACAGTCAACCAGCGCGACCACCGGACCGACCACGGGGCATACCCGATTGGGGCAGACCAGGACGGGCTCCTTTATGCGGCACCCCTCACGCAGCCATCGCAACCGCAACCTTGCTCAGTGGTGAGTCGTCGCGCGATCGAGGCGGGTTCCGGTCGGCGAAGACGACAACCCGCAGCAGCGCGAAGCGTGCGACACCCGCCAGAGCGGATGCCGACAGATAGACCGTCTGCTCGACGAGGGCCGAGGGCTCGGGTCGTACGGCGTGCAGGCAGAGCAGCGCGCCGGTCGTGAACGCATAGCTCACCGCGACCGTCACCCCGGACTGAAGATGGACCCCCCACCCCTTCCGCTCACTCCGGAAGGAGACCCGCCGGTGCAGCTCGGTCGCGATGACCGTGGAAACGACGGCGACCAGCGCGTTGGCAACAACCATCGGTATCCGCTCGCTGAGCAGGACGAGCGCCCCGCTCGACATCAGCCCGACACCACCACCGCACACGACGAACCGCACGAAGGCCGCGACGAGCGGGTGAGAGATGCGCGTCTGCCGACGCGATGGGGCGGTCACTGGTGGGCCTCCGTGGGCTGTGGCGTGGAGTGGCGTGTCGATTCCACCGCAGAACCTACGGAGCCGGCGTCGCCCGGGCGACTGGATTAACCCCCGACATCCCATGGGTGACAACCCCGAGAGAACCCTGGTTCCGACGCCCTGACGCCCTGACGCCCTGACGCCCTGACGCCCTGACGCCCTGACGCCCTGACGCCCTGGCACCCCGGCACCCTCTGGCACCCCGGAACCCCGATTCGGAGCCCGCGGTCCTGATGCCCGGGTGCGGTCCCTTGGATCTTTCGGTTCACGCTTCGTCGCGGTGGGTGAGGCGGCCGTCGGTGAGTCGCCAGTAGTGCTGGTGAGGGGTCAGTTGCCAGGTCTCGTTGGCAGCGATCGCCTGCGTGATCCACTCGTGGAGTTGTGGGAGGGCCTGCGCCCGTAGAACAGCGCGGATGGCAGCACGCTCGGTGGCATCAACCGGGTGGACGTCTATACAGACGCCCACCATGTCGGGGTGGATGCCGCGGCCGTAGTTGAAGGGGTGCGGAGCGACCCATTCAGCGCCCAGAACGATGGTCCCGCTGTCATGTCCGGTGAGAAACCGCAGGTCTGTGACGCGGGCCATGTAGGTGCCGAGACACTCGTTGATGTCGGTGGTGGTCAGTGGCCAGGCACGGTGCCTGGGCAGTCTTCGATTTCGTGCGGACATGGAAAGGAGAATCGCAGGAGATTGCTGCCGGTGCTCAGGGGATCTCTGTTCGGCGGCGGTTCAAGGACCTCATCCTCGCCGAGTGCGACCGCACGACCGTGTGGCCGCCGGGCTTACCCTGGAAAACCCCTGGTCAATGGTGAGAACTACACCTCCACCCTCATCTCGCCCCACCGCACCCGCCCGGAGTACGCCATGCCCCCGTCCGTCGATGAAGAGGACACCCGCAAAGTCCAGACGGCAGTATCCGGTTCTCCCGGGGCGGACTCGCCGGTCTATCTGCCGATGGACGTGGTGGAGTACGACACGTTCATCCGCCTCCATCCGCAGAAGGATTTCTACTGCGGCAGGCTTCTCGGCGGCTGCGGCAAGAAGCTGACCGCGCGCAAGTACCGCGACAAGAAGTGCCACTTCGCCCACATCGCCTCAGGGCACTGTCGACGAAGCGCGACGAACGAGGCCAGCGCGGATCACCTCTACATGGGGCGCGCTCTCGTCACTTGGCTGAAGCAGCAGAAGTGCAAAGGTGTTCAGCCCCGCTACAAGCAGAAGGGCCAATTGCTGCGCGAGCGGGTCGATGTGTTGTACACCCTTGGCCGGCAACCACGGCTGCTCCGCGTTCAGCTCGCCGCCAAGTCCAAGGCGTTGTGGGAGGCGGACGACTCTCGCCTCCGCAGCGAATGGGCAGGCATCGAGTGGCTCTTCGGTCCGGACAGCATGCTGGCCAACTGGCAGGTGGACCGGCAGGGTCACGCCCTTCGCATCCGATGCCGAGCGTCCGGAGCCACGCGCATCGTGGAGATCGGAACCCAATATCCCGACACCCCGGTCGAATGGGTTCCCCTTTCCGCCTGCCGCATGACCTCGTTCGGCATCCAGACTCCGGGCCTCGCTCTCACCCCCGGTGGCCTCGTCCAGCGCGGCAAGGAACCTCGAAGTTCCGCTGCCCCGCGCGGGAAGGCCGACGCCCGCATGCCAACCGATCCGCTGATAGTCGAGACAGCGCAGGCAGCACCCACGGAATCCGCAGGCAGGAGAGGACCGGGAAGCGACCTGCTTCCTGAGACCGCCCGGGATGGCAGCCGGGACGGAGAATCGCTCTCGGCGTCCAGCCGACGGCTCCGCGCTCGCACGGTCTTCGGTGATGGGGCTGAGGCGGCCCCCCGCCCAGTCGTGGAACAGGCACCGGTCCTCGCCGCTCCGCAAACCACGGCCGTCACGCCTGCGCAACTGCTTTCCCGGGACGACGAGCGGGCCGGCAGGCGGTTGGTGCGACTCCTTGACCACCTCGATCTCGTGGGCGACATCCTCCACCTGGATCAGCTCCAGTCGGTGCTCCGCGAGGCCGGGGCCTGTGTGTCGGCGATGTGGAGCCCACCGGCCTGTGACCTCACATCACGTATAGCCGCGTGGCGGGCTCATGCGAATCTGCTCATCGCGCGGCCGAGCTTCCGCGAGATCCAGGCGTGTGCCGACCTGATCAGACCTGCCTTGCGCATGGCAGCACGGGTTTCCCGACCGCTCACATGGATGGATCTCGGCAGTCGGCTCGATGACCGTCTGCCCGGTCTCCACCCGGACGACAAGGTGTCCGTCCTGGTCGAGACAGACCGCATGACCCCGCGCAGCAGGCCGCTTCTCTCGGCTCTTGTCGCGGCCCGGGAGAATCGTGTCCACCCTCTGTACGCCCAGGTCTTGGACCACTTGGATCGCCCGGTGCCGTCTGAGCATGCGGCCCAGGCCCGATGGCTCGTTGATGTACGCAGCCACCGAGCCTCCGAGAGCGGCGACTTTCTGGTGACGCGCGTCTGATCCGTGCTTCGTCGCTCCGACGAGCCGTGCCCGGGGCCCTCTTCACGCTCATCGCGGCGCCTTCGGGCAGGCGGTCGATGAATCCGGCGATGTATCCCTCGCGAGCGGGCAGCAGCGTGAAGTCATCGGCGCGGGGCGGCCGCTCGTCCGGTACGGACCGCTTGCCGTATCCGGGCTTGGCCATCGGGTACGGAGGCGAGGATGCGGGCGCGGGCAGGGCGGCGCTAAGGTTCTCGGTAGCCACGAGATCGCTCTTTTCGATCTTGGGGTGAGACCCCGGCATGGTGCTCGTAACACCGCGTCGGGGTCGTTTTGTTGTGTCGGCACCGTAAGCAGGTGCGACTGCGCGTCGCAAGCCGGTCACGATTAGTCGTACTTGCTTGCCGTTACGGGTCGGGGAGGTCAGGGGGGTTTCCCACCCCCCTATGACCCGCTGGTCAAAGAAGGCGCTCGGATCCCGGCGCCCGGGTCTCGCTGCTCGTGTCCCGGCGCCCGGATCCCGAAGCTCAGGACTCGGCCGAAGACCCTGGCACGTACCCACGAAAGAGTGAGGAGGGCGCTGCGGCAGCTCGGGTTCCGACACCCGAGTTTCGAGACCCGGCACATGGGGGCACGACACACCCCTCCGCCCCGCACCTATGGCTGCCCACCCCATGGGAAGGTCCCCCGCACCGTCCTACCGTGACGGACTCGAACCACCGAGTCCACCCCCCGACGGGAGAGCCGCAATGCGCAGAGCAACGAGCACCCTGCTCGGCCTGCTTCTCACACTGCTGAGCCTCGGAGCAGCCACCACACAGGCCCATGCCGCCCCACCCAGCTACCTCACCCTAGAAGCCACCTACACCACCGTCGCCAACGGCTGGGACCGCGTCGATCGCTACCTCGACACCACCAGCGGCTTCCATTCCGAGCAGTACCCCCCGGACGGCCGTGGCGACCAGGACGGTCAGCGACGCACCTTCTTCGGCGGCGTCAAGCAGCCCTACTCCGGCCGCTTCCTCCTCTACTCCGCCCCCGGCTGGAACAGCGGAAGTCACCAGACCCCCGTCCTCCTCGTCCACGGCGCCAACGACAACGCCGACCGCGCCTGGGCCAACCCCGGCGAATCCGGTGGCTACGGCTGCGGGTCCATGTCCTGCCCCAGCACCGGACTCATGCAGTACCTCGCCGCTCGCGGCTACCGCGTCTTCGCCGTCAACTTCGCCCACAAACAGGGCGACAACCTGATGCAGGCCCAGCAGGTCGGCGACGCCATCGCCGTCATCAAGGACCGGCTCGGCGTCAGCCAGGTGGACCTCGTCGGCTGGAGCAAGGGGGAGATGTCCACCCGAGCCTATGTCTCCTCACTGCGGCCCACCTGGGGACGCCCCTATGCCGGAGACGTACGCCGCCTCATCACCCTCGGTGGCCCCAACGGCGGCTACGACTACCCCTATGCCCACGGCTGGGCCCATGACTTCAGCATCTGGCCCCAGTGCGGCGGCAGCGTCAACGCCCCGTCGCCCCACCTCTACATGACCTGCTACGGCACCTACACCGCCCATCCCGAATTCGCCTTCGCCCCCACCAGCGGCTACGACGTCTATCCCGGACAGCGCCAGATGCTCGCCCGCTGGGACGCCACGTACGGCATCGACATGACCCAACAGGACTGGTACACCACCTACCACGGTGGCCAGGGCTTCTATACCTCCGGCAGTGGAATCCAGACCGCGATCGACGCCGGCTCCCTGATCGCCCCCCTCCACAAGGCAGGCATCCCCGGCTCCGTCGCCACCTACCTCCTCGCCGGCGGATCCCCCAGCGTCCTCGGCATCTACAACGAGAACCGCGGCCCCAGCGACGGCGTGGTCTTCGTCGACAGTGCCCTCGACCGCACCGGCATCGCCAACGTTGCCGGAACCGCCCTCATCTCCACCGCCAACCACCTCCAACTCGGCTGGCACTCCTCCGCCGGCGCCCAGATCGCCGCCTGGCTCGGCTGACCCTGCCACTCCCAAGGACGGACCATGACCTCGCCCGCACTCCTCCCCGGCATCCACGCTCGACGGATCACCACTCCCCGGCTCACCCTCAACCTCCTTGAACTCCCCGACCGGACCGGCGAACCCGTCCTCTTCGTCCACGGCAACGTCTCCGCCGCCACCTTCTGGCAACAGACCATGCTCGACCTGCCGCACCCCTACCGCCCCCTCGCCGTCGACCTCCGCGGCTTCGGCGACACCGACGCCCTCCCCATCGACGCCACCCGCGGCGTCCGGGACTTCAGCGACGACCTCACCGCCCTTTGTGATGCCCTCGCCCTCGACCGCGTCCACCTCGTCGGCTGGAGCATGGGCGGCGGCATCGCCCTCCAACACCTCCGCGATCACCCCACCGCCGTCCGTAGCCTCACCCTCGTCAACCCCGTCTCCCCCTACGGCTTCGGCGGCACCCATGGCGCCGACGGCCGACTCAACCACCCCGACGGCGCGGGCTCCGGCGCAGGCACCGTCAACCCCGAATTCGTCCAGCGACTCAAAGAGGGCGACCGCAGCGAGGACTCACCGCTCTCCCCCCGCGCCGTCCTCGCCTCCAGCTACGTCAGACCGCCGCTCCGTCCCGCACTCGAGGACACCTTCGTCGACGCCATGCTCTCCACCCGCACCGGTGACGACCATTACCCCGGCGACACCTGTCCAAGCGACCACTGGCCCGGCACCGCCCCCGGCCTCCGAGGTGTCCTCAACGCCATGGCCCCCACCCGCTTCCGTATCGACGACCTGCACCGGATCGACCCCAAACCGCCCATCGGCTGGATCCGAGGCACCGACGACCTCATAGTCTCCGACACCTCGCTCTTCGACCTCGCCCACCTCGGTGCACTCGGCGCCGTCCCCGGCTGGCCCGGCGCCGAACACTGCCCCGCCCAGCCCATGGTCGCCCAGACCCGCCACGCACTCGATCACTACGCCGCCGCGGGCGGCCCCGTACGCGAAACCGCCATCCCCGACGCCGGCCACGCCGTTCACATCGACAAACCCAAGGAGTTCACCGCCGCTCTCCTCGACACCCTCACCGCGGGCCGGTGAAGGGGCCGGGCTGTCCCCCGTGAGGACCTGTGTCGACGTCGAGGTTGTCCAGAGCGATCCCTGCGTCAAGGGCTCTTGCGCCAAATCGGCGTCAAGGAGTGACTCGCGGGCGCTGTCGCCGGCCCACGCGTGATACATCGTGCCGCAGACCGATCTACGGTGCGGTCGCCCGAGGATTACAGGACGGGGACACGCGGCAGGGGCCGTCCGTGAACGGCCCCTGACACGGTTCCTGCCGGCCGGCAGGACTCGCTACTTCTGCAGCTCCACCGTGAAGCCGTGTCCCGTGGAGACGGACGGCGTCTTGATCTCCGTGATCCCGGTCGCGGGGTCGGTGAACCAGCCGGTCTTGGCTGCGGCGAACTCCGTCGCCGAGTTCAGCCGGTGCAGACGGCTGTGGTCCATGACGACCTGCGACGGGGCGTTATTGCCGTGCACGGTGACATGGTACGAGCGGGCTGACGGCTTGCCCTCGTAACTGCCCACGCTCGCACCGATCTTGACGGTGGTGCGGCCGGCCTTGCCGTGCGTGGGTGCCTGGACCTGTACGTGCTGCGTGGCCGAGGCGCCTTCGGTGAACTTCCTCGTCACGCCGTCGTCCTCGTAGAGCGTGTAGTCCGTGGTGCCCTGCGGATAGATGTCGTAGTCGAGTTGGCTCTTGTCCCGTGATTCCCAGGACACGGTGCCCTTGGGCCACATCGGCACGATCGATCCGCCCTTGACGAACAGCGGCAGGGTGTCGAGCGGCGCCTTGTAACCGTTGACCGTGGTCGGGCCCTGGTAGGTCTTGCCCGTCCAGTAGTCGGTCCAGGTGCCCTTCGGCAGGTAGATGCCGTCACGGACGTCCGTGTCGCTGTACACCGGTGCGACCAGGAAGTCCGGTCCGGCCAGGAACTCGTACTTCGCGTTCGGCCCCAGTGCCGCCGGGTCGTCGGGGTACTCCAGCGAGAGCGGCCGGACCGGACCGACGCCGGTCTTCGTGGCGTCCTTCGACAGGGTGTACATGTACGGCAGCAGCCGCTCCTTCAGCTGAAGGTACTTGCGATTGATGGAGGTGTACGGCTCGCCGTCCAGCCACGGCTGCTGGTCGTGCGGCTTCTTGGTGGTGATGTCGCTCGCCCAGCCGTCCATGGTCATGATGGCCGGGAGGAATGCCTTCCACTGCAGGTCACGGGTGTACATCTCGGGGTCGTGCCGGTAGATGCTGCCGACGTCACCCGTGTTGTACGCGATGCCGGACATGGTCGCCCCGGCGTATGTCGGTATCTGCCAGCGGATGTAGTCCCAGGACAGGCTCTGGTCACCGCTCCACAGCACACCGCAGCGCTGTGCGCCGGCCCAGGAGACGGGCAGCCAGACGAAACCGCGGGCGTCGCTGTTGTCCTCGATGCCGGCCTTGGCCTGGTCGCAGGCGTCCAGGGCGAAACCGTAGCCGCCGCCGACCCAGGCGACATCCAGCTTGCGGACGCGGACGCCGGCCTTGGCCTCCTCGGCCTGGTCGGGCAGACCGTTCTGCGTCCAGAGGCCGAGCTGGGCATGGTTCTTGTTGAGGCCCACACCTGTCTGGGAGAGGTTCTCGTAACCGCAGCCGTAGCCGTCGTTGACGAGCATCCAGCCGAGCGGCATGCCGTTCTGTACGTAGCTGTCGGAGACCTTCAGCGCGTCCAGGGTGTGGCGCTCGCCCCGGTTGGCGTTGTGGAGGTAGCAGTCGGCGGAGCCGGGCTCGAGCCCGTACACCGGCGGCATGAACGGCTTGCCCACCAGGGAGGTGTACTTGCCGATGACCGACTTGGTGTCACCGGTGAAATAGTAGGCGTCCAGCCGCCGTTCCTGCTGGCCGGTCCGTACCGGTGAGTTGAAGTCGTAGATGCCGGGGGTCATCGTGTTACGGAAGACGCCGTAGCCGGCGGTGGAGATGTAGAACGGCTGGGAGTTGTTGTAACCGCCCTCGTTCCAGTTGGTGTTGTTGCCGACGTTCATCATCTGATCGCGGTGCGAGAAGCTGCCGTTCTGCTCACCACCGCCGAAGAACTGTTCATCGGCGCCGCGCTTCAGGCTCTGCCGCATGCCGCCGCCGGTCCAGCGCAGCGGGTCGGCCTCCTGCCAGATGACCGTGCGGTTGTCGGCCTTGTAGAGGCCGAAACGCAGCGGCTTCTTATAGACGCGCATCACCACGTCCTTGGAGCGGATGCCGTAATAGGTCCCCGCGTCGAAGGATTTGGTGTGCCGTTGGGCCGTGGGCTGCTGCCGGATCATGTGGCTGTCCTTCGGATCGGCGAGGACGCCGTCCGGGGATGCCTGCAGCCGCAGTGTGTCGTCGGTGAAGAACTCGGCGCGGGCCTTGAGCGCACCGGCCTCGATCTCGTACGTACCGTGCGAGCCGCTGAAACCGGTGAGGTCTCCGGCGTCGGTGGCCTCGGGGAGGTACGCCCTTCCGCTGAAGGAATTGTTGTGCACGTCGTAGGGGACCACGACCACGTGGTATGTGCCGGAGGCCTTCGGGATGACCGCGGACTCGGGGTCGGCTGTGCCCGCGCTGGACGCCACCTGCTTATTGGCCGAGTCATAGATGTACATGTCGAAGTCGTCGGTGGGCGTCTCCCATTGGATGGAGACGGGGACGCCGCCCTCGGGATTGTCGTCCCACTGGCCCGCGGGTGGGTTCACGGTCAGATCGAAGCGGGCGCAGACGGCGTTGTCCGGGTCGTCGGCGGCCGTACCGCACTTGGAAGGTGAGTCGACGGTGCCCTTGGCGTAGACCGGGCTCTGCCAGCTCACATTCTTCGTGGTGCTGTCGAGGGTGCCCGACGGGGTTGCCGCGGCCTGTGCCTGCGTGGCTGGGACGGTCAGCGCGGTGAGCGCGAGGACGATCACCGACAGCGAGCCGACCGCCGCCTGGCTGGGACGGTTCTGAAGGATCCGCAAGGAGTGTTCTCCGTTCGTACCGAACAGCGAAGTAGGCGATGTCTGCGCAGACATGCTTGGAACATTGGAGATTCGCGCATCAGAATTCACCGTACGGCCGGTGCATGTCAACGTTCCGGCTCAGTGCTTCGCGTCGGTACGTCATGTCCGGGCTTCGTACCGACGCTCCGGCCCTGCGGGCTCGTGCGCCGGATGGGAGTCGATTCAGTCGATTCCTGGCTCGTGACGCGCATCGAAGAGACGCCGAGGGCCGCCCGAACCGTCCGGGCGGCCCTCCTGCCTGTCCGGAGGATCAGGGGCGGACAGGCCACCGTGGCCGCGCCCGCCGGGCCGGTCACGCACCGGCCCGCCGACTGCCGTTCGGCGGATCGCCACCGTGTCCACACCGCGTCGGTCTTTCGCCACCCCGGCGGACTCTGGAACACTCCAGTCGCTTTCGCCCCCACACCTCCTCACCCCACAGAGGTCCTGACCCATGGCTGAACTCGACCGTCGCCGTTTCATGCAACTCGCCGGAGGCGCAGCCGCCTTCAGCATGCTGTCGAACAGCATCGCCCGCGCTGCCTCCCTCCCGGCGAAGGGTGTCACAGGCACCCTTGAGGATGTCGAGCACATCGTCGTGCTGATGCAGGAGAACCGCTCGTTCGACCACTACTTCGGCACGCTCAAGGGTGTACGCGGCTTCGGTGACCCACGTCCGGTGACCTTGCCCAGCGGCAAACCGGTGTGGCACCAGGCCTCCGGCACCAAGGAGGTGCTGCCGTTCCGGCCGACGGCCGACAACCTCGGACTCCAGTTCATCCAGGACCTCAACCACGACTGGGCGGGCGGCCACCGGGCGTTCAGCATGGGTGCGTACGACCAGTGGGTGCCCGCCAAGTCGGCGACGACGATGGCCTACCTCACCCGCGAGGACATACCGTTCCACTACGCCCTCGCCGACGCGTTCACCGTCTGCGACGCGTACCACTGCTCCTTCATCGGCTCGACGGACCCGAACCGCTACTACATGTGGACGGGATACACCGGAAACGACGGCACCGGCGGCGGCCCCGTGCTCGGGAACGACGAGGCGGGGTACGGGTGGACGACGTACCCCGAACGGCTGGAGAAGGCCGGGGTGTCCTGGAAGATCTATCAGGACATCGGCGACGGGCTCGACGCCGCAGGGTCCTGGGGGTGGATCAGCGACGCGTACCGCGGGAACTACGGTGACAACTCGCTGCTCTACTTCAACAATTACCGCAATGCCAAGCCCGGCGATCCGCTCTACGAAAAGGCTCGCACCGGCACTGACGCCAAGAAGGGCGACGGGCTCTTCGACAGGCTCAAGGCCGATGTGAAGGCCGGTGCCCTGCCGAAGATCTCCTGGATCGCCGCCCCGGAAGCCTTCACCGAGCACCCCAACTGGCCCGCGAACTACGGTGCCTGGTACATCGCGCAGGTGCTGGACGCGCTGACGTCCAACCCGGAGGTGTGGGGCAGGACCGCCCTGTTCATCACGTACGACGAGAACGACGGCTTCTTCGACCACATCGTGCCGCCGTACCCGCCGTCCGGGGCCGCGCAGGGGCTGTCCACCGTGGCGGCCTCCGCCGACCTTTTTGCGGGCAACGGGGGTTACGCCGCGGGCCCGTACGGTCTGGGGCAGCGCGTGCCGATGCTGGTCGTCTCGCCGTGGAGCACTGGAGGGTTCTCCTGCTCCGAGGTCTTCGACCACACCTCGATCATCCGGTTCATGGAACGTCGCTTCGGGGTGAAGGAACCCAACATCTCGCCCTGGCGGCGCGCCATCTGCGGCGACCTCACCTCCGCGTTCGACTTCCGCCGTACGGACACCGCCCCCGTCGCCCTGCCCTCCACCGCCGGGTACCTGCCGCCGGACCGCAACCGGCATCCCGACTACGTGCCCGTGCCGCCCGCTGTCGGCAGCGTTCCCACACAGGAACCGGGTTCCCGGCCTACCCGGCCGCTGCCGTACGCGCCGTTCGTGGACGGCTCGGCGAATCCGGCGACCGGAAAGTACGGCCTCACCTTCAGCGGTGGTGCTGCGGCCGGAGCGCAGTTCCTGGTCACGTCCGCAAACCGTACCGACGGACCGTGGACGTACACCACCGAGGCCGGCAAGTCGCTCTCCGACACCTGGAACACGGCCTACTCGAAGGGGGTGACCAGCCTCAGCGTGTACGGGCCGAACGGTTTTCTGCGTACCTTCAAGGGGCCCGGCAAGGCGGCAGGGCCCGAGGTGACCGCCCGCCACAACGCCATCAATGGGAATCTCGACCTGACGATGACTCATACGGGGTCCGGAGACGTTCATTTGACGGTGAGGGACGCATACGGTGACTCTGTCCAGACGTTCACGGTGCGCGCGGGTGCGACCGTGAACCACTCGGTGGATCTGCGGGGGAGCAGCCGCTGGTACGACATCTCGGTGGTCTCCGACACGGACACCACGTTCCTGCGCCGCTTTGCCGGACACGTCGAGACGGGCGAGGCGGGTACGAGCGATCCGGCCCTGATGGCAGGCTGACCGTGGGGGGCGGGGGAAGGTGTTCATGCCCCCGCCCCCTTGGCCGGTCCGGGCGTCTGACCACCCGTCGGCCCGACGGGCGGGTTCAGGTCGGAATCATCTGCGCATGTCACCCGCGGCCGGACGGCCCGGTGGCCGGTGAGCCCGACATCGCCAGTGTGACCGTTATGCCCCGATCTTCGCGACAGATCGGACAAGTCGGTTCGATATATCTGGCGACGGGATGGAGCCCGGGGCCTCGTGACTGCGGGGCGGTAGTGCTACGCCGTCTCGGCCGAGCCGTCCTGCACCGTACGACCGCAGCCTACGGGGCGAGGGTGCGGGAGACCGCGGCGTCCACCCCACCCCGTACGCCGCTACCGCGCCCGGACCGTCGCCATCACTTCGCGGTGCGGCTGCAGCGTCAGCGTCGGTACAGGGTTGACGGTGCCCGGGTCCACCTCCAGTTCGAAACGGCGTGCCAGCACGGCCAGGATCAGCACCGCCTCGACCATCGCGAACCGTGTGCCCAGGCAGACCCGGGGGCCGCCGCCGAACGGGAACCAGGCGTACTCCGCGATGTCGTCGCCCTCCTGTGGATCCCAGCGCTCGGGACGGAATTCCTCCGGCTCGGGAAACCACCGCTCGTCGCGGTGCGTCGCCCACTGACTGGTCCACACCCGGGTGCCCTCCGGCATCGGCACACCGCCGATCCGCGCACCCTCCTTGGCGACGCCGGTGACGAGCCAGATCGTCGGGTAGAGGCGCAGGGTCTCCTTGACCACCGACTGGGTGTACGTCAGCCGGGCATAGTCGTCGAACTCCGGCTCACGGTCGCCGAGTACCCGGTCCAGTTCCTCGGTGAGCGCGGCGCGTGTCCGCGGATTGCGGGACAGCAGATACCAGGCCCACACCAGAGTGGAGCTGGTCGTTTCGTGCCCACCGATGTACAGGGTGACCGTCTCGTCGCGTATCTCCTGGTCCGTGAGGTGCGCACCCGTCTCGTCGACCGCGGTCAGCAGCCGGCTCAGCAGATCGGGGCGATCGTCCCCGCCGTCGCGGTGACGCGCGACGACCCGGCCCACCTCGGCGTCGATGACCGCGGCGGCCTTCCTGATCCTGGCCCGGCCCGGTGTCGGCACCCAGTCCGGCAACAGCGCGCCGATACCGGCGAACTCTTTGCCGATCTCCCGCTGCGCCACATCCATCGCCCGGCCCATCGCATCGGCGTCGGCCGGGGTGTCGACGCCGAAGATCGTACGGACCGCGATCTTCTGCGTCAGTGCCGCCATCTCGCGCTTGATGTCGATGCGTTCACCGCCGGACCAGGTGTCCGCCAACTCCACCGTGCTGCTCGCCATCGTCGCCGCGTACGACCGCACCTGCTTGGGGCGTACGGAAGGCTGCACCAGTGACCGCTTCCGCCGCCAGTCCGTACCGCGGGCGACCACAACGCCGTTTCCCAACACGGTCCGGAAGGCGACACCGAGTGCGGGCTGGTCGAAGGTGCGTTCCGTTTCGGTGAGCAGCTCGCCTATGCACTCCGGATCGGCTATGTACACGCACGGGTTGGGGCCGAATCGCCAGCCGACCATGTCGCCGTGACCGCGCAGTCGCTCGAAGAAGGCGAGGGGATTCTTTCCGAACTGGGGCAGGTTCCCGAGAAACGGCAGCCCCTTCGGGCCCGGCACGATCGTGTGGCCTCGCGGCTCGGCATCGACGGCCGGGCCGGTCTCCGTGGACATGAAAGTCTCCGCTCCCTTGTGGCGCATCCGACTGGATGCGCAGCGACCTGACTTCAGCAGTACCGCACGGCATGGAAGGTGTCATCGGCCTTGTGCGGTACGTGAGTTGTCGAGGGTAGCGGCCGCCGTGCCGAGAAGGTACGGGCGGCTGGGCGGTCGGCGGGATGTGTCCGCCGTCGCCGGACGGGCCCAGGGCCTGGGCCCGTCCGGCGGTGCGGTCCGGTGGGCTCGTGGTCCGGAGCCCGTTGCGCGATGTGCGCGTCAGACGCCCGGCGGTACCCGGGACGGGCGGCCGTTGCCGCGGGTGAGGGAGTAGCCGAAGACGGCCGCGAGCGCCCCCAGTACTCCGCCGCCGACCGTCCACAGCCAGCGGTCGGTCCACCAGCCGGAGGCCCAGCCGTCCTCGGGCTCACTGCCGCGCGACACCGTGGACGGCGAGCCGTCGCCACTGGCGGCCGAGCCGTTCGAGATCTGCTCGACGGAGGACCCGCCGGGGACCAGCGGCTCGGCGAGCGTGCCGTCCACATCCCCGGCGCCGCCCTTGTCGGCTGCCGTGACCTCGACCTCGGTCTGCACCGGAAGACCGAGGTCCGCCGAGGGCAGGTCGACGACCGTGAGACGTACGTAGTAGCTGCCCGGCAGCGGGTCGTTGGCCCACGGCTCGGACCAGGCGCGGACGGTCCGCAGCACGCAGGTCAGCTCGACGGTCGACGCGTCGGCCGCCGCCTTCCCGGTCTGGCGGCCGTACATGCAGGCCTGGCGGCGCCGCAGCCCGTCGTACACATCGACCTGCCAGGTCGACGCGCCGTGCCGGGTGGCGCTCTCCGGCAGGGTGATCTTCGCCTTGACGGTGGCCCGCTGGCCCGCGTCGGCGGGGAACACCCAGTACAGGTAGTCACCCGTGGACGCCCCTGCGGTGGCGTGCTGGTTCTGCTGGACCGCAGTGGCCGTACGGAAGGTGGTGCCGGCCTCGGTGGGGCCGGACCCGCCGTCCGAGGCGCTCGGGCTCGGGCTCGCCGACGGGTCGTCGGCCGCGGCGGCGCCCGCCGAGGTCAGCAGGGCGAGGCCGGTCAGCAGCGCACCCGCGAGTACACGTGTCGTACGCATCAGTTGGTCCTCCAGACGGCGATGCGCCAGCGCGAGATCCAGCCGGTCAGCAGACCCGCGACCAGTCCGGTGAGAACCAGTACGCCCAGCAGCCACCAGCCGCGGCCGAGACCGAACGCGGCGACATCGGCCGCGTCGTCCGGGGCGTCCACCAGGTCCACGGTCAGTTCGAGGGGCATGCCCGGCGTGGTCTTCACCGAGGCGGGGGCCGAGTAGGAGTTGCTCACCTGGAGGCACACGGTCTCGGCGGCGGGCTTGTCGCCGCTGTCCGTGTCGTCCTGCTCGGGCTTCGGGTAGCGCAGGCCGGAGGAGATCGCATCGGTGCGGCCGGTGCCCGACTCCGAACCCCGGACGATTTCCCGGCCGTGTACGGTCACCGCGCGCAGCAGCACGCCGTAGTCATTGTTCACGGCACGGTCCGCAAAGACGCTCACCGAGGCGCGCAGCTCCTGACCGGGCAGTACATCCACCCGGTACCAGCGGTGCTCGCCGAACTTCTCCCGGTCGGTGTACAGACCGGCCTTGAGCGGTGGCGCCGTGGAGCAGCGGTCCGCGCCCTCCGTCGCCACCGGCGTGACGACCGGCTCGGCGGCCCGGCCGACCAACTGCTTGACACGGCCGGAGAGTTCATCGGTGTGCTGGACGGCGGTGTAGGTGCCGCCGGTGGCCTCGGCGATACAGGTCAGCTGCTCGCGGATCTTCGCGTTCGGCACCAGGCCCAGTGTATCGATGACGAGGTGGATGCCACGGGCTGCAATGTCACGTGCCACCTCGCACGGGTCGAGCGGGCCGCAGGTGTCCTCGCCGTCGCTGATCAGCACGATCCGACGGGTGGAGTCGCCGCCTTCGAGGTCGTCGGCGGCGCCCAGCAGGGCCGGGCCGATCGGGGTCCAGCCGGTGGGGGCCAGGGTGGCGACGGCGGTCTTCGCCTCGGTGCGGTCCAGTGGGCCGACCGGGTAGAGCTGCTTGGTGTCCTTGCAGCCGACCTTCCGGTCATTGCCGGGGTAATTGGCGCCGAGCGTCCGGATGCCGAGCTCCACCTGCTCGGGCACGGCGTCCAGGACCTCGTTGAACGCCTGCTTCGCCGCGGCCATCCGGGACTGGCCGTCGATGTCACGGGTCCGCATGGAGCCACTGACGTCGAGCACCAGCTCGACCTTGGGGGAGGCTTTGGTGGGGGTTTCATCAGCTGCGGCGGGGAGCGCCGAACCGAGCCCGGCGGTCAGGGTGGCGAGCAGGATGCCCACCCCGACCGTCAGCCTTTTTCTTATGATCATCGCCGGATACTAGTGAAGATCGCTTCGCTTCCCCAAACCGGTCCGGAGACGGCCGGGGCGCCGTCGCCCGGGCCGGTCAAGGGGAAATGACAGCCAGTCAGTGCCCCTTGCGGGGTGTGTGGGCCGGCTCGGGTGTGCAGGGCTGCGCAGCGGTCAGGGTGTGCCGGGTGTACGGGTGTCAGGCCCTGCCCAGCAGAGGGCCCGCGGCCCGCTCCAGTGCCGACCCGACCCGCTCCCAGGTTGCCGAGTCCCGCTGGACGGCGGGCAGTTGGGTGTCCTCGCCGGTGTTCCAACCGGTGGCGATCGCGACCGGATCCTCGCCGGTTGCTGCGGCGGCGGCCAGTGCGGCCGCCCCCAGAGCCACCAGTTCTCCGCTCCCGGGCACGATCAGCGGCCGGCCGGAGAGCCGCCGTACCGTCTCCACCCAGGTGCCCCCCTGGGCGCCGCCACCGATCAGGCGCAGCGGCCGGGCGGCCACCTCGGGGTCGGCCGGGTCGAGGCCGCAGGCCCGCAGGAGTTCGTCGAGGGCACGCAGCACGGTGAAGACCGCGCCCTCGTAGGCGGCGCCCAGGAGTTGCTGCGGGGTGGTGTCGTGCCGCAGCCCGGTGAGCAGGCCGGAGGCGGTGGGCAGATCGGGGGTGCGTTCGCCGTCGAGGTAGGGGAGGAGCACTGCCTCGCCGCCGGGGGCCGCGTCGTCGCGCTCCAGGCCGAGCAGTGCGGCGACCTTGTCCACGGCGAGCGTGCAGTTGAGGGTGCAGGCCAGCGGGAGGTACGTACCGTCCGCCGCGGCGAAGCCGGAGAGTGCCGTCGACGTGGGCCGTGTCCGGGAGGCGGCGAAGACCGTTCCCGAGGTGCCGAGGCTGAGGACGGGGTGGTCCAGCAGTCCGGCGCCGCCCAGTCCGAGACCGACGGCGGCGCTCATGTTGTCCCCGGTGCCCGCGGCCACGGCGATTCCGTCCGGCAGGCCGAGCGCGGCGGCCGCTTCGGCGGTCAGCGAACCGATTCGGGTCGCGCCGGTCTCGGCCACCTCGGGCAGCAACGAGACGTCCAGACCGAGGAGTTCGAGGAGTTCGGGGTCGTACGCACCGGTCGCGGTGGAGTACCAGCCGGTGCCCGAGGCGTCACCGGGGTCGGTGACGGCGGTGTCTGCGAGGCGTTCGGTCAGGAAGTCGTGGGGGAGGCGTACGGCCGCGGCCGCGGCGGCGTTCTCCGGTTCGTTCTCCCGCAGCCACTGCCACTTCGTCGCGGTGATGGAGGCCACCGGCACGGATCCGGTCCGCGCGGTCCAGGCCTCGGCCCCGCCCAGTGCCGCGGTGAGGGCGGCGGCCTGCGGGGCGGAGCGGGTGTCGTTCCACAGCATCGCAGGGCGCAGTGGACGCCCCGTCCGGTCGAGGACGACCAGCCCGTGCTGCTGCCCGGCGACCGCGATACCGGTCACGGCGGAGGCGGCGACGCCGGACTCCTTCAGGCCGGCGGCGACGGCGTCGCACAGCGCCTGCCACCACACCTCCGGGTCGCTCTCGCGGGCACCCGCCTCGCCGGTGACGAGATGCGGTGCCCGACCGACGGCGAGCAGCCGGCCGGTTCCGGCGTCGACGAAGGCGGCTTTGGTGGACTGGGTGGAGCTGTCCACACCGATGACGACGGTACGCGGCGGCATGGGTGACCTCATTCCTGTGCTGCGGGGAGATGACTGCGGGGAGGCGGACGCAGCGAGATGGCTGCGGGGCACGCATCGCTTCGAGGCGTGGTTGCTGGGATGGAGCCACGGAAATTTGATCGTACGGAAAACAAATTACGCGATCGATCCCGCTGGGAACAGTGGTCTCTCCGGATTTCTGGCTATGGGGGGTTACGTGCCGGACGCACTCGGTGCATGATTAGTCATGACACTAAACAAATAGGGTTCGGCCACCTCGACCGGTCATGGAACCCGACAGCACTGAAGGCGGCCAGACGATGACGGAACGCTTCACGCCCACGCCCGACGACAAGTTCACCTTCGGACTGTGGACGGTGGGCTGGCAGGGGCGCGACCCCTTCGGCGATGCGACCCGCACGGCGATCGACCCGGTCGACTCCGTGCAGCGGCTCGCGGAGCTCGGTGCGTACGGTGTGACATTCCACGACGACGACCTGATCCCGTTCGGCTCGACGGACACCGAGCGCGAAGGGATCGTGAAGCGGTTCCGGCAGGCGCTGGACGCGGCCGGACTCGTCGTCCCCATGGCGACGACGAACCTCTTCACCCATCCGGTGTTCAAGGACGGCGCGTTCACCGCCAACGACCGGGACGTACGCCGCTACGCCCTGCGCAAGACGTTGCGCAACATCGACCTCGCCGTCGAGCTCGGCGCCACCACCTATGTGGCCTGGGGCGGCCGCGAGGGCTCCGAGTCCGGCGCCGCCAAGGACATCCGGGTCGCTCTCGACCGTATGAAGGAAGCCTTCGACCTGCTCGGCGACTACGTCACCGAGCAGGGGTACGACCTGAAGTTCGCCATCGAGCCCAAGCCGAACGAGCCGCGCGGCGACATCCTGCTGCCGACCATCGGTCACGCCCTCGCCTTCATCGAGCGTCTGGAGCGCCCGGAGCTGGTCGGCGTCAACCCGGAGACCGGGCACGAGCAGATGGCCGGGCTGAACTTCCCGCACGGCATCGCGCAGGCACTGTGGGCAGGCAAGCTCTTCCACATCGACCTGAACGGTCAGTCCGGCATCAAGTACGACCAGGACCTGCGCTTCGGCGCGGGTGACCTGCGCCAGGCGTTCTGGCTCGTCGACCTGCTGGAGACGGCCGGCTACCAGGGCCCGCGGCACTTCGACTTCAAGCCGCCGCGGACCGAGGACTACGACGGTGTCTGGGCCTCGGCCGCCGGCTGCATGCGCAACTACCTGATCCTCAAGGAGCGCGCCGCCGCCTTCCGCGCCGACCCCGCCGTGCGGGAGGCGCTGCGCGCGTCCCGGCTCGACGAGCTGGCCCGCCCCACCGCCGAGGACGGCGTGGCGGGGCTGCTGGCCGACCGGTCGGCGTTCGAGGAGTTCGACGTGAACGCGGCGGCGGAACGAGGCATGGCGTTCGAGGCCCTGGACCAGCTGGCGATGGACCACCTGCTCGGGGTCCGCTGAGCCCGGCCCGCAGCGACGCGGGGCCACGGGTGTGGGCCGGACACCAGACGTCCGGCCCACACCCTTTCGCGTGGAGCCGGCCGGCGGTCCGGTCTGTACCCGGTGGGACGGATCGGCCGGTTGGCCGGCCCGTGCCCGTGCCCGTGCGGGCGGATCAGCCGACTGCCCGGCCCGCACGCACAGGGGCGGATCAGCCGGTTTCCCGGCCGTCCGCGTACGCCACCGGGTCGGCCAGTACCCCCGTCATCACCAGCGCCGCAGCGCCCCGCGCCGCGTCACCCGCCACGGACGAGGCGCGCAGACGGCCGCTCCCGGGGGCCCAGAGCCCGGACACCACCCGGCCGGTCAGCTCCTCGTCGGCGGGCGGTGACAGCCATGGCATCAGGTTCCGGTATATCCCGCCGAGCACCACCGCGTCCGGGTCGAGCAGATTCACCGTCCCGGACAACACCCGCCCCAGCATCCGGCCGGCCTCCGTGACAGCGGCCACCGCCTGCTCGTCCCCGGCCAGGGCGCGCCGTTCCAGCTCGGCCACCCCGGAGCCGCTGCCGGAATCCTGGATCCCGGCGGCCCGCAACAGCGCCGCCTGTCCCGCGTACTGCTCCAGACAGCCGCGCGAGCCGCACCGGCACTGCGGTCCCTGCGCGTCCACCACCACATGCCCGATCTCCCCGGCGAACCCGTGCGCCCCGCGCAGGAGTTCACCGTCGATGACCAGGGCGCCACCGACGCCGATCTCGCCCGTCAGATACAGGAAACTGCGGACCGTGTCGAGTCCGCCGAACCAGAGCTCGGCGAGCGCCGCCAGATTGGCCTCGTTCTCCGAACTCACCGGCAGCGCCTCGCGACCGGGTTGCTCGGCGGCGAGCGAAGCGGCGAAGAGTTCCTCGGCCGGAACCTGATTCCAGCCCAGGTTGGGCGCCTGGCGCACCGCACCGCCGGAGACCAGACCGGGCAGGGCGAGCGCCACCCCGACCGGGAACAGTTCCTGCTCGCGCGCCGACTCCAGGGTGCGCGCCGCGATCCCGGCCGCCCGCGCCAGCACCTTTGCGGGCGGCGCGCCGCGGTTGTCGAGGTGCTCGGTGAGCCGTACCCGGCCGGTGCCCGCCAGATCGACGACACATACCGACACATAGTCGATGTTGACCTCCACACCGAGCCCGGCAGGCCCCGTGCGCGCCACTTTGAGCGCGGTCCCGGGGCGCCCCGCCTGCCCGCTGAAGGTCTTGCCGGACTCGGTGAGAAACCCGATGTCGATGAGTTGCTCGACGAGCGAGGACACCGCGGCCCGGGTCAGCCCCACCCGCGCGGCGACCCCGGCCCTGGTCGCCTCGCCCTCGTCACGGACGGCCCGCAGCACCAGACTGAGGTTGCTCCGGCGCACGGTGTCCTTGTCGGCCTTGGGCCCCAGCGGTGTGAGGTTGCTCTTCATGTTGGATCCGAGCCTATGCGATCCCTTGTGCAATCAGTCCTGTGAGCTGGTGAGCTTTTGCGACCGGCAAGTCCTGACGCCGTTCGCCGTCTCGCCGCCGGGGCGGCCCGTTCGCAGGAGAAGGAACCCGCCGCGAACGGGCCGCCGGTGAAGGTGAACCCGTGCGCGCGCCCGCACGGGCCGTCGGAACGTACGACGCTCAGGCCGTCGAACCGCGCTCCTTGAGCATGTCCGCCATGAGTGCGATCTCGGACTGCTGGCCCCGGACCATGCCCGCCGCCAGATTCCTGATCTCGTCGGTTCCGGCCGCGGCGGCCGCCGCCTGTGCCATCTCCGCACCGGCACGGTGGTGCGCGGTCATCAGCTTCAGGAACAGCACCTCGGCGTCCTTGCCCTTCGCCACCCGCAGTGCGTCGAGTTCGGTGTCGGTCGCCATCCCCGGCATCAGCGAACCGTCGCCCCTGGGCGTGACCGTGTGCCCCATCCACTCCATGGGAGGTGCGCTCGACGACTTCGCCCGACCCCACATCTCCAGCCAGCCGAGCATCATGCCGCGCTGATTGGCCTGGGTGTTGATGATGTCGTACGCGAGCCGGCGTACAGCCACGTCGGACGTACGGTCCCGCACGATGAACGACATCTCGACCGCCTGCTGATGGTGGATCGACATGTCGCGCGCGAACCCGACATCGACGGACGTGTCCGAGGGTGCGGCCGCCGGTGCGGCGGAGCCCGCGGAGGACGACGGCCGTACGAGCATCAGCGCGACCAGGCCCAGCGCCAGCAGCAGCACCGCACCGCCCGCCACCATCATCGGGCGCGAGGAGCGGGCCGCGGACGTCACTGGGCGACCCCGCCGGTGCAGGCCGCGCCCGGCTCCGGGGTCTGCGGACCCTGCACGTACTTGGTGAAGAACTGCGCCACGCGTGCGTCGGTGGCGCTCGTCACCGTCACCTGCTTGCCCCAGGCGCTGAGCATGAGCGGAGCGGCCTGGTCCTCGACCGGGCTCATCAGGGAGTAGGGCGTTGCCTCGACCCGCTCGCCCAGTTTCTTGATGTCGGCCGGCTTCGCCTTGCTCGTGTACGTGACCCAGACCGCGCCGTGCTCAAGGGAGTGGACGGCGTTCTCCTTCGGTATCGCCTTGGTGTAGACATCGGCGTCGCAGTTCATCCACACCGGGTTGTGATCGCCGCCGACCGGCGGGTTCATGGGGTAGTCGACCTTCTTCTCGACATGGTTCTGGGCGAGCTTGTCCCAGGTCCGCTCGCCCTGCACGGGCGAGGACTTGGCCTCGACCTCGGCCTCTTCCTTGTCGTTGGCGGCGGACATCAGGTAGCCGCCGCCCGCGACGAGTGCGGCGATCACGGCGACGGAGGCGGTGAGGGTGATGATGCGGCTGCGCCGCTCGCGGGCCCGCTCCTTGCGGCGGGCCTCCTCCAGCTTGGCGCGGCGTGCGGCGGCAGGGGTGTTCTGTTTCTTGGCGGAAGCCATGGAGAGTCGTCCTTCGGTTCAACAAGACTGATGGAGCTGAGGGCATGCGGGAGAACGTCCTCGGTGTGCCGAGGACGGGCCCTGCCTCTAGATCCGTTGAACCTGCAGACGCAGATGGTCGACTTCCCGCACGGCGTCGTTGGACGGGCCGCGGATCGCGGCGGCGCCGGTGAGCGGGGCGACGGGGGCTGTGGCGGTCACGCCGGGAAGCGCCACGGGTGCGCTCTGGGTGGGCAGTACGACGGGTGTCGCATGCTCGGAGGTTCCGTGGCAGGAACTGCCCATGCCCCGGCCCTCAGGGGCATCGGCCACTACGGTCCGTACGATCGCGGGATGCGCGGGCGTCATGGCCCGGGCGGCGGTTGCGGTACGGGTACCGGACTGGTGCGAGGCCGAGCCCGGGGGTGCCATCCGGTGCGCGGGCGAGTCCGCGGCCGCGACCGAACAGCACGAGACCATGGCGAGCAGTACGAACAGCCAGCCGAGAACGGCCGACGCGTGGGCGCTCTGCCGTCGTCGGTGCGTCCGTTCGCTCAGCCTGTTCATCCCCGCCATCGTACGTGGTGTGTGAAGTTTCAACGAGGGGTGCAGGCTGTGGAAGTACGGGATGCGGCCGCCTTTGCGCGATCTCCCGCGCAAGGGGGCTCCCGTGTACCGCCGGAACGGGTTCCGCCCCGTGCGATGATGCGCCCATGCCGTACTTGGTGCCGCCCCATATCCCTCCGGGGCGCCTCGCGGACTCCGTACAACCCGCTCTGCCCGTCGCCGACGACCTGCTCCTGCGGCCGTGGCGGTACGCGGACGCGCCGGCCGTTCTCGCCGCCTTCGCCGACCCGGTCATCCAGCGCTGGCATCTGCGCCGGGCCGACTCCGAGGACGAGGCGCGCGACTGGATCGACCAGTGGCAGAGCGCCTGGTACCGCGAGACCGGAGCCCACTGGGCCGTCGTCCGCCCCGCAAGCGCGGCCGGCGGAGCCGAGGAAGTGCTCGGCCGGGTCGCGCTCCGCTCCCTGACGCCGGCCATCGGTCACGCCGAATGTGCCTACTGGACGCTGCCGGCCGTCCGTGGACGCGGCATCGCGTCCCGAGCCGTCTCGGTGCTGGCGCGCTGGGCCTTCGACGAGATCGGGTTCGAGCGCCTCGAACTCCCCCACTCCGTGCTGAACGAGGCGTCCTGCCGAGTGGCGGCCAAAGCGGGCTTCGCCCTGGAGGGCACCAGACGCCGGGGCCATCTGCATGCCGACGGCTGGCACGACATGCACGTCCATGCCCGGATCCGCGGGGACGGCGTCCCTCGTTGACAGGTGTGGCGAATGAGCGGCGCCACCGGGAAGCGGACGGCGAGTGCGGTCATCCGCGGTCCAGCGCACGGTCGGTGAGGACGCCTGCGCAGCCGGTGTACCGGGCGGGTTCGGTCAGGTCGGAAAGATCGAGACCGGCGAGTTCGGGCTCCTCGTCCAGCACATCGCCGAGGACATCGGCCAGATCCGTGGTCTCCGCACGGGCCCGGGCGGCGGCGCTCACCAGAACCTCCTTGGCGCGCTTGCGGCCGATGCGCTCGGCGAACACGGCGGCCAGCCGCTCCGAGACGATCAGCCCGTCGGTGAGCTGGAGATTCTCCCGCATGGCGTACGGGACGACGCGCAGTCCGTCCGTGAGTTCGGCGGCGTCGTACGCGGCCCCGCCGACGAGCCGCAGCAGTTCGCGCAGCGGCTCCCATTCGGCGTGCCACGACCCGGCCGGCCGCTCGTCCTCGGCTGCGAGCGAGCCGTACAGCGTCGCCGCCAGGCCGGGGGCGCGACGGGCGGCCGCGGCGATCAGCGTGGCGCGCACCGGGTTGGCCTTGTGCGGCATGGTGGACGAACCACCGCCCTTCCCTTCGGTGACCTCGCCGATCTCGGTACGGGACAGGGTGAGCACATCGACCGCCAGCTTGCCGAGCGCACCTGCCGTGAAGGCGAGCGCGCCCGCCAGATCGGCGATCGGGGTACGCAGACTGAGCCACGGCAACAGCGGTTCGGCCAGACCGAGTTCGTTCGCGAATGCCTGGAGCACGGTCAGCCCCCGGCCGTCGTCGTCGGCGACTTCGGCTTCGTCGATGGGCGCGAAGGCATTGAAGGCGGCCAACGTTCCTGCCGCGCCACCGAGTTGCGCGGGTAGCGATTCCCGTACGGCCGAGAGCCGGTCCCGTGCGTCGAGGATCAGTGCACGCCACCCGGCGGCCTTCAGCCCGAAGGTGGTCGGCACGGCGTGCTGGGTGAGCGTTCGGCCGGCCATCGGGGTGTTGCGATGTGCGAGTGCGAGCCGTGCCACCGCCTCCGCGGACCGTGCCAGATCGTCGAGCACCGGTGCCAGGGCCCGGGCGGCGACCAGCATGGCGGCCGTGTCGAGGATGTCCTGGCTGGAGGCGCCCCGGTGCACGTACGGCCGGACGTCCTCCTCCACTGCGGCGACCAGGTCGAAGACCAGCGGGGTGACCGGATTGCCGCTCGCACGTGCGCGCAGCGCCACATCCCGCACATCGAATCGGCTCGCGTCGGCCGCCGCCGCGGTCACCGCCCGCCCGGCCTCGGCGGGGGCGAGCCCGCAGACGGACTGGGCGCGGGTGAGCGCGGCCTCGGCATCGAGCATCGCCCGCAGAAAGGCGCTGTCGCCGGTGGCCGTCTCGGCGGGTGAGCCGGCCCGCCCGGGGGCGAGCAGTCCGACATCGCTCTCGTACATCAGCTGAACTCCAGGAAGACCGTTCGCCGTCCCCCTGCAGGCGGATGTCGAACCGGTGGGTACGCGGGTACGTGGGTGTCGCGATCAGTGTGGCCCGGTGCTCGGCGTCCAGCGACTCCAAAAGCGTGTCACCTGCCGGAACGGCGGCCAAGAGGTACGGGACCCCGCCCGTCGGCAGGGCCCCTACCACCCGATTGCCCGTCGGCGTCGTCGACATCCGGCCCCGCCCGGCGTCCGGCTCCCACGACAGGACCTACTGGCCCTCGTCGCCCGCCCGGTGGATACCGAACACCGCACCCTGCGGATCCCGGACCACCGCGATCCGAGGTCCGTCCGGCACGCTCGTCGGGGGCATCAGCAGTTCGCCGCCGGCCCCCTGGGCGGTGGCCGCCGCCGCGTCGACGTCCGTCACGGCGAAGTACGGCAGCCAGTTGGGTGGCGCCTCCGGCGGGAACCTGTCGTCCATGATCAGCATGCCGCCGAAGTCCTCGCCGGCCACGCCCCACTGCGTGTAGCCCTCCGAAGCGGTGTTCACCGTCCATCCGAAGACCGCGGGATAGAAAGCGAGCGACTGGTCGGCCTCCCGGGTGATGAGTTCGACCCAGCCGAGCGCGCCCGGGTCGTTCAGCCGCTCGGCGCCGGCGAAGGCGCGGCCCTGCCACAGCGAGAACACCGCACCGGACGGATCCGCGACCACCGCGAACCTGCCCTGGTCGAACACGTCCATCGGGCCGACCAGGAGCGAGCCGCCCGCCGACTTCACCTTCTCGACCGTGGCGTCCGTGTCCTCGCTGGCGAACGAGACAGTCCAGGCGGGCGGCTGTCCCGGCTGGTAGACCGGACTCAGTGCGGCCACTCGCGCATCTGAGAGGCGCGCCATGGTGTAGCCGCCCGCCTCCTCACGCGGATCGGTCTCGGAGCGCCAGCCGAAGAGCGCCGCGTAGAACGACTTGGCAGCCGGGATGTCGGGGGTGCTCAGCTCGATCCAGCAGGGACCGCTGGGCACCGGTTTGGTGAGCTTCATACGGATTCCTTCGTGGGTGCATCGACATATGCCTGTCTGTCCTCGTGCGGTTGAACGCTATGGGTTCACGGAGGGGGCGGCCATCAGTGCCGCGGCCTGGTCATCGAAGAAGTTGTTTTACGGGTGTAATACCTGTTAAAGTATTTGGGTGAGCGATACAATCATCCGATCCCGGCAGCCCTCGGTCCGCAGACTCCCGCTGGCCGCACCCCTGCGCCTCGCCCGGCCCTCGGACATGTGGTTCAAGCCGGCGCTGAGTGTGGTCGTCGCCACCGCCGTACCGGATCTTCTGCTGTTCGCCGTCGACCGGCTCGACCTCGTGATGTACACGATGGCCGGCTCGCTCTGTGCGCTGTACGGCCACAACCTGCCGTACGCCCGCCGCGCCCGAGCCGTGGCCGGAGTCGTCGTCTCCATGGTCATCGGCATGGCGATATCCCTCGTCGCGGCCTCGCTCACCGGATCGACCGCCGTGCTGATCGCGGTGGGCGCACTGCTCGCCGCCGGACAGAAGATGCTCTGCGACGCCACCCGCATCGGCCCGCCCGGGCCGGTGATCTTCACGTTCGTGACCTCGGCCGCACTCTTCGCCCCGCAGCACCTCGGCCAGGTACCCGGCCACCTCGCGCTGACCCTGGCCGCGGGCGTGATCTCCTGGCTGGTCACGGTCGGCCCCGCGGTGATCCGCAGGGAGGGGCCGGAGCGCCGGGCGACCGCCCGCGCACTCGACGCGGCCGCGGCATACGTCACCGCCCCCGGTCATCGCACCCGGCGCGCCGCGGTCGCGGCCGTGCACGCGGCCTGGCAGGCGCTGCTCGCCGCCGGACGCCCCACGCCCGTACGCCGGGCTCTCGAACGTCTCGTCGTCCACGCCGAGGCCGCCCTTGCCGGGGGCGCCCACGGCGTTTCCCCGATCGCTCCCACCGCTGCCCCCGCTTCCGCCCCCGACCCCGAACGGCTCCGCGTCTGGGCCCGGCAGACCCGTGCCCGCGGACCCGTCCCCACTCCGCCGCCCGCCCCCGGCACGTCCGATGAGTTGTTCGGCATCGACGCCGAACGGGCCGCCCGGCGCACACGAAGCCGCCGCGAAGCCCGCCGCGCACTGCTGCGCCGCCTCGCCCCGGGCTCCCCGCTGCTCCCCATCGGCGCCCGTGCGCTGATCGGCTGCGCCCTGGCCGGATATGTCTCCCAGGCGGCCGGCGTCGGCCGGCCCTACTGGGCGATCGTCACGGCCGCCTCCCTGTACCAGGCCAACGTGACATTGTCCTGGAACCGGGCCCTCCAGCGGACCCTCGGCAATCTGCTCGGCGTCCTCGTCTTCGCCGTCGTCCTCCCGGTCAGCCGCACCGGACCGCTGGCCCTCATCGGCTTCTGCCTGCTCTTCGGCTTCGCGGCGGAGGCCCTGATCACGCGCAACTACTGGCTCGGCTCCATCGCCGTCACGCCGATGGCCCTGCTGGTCCTGGAGTTCGGCGGCACCCACCCGGCCGGTGAGCTCATCGGCGACCGGGTCCTGGACACGGTGATCGGCGCAGGCGTGGGCATCCTCGCCGCCATGCTGGTGACCAACCGCCGGGCCGCCGGACGCCTGGAAAAGGCCCTGGCCGCCACTGACCGGGCCCGCGCCCATGCCGTACACGCTCTCGCCGCCCCGCAGCCCACGCCCGCCGCCCTCGACGCCGCGCGCCGCAGGCTGACCGGATCGCTCGTCGAGCTGCGCGAGGCCGACGACACCGCAGCGGGCGAATGGTGGCAGCGCGCCCTGCCCCAGGAACAGGTCCTCGCGGCCGAGCAGGCCGGACACCGTACGCTCGCGGCGACAGCAACACGGCAGGGGCTGATCGCCCCCGCCCAGGAGAACGGAGCGGTGTGACCGACGACATCGTCGCCTCGGTGGTGCGGCAGTGGCAGGCCGTCAACCCGGAGCTGGACACCGGACCGATGGAACTCATCGGCCGTATCAACCGCTGCGCGGCCCTGCTCCAGCAGGCGGAGGACGCCCCGCTGCGCGCCGCCGGCCTGACCCGCGCCGAGTTCGACCTGCTCGGTGCCGTACGCCGTACCGACCGCGAACTCACCCCCGGCGAGCTGGCCAGGGAGACGTTCTCGTCCGGCGCCGCCGTCACGAAGCGTCTGCGGGTCCTTCAGGAGCGTGGGCTCGTCGACCGCCGCAGCGACGCCCGCGACCGCCGCGTCGCCCATGTCCGCCTCACCGAGGAGGGCCGCGACCTGGTCGACCGGCTGCTGCCCCGGCAGCTGGCGTACGAACGCATGGTGCTGTCCGGTCTCGACGAGCAGTCCCGTGCCCGGCTCAGCACCCAGCTCAGCGAGTTGCTGGTGCAGCTGGAGGGACGCATCGGCGGCGCCCGGCGCTGAACCGGGGGCCGGGACCCCGCCGGGTCGGCCCGCGGCCGGGACCGGCAGCACCGCACTGCCGGGCAGCGCCGCAGGGTCGGCGGCGCCGGAAATAAATCCCGCGCGGACATCGGTACGTCGCTGCTAACGTCCGCCGCATGAAGCGCGCTGCCATGACGACGACGCCGGAGAGTGTCCCGGCGCGCTGACAGCTGTTCAGTCCGAAGCCCCGGGGCGAGTGCCCCGGGGCTTCGCCTTGCGGTCACTCGTCCGACGACCGCGAGGAGACCGCCATGAACGACCACCGCAAGCTCGGCCGTGAGCTGGACCTGTTCGACACCGACCCGCTGATCGGCGCGGGACTGCCGTACTGGCTGCCCGACGGCGCAGTCGTGCGCCACACCCTGGAGGAGTACATCCGCACCGCCGAACGGCGGGCGGGCTACCGGCACGTGTACTCGCCGGTGCTCGGCAAGCGGGAGCTGTACGAGATCTCCGGGCACTGGTCGCACTACAGCGACGACATGTTCCCGCCGATGGACCTGGGTGGGGAGCAGGTCGTGCTGCGGCCCAGCCTGTGTCCGCACCACGCGGTCATCTACCGCTCCCGCTCCCACAGCTACCGCGAACTGCCGCTGCGCATGGCCGAGCTGGGCGGCATGTACCGCTCCGAACTCTCCGGAGTGCTCGGCGGACTGACCCGTGTGCGGGCCATCCAGCTGAACGACGCGCACATCTTCTGCACCCTGGACCAGGTGGCCGAGGAAGCGCAGGCCGCGCTGGAACTGATCCGCCGGGCGTACCGGGCGCTGGGCGTCAGCCCGGCCCGCTACCGGCTCTCCCTCCCGGGACCAGGCGGGAAGTATGTCGCCGCCCCCGAGATGTGGCAGCGGTCCACCGCCCTGCTGACCGAGGTCCTCGACCGTTCCGGCCTGCCCTACGAGGCGGCCGAGGGAGAGGCCGCGTTCTATGGTCCCAAGATCGATGTCCAGGTCACCGACAGTGCGGGCAGGGAGTCCACCCTGTCCACCGTCCAGATCGACTTCCACCAGCCGGCCCGGTTCGACCTGCACTACATCGGCCCGGACGGCGCGAAGCACCGGCCGGTCATGATCCACCGCAGCATCATCGGCAGCGTGGAGCGAGCCGTCGCCCATCTCATCGAGGAACACGGCGGGGCCTTCCCCGCCTGGCTCGCCCCCACCCAGCTGGCGATCCTCCCGGTCTCCGAAGCCGAGCTGCCGAATGCCGAGGCGCTCGCCCGGCGGTGCACCGGTCTCGGGCTGCGGGCCGAGGTCGCCGGACCGGAACGCGGCACCCTGGGGGCCCGCATCCGGGAAGCCCGCCTGGTGCCCTACCAAGCCGTCATCGGTTCCAGGGAAGCCGCCGACGACCATGTCGCCCTGCGTCTGCGCGACGGACGCCGGCACGATCCACAGTCCGCCGACGACGTCCTCGCCCGCATCGTCGCCCTGGTGGACGCCCACAGCACCGACCTCTGGGACTAGGGAGAGGTGCTCGGCCCCGGAGCAGGCCCTCGGGCGGCCTGCTCCGGGCGCCTGCTCACCCGTGGATGTACGGCCAGGATCGGCACACACACCACGGCGGCGGCCGGCGCGAACTCGTTCATCGCCCGCGCCATCCCCTGGTACCTCACCCGTAGTCCGGCAGCGACGGCCGGCAGCCCGAGACCCGCGTACACGATCGTGTAGAACGTCGCGAGCACCGCCCCGCGCGACTCGGGTGCCTCGGCGGTCACCGCGGCCGTGATCTGCTGCATCCTGCCCGAGAACGCCGGACCGTGACCGAAGCGGTGGTTCGGAGCCCGCTTCAGAGTGCGCCCAACAGTGCGGCGGACCGGCGCAGTTCCTCGGCGCGGCGGATGAGTGCCGCGTCGTCGCCGCGGTCGGCGGGCGCCGATGCCATCAGGGCCAGCCGGTCCCGCCAGCTCGCCCCGGCCAGCGGAACGGCGACGGCGTTCATGCCCCAGACCGACTCCCCGCGGCTGAGGGCGTATCCGCAGGAGCGGATCTCATCGAGCTCCGCGAGCAGTGCGGACCGCGAGGTGAGGGTGTTCGGGGTGACCTCCGCCAGCTCCTCCTGCGGGTAGAGGGCGCAGACCTGCTCCACCGTCATCCGGGAGAGCAGCATCTTGCCGCCCGAGGTGGCGTGGGCGGGATGAGTACGGCCCATCTCCAGCATCACCCGCACCGGGTGCGAGGACTCGCGGCCGTCGGTGATGATGATCTGGTCGCCGATCAGTGCCGCACTCTGCACGGTCTCACCGGTGCGCCGTACCGCGTCGTCCAGTACCGCTCCGAGCTGTTCGCGGACGGCCGTACCGAAGCCCGCCGGGCGGCCGAGCCGTACGAGTTCGGGACCGGCGCAATAGCCGCGGCCGGAGGAGTCCCGGATCGCGAAGCCGCGTCCCGCCAGGGTGCTGAGCACCCGGTGGGCGGTGGACCGGCCGACGGAGAGCAGCTCGGCAGCCTCGGAGACGGTGAGCGTGTCATGGGTGAGGAACAGCTGCATCAGCCGGAGCCCGGTGTCCAGCGATTCGATGGTGTAGCCCCGTGTCGGCCCCATGGTGTGTCCGTTCTTCTTCGATTCCGATCGGCGGCGACGACCGTCGAGCCCTTCCCTGTGCGGTGAGGACGCGGCAGATCTCCGCACCGATACCACCCGCACCGCCCGTCACTATGGCGACCTTGCCGTGCACCCGTCCTTCAGTCATGAATGTGCTCCTTTCGATCCGCTTCGATCACATGTGCCCGCGTCCCTCTTTGCGGTACGGAATGGATCGGTCCTGGGATGGAGCCATTCGGCTATTTCTCCATCTGCCCTACTCCTTCCGTAAGCGTGCTCGAATCGGCCTTCCGGGCATCTCTGCGACTGTCCCTCTGTGAGGTACGAAGAGTGCTCGGCCTTGCGAATTTCCCCCGCTCGTTACTCCTTGTGCACGCGCGGAGGCGGTGCGTGCAAAAACTCGTGAGTGTATTACCGCGGGAGCGCTCGCGCAGGGGGTTGGGTGAATGTGCCGAAGCACTGTTCCGATCTGACTAAGCTCACGCGCAGCGAAGTCGAGTTGATATGAATTCGAGCGCTTGTTCCCGAGTGTCCTGCAAGCGCTTATACCTCCCGAATCAACCGCCAGAGGTTTTAGATGGTTCGTGTTGAATCACCGCCGATCGAACGAGGAACCCCCGTCGTTCGCGCCATGTTGCTGCCCGTGCTCCTGATGGGCGGTGCCACCGCCGCCGCGGTGGCACTGGTTTCCCCGGCCGCGCGGATACCAGTCGTCTGGTGCGGCGCGCTCGCCACCGTCGTGGTCGCCGTACTCACCCTTCAACTCGCCCGCCGGGCACGCGATCTGCGCACCCAGCGTGCGGTGTACGAACGGCGCTTCGTCGACCTGGAGCGGCGCATCGCCACACACGACGACGAGACCGTGAGGATCAGCAAGGAGCTCCTGCCGGCCGCCATCCACCGGCTGCGCGTGGGTAATTCGCCCGAAGAGGTGCTCCGTGATGTCGTCGACGCGGACGAGCTGTACCGCGACCTGCCCGACGCCCAGCGCACCCTCGTCTACACGGTGCTGAACATCATCGACAACGAAGAGGCGATGCGTGACTCCGCGCAGCGCGCCTTCGTCAACGTCGCCCGGCGGGTCCAGGCGATCGTCCACCGCCAGGCGAGTGAACTGCGGGAGATGGAGGAGCACCACGGGCGCAACCCCGATGTCTTCGACGACCTGCTCCGCATCGACCACGGCACCGCGCTGATCGGCCGTCTCGCCGACTCCATCGCGGTACTCGGCGGCGCCCGCCCCAGTCGCCAATGGCCCAAGCCCGTACCGCTGTTCAGCGTGCTGCGCGGCGCCATGTCGCGCATCCTGGAGTACCCGCGCGTCGATCTGCACTCGATCGCCAAGGTCGCCATCATCGGCACGGCCGTCGAACCGCTCATCCACGCCTGCGCCGAACTCCTCGACAACGCCACCCGCTACTCGCCGCCGCAGACCCGGGTGCACGTCACCGCCGTCGAGGTGCAGACCGGCATCGCCATCGAGATCGAGGACGGCGGCGTCTCGCTCAGCGAGGAGGCCCGCGCGCGGGCCGAGAACATGCTCGCCAGGGCGCAGGCCGGCTCCAACATGAACGACCTCGGCGAGTCCCCGCGACTCGGCATGGCAGTCGTCGGACGGCTCTCGCGGATGTACGACCTCCAGGTCTCGCTGCGGCAGTCCGCGTACGGCGGTGTCCGTGCCGTACTCATCGTGCCCCGCGCCATGATCACCACCGGACCCGCTCCCGGCATCGCCCACGGCATCGGCGCCACATCGAGGCCCACCAGCGACATCGACCAGGAGGCGATGAAGCACGTCGTGCCGGCACGTCGCAAGCCCCGCCCCGTGGCCCAGCGCCCCGCCACCGGACCGGTCGCACCCGTCACCCGGCCGGCCGTCCCCGCGGCCGCCATGGAGGATGACGTCCCCGTGGTGACCGAGTGGACCGCGGGCGGTCTCCCGCAACGCCGCAGCCGTGGCCGCGCCCCCCTGGGCTCGCACAACCTCCCCGCGCAGGCCGTCGACCCCACCGCAGGACAGCGCAACGGCCACATCAGCGGCCACGGCCAGGGGAACGACAGCGGCAAGGCGCAGCCCCCCGGACTCTGGCTGGAGGCCTTCACCAACGCCGTCAACGGTGTGCCGCAGGAGCCGAAGACCGACGAAGACTCTGACGATGCCTGGGACAAGGGAGACCTGAAGTGATCCAGCAGCGGGGAAATATGGACTGGATGCTCAAGGAACTGGCAGACGACGTGCCGGACATCCACCAGATCGTGGTGCTCTCCGCCGACGGTCTGCGCATCGCCCGGCACGGCGGCGACCCCGATGTCGCCGACCGCCTCGCGGCGGCCTGCGCGGGGCTGCAGAGCCTGGCCGCCGCCGTCGCCTCCGAAATCCCTTACAGCGACGGCCTTATGCGCCTCGTCGTCATCGAAGTCACCGGCGGCTTCTTCTACTTGATGGCCGCCGGAACCGGGGCGTACCTCGCGGTCCTTGCCGGTGAGACGGTCGACGCGGGGCTCGTCGGGTCGCGGATGCGCGACATGGTCGTCAGGATCGGCGCCCACCTGACGAGCCCGCCGCGCCATGATGGGCAGGCCGGATGAATTCTCCCCGACGAGAACGCCGAGAGGCCGATCCGTCACTGAGCGACCCGGAACGGCTGTACGTGATCACCGGCGATCCCGACGGCAGCGAGCGGGCGCCGCTCGACCTGGTCACGATGGTCGTCGCGAAGGCCCAGCCGACGCCGACTGTCCAGCCCGAGCAGGCCGTGATCCTGCGGCTCTGTCAGGCGCCGTTATCCGTCGCCGAGATCTCGGCGTACCTCGGTCTGCCCTTCAGCGTGGTGACATCGCTCCTCACGGAACTCCTCGCGAGCGAACTCATCGAATCGCGCGCGCCCATCGTCCGCGCCACTCTCCCGGACAGGTCCCTTCTCGAAGCGGTGATGCATGGACTTCAGAAGCTCTGACACGATCACCGGCCCCCGGCGCGAGGACGTCCTTCCCACCACGGCGACAGCCGCGGTGAAGGTCGTGATCGTCGGAGGGTTCGGGGTCGGCAAGACGACCATGGTCGGATCCGTCAGCGAGATCCGGCCGCTGACCACCGAAGAGACCATGACCCAGGCCGGAGTCGGCGTGGACGACAACTTCGGGGTGGAGAGCAAGACCGCGACCACCGTCGCCATGGACTTCGGCCGGATCTCCATCAGTGAGGAACTGATCCTCTATCTGTTCGGCACCCCGGGCCAGGAACGGTTCTGGTTCCTGTGGAACGGCCTGTTCGAAGGTGCCCTCGGCGCGGTGGTCCTCATCGACACCCGCCGCCTCGAAGTCAGCTTCGACGTCATCGGGCGGCTGGAGGAGCGCGGCGTGCCGTTCGTCGTCGCCGTCAACACCTTCCCCGACGCCCCGAAACACCCCGTCGAGACGCTGCGTGCCGCTCTGGACCTCCCCGAAGAGGTCCCCGTGATCGACTGCGACGCCCGGCTGCGTGCCTCCAGCCGAGACGTACTGATGACGCTGATGCGCTATCTGCACAGTCTGGCCCTCCCGCTCGCCTGACAGCAGTACACACCCCCCGCGCGTCCCATCCGTCTGGTCCTTGGAATCCTGATCCCTGGAGCGATCGTGACAACCCCCTTTCACTACGAGCCCGGAGCGGCTCAGGGGCCGGTTCCGCCCCCCGAGTGCCCGGCCCACGGCCTCGGTGTCGGCCCCGGCGGACTGCGCCGGCTCTACGGCCCGGAGGCCGAGCGGGACCCCCACGGGCTGTACGACAAACTGCGCGCCGAACACGGCAGCGTGGCCCCCGTACTGCTGCACGGAGACGTACCCGCCTGGCTGGTCCTCGGGCACAGCGAGAACCTGCACATGACCCGTACCCCCTCGCAGTTCTCCCGCGACTCCCGGCGATGGCGGGCCCTGCAGGACGGCACAGTCGCCCCGGACCACCCACTGGCCCCGATCTTCACCTGGCAGCCGGTCTGTGTCTTCGCCGACGGCGCCACCCATGAACGCCAGCGCGGCGCGGTCACCGACAGCATGGGCCGCATCGACACCCGCGGGGTGCGCCGCCACGTCAACCGCTACAGCAACCGGCTCGTCAACGGCTTCTGCCAGGAAGGCCGCGTCGACCTGGTCAGCCAGTTCGCCGAGCGGCTGCCGATGATGGTGATGTGCGCGATCCTCGGCATGCCCGAGGAGTACAACGACCGGATGGTCCAGGCCGCCCGTGACATGACCCGCGGCACGGCGACCGCCGTCGCGAGCAACGCCTACGTCCTTCAGGCACTGACCCGGCTCGTCCAGCGCCGCCGGCGCGAACCCGCCGACGACTTCGCCACCTGGCTCGTCGAGCATCCGGCAGGAATGAACGACCAGGAGGTCAGCGAGCATCTGCGGCTGATCCTCATCGCCTCCTACGAGGCGACCGCCAACCTGATCGCCAACGTCCTGCGCATGGTGCTCACCGATCCCCGCTTCCGGGCCAGGCTCAGCGGTGGTCATATGACGGTGCCCGAAGCGGTCGAGCAGACCCTGTGGGACGAACCGCCGTTCACCGCGGTCTTCGGCCGCTGGGCGGTCGGCGACACCGAACTGGGCGGTAAGCAGATCAAGGCGGGCGACGCCCTGATCGTCGGCATCGCACCGGCCAACACCGATCCGCTGGTGCGGCCCGACCTCAACGCCGACATGGAAGGCAACCGCGCCCACCTCGCATTCAGCGGCGGCCCCCATGAATGCCCGGGGCAGGACATCGGACGCGCCATCGCGGACGTCGGTGTCGACGCCCTGCTCATGCGGCTCCCCGACCTCGAACTGGCCGTCGACGAGAGCGAGCTGAGATGGATCGGGAACATCATGGGCCGGCACCTGGTGGAGCTTCCGGCGGACTTCGCCGCGCGTGAGCCGCAGGACGACAAGGAACCGCCGTCCATAGGGAGGCCGAACCTGCCGCGCCAGGACTGGGAGGCGCAGTCCACGGTCCGGCACACCGCCCCCACACCCGGACGCACTCCCGGTGCGGCACCGGCGCCTGCCTCGATGGGTGCGCCGGCTGCGCCCGGTGCGCCTGGTGTGACGTCCACTGCGACGGTGACCGACGAGTCCGGTGGCACGTCCGCCGGGCGGTCCGCCGCGGGCCGGATCCCGCAGCAGCGCAGGCAAGCCGCCCCCGCGAGGCTGTGGCGGGCCGTATCGCGCTGGTGGAGCGGCAACTGAACCGGCGGGATCGAGACGAATCACCGGCCCGGTGGCGCGGACCCGCCGGTCCGCGGCCTCCGGGCCGGGTGCTGTCGGCGCCGGTGGACAGCTGCCTTCCGGAGTCGCCCGGGCCCCGTCCGGGCCCGCCCACGTACCATGCGGAAGCGTGAAGCTGACAATTCTGGGCGGCGGCGGATTCCGGGTTCCACTCGTGTACGGGGCGCTGCTCGCCGATCACGCCGAGGGCCGCGTGACCGCGGTCACCCTCTACGACACCGACGCCGGCCGGCTCACCGCTATCGCCCGGGTGCTCGGCGAACAGGCCGCGAACGTCCCGGACGCGCCCGCCGTCACCGCCACCACCGAGCTCGACGAGGCGCTGAGCGGCGCCGACTTCGTCTTCTCGGCGGTTCGCGTCGGAGGTCTCGAAGGGCGGGCCACCGACGAACGGGTCGCCCTCGACCAAGGCGTACTCGGCCAGGAGACGGTCGGGGCGGGCGGCATCGCGTACGGGCTGCGCACCGTGCCCGTCGCCGTCGACCTCGCCCAACGCATCGCGCGGCTCGCCCCGGACGCCTGGGTCATCAACTTCACCAACCCGGCAGGCCTGGTCACCGAGGCCATGTCCCGTCACCTGGGGGACCGGGTCATCGGCATCTGCGACTCCCCGGTCGGCCTCGGCCGCCGAATCGCTCGGGTGCTCGGCGCCGACCCCGACCGATCCCGGATCGACTACGTCGGCCTCAACCATCTCGGCTGGGTCCGCGCACTGCACGTCGACGGCCGCGACGAACTCCCGCGGCTGCTGGCGGACCCGGAACTTCTCGGTTCCTTCGAGGAAGGCAGACTCTTCGGCGTCGACTGGCTGCAGTCGCTGGGCGCCATCCCCAACGAGTATCTGCACTACTACTACTTCAACCGGGAAGCCGTACGCGCCTACCAGGACGCCGAGCAGACCCGGGGCTCCTTTCTCCGTGAGCAGCAGGAGGGCTTCTACGCCCGGGTGAAGGACCCGGCCGCCCCCGCACTGCCGGCCTGGGACCGCACCCGCGCCGAACGCGAAGCCACCTATATGTCGGAGAACCGGGAGGTCGCCGGGGTCGGCGAGCGGGACGAGAGCGATCTGGAGTCCGGCGGCTACGAGAAGGTGGCGCTCGCCCTCATGCGGGCCGTCGCCCGCAACGAACGGACCTCGCTCATCCTCAACGTCCGCAACCGCACGACGCTTTCCGTGTTCGACACGGACGCCGTCATCGAGGTGCCGTGCCTGGTCGACGCGAACGGCGCCCGTCCCGTCGCCGTCGACCCGCTTCCGTACCACGCCGTCGGCCTGGTCACCGCGGTCAAGGCCGTCGAGCGCGCGGTACTGGACGCGGCGGAAAGCGGATCACGCGCCACCGCCGTGAAGGCCTTCGCGCTGCACCCACTGGTCGACTCGGTGACCGTGGCCGGACGACTCCTCGACGGGTACACGAAGGCCCATCCCGGGCTCGCCTATCTGAACCGGCCCTAGGCGGATACCGAAGCTGCCACGAACTCCGGTTGAGAGGAACGGAGTTCGCTGCTGACCAGGAGATGGAGCTGGGCTTCCAGCCACGCATCGGAGCGGGCGGCGAGGCCCTCCCCGTTCGGCGCGGCCCCGGCGTCCAGAGCGTCGAGGAAGGCGCGCAGCAGGGTCGCGGCACGGGTCAGGCCGGTGCGTGACAGCGCGGTCGCCGCCTCGTCGATACGGGAACGGGCGGGGCTGTTCAGATGGCGCAGTCCGCTGTGCGGCACCGCCGACATGGCGGATATCGCCTCGTCCAGCACCGCCGTCAGCGGATCGGACGGACGGTGCACCGTCGCTGCCAACGCCGTGGAACCGTCACCGGGCGCGAGATCGGGCACGACCACCCCGGCCGGGGTGAGCACCGCGATCGGATCGATCCGGATTCCACCACCGGAGCGGTGCACCGAACCACTGACGTGCGTGGCGCCGCCCTCCAGCGCGTCGGCCAGGGCGTCCAACGCACCGGGGCACTCCGGCCGGTAGCCCGACGTCACCAGCGCGGGGGTCCCCGAGGCATCGCGCACGACGGCTTCGAGGCGCTGCTCGGCTGGGTCGTAACCGACGCTCTCCACCTGTGACAGGGCGACGACATGGACCGCCTCCGCCTCGATCCGCGGCCGGATCAGCCGGGGCGGCCTGCCCTCCCAGCCCGCCGTCAGCGCGGACAGATCCCGTACGAGCAACGGCTCCGGAAGCTCCGTCCAGGCGGCGCCGACGGGCGTGATGGTCGTCGTGCCCAGCCGGCCCCGGGCGATCGTCAGCGCGCGGCTCGGCGTGCGCCGCACGCTCTCGCTGACCAGGCTTCCGGCGGCCAGTGAGCTCAGCGGCGTGGCGAGGACGCGGCGGGTGGACAGCAGATGGCCGGTGAGCTCCTTGCCCTCGCCAGCCGTCCAGGTCTTTCGCAGGACGAGGACGGTGCCCGCGCCGGGATGAGCGAAATACACCTCGCAGATCAGGGACTGCGGTGTGCCGTGGACACGGCAGCCGAGCGAGGTGAGCCGGACCCGGCGCAGCGGGGTGTCACCGGCATCGCGGCTACCCAGTACGCCGGGGAGCGCGCCGGCCCGCCTACGGGCGTACAACTCGGTGAGCAGGGCGGCGACCATCTCCGGGCGGTAGTGGGCGTTGCGGTCGGCGTACGCCGTGAGCTGGTCCGTCAACTCGGCGAGCGCACCCGCGGGCCAGTGCAGTGACTCGGCGGTCAGCCCGGCACCGGCCCGTGCCAGGGCTCCGCCGTGGACCGGTCCGACATGGGCCACGCCCTCCACCAGCAGCTCTCCCGCCAGCTCGACGGCCGCGTCGAGCGCGGGCCCGGCCGTGGGCGGCGCGGTGGCGCGTCCGCCGACCTGGACGGGGACGGGCCGCTCGTCGGTCCCCGCTGCGTCGGCGGCCCGGAACGCCCATACCGCGAGCGCCACCATCTCGCCGCGCAGCACGGCTGCCGCATCCGTCAGCGCGTACGCGATCTCGCCGGGGACCGGGAAGCGCACCGTGCAGGTGGGGAGTTCGACCCGGGGCTCGGAATGGTCCGGGGACGGGCGGTGCACAAGGGCGGCGTAACCCCGCTCGAAGGCGCGGCGGGCCGCGGCGAGCGGCCGGGCGCCTACGGCTTCGGCCAGGGCCGTGTCGTCGGTGCTGCCGGGGGACCAGTCGGTCACGGGGGCGGGGGCGGCCGTCCCGGCCTCGAACCCGCGCTGATAGGCCAGCACCAGGGCGATGAGGTGGCGGCACACCCCTGGTGCGGCGCAGCTGCAGTCGCCGTCGTCCAGACCGGTGCCGGGCGGCAGCGCCGTGGTGGTGCCGTCGTCGAAACGGGCTCGCACCGTGGTGTCCGGGTCGGTCATGAGAGCGGGCACCGTGCCCGCGTCCAGCTCCTTCGTGGCCCGTTTGACCAGGCCGCGGTTGGCCAGTGACGCGAGCGTGTCCGCGGTGAGGGCGAGCAGATCGGGGCGTGCGGCGACGGCGCCGCTCGTCGTGTCGGTCATCGGCCCAGCCTCTCGGCTACGAACTCGGCGAGGCGGCCAGGTGTCATCGCCCCGATGTGTGCCCCGGCCGCGGCGAGCCGTCCGGCCAGCTCACGGTCGTACTCGGGGTCGGCGTCCTCGTCGAGCGCGGCCAGCCCCAGCACGGTGCTGCCCTGCTCCACCAGCGCCCGCACCGTGCGCAGCAGCCGGTAGGGGTCGCCGCCCTCGTAGAAGTCGGTGATCAGCGCGACGATCGTGCGCCGCGGATTCTCCACCAGACCCGCGCCGTACTCCACGGCCCGCGCGATGTCGGTGCCGCCGCCCAGCTGGACCCGCATCAGCAGCTCCACCGGGTCGGTCACATCGGAGGTCAGGTCCACCACCTGGGTGTCGAAGGCGACGAGGTGCGTCTTGAGGCCGGGCAGGCCCCACAGACACGCGGCGGTCACCGCCGAGTGGATCACCGATCCGGCCATCGAGCCCGACTGGTCCACCAGCAGAATCAGTTGCCACTGCGTCACATGGCGTTGGGTACGGGAGTGGAAGTGGGCGCGCTCGATCAGAAGACGCCGCTCGGCCGGCTGGTAGTGGGCGAGGTTGGCCCGTACGGTCTGCCGGAAGTCGAAGTCCCTGGCCAGTGGCACCCGGCTGGGCTTGCGGGAGCGGGTACCGTGGAACGCCCGGCGGATCTCCGGCCGGAGCTTGGCCAGGAGCTGCTTCACCACCGACTCGACGATGCGCCGGGCCAGTCGCAACACCTGCGGGTTCATCAGATGCTTGGTGCGCAGCACGGCCCGCAGCAGAGTGGGGCTCGGCTCGACCCGCTCCAGCACCGCGGGGTCGGTGACTATCTCCTGGATGCCGTACCGTTCGACGGCGTCCCGCTCCAGGCGCTCGATGGTCTCCTTCGGGAAGAGCCGGTGGATGTCGTCGAGCCAGTCGATCGCGGTCACGGCGGACGGGCCGTCACCTCCCTGGCGGGGGGTGGTGCCGGAGCGGCGCACACCGCGTCTGGCGAGGTCGGGGTCGCGGCCGTAGAGCCAGTCGAGTGCGGCATCCCGGCCGGCGTTGCCCGGCCCCAGCGGTCCGGTGTGCCGTTCGGCGGCGGAACCGAGGACCAGCCGCCAGCGTTCCAGCCCGGCGTCGGGAGCCGTGCCGGTTCCTTCCCCGGGCGTGGGTGCGCGGCCGGGTACGTGTTCGGGCGTGGTCATGGGGTGGCTCCCAGTTCATAGCGGGCCAGCAGTCGGGACACGGACTCCTCCAGGGAGCGGGCCCGGGCGATCAGCAGCGGGTCCTCGGTGGTCCGCAGCAGGGAACGCGACGAGCCGCGCACCCCGCGCCGTTCCAACAGGCGACCGGCGATCCGGTCGCGTTCGCGTGGCGGGAAGAATGCGAAGGCCTGACGCAGAGCGGGCAGACCCGACAGGAATTCGTTGTCGGGCAGCGCGCAGACCAGGCTGTCCAGCACATCGATCAGCGACTCCGCGCCACCGCCGCGCTCGTCCCCGCCCTCGTTCCGCACCGCGCCCGTCACCTCGTCGCGGGCGAGCGCGAACAGTCCGGCCAGCCAGTCGCCGAGCGCATCAGTACCGGCCGTCACGACCGTACGTACCGCCTCGGCCGGGTCCCCGGAGGTGTCCGGGCCCTGCGCCAGGGCCCGGTGCAGTCCGAACGCGGCCCCGCGCAGATCGATCGGTGCCTCCGGATCGCCGCTGATCCGCCACGCGATCGCGGCCGCCGTCTCCCGCGGGACGGAGAGCAACCCCGGCGCGTGCAGCAGGGCGTCGCGCACCGCGACCACGGCCCGCAGACGAGGGAAGTCCACCCCCGACGCACCGCGCGCCCCCTCCAGAAGCCACAGCAGCCGACCCGTCGCCCCGTTGATCACAGTGGCGAGCAGCGGACCGCGCGCCACCCCGAACACCCGGTCGTGCCGCCAGAGCCCCAGGGCCGTGGAAAGTATGTCTCCGAGCGATCCGGCGTGCTTCAACTCGCCTACGCCTGAGGCCAGGTCACCGAGCAACTCCTCGGAGAACCCGTCCATCCCGCACAGCACGGCGTCGAACAGCACCCGGGCCAGGCCATCGGCCTCGGCCGCGGCGTCCCGCGTGCGCTCGGTGAGCGTGGCTGCCGCCGCCTCCGACAGGGTCGCGCCGTAGGCCCCCGCCTCCACCAGCGCGGCCTCGCGCCCCGAGACGGACCGCGCCTCCCAGCGTTCGGTGCAGACCGGGTCGATTCCGCGCTCGGGGCCGGCCGTCCGCCCGTGACCGGGAATCCCCAGCACCCGCAGCCGGTGCAGCACCCGGCTGCGCTCCAGGTCGGTGGAGACCGTGAGATCGAGGCGGTACAAGGCCTCGGGGCCGCCGTCGAGCGCCAGCCCGGCCAGCTGCGCCGCCACATCGTGAACCAGTGGCGGCGCCGGAGTGCGGGGATGGAGTTGACCGGTGCGGTCGCCGCTGCAGGCCGCCACCATCTCGACGACCGCAGGATGGGCCCCGGTCGTCAGCGTGCCCCGGCTCGTCCACGGGAGCGGGCGGTCCAGGTCGTCCGTGATCAGGGCGCCCGCGAGACCGTCCAGCACATCGATCCTGGCGGGGCGCGGATGGCCGCGCAGCGCCGTGAGTCCCTGGGCCAGACTCCGCGCGGCGATCAGATCGGCGGTGGAGACCGGGAACCTGCGCGCCCGCAGCCGCTCGACGACCACGCGCAGCAAGCCGTCCGCCGCGGCTTCGGGGCCCGCCTCCCACACGTGCTGGTAGTAGCCGGGTGACGGCATCCCCGACTGGTACCCGGCAAAGGCGTCCAACTGCCGGAAGGAGTACGGCACGAGGAAACTCCCGGCCATGGCCCCGTCCGGCGGGGCGGGCACCACCGGCCACCCGTCCGCGCTCCGCTCCCAGCCGTCGCCGTCGGCAGCGCTCCCCCCGCCGGATCCGGTGAGCGCCCGGAGCGCGGGCTGGTGGAAGCCGCCGGTCACCACCAGCACCGGCCGGTCCCCGGCCCTGGCGACCGCCGCCCGGACCCACGCCGCCATGTACGTTTCGCGCGCCCGGTCGCCGGCATCGGCTTCCGCGTCCCCGCGCACCAGCGCGAAGTACGCGTCGAGCCGCTCGGCGAGACCGTCGTCGGGCTCCACCTCGAACAGGCGGTCCCACAAGGCGTCCGAGGAGTCCACCGCGAATTGTCGGCACAGCCGCTCCGTCGCCTCCGCGTAGCGGACCTCCGCATCGGCATAGCGGTTGGTGCGCTCGGCGAACGCCGGGTGCCAGGCAGGCAGATCGATGAAACGGACCTGCGCCCCGGCCGCCCGCCCCGCCCGCAGCGCGACCCACTCGGGCGAGTAGTCGCAGAGCGGCGCCCAGGACGTCGCGGACCGCTGCCCGTCGCGGTAGTGGCTGAACACCGCGACCGGCAGCTCATGCCCGAGCAGCAGCTCGTCCAGCCGTCCGTTCATCTCGGCGGGACCCTCGATCAGCACCTGGGCGGGCCGAAGCTCCTCGATGGTCCGCTCGACGAGCCGTGCGCAGGCCGGGGAGTGGTGACGCACCCCCAGGAACACCGCGGACATCAGTCGGCCAGCAGATGGCGTGCGTCGTACAGGGCCTGCCACGCCGGGCTGCGACGGCGCGGCACCTGCTGCTCCAGATAGCGGCGCAGCCGGGCCAGGTCTTCCGGGCTGTCCTTCGCCGCCGTCCCCGCCAGACACGCCACCACGTCGGCGGCACTGCCCGGCTCGCCGCGCAGGAACCAGCCGCGCACGCCCACGGCATGGGCGACCGAGACGGCCTCCGCGGTACTCATCACCGCCGAAGGACGGTCCGAGCCCCCACCGGGGCCGCCCTTCCCGCCGGCCCCTGCACGCAGCTCCCGGAACGTACCGACCAGGACCTCCAGCACATCCCGGTCCGGCGGCGGCTCCACCCCCGAACGCCGCAGAAGAGTGGTCACCTCCGCCTCGACAAGCGCCAGTTCGGTGTCCAGGTCGGGGATCGGGAACACGGTCTCGAAGTTGAACCGCCGTTTGAGCGCCGCACTCATCTCATTGACGCCCCGGTCCCGGGTATTGGCCGTCGCGATGACATTGAAGCCCTGCCGGGCGAAGACCATGTCGTCCGGCCCTGTCAGCTCGGGGATCGCCACCACCCGCTCGGAGAGCAGCGACAACAGAGAGTCCTGCACCTCCAGCGGACAGCGGGTGATCTCCTCGAACCGCACGAGCCTGCCCTCCGCCATGCCACGCAGCATCGGAGCCGGGACCAGCGAGCGGGTGGAGGGCCCCTCGGCGACCAGCAGTGCGTAATTCCAGCCGTACTTGATCTGGTCCTCGGTGGTGGCCGCGCCACCCTGAACCGTCAGCGTCGAGTCCCCGCTGACCGCGGCCGCGATCAGTTCGGAGAGCAGCGACTTGGCGGTGCCTGGCTCCCCGACCAGCATCAGCCCACGGCTTGTCGCCAGTGTCACCAGTGCCCGGTCCACCAATGAGGGATTGCCGACGAACTTCCGGCTGATACCCGTGTCCGCGTCACCGATGACGAAGCGGCGCGCAGCGCGCAGGCTCAACTCCCAGCCCGGCGGCCGCGGATCACGGTCACCGGCCCGCAGTGCGGCCAGCTCCTCGGCGTACCGCACCTCTGCCGGTGGCCGCTGCACCGGAGTCGGACCGCCGTCCGGTGTCTCAAGGCGCGTCTCGTTCCGTACGGTCATGATGCGACGCCCTCGGTCAGTTCCGACAGGTCGCCGAGGAGTTCGGACACGGTCACCGCGTCCAGGTCGGCGAAACGGAGCAGGTGGCTGCGACTGTCCCAGTGATCGTTGGGCCGGCCGTCGAGCCAGACCGTTTCGAGGATCTGGTCGGGGAACATGTCGACCACCCCGACCGCGATGCCCTCGTACAGCGCGATCACCAGATAGCAGTCGTCGGTCAGCCGCTTGGAGATCCAGCGCTCCACTCCGGCGTCCTGAGGCGCCCCGCGCTCCCAGCCTCGCCGCTCCAGCCCCAGGACCTTCCCGGTCGGCACCTTGAGGCCCTCGAACCTGGTGAGCCGGTAACCCGACCTCTCCTCCTCGGACAGCACGAACACGGTGCGTCCGAGCTGCGCGAACGGCTGAAGGATCTCGTAGTCGGCGAACACCTCGGACCAGGTGGCCAGTTCCTCCCCGAGATGCAGCGGGTGCGCGAGCCGCACGGTCGCGTCGTCGGTCAGGGCGAAGACATCGTCCTCCGCGTCGGCGAACGTACGGTCCTCCGCGACCCGGAACGCCGTGCGCACGTCGTCGCCCGTCTCACTCAGCCAGACCAGTCGGCGTACCAGATGCCACAGCAGCGGATGACCGACGAACAGCTCCTGGAACTCCTGGGCCGTCCAGGAACGCCCGGTCACCATCGCGGCCTCGAGTCGGCGCACCTGGTCGGAGGCGATCGTCCGGACGTCCTTCTTGAGCGCCATGAACCGCTTGCGCTCTGCCGGGGCGAGCTCCGCGTCGTCCCGGGCTCCGGGCTGCGGCAGATCCTTGCGGCGCTTGCCGTCACCGTCCAGCACATAGGGCCGCAACTGCTCGTCGAAGCCGACCGTGAACGAACGGGTGCCGTAGTCGACGACCGTCGAACCGTCCGCGTCCAGACCGAGGTCCGGCACCAGACGGTCGGAGAGCTGTTCCCCGGTCAGCCCGAGCCCCGCGGCGACCTCGGCGATCTTCTCCTGGGCGCGTGCCTTCAACGCCTTGAACTTCACCCGCTGCGAGATGCCGTGCAGATGCAGGAGCGCAACGTCGGTGCCGATGGACGCCAGCACATCAAGGCCCTCCACCGCCCGGTGGTGCGCACCCTCACCGGGCCAGGACCGGATGACCGGTGTGAGCCGGCGGACCGTCTCGTCGTCGCCCAGCAGTCCCAGCGCGTGCAGCGCCCACGACTCCTTCGCGGGCAAATTGGCCAGCTGCCACTGCTCGAACAGGGCCCATGCGAACTCGGCGAGTGAAGTGGTATCGGCCGTCTCGACGAGCGAAGCGGCCCCCGGGTACACCTCGCCGGGCTTCGACAGCGCCAGCATCGTCAGGGCGTGGCGCACCGACTGCGCCGGCAGCGCACCGCCGGAGCGGACTGTGATCTGGGGCAGCAGCGAGGGCTCCGCCCAGCCCGGCAGCACAGGCATCTTGACGGGCAGCGCTCGCTCCAGCGGGTCAGCGGCCAGCAGCGCCTCCACCGCGGCAGCCGCCTGCGTGCCGTACGCCCGGGCGGCATCGCGCACCACAGTGTCGCCGTGCACCGTGGCGATCAGCGTCAGTGCCCCTTCGGCGGCGCGCCGTGCGGCACCCGCCTTGCCCACGGCGTCCGGCACCAGGAGCGGGGCGGCCGCGATGCCGTGCCGGGTGAACCAGGAACGAGCGGTCGCCGCAGTGGACTTGAGCCGTGCCGCCCAGTCCGCCATGTGCCGGGCGACCTGCGCATCGACGAACGGGAGCAGCAGTGGGGCGAGCGCACCGGGCTGCCGGGGCACGGCGCGCAGCAGCAGTGGCAGCGCGGCGAGGCCGAAGCGGGCGGCGATCGGCTTGAGGGTGTCCTCGCCGTCCCACAGGTCGGTCGGATCCCAGGTGGCCAGCAGCGGAGCGACCAGTTCCTCGGGCCCGTGGACGAAGACCCAGGCCGGCCGTAGATCGCCCACGGCCAAGTCGTGATGCAGGGTGGCGGTGTCCTTCTCCCAGTCGCCGTTGCTGTGCCTGGTCGTGTACCAGGAGGAGCTGGCCGCCCATGCCGTCTGCTCCTCGGGCAGCCACTCCAGCGAGGGCTCGGACACCGTGGTCAGTCCCGTCACCACCACGGCCTTGGCATGGGTGCGGGGCCGGGACCACGGCGGCGCCGTCAGCACGGTCGGCAGGGCGTCCACGGGTGCGTCGGCGATCAGGTCCGCAGGGTTGAGCAGCGGTTCGACGATCTCCACGACCTCGGCGTCCAGATCCTCGAGTGCGAGCGAGACCAGATCGTGGTGGGCGCCGATATGACCGCGCAGCAGTTGCAGTGTCCGGCTGGACGACGCGGCCGAGGTGCCGCGTGCCTCGGCGGCCAGCAGCCGCACCGCACGTACCGGATAGCGGCGTATGGCGTCGAGGAGAGCCGGGCGGACATACTTGGAGTCCGCATGGGCCAGCAGGGCGAGGAAGGCCTCGTCGGTGGGGAGCTCGGCCAGGGAGTTGGCAGTGAGCTTCACGCCGTCGGGGTAGTAGTGGTTGCCGTTGAGGGAGTCGGCCAGCAGGGGAGCGATAGCCGGTCCGATGCCCTCGGCGACCGTCGCGATGAACGCGACGCTGTCGGTGAAGGCCGGCCGGTGGGGGAACCGCGCCATCTGGTCGGCCGAGTTCAGCGAGCTGAACACCATGGCGCGCAGGGTGTGGTCCCGCTCCGCGCTCACTTCGGGGTCCGTGCAGAGGTCGTCGACCCAGCCGGCCTCACTCGGTACCAGATAAGAGACGATGATCTTGCGCAGGGCATCGGTGCGGCACCCGGCCAGCGCCTCGACCGTCTCCCGGTAGGTCTCCTCGTCGGCCACGGCGAGCAGCGTACGGACCCGGTCCATCGGCAATCGGCGGTCCCTCGCCCAGTACGCGTGGCGCGGGCCTGCGAGTGCCTCCAGCCGGGGCGCGCTCCGCCGGTGGCCGCTCTGGTGCCAGTCGGCGTCGACCGAGAACAGCTCGACCGCGGCCCGTGCGGCGAACGGCAGACCGTAGCGCTCGGACCAGTGGTCCGCCCACGCGGAGTCGGGCACGGGAAGCTGGACGACCGAGGCCAGTACGGCCGCTCCGACCGGCGAGGGGCTTCCGGCGGCATGCGACCGGAGATGGTCGGCCAGCCCCGCATCCGAACGCGGCGCGTCCACGAACTCCTTGATCCAGGACGCCTCTTCGACGATCCGGGTCTCGACCTTCTCGAGCGTCTCCTTCCGCGCCTTGCCGGGCACCCGGTGCACTCCGCCGCGCCGGGGGTGGAGCGTTCGCCGCCAGCTCGCGGGAAGAACAAAGGTGTCCTCGTCGGGCAGAGCAAGAGCGTCCGCTTCGGGAAGCGCAGGAGTGTCCGCTTCGGGAACCGCGCCGGGCGCGGTTCGAGTCGCAGCCCCTGTTCCAGTTGCGGCCCTCGCAGTCGACGCCCCCACCTCGCGGTACCCCTTCTTCTCCTTCTCCGCGATCGTCTTGCGGACCTGCGCCGACGCGGCCTCGGCCGACGCGTACTCCTTCGTCTGCGTACGCCCGTCGCTCCCGCACCGCCCGTAGCGCACCGTCACCACGGCACCCTCGGCCTCGGTCTCCCAGAACTTCGAGGCACTGCCCTCGACGTACTCCCAGCGGCGCACGGCCCCGCCCCCTTCACACCCGGACAGCCCGCCTGCCGCGGGCTTTTCGATCAGTGGTGCCACAGTAGAACGGACCACTGACAACGCAGCGTGACCGGGGTGTCCGGTGAGTGAAGCAGCAGGTCAACCGCTGTGTGAGAGCTTTTCCCTGTGTACGGAGCGAGCAAATGGCAACCCCGAGACCAGACGCTCCACCTCGTCGACCGCCGCACTCCCGAGCCGTTCCAGCTCATTGGTAGAGCGAGCCCGCCAGATGCGGCGTCAGGAAGGCGCCCGGCAGGTCGAGAAGCCGGCTAATCGGGCCGCAGGGGTTCCGGATCGGTGACATCGAGTACGGCGCTGATCCGGCCGGCCGCCACCTCGTCCGTCAGCGCCCCGGCTGTACGCGGACGGGCCGGACGCCGCCGCCACCCTCCAGGCCGAACAGGCCACCGACGTCAAGGGGGCGGCGCGGGGCGACGCGGCGACCGGAGTGCTCGGCTCCGGCGACCGGTTCGTTTTCCGCGAGGTCCAGTTCGGCGCAGGGACGGACCGGCTGACGGCCCGCCTCGCGGCGGCCGGAGAAGGTCACGCCGGGGTGCTCCACGTGCGTCTGGACAGCCCGGCCGGCCCGCACGTGGGTGTGCTGCCGGTGAGGTCCACCGGCGGTTTTGATACCTGGCAGGAGCAGTCCGTGAAGCCGCTGCGCACCGTCACCGGCACGCACGCGGGGTTCCTGAGGGAACCCCGCCCCCTCCCGGATGCGTCAGGGAGCGGAAACGGCGCGTGCGCCGCCGGACGGTGCCCACGACGGCGTCACGCCGGTGAGCTGACATACCATCAGGAAGAGTGGGATGGGCGGGGTGTACGGCGCGCGGTTGTCGGGCTGGTGGATCAGCCGGGGCCGCACTGCCGGAACGCGGGCCCCTTTCGCATAGGCGGCCTGCGCGGGCCAGTCCAGATCGAGGTCGGAGCCCGCAGGCACGATCCACCACCAGCGGTCGGCGTCCGCGAAGACGCAACCGGTGCGTGGCAGATGAGACATGAGCCGAAAGCCGTACCGGGACGGCACCCCCACCGCGTCGCAGCCCAGGCTCGCCGACAGCGCGGGGGGCAGCGGCAACTGCACTGTGCCCGTGGCGACGGCTCGCTGGGGCCCACGGGAGCGGCGTGCTCCGAGCAGGTGGGACATTGCGTTCTTCAACATGACCGCTCCGAGCCGTGCGGCAGTTCTGCCCAGACGATGCGGCCCGAGCCGTTGCCCGCGTCGCGGGAACCCCAGGAGCTGCTCATCGCGTCGACGAGCAGCAAGCCGCGTCCGTGCTCGTCATCGGCGGTGCGGCACAGCTGCGGCCCGCCGGGCTGGTGTCCTTGGTCCTGTACGGCTATGCGAAGCCGTCTGTCGAGGTAGTGCAGCTCACACACGACGCGAGCGCTCTCGGTGTGCACCACCGCGTTGGTGACCAGTTCCGAGACGATCAGGATCGCCGCCTCGTGCGTGTCCTCGTCCAGCCGCCACTCGTCGAGCCGAGCCTTCGTCAGCCGCCGTGCACCGGCCACCGACTCGGGGTGCGCAGGCAGCGCGAAGCAGTACCGGAGCGCTTCCGTCCCGGGTCTGAGATCCATGAGCCGGGGGACAAGCGCGCTGCCAGGTGCCACAACCGATTCCTCACAGTGGGGGCTGCGTCACACTCCGCGGTCCCACGCAAATGAGGGCGGCCGTGACTACGTGAACTGGTTCACTCACCAACTCTCCCCCTGTCGAGAACACTTGGCAAGGGGCACTCTGAAAATTTCAGAGTGGTTCTGTCTTGAACGGCCTGCGCATGGCACACTGCTGGCTAACAGCGCATCGGGAGGTCTGAAGTGAGCGAACCGCGGTCCGCCCCGACCGTGGGTCAGGTCGTTCTCGGCAAACGCCTGCAGGATCTGCGGGAGCGTGTCGGCCTGAGCCGTGACCAGGCTGCCAAGGTGCTGCGGGTCGCACCTGCGACGATACGCAGGATGGAGACCGCCGAGGTCGCTCTCAAGATCCCCTACGTCCAGCTGCTGCTGAAGGCGTACGGGATCGCCGACGACGAGGCCGACGCCTTCGTGGAGCTCGCCGAGGAGGCCAATAAACCCGGCTGGTGGCAGCGCTTCCACGATGTGCTGCCCGACTGGTTCAGCATGTACGTCAGCCTGGAGGGCGCCGCGAGCCTCCTGCGCATGTACGAGCCGCACTTCGTCCCCGGACTGCTGCAGACCGAGGACTACGCGCGCTCGGTGATGCGCACCGGAGCCGTCGGCCAGACCAGGCCCGAGGACATCGAGCGCCATGTGGCGCTGCGGATGGAGCGTCAGTCCCTGCTGACCAGGCCGGACTCCCCGAAGCTGTGGGTGGTGATGGACGAGACGGTGCTGCGCCGTCCCGTCGGCAGCGTCGACGCCATGCGCGGACAGATCGACCGGCTGCTCGAAGCGACCGAGATGCCGCATGTGACGCTGCAGATCGCGGAATTCTCGACCGGCCACCATCCGGGCACCTACGGCCCCTTCGTCCTCTTCCGCTTCGGCGTCCCTGAACTCCCCGACATGGTTTACAGCGAGTACCTGACCGGAGCCGTCTACTTCGACGCGCGCCCCGAGGTGGCCTCCTACCTCGAAGTCATGGACCGCATGGCGGCTCAGGCCGCAACTGCACAACGCACGAAGGAAATCCTCCGGGACTTCCGCAAGGAGCTGTGATGGAACCCATATACAACGGCATGCCGGCCGCCGAACTCGGCTCCGAGGGCTGGTACAAGCCGTGGAGCGGTGGGAACGGAGGCAATTGCGTCGAAGCCATGAAGCTGTCGGACGGCAGAGTCGCCGTGCGTCAGTCCGCCGATCCCGACGGCCCCGCCCTGATCTACTCCCACCGTGAGATCGCCGCCTTCATCCAGGGGGCCAAGTCCGGCCAGGCGGACTTCCTTCTCACCTGAATCCGCAGCGCCGGAGCCCCTCCTCGCCCCACACTCTTGTTGTTCGCCGACCTATGGACCCATGGAGCGCGCTATGACCGGGCACGAACCCCAAGCCATTGAGATCGACACCAGCAAGCCGCATCCCGCCCGGATGTACGACTGGTTCCTCGGCGGCAAGGACAACTACCCGGTCGACGAACAGATGGCCCAGCAGCTGCTGGCCCTCGACGCCAGAGGGCGCGACATGGCCCGGGTCAACAGGGCCTTCATGCACCGGGCCACCCGGTGGCTGGCCGAGAACGGCATCCGCCAGTTTCTCGACATCGGCACCGGTATCCCCACCGAGCCGAACCTCCACCAGATCGCCCAGCGGACCGCCCCGGACGCGCGCATCGTCTACTGCGACAACGACCCGATCGTTCTCGCGCACGCGGCGGCCCTGCTGCGCTCCACCCCACAGGGCGCCACCGAGTACATCCAGGCCGATGCCCGCAAGCCGGAAGTCATCCTGGAGCAGGCCGGCAAGGTCCTCGACTTCGGCAAGCCGATCGCGCTGTCGCTGCTGGCCCTGCTGCACTTCCTGGACGACGAGGACGGCGCGGCCGAACTCGTCGACCGCCTGGTCGAGCGGCTCCCCTCCGGCAGCTACCTGGTTCTCTCGCACACCACCGGGGACTTCGACCCCGAGGGTGCGGCACAGGCATCCGCCATGTACAAGGCTCGCGGGATGACACTGCGCCTGCGTTCCCACGCCGAATTCACCACGTTCTTCGACGGACTCGAACTCGTCGAGCCGGGTGTCACGCTCTCCGCGGACTGGCATCCGGAACTCGGCGAGGCCATCGACGTCCGCGGCGACGAGCCGATCCCGGGCTACGCCGGCGTAGCCCGCAAGGCCTGACCGCCCGGCCCCGCGTCGTCACTGACGGCTGACCGACCGGGTGATGCCCGCGGCGATCGTCGTCGCGAGCAGCCACCCGGCCGCGATCAGCAGATATGACAGGTACTGGTACCAGCCCTGCGGGTTGAACGCCTTCTCCTGCCCGAAGTCGATGACCGGCAGCAGCAGATCCAGGGTGTAGAAGAACGCACTGAACGGCGGGGCCTCACCGGCCTTCAGTGGCGGCGGACAGTGCAATCCGTACGCCAGCGACCCGATGAGCAGCAGCGAGAAGAGCCAGGCCGCCGCCCGCACCGGCCGGAAGCCGTACCCCACGGTGACGTCCTGCAGATATCCCCACACCCTCGCGTATCCCGGCAGGGTGGCGCGGTGGGTGCGCTGTTTGGCGAGCAGTACGGTGCGTGCCGCGTCGTCGTCACCGATCCGCCGGTACGCCGCCGTCAACTGCTCGTACGCGTGCGGAACGTATCCCTCCTCCTCGCGTCCGAGCAGCGGCAGCCGTTGCCCGGCGGGCAGATGGGGGAGCAGAGCGGTGTACGTCAGCCCGTCGAGGCGGACATCGCGCGGCCAGACCGTCGGGTCGGCGTGGATGAGATCGATCTGCGCGCGGCGCAGATTCACCCTTCCCTCGATCGGAGCCGCCTCCCGGAGCGACAGCTCGCCGACCGTGCAACTGCCGGCACGCACGGCGACACCGCCGGGGTTCGAAAGCCGTGCGTACGCGAAGTTGAGCTGCCCCGGTATCCGGCTGCCGCGCACATTGGTGCGCCCCTCGACCCGGATCCGCATCGCGTGGACATCGGTGCCGACCGTCAGCGTCTCCGCCTGGAGTGCGGTCGCCCCCGGATTCAGCAGCTCGGCGTCGTTCAGCAGTACCTGCCCGGTGACGGCGGCACCGTCGAGGCGGAACTCGCCGTGCACGACGAGTGCCGGCATCCACATGTCGTCCCCGACGATCACATGATTGAGCTGGAGGACCGCTTCGTCGCCGGCCGCCGTCGAACCGTCGGCGTTCACCCCGATCCGGGTGCGGTCGAAGAACAACGCCTGGGTGATCCTCGAACCGCCGAGTCGGACCGGGCCGGAGATCCGGCAGTCCGTGAGCCTCAGTACACCGTCGATCCGGACGGTGGCGGCGGCCAGGCCCGGGAGCACCGAATTGCTGAGGTTGAGCTGGCGCAGCTGCGCCCCGTACAGATTCGGCGCCTGTTCGAAGTGACAGCCGGCCAGCAGCACCGCGTACTCGGCCGTCGCGTACCGCACGTTCAGGAAGCCCGAGATGCGTGCGCCCATCACACGCAGCGCGGCCACCTCGCCGTCCTCCTGCCGGCCGCTGATCAGCAGGGCCCGCAGCACCTCGCCGCGCACCGTGCGCTCCGGCCCCCAGCCGGCTCCGGTATCCGGGTCGTCCTCGTCCTCCAGGCCCGTACGGAAGTCGACGGGAACGCCGCGCGGGAAGGCATCCCATACGCGGCGTTCGGCGGGGGTCAGCTCGGTGATCTCCATCGGCGGGACTCTGACCCGTGGCCCGTCACAGTGTCAACCCCGCCGGGTCACCGCCGCGTTCAGCTCCCCAGGGCATGGCCGATCGTCACATCCACATGGCCGGGGACCTCGTCGTGCCGGTCGCCCACGGACGGGGTACCGGAGGGCTCGAAGAACAGGACCGAGGCCCCGTCGGCGGCGGACGGCTTGTGCCAGGTCCCGCGCGGAACGACGAACACCGCGCCACGGGCGAGGGTGACGGTCCTCTCCCCGTCCGTCTCGCGCAGCTGGATGTCCAGCGTGCCGTCCAACACGAGAAAGAACTCGTCGGTGTCCTCATGGACGTGCCACACATGCTCACCGCGGACCTTGGAGATTCGCACGTCGTAGTCGTTGACGCGGGCCACGATCCGCGGGCTCCACAGGGCCTCGAACGTTTTCAGCGCATCGCTCAGCAGGATGGGGCCGGGCGCGGTCTTCGTCGTGTCATTGCTCATGATCCCCATCCTCGGCCTTGGCCCGGGCCTTCGTGAGTGCTAGGAATCGCATATGGCGCAAGAATCCTCGCACCGGGTCGCAATGATCGTCTCGGCCGGCTCCAACCCCTTCGAGATGGGCGTGGCCACCGAACTCTTCGGGCTGCGCCGTCCCGAGCTGCCCGTGCCCTGGTACGAATTCGAGCTGTGCGCCGAGACCCCGACCGTGCGCATGCACCAGGGTCTCTTCCAGCTCTCCGGCACCGCCGGGCTCGATGCCGTGGACCGCGCCGACACCGTCATCGTGCCGAACCGCCCCGACCCGGAGACCGAACCCGATCCGGCCGTCCTCGACGCGATCAGACGCGCGGACGCCCGGGGAGCCAGGCTGGTCAGCTTCTGCACGGGTACGTTCACGCTGGCCGCCGCCGGAGTGCTCGACGGTCGACGGGCCACCACCCACTGGCGCTGGGCCGACGCCTTCATCGCCCGCCACCCGCAGGTCCACCTCGACCCGGATGTGCTCTTCGTCGACGACGGCCGGGTGATCACCGCAGCCGGCAGCGCCGCCGCCCTGGACACCGGTCTCCACATCATCCGCTCCGACCACGGCGCGGAGATCGCGGCCGCTGTGAGTCGCCGTCTGGTCTTCGCGGTCCACCGCGACGGCGGCCAGCGCCAGTTCGTCGAGCACCCCCTGCCCGACGTCCCCGACACCTCGCTCGGCCCGCTCCTCGCCTGGGCCGAGGAACACCTCGGCACGGACCTCACGGTGACCGGCCTCGCCGCCCGCGCCGCCGTGAGCCCGGCCACCCTGCACCGCCGCTTCCGCGCCCAGCTCGGCACGACCCCGCTCGGCTGGCTGACCGAACGCCGGATCACCCTCGCCTGCCGGCTGATGGAGCGCGGCGAGGAACGCCTCGACGTGGTCGCCCGCACCAGCGGACTCGGTACGGCGACGAATCTGCGGACCCAGCTCCGCCGCCGCACCGGACTGACTCCCAGCGAGTACCGTCGCCGCTTCACCCCGGCCGGCTGAACCGGCCGGGCCGCAGGTGACAATGGACGCATGTCACGACGCACCACACGACCGAAGCGGTCCGCCACCGCCAAAACGCGGACGCCCGCGATCACCGCGGAGTCGCCGTGCCCGTGCGGCCTGCCCGCCACCTACGCGGACTGCTGCGGACGCCTGCACGCCGGGACCGTCGCAGCGCCGACCTGCGAGGCGCTGATGCGCTCCAGGTACGCCGCATTCGTCGTCCGGGACGAGGCGTATCTGCTTCGCACCTGGCACCCCGACACCCGGCCGCCCGCCGTCGACTTCGATCCCGGGATGCGGTGGGTGCGCCTGGAGATCCTGGAGACGACGGACGGCAGCGCGTTCCACATCACAGGAACGGTAACCTTCCGCGCGCACTACACCGACGGCGGGCGGCCGGACTCGCTCCACGAGAAGAGCCGCTTCGTCCGGTCCGAAGGCGCCTGGGTGTACTCGACGGCGGTCTTCGTCGACTGACCCGGCCGCGCGGTGACCGGGGCTGTTCAGATGGCGGCCTCCACCTGCGGCTTCTCCGGCGAGAGCTCCTGCGCCAGGTCCTCCGCGAGTAACCGCTTGGCGATCACATCCACCGCCGCCCGCAGCTGCCGGTCGTCCGGGCGTGCCCCGTGCTCGTCCAGGCGCTCATTGAGCCACCGCGCCCACGCGTCGTTGATCGCCGCTGCCTCCCGGCTCCCGGCGGCCGTATGCATGAACAGATGACCGTCGCCGGTGAGATAGCCCTCCTCGATCATCCGGTCGAAGACCGGCACCAGCACCTCCGGCGGAACCCGGTGCCGGGTCGCGATCAGGTTCAGACCCGCATGGCCGACCATCCGGGTGAACAGCTCGACCTGCATCACCGCCCAGGCCCCTGCCATGTCCAGCCGGGTGTCCGACTCCGCGACGATCCGCCGTGCCGTGTCGCCACCCGCTCCGTGCAGGATCTTGGCCACGGAGAATTCCAGGAGCTTGACCGAGTCGCCGGCGCCGGGCTGGGCGAATCCCTCGCCCATGTCCGTCGAGCCGACCCGCGCCGTGTCGCGCAGCTTCACCTGCTTCAGGAAGAGCGCCACGACGAACCCCAGGACCGCGACCGGTACCGTCCACAGGAACACGGTGTGCAGTGTGTCGGCGTATGCCTGGGCCAGTGGCGCGGACTGCGCGGCGGGCAGACCGTGCAGCCCGTGCGGGCTCTGCGCGGCCCTCGCCAGCACCGCGGGGTCGCCGCCCGCCCGGGCCGCCGCCGCGACGCCGTCGGTCAGATTCGGCTTCAGCGCATTGGCGTAGATCGTGCCGAAGACCGCCGTACCGAAGGAGCTGCCGAGCGTACGGAAGAATGTCACGCCCGACGTCGCCGTACCCAGATCCGAGTAGTCGACCGTGTTCTGCACTGCGATCGTGAGCACCTGCATGCACAGGCCGATGCCGACCCCGAGAACCAGCATGTAGAGCGATTCCAGCCACACTCCGCTGCCCGGGCCCATCCGGGAGAGCAGAAACAGCCCGACCGCCATGATCAGCGAGCCCACGATGGGGAAGATCCGGTACTGGCCCGTCTTGGAGACCACATTGCCGCTGAAGATCGAGGCGACGAGCAGCCCGATGACCATGGGCAGTGTCCGCACCCCCGACAGGGTCGCCGAGTCGCCGTCCACGTACTGGAGATACGTCGGCAGGAAGATCATCGCGCCGAGCATCGCGAAGCCCACGATGAAGCTCAGGATCGAGCAGACGGTGAACACCGGATTCCGGAACAGCCGCATCGGCAGCATCGGTTCCTGGGCCCGGAACTCCACGAGGCAGAAGAGCGCCAGTGCCACGGCACCGCCCGCGAAGAGACCGATGATGACGGGCGATCCCCATGCGTACTCATTGCCGCCCCAGCTGGTCGCCAGGATCAGTGCGCTCGCGCCGACCGTGACCATCGTGATGCCCAGATAGTCGATCACGGGCCGCCCGGCGGCCTTCACCGACGGGATCGTCCGGGCGGCGGCGATGACCACCACGATCGCGATCGGCACATTGACGTAGAACGCCCAGCGCCAGCTCAGATGGTCGGTGAAGAGCCCGCCCAGCAGCGGTCCGATCACCGTCGACACCCCGAAGACCGCACCCAGCGCACCCTGGTACTTGCCGCGCTCGCGCAAGGGGATCACATCGGCGATCAGCGCCATCGAGGTGACCATCAGCCCGCCCGCGCCGATGCCCTGCAGTCCGCGCCAGATGATCAACAGCGTCATATTGGTCGCGAGGCCGCACAGGAACGAGCCGGTGATAAAGATGATCGCCGACAGCTGGAAGATGATCTTCCGGCCGAACAGGTCGCCGAACTTGCCGACCAGGACCGTCGCCACCGTCTCGGCGAGCAGATACGCGGTGACTACCCAGGACATATGCGCGGCGCCGCCGAGATCCGAGACGATCGTCGGCAGTGCGGTGCCGACGATCGTCTGGTCCAGGGCGGCCAGCAGGAGCCCCAGCACGATCGTTACGAAGACGATGTTCCTGCGGCGCGGATCGAGTACGGGTGGCGCGACGGCACTCTGCGCGGCGGGGGCGGTCTCGCTGGCAGTAGTCACGCTTGCACCCTCACACCGGCCCCCGTCCCCCGCATGTGGGGGACGGCCGGACGTGGCGTCAGGCCAGCAGATCCCGCACGGAAGCCTTCATACGGGCCACGAACGCCTCCCGCACCGGCTCCGCCACCCGGTCCAGCGAGAGATACGGATTGAGGTCCTCCAACTCGACGAGCAGCAGCTCGCCCGCCGCGGTCCGGCAGGCGTCGACCCGCTGGATGCCATGGCCGAGACTGTTCCACTCCACGAAACTGCGGGCGAACTCCAGATCCGCCGCGCTCGGCTCGTACGGCTCCAGCACCCACCGCTGCTCCGGATGCGGTGCGTACAGCGCGTACTGGAAATCGCGGTCGATGAAGTAGAACGACACCTCGTAACGGAAGTCGATCCGCGGCTGGATGAGCAGCGTGCCGTCCTCGCTCTCCGGCAGCGCGGCCTCCCGTATGAACCGCAGCCCGACCGAGTCCGCCCCCAGCTTCGGCTTGACCGCATACTCCGCGGCCGCGGGCAGCAGCCCCAGATCGGCCGCTCGGTCCACCGTGGGGATCACCGGGTATCCGCCCCGGCTCAGATCGACCAGATACTGCTTGCCCGCCATGTCCCCGCGGCCGTGCAGCGGGTTGTAGACGCGTACGCCCAGCTCCCGCGCCCGCGCGCAGAACGCGTCGTACGCCTCCTGGTAGTGCAGCACCGGACCGCTGTTGCGTACGACGACCGCGTCGAAACCGTCGAGCAGCGCGGCGGCGTCCCGGGGGTGACAGAGCGCGACATCGAATTCCTCGCGCAACCGCGACGTCAGATAGATGTCCTCGTCGCAGTAGCGGCGACCGCGGGCCTCGTAGGCGAGGTCGGTGACGAAGAGGACGGACGGGCGCGGGCCGGCGGGCATGGCGTTCCCCCATGAGGTGTGTCGGCGGACAGTGGACCAATGACGTCGACGGCGTTGGCCCGGCACGGACCCGGAGGTGATGAGGTCCGCCCCGAACGAGTCGACCGCATCGCAATCGCCGCCACTGCCCGACATTCTCACGCCGGCCGCGGCCGATCCCAATCCGGGCGGTGACCCGGATGCGGTCACAAGGGGCGCGAGCGGCCGGAGATGCCGGGGCACGCGAACGGGCGCGCGCCGGCATCCGTGCAGGAGCGATCAGCGGATGTGGCGCCCGGAGATCGCCCGCGCGATCACCGGCCGCTGGATCTCGCTCGTCCCCTCGAAGATCGTGTAGATCTCGGCGTCGCGGTACATCCGCTCTACTGGATGCTCCCTGCTGTATCCGGCGCCGCCCAGGATCCGGATGGCCTTCTCCGCCGCGGACACGGCGAGTTCGCCCGCGCGCAGCTTGGACATGGAGAAGGCGGCGACCTTCGGGTCGTCCTCGTCGCCGTAACACTGCGGCACCCACTCGGCGAGCTGGTCCGGAGTGCCGGAGGCGAAGATTCCGGCGACGGCGAGGGAGGTGCCGAAGAGCGCCAAGTCGATTCCGGCGTCGCCCCGGAACAGTTCCTCGTTGGCTATCTGGAGGGAGAGCCCGGAGGGGTCGCCGTACATGTCCGCGAGGGATTCGAAGCCGTACAGGCCGATCTGTGCGGCTTCCTGGATGACGGGCCACGGGGTCTCCTCCCGTGCGTCCCACTCGGCGGCTGCGGGGCGGACGACCTGGGTGGCGAAGCCGTGCACCCGGTCGCGGCGTCCCCTCGCAAGGCGGGAGCGGAGTGGGGGAGGTGCGGGCGGCTCACCAGGAGCTGCCGGGGCGCACTGGCAGCCGGGGGTGGTGGGCGGCGAGGATCTTGTTGGCGCGGGCCAGCGCGGCGAGTGACTGCTCGCGGTCGGCCTCGTCCTCGACGCAGAGCCGCGGGCCGCGGAACCTGCGAACCTCGCGCGCGGCGCATTCGGCGTCGAACTCCGCCTCCACGATGTGCGGCGGGATGCAGGACCCGATCAGCGCGGCGACCCGGTCCGGGATCGGCACGGGGACGAGGAGGTGCGAGGCGGTCATAGGGGGTTCCCTCTCGGATGGCTGGCCAGGAGGCGGTGCTCGGTGCGGCCGCTGGGTGGGCGGCCGACTTCTCCATGTGTACGGGACGCACTTCCGGGTTTCTCGTTGAGAACGTCTCCGTGTGGCAACCGTTTGGGAGTGACCGGCTATTTTGCCTTACCCGTAAGTAAGTTGACTGCGCGTGAGGAACGTGCTCGGGTCGGGATCCGCGCTGCGCCGATCAGAGTGGTGTGCCGTCGCTGCGGGCGCGCAGCCGCATCGCGCGGAGTACGGCCTCGGTCGAGAACCGGGACTCGGGGTCGACGAGTTGCTCGCCGAAGATGGATTCGAGATTGCGCATCCGGTAGCGGACGGTCTGCGGGTGCACGTCTAGCAGCTCGCCCATCTGGGCGGCGGTGCCACGGGTGTCGAGCCAGATCCGCAAGGTCTCGATCAGCCGCTCCCGCCGATTGGCGCTGATACCGGCGATCGGGGCGAGTTCGCGCCGTGCGAGCTGGTCCAGGAGGACCGGGTCGGAGAGGAGCCACAGGGTGATGAGGTGGTCCTCGCAGAGGATGACGGGTGCGTCGTCGATGACGCCTGCATCGACGAGTTCGAGCACTCGACGTGCCCAGCGGACCGAGTCCGAGGCCAGGGATGTGGGAACAGTCAGGCCGATTGCGGCGCGGGCACCCGGGAGCGCGTGATCGAGCATGCGTCTTCGCATCTCGTCGAACGGTCCCGGGATCAGTAAGTGAGGCTGCGGGTCGGTGAAGTCGACGAGGACGTCACGGTCGGCGCCGAGCCGTCCCAGCTCCGCCGAGGGGCGCACCGCGACGAGAGTCACCTCGTCGGGCAGTACCCAGCGGGTCTGCTCACAGAGTTCGGCGATGGCTGTACGGGGCACGGGCCGGCCGGCGAGTACCAGATGCAGCAGACGCCGCCGGAGGGTGTCCGTGTGGTCGCCGGAGGCCGCCCGGACCTCCAAGTAGCCCTCGCGGGACAGTGCTTCGAGCTCATCGACGTACGAGAAGAGGGCATCGGCGAAGGTGAGCATCATCGTGGGGGAGAGGTTGTAGCGCCGGCCCACCTTCTTGGCCCGGCGCAGCGCGATCCGGGCCCCCAGTCGATACGCGCCCTGCAACTGGTCCAGGCTGCGTCCCTCGTACGCCTCGAACCTGCCGAACCTGCGGCACATCTCGTCGCGCAGCGGGGAGGGAGCGGCCGGCTCGGCGACCTGGTCCACGAAGACGGAGATGCTCTGCTCGACGCCGACCCGGATGCCCTGGCCGTAGGGACCGTCGAGCAGTCGCGCATACTCGGGGTAGGCGCGGGTCACCTCCAGTCCGATCTCCTTGATCAGGCTGGGGAGTTCGGGCCGCACGATCGCGGCGAACTCCTGCGGCAGCGGTCCCAGTGGTTCTCCGAGGTCCGAGGGCTGTACAACTCCCGGCATGCCTGCATCCCTTGCTCTCCGGCGCCCGATGGGGGGTGGGCCGTGGGAGGAGCGCTCCCAAGCCGTCAGGTGCGTACCAACGTGGGCTGCTGAAGATAGTCCAAGCAGGGGCGCGTGGACACAGTTGTGACAGCACGAGACGCAAGGGGCACGTATTGCCGTGCCGGGTCCGGGCCGCACGTGCCCCGGCGGCCGGAGTTCCGGCGGCCGGAGCGGGCCCGCAATCAGGTTCGGCGCGGGGTGACAAGGAATTCCCGGGGCGCCGGGGAATCCTTGTACGGCCGTCACCTGTAATGGAGAGCGAGTCGCGATAGATATTCCGGTGGTAATTCGACTGTGCAGGCGCGGTGAAGTCAAGGGCCCCTCGCTCCGGCGGCCGCGCAGCGTGCCGGCCGGGACCGGCATCGTCTCGCAGCAGTGGTTGTGACGTGGGGCGTTGCCGGGCGGTTCGGTCGCCGATCGGTCGATCCGACGGGTGCGCGCCGCACCACCGTCGGGCCGGAACCACTCACTTCTGGATAAGAATCCATGAGCCCGTACTCGCCCCGGAACAAATTACTGAGCGACGAGGGCGCATTCGGAGATTCTTCGGCCCGAGTGTTGCGAAGCAACATTACTCGCCCGTAGCGTCTTCGCCGAACGCAAGTGGTCGCGCAGTCGGTCAGGTCGGACTGCCACTTCTCTGTCCTGTGACCCCGCCCCGCGAGTTCCGCCGAATCCGGCCGGAGGCGAGCTCCGGCGCCGGGTCACATACCCTGAAGGGATACGGATCCGTGAACACCCTTGCACGCAGAGCCGCAGTTGTAACCGCCGCCCTCGGTGCGGCCATCGGAATGACGGTGTCGACGGCCTCGGCCGGTACCGCGACGACGTGGACGATCACGCCGTCGGGGGCCTACACCGCGCACGCCGACTTCCCCACGCTGGAAGTACCGTTGGCGTCACTGGAGTGTGCGTCCTCCGATGTGACGGCCGGAGTCCTCCAGGCGTCCAGTGCCACCGGCAACGGTATTGCCAACATCAACAACATCACCTTCACCGATTGCACGGTCGGTGGCATTCCCTTCAATGTCACGATGAAGACGACGCCGTGGTTGATCAACGCCGTCAAGCCGAACGCCTCCAACTCGAACTGGGTGGATGGCAGCGTGAGTTCCATCTCGGCCCACATCTCCGGAATCGGCTGCAGTGCCGACTTCACGGGCAAGGTCTACGGGCGCTACCAGAACAACACCGGTGACCTCGTCATCGACGGCTCGGGCACCGACCTGGTCGCGTCCAACGCCAGCTGCCTCGGTCTCATCAATGACGGTGATGTGGCCAGCTTCAACGCCTCGTACCACGTGACCGTGACATCGACGGGCACATCGCCGGTGATCACCACCCCGTAGCACTGGACGGCGCACGGGTACGGGCCGACGGTGAGCAGATGCTGCCGCCGTCGGCCCGCCCTTCTCGTTTCCGGCGTCGTGGGCGACGGCGCCGCAGCAGATCAGTTGCAGCACGCACGAGGTGGAGGACAGCGTCGGCATGAACACAAAGACACCCGTGAGGGGCGACAGGCGGTCGATGCGGCTCGCCTCGATCGCGAGCGTCGCCCTCCTTGCCGGGCTGCTGTCCGGACCCGGATCCGTCGCGGACGAAGGCACGAAGCCGGTCACCCTCGCGTACGACTGCGGACCGAACAGCGGGGCCGTGGCGGCCACGGTCGAGGTCTCGGTGGAAGTGCCGGCCACGGGCGAGGTCGGCCGGCCCGTGCAGCCTGGGCCCGCGACGGTTGCCGTGGTGCTGTCGCGGACCGATCTCGACGGACTGCTCCCGGCCGGTGCCGATGCGGTGGTGAGCACGGCGACGCTCACGGTGGAGGTGGCGCAGAACGATCAGTCGGTCCAGGCGCAGTGGGCGGACCTCGGCGCTCCGGGCACCCCGCTTCCGCCCGACGGTGCGGTGCGGATGGTCCACTCGGGCGAAGTTCCGTCGGTGACGGTAGGTGCTCCGGGTGAGGTTCGGTTCACCGCAGGGGAGTTGAGGATCGCCCTTCGTTCCGCGGCGGCACTGGGCCAGGAGAGCGAGTCGGCCCCGGAGACAGTGACGTGCGAACCGGCTGAGGGACAGGACGGACGCCTTGCGACCGTCTCGGTGCCGGGCGGACCGGATGCCGAAACGTCAGGGACACCCGACCCGGCGGAGCACGGCGACTTTGGCGAGAGGCCCGGTGACGGCATCATGGTCGAGCCGGAGGACACCACGGCGAAGGACACCGATCCGTGCCCGGTCGAGCAGGCCACGGGGGAGATGGACTCGAGCGAGGCACCGCAGGCACCTCCGGGCGATCCCACCAGGGAGACCGACGTGCCCACGGGCGGAACCTTCGGTTGCGCGTACGCGGTCGGGATCGCCAATGTGCGCAAGCTGAATGGGGCCATGATCGTGAACGACCCCACCCGCACCCCGGCATTGATCAGCGTCATGGCGATCAAGCACACGTCGAATCGTGCTCCCAGCGCCAAGGGCGGTGCCTACACACGTCTCGACTCGCTCGGAAATCTGAAGCTTCCGGATGCCGAATCGACCTTTTTGACATTCGGATTCCAGCCGGTGAGCGCGAAGGTGGAATTCGAGAACGGTCCGATGACCATCTCCACCGGAAACATTGGTTCCGGCGCCCAGAGAATCGCCTTTTCCACCGCCTACTTCAAGCAGAGCCTGCGCCTCCACGACGTGAAGGTCAATGGAACCCCTCTGGACGTGGGAAGCAACTGCAGGACCGTCAGGCCCTACAAGGTGGTTCTCAACGGTGGGGCGAAGTACGTCAATGTCTACTCGGGAGGTCTGTTGGAGGGCAAGGTGGACATTCCGCCGTTTTCCGGCTGCGGAACGGGTGAGGAAGACCTCGACGCCTTGTTCACGGCATCCATCTCGGGCCCCGGAAACCTGATCAGCATGAACCAGGGAACGACATGTATTCCGAGTTCACCCAATAACCTCTGCCCGCCGACCATGCCGAAGATGCCCGGTACGGACTCGTGACCCGTTCATGTCGGGCAGGACGTACGTCCTGCCCGACATGAACGGCCGGCCCCGGTCTTCGGGCTCTGCGCCGTCGGCACCCACAGTAGCCAGGCCCGCCGCTGGCCCGAACTCCCCGTGGACACCGCGCTCTCGGCACCGACGTCGGCGTCTGCGGCGATGTCGTCACCGTGTGCGACCGCATCGGGGAACTCCTTCCCGAAGTCCTCGGCGGCACCATCGAGCCCGGACGGGTCCTCAACCTCGGGAGGCTCCTGGCCGCAACCGCCGAAGCCTGCGCGGCCACGGACGAGCGCCGCGTCGTCGAGGTCGTTCTCCGACCGTGAGGGGTGGTTCTTCCGCGATCCGGTGGGACCGGATGCTGCCGACCCGGTCCGGTGGTCCGGGACCGTGTCCTGTGCGGTGAGCCGTCGGCAGAGCCCTCTCCGTCGGCCGACGCGTCTCAACACCCCGGTGGGGCCACCTCCCAACAGGAGCGTGGCCCCACCGGGGCGTCGGGTAGTGCTCGGCCGACGGTTACTGGGCCGCCGAGTGCCAGTACTGCGACAGCAGCTTGCCCGCGTCGGGGGCGACGCTGCCGGGGTTGTTGATCGTTGCGACGTACGTCTGGGCGTTGTTGAGGACCACGCTGTTGTTGCCGGAGGCGGACGGCAGCCCGGTCTTCAGGTTCACCGCCCAGTTGAGCAGGCCCAGCCCGCAGCCACTGGCCCCCGGGACCGCGTACGTCGTGTCGGTCTGGTTGGCGCCCACGAGGCTGATCCGGCCCATGGGGCCGGTCGCGTCGGTGGTGCCGTCGCCGGCGAACTGCTGGGTGCTGATGGCCGGGCGCGTCAGGTTCTGCGGGCGGAGCAGGACCGGGTCCGAAGCGGAGCCGATGTAGCACGAATTGCCGAGGAACGGGTTCTCCAGGTGGATCCGCACCGGCAGTGTGATGATCGGCTTTCCGGTGGTGGTTCCCGCGAGGAGCTGGAAGCCGCTGGGGCTGTTGACGGACTCAATGGTGGCGGTCACCCGGTTGAGAGTGTTGTCGGTCAACTGGTTGCAGATGCCGGTGATCACGGGAATGTCGCTGGGGCACATCAGGCCGAGCAGTCCGCCGGGGATCTGCGCGGAGTCGGCGACGAGGGCGCCACCCGGAGGTGAGACCACGGTCGCCCCGCCGCCCGGATGCGTGACCACCCCGACCTGGAGGTCGCTGGCGCCCACCGGAACCACGGTGTTGCCGAGCTTGATGGAGCCGCTCGCCGAGTGCGAGGAGACGCAGACGGCGGTGTCGGTCGCCCCGTCCGCGGCCAGCATGGCGGGAGCGTCCACCGGACAGCGGGTGAAGGGCGCCCAGTTGCCGTTCAGGCTCGTGGCGGCGGTGGCCGACCCCATGGACGCGAAGGCGGCAAGTGCGGTGAACGAGGCCAAGAGCCCCACGCGCGCCCGGTTCGAACCAGATCTCATGTCTTCCCCTTTTTGAGGCAGCCGTCGTCGAGGCGGCCCGGTGAGTCCGGAGTTGCTCGGTCTGCCTGCGGCGCCCCGAAGCCGGCATGGTTCGGCCATGGCGTGAGGGGCGCGCAGACCATAGGTGTGCGGAATGCGGGTGCCGGGGTCCGCAGCGAGCAATGCCGGTTCGGACTCCCCATTCACCGAGCCGTGAGGTTACTGGCGAGAAACACTGGCGCACAATCCCGCCGTTTGGGAATCTGCCCGCGAATGTGGCTTCTCGTCCGCTGGTGAGTACTGGGCAAGGACACCTTGTCAATCGGTGCGCATGGATCCACGGCGGAACTCGATGCCGTCGCGACTCGTGACCTATACGGAATTCGGTCTCCCGCTTGTGCGTTCGCGCCGGTCCGGACGGTCGTCGGGCGGCCGGCGTGATCGCTGAGCTCCCGCCGCCAGGGCTGAGGAACTTGTCACTTGCCGATAAATGCCCCGGGGCTCCTGCTCAGACAATGCAAAGAACTCGACGGCTCGTCGCGGACTCGCGAAAACTTGGAGAACTTGTATTGCGGGCCAGGTTACTCGGCCGTAACGTCGCCCTCGTCAGCAACTCGGGCGGTGCGTCCGGAGCTTGCTCGCCCGTCAGGAAAGGAACTCCGTTGTGGCTCCCCACGCCGGGATTCCTTGCCCGGGAGCCCCCGGTCCCGTACCTCCGGGCGGGGCGGCGCTCTCGCTCCGGGGCCCCGCGGCTCCGGCCCTCTGGGCTGTGCGGTCCCGGCCTGCACCGACCGTTGCGAGTGCGCAGCTCTTTACAAGGTTTGAGTGAAAGCTTGTCACTGGATGACAAGTGGGCCGGTCGTTCACGAATTGGCTGTTCAAAGGCTTGTCCTGGCGGTGTCGGTGAACTTAACGTGCGCCCCTTGGCGCACTTCTGTCACTTCGTGAGCGCATGCAGGAGGTGGGATGGGAATCGAAGTAGTTGTCGAAGGCCTTACCAAGTCTTTCGGCAAGCAGAACATCTGGCAGGATGTGTCGCTCACCCTCCCCGCCGGCGAGGTCAGCGTCATGCTCGGCCCGTCGGGCACGGGAAAGACCGTCTTCCTCAAATCCATCATCGGCCTGCTGAAGCCCGAACGCGGTCGCGTCCTCATCAACGGCGTCGACATGGTGAACAGTCCCGAACGAGACATCATGGAGACCCGCAAACTCTTCGGGCTCATGTTCCAGGACGGTGCTCTTTTCGGATCGATGTCGCTGTTCGACAACATTGCCTTCCCCCTGCGCGAGCACACCCGGAAGAAGGAATCCGAGATTCGCCGCATCGTCATGGAGCGGATCGACATCGTCGGGCTCCTCGGTGCCGAGGGGAAGCTGCCCGGTGAGATCTCGGGCGGCATGCGCAAACGGGCCGGTCTCGCCCGTGCGCTCGTCCTGGACCCGCAGATCATCCTCTGCGACGAGCCGGACTCCGGACTCGACCCCGTCCGCACCGCCTACCTCTCGCAGCTCCTCATCGATCTGAACGCGCAGATCGATGCCACGATGCTGATCGTCACCCACAACCTCGACATCGCGGCGACCGTCCCCGACAACATGGGGATGCTGTTCTGCCGCAACCTCGTCACCTTCGGGCCGCGTGAGGTACTGCTCACCAGCGATGTGCCGGTCGTATCCCAGTTCCTCTCCGGACGTCGCGAAGGCCCCATCGGCATGTCCGAGGAGAAGGACGCCGCAACCCTCGCCGCCGAGCAGCTGAATGGCAGCTCCTACGACCACGGCTCAGGCCCGCGGACCGTCGTACCGCAGCTGGAACCCTCGCCCGGGATGCCGGTCCGCCGGGCCGTCCAGCGCCGCCGGGAGCGCGTCCTCGGCATGATGGGCCAGCTCCCGGAGGCCGCCCGGACGGCCATCATGAACAGCTACACCCCGGCCGCCGGCGGTGCACGCCCGTGACGGCCGAGATTCCGGTGCGGCCCCCCGAGCCGCCCACCACCGATGCGACGCCCCCGCGGCAGGCCCCCGTGCAGAAACAGCCGACGAGGCTGCTCGCACCGCTGCGCGAGACCGGGAAGCTGTTCGCGCTCGGCCTGTCCGTGACCCGCGCTGTCTTCCGAAGACCTTTCCAGGTACGAGAGTTCATCGAGCAGTTCTGGTTCATCGCCAGCGTCACCATCCTGCCGGCCGCCCTCGTCTCCATCCCGTTCGGCGCGGTCATCGCCCTCCAGGTCGGCTCGCTCACCGAGCAGCTCGGCGCCCAGTCCTTCACCGGCGGCGCCAGCGTCCTCGCCGTCATCCAGCAGGCCAGCCCGCTCATCGTGGCGCTGCTCATCTCCGGAGCGGGCGGATCGGCGATCTGCGCCGATCTCGGGTCGCGGAAGATCCGTGAGGAACTCGACGCGATGGAGGTCATGGGCGTCTCGCCCATCCAGCGCCTCGTCGTCCCGCGCGTCCTGGCCACCATGTTCGTGGCCGTCCTGCTCAACGGCCTGGTCTCCGTCGTCGGCACCCTGGGCGGCTACTTCTTCAACGTGATCATGCAGCACGGGACCCCCGGCGCGTACCTGGCCAGCTTCTCCGCCCTCGCTCAGCTGCCCGACCTCTACATCAGCGAGTTCAAGGCGCTGATCTTCGGGTTCATCGCGGGCATCGTCGCCGCCTACCGCGGGCTGAACCCGCGCGGCGGTCCCAAGGGCGTCGGCGACGCGGTCAACCAGTCCGTCGTCATCACCTTCATGCTGCTGTTCTTCGTGAACATGGTCCTCACGGCGATCTATCTCCAGATCGTCCCCGCGAAGGGGAGCTGAGAGAAGATGTCCATGCTCGGCTGGCTGGATCGCTCAGGCGATCAACTCACCTTCTACATACGCGCGTTGATCTGGATACCCCGAACCCTGCGCCGCTACCTCAAAGAGGTGCAGCGCCTCCTCGCCGAAGTCGCGTTCGGCAGCGGCGGCCTCGGTGTCATCGGCGGAACAATCGGCGTGATGATCGCGATGACGCTCTTCACGGGGACGGTCGTCGGTCTCCAGGGGTACGCGGCTCTCAACCAGATCGGCACGTCCGCCTTCACCGGCTTCATCTCCGCCTACTTCAATACCCGTGAGATCGCCCCGCTCGTCGCCGGGCTCGCTCTCTCCGCCACCGTCGGCGCCGGCTTCACCGCCCAGCTCGGCGCGATGCGGATCAACGAAGAGGTGGACGCCCTCGAAGCGATGGGCGTGCGATCCATGCCCTACCTCGTCACCACCCGGGTCATCGCGGGAGTCGTCGCGATCGTCCCGCTGTACGCGATCGGGCTGCTCTCGTCGTACGTCGCGTCCCGTTACGTCACCGTCCTGTTCAACGGGCAGTCGGAGGGCACGTACGACCATTACTTCAACCTCTTCCTCTCCCCGGACGACGTACTGCTGTCGGTTCTCAAGGTGCTGATCTTCAGCGTGATGGTGATCCTCGCCCACTGCTACTACGGATTCCGGGCCGAGGGCGGACCCGCCGGGGTCGGTATCGCCGTCGGGCGGTCGGTGCGCAACGCGATCGTGCTGATCAGCGTCACCGACTTCTTCCTCTCGCTCGCCATCTGGGGCGCCACGACGACCGTGAAGGTGGCCGGATGATGAACACCCAGACGGTACGCCGCAGGCTCGCCGGAGTCAGCTTTCTGCTCGTCCCCGCCGTACTGGCGTGGGTGTCTGTCGCGGTGTACAACAAGGACTTCACCCACGACGCCACTGTGACCGTACGGACCGGGACCGTCGGCAACGAGATGCACGACAACGCCGATGTGAAGCTGCGCGGCGTCGTCGTCGGACAGGTCCGCGACATCGCGGCCGATGGGGACGGGGCCCGGCTCACCCTCGCCATCCAACCCGACAAACTCGGCCGGATCCCGGCCGACGTCACCGCCCAGATGCTGCCCACCACCCTCTTCGGGGAACGGTTCGTGGCTCTCGTACCGCCGGAGATTCCCTCCGCGCAGTCGCTGAAGGCTGGGGCCGTCATCCCGCAGGACCGCTCCAGCAACGCCATCGAGCTGGAACAGGTCCTCGACAACGTCCTGCCACTGCTCACCGCCGTACAGCCGCAGAAGCTCTCCGCCACCCTCACCGCCGTCTCCCAGGCACTCGAAGGGCGGGGCGACAAACTCGGCGAGACCCTGGTCACGCTCGACGCGCACCTGAAGAAGCTCAACCCCCAACTGCCCAAGCTCAACGCCGACATCAAGAAACTCGTCAAGGTGAGCACCGTGTACGCGGATGCGGCGCCGGACGTTCTCGACGCGCTCACCGACTTCACCACCACCAGCGGCACCCTCGCCGAACAGCAGGCCGGGCTCGCCGACCTGTACGGGTCCACGACCGCCTCCGCCCAGGACGTCACCACCTTCCTGCGGAAGAACAAGGACAACCTCATCCGGCTCTCCGCAACAGGCAGACCGACGCTGGAGACCCTCGCGAAGTACTCGTCGGAGTTCCCCTGCACCCTGCGCACCATGGCCGGGTTCGTCCCGGCCATGGACAAGGCACTCGGCAAGGGCACCGATGAACCCGGTCTGCACGTCACGCTGAAGACCGTGCCCTCCAAGGGGAAGTACGTGGCCGGGAAGGACACGCCGGTCTACGACGCGACCGGCGGACCGCACTGCTACTCCCTGCCCTACGTCGGCAACACCGTGCCGACCGCGGATGCCCGCGCGGGGGCCGGCCGGGGCGCTCCGCCGGATTCCACGCTCGGCGCCCCCGAAGAAGTGGCGGCAGCGGACGCGTCCCTCGGCATGCCCAACTCCCCGCAGGAGAGCCGGCTCGTCAACGAGCTGGTGGCTCCCTCACTGAAAGTCCAGCCGCAGGCCCTGCCCGAGTGGAGCAGCGTACTCATCGGTCCGGCCTTCCGCGGTGCGGAGGTGAAGCTCAAGTGAAGCGCCGCTCCCTCGCCGGGCCACTCGCGAAATCGATCGTCTTCATCCTGGTCACGGTCCTGGCCACCACCGTTCTGGCCCTGTCCATCGCCAACACGGGCGTCGGCAGCACCGCTGCGTACAAAGCCCGGTTCACCGACGCGACCGGACTGATCGTCGGCGACAGCGTCCGGATCGCCGGGGTCAAGGTCGGGCAGGTCGAATCCATCGAGGTCGCCGACAGGCGGCTCGCCGAGGTCGGCTTCAGCGTCCAGAAGGGCCGGAAGCTCCCGGCGTCGGTGACCGCGTCCATCAAGTACCTCAACATGGTGGGCCAGCGGTACATCGACCTCGACCAGGGGGCGGGCCCGGTCGGCGAGAGCTTCACCGCCGGCTCGACCATTCCGCTCTCCCGCACCACCCCGGCACTCGACCTCACCCAGCTCTTCAACGGTTTCCAGCCGCTCTTCGAAGGGCTCTCCCCGCCGGACGTCAACGAGCTCGCCGGCTCCATCGTCCAGGTGCTCCAGGGCGAGGGCGGCACCGTCGACAGCATCCTGCAGCACGTCGGCTCGCTGACCGGCACCGTCGCCGCCAAGGACAAGGTGATCGGCGAGGTGATCAAGAACCTCAACACGGTCCTGAAGACCGTCAACGACCGTGAAGCCGGCTTCAACGACCTCGTCGTCACCCTTCAGAAGCTCGTCACCGGCTTTTCCGGAGACCGCAAACCGCTCGGCCGGGCGGTCACCGCGATGGGCGCGCTCACCACCGTCACCGCGGACCTGCTCAACGACGGCCGGGGGCCGCTCAAGGACGACATCAAGCAACTCGGGCGCCTATCCGACCGGTTGGCGGACAACTCGCCGAAGATCGAGAACTTCCTGGAGAAGACCCCGGCCAAGATGGCGGCGATCAGCCGCCTCGCCTCGTACGGCTCATGGCTCAACCTCTACCTCTGCGAGGCCAGGATCAGCGGTGTGACGACCAGCGACGGCAGCACACCGCCCACCGGCATCGAGATCACCCAGCCGAGGTGTCTGTCATGAGAATCAAGCCCGTACGGGAACGCAACCCCGTCGCCGTCAGCATCGTCGGCCTGCTGGTCCTGGCCCTCGTCGGACTCGCCGCCTACCGAGCCGACTCGCTGCCCTTCATCGGCGGCGGTACGACATACAGCGCCGACTTCACCGAATCGGCCGGGCTCGCCGACGGCGATGGAGTACGGATCGCCGGAGTGAAGGTCGGTGAGGTCACCGGGATCTCCCTCGACGGCGCCAAGGTGAAGGTCACCTTCCGGGTCAAGGGCGCCTGGATCGGCAACTCCAGCACCGTCGGCATCGCCATCAAGACACTGCTCGGCGAGAAGTACCTCGCTGTCGACCCGCTCGGCAACGCTCCGCAGGACCCGCACGAACGCATCACGGCGAGCCGCACCACATCCCCGTACGACGTCACCCAGGCGTTCAACGGCCTCGGCGAGACCATCGGGGAGATCGACACCGCACAGCTCGCCAAGAGTTTCGAAACGATCTCCGCCACGTTCAAGGACTCCCCGCCGGATGTGAAGAGCGCCGCGAACGGGCTGTCCGCACTCTCCAGGACCGTCTCCGAGCGCGACGCCCAGCTCGCCACCCTCCTCAAGGGCAGCAAACAGCTCACCAAGACCCTCGCCAACAAGAAGAGCAGCTTCGAAACCCTCCTGGAGGACGGCAATCTGCTCCTCGGCGAGATCCAGGCGCGCCGCGACTCCATCCATCTGCTGCTGACCGGCACCCGCGATCTGGGCACCCAGCTCACCGGGCTCGTCGCCGACAACAACAAGCAGCTGAAGCCGACGCTCACCGCGCTCGGCCGGGTCACCGCGGTCCTGCAGAAGAACCGCAAGAGCCTCGACAAGGTGCTGTCGCTCGCCGGGTCGTACAACAGGCTCGTCGGCAACACCCTCGGCAACGGCCGCTGGTTCGACAACTACGTCTGCGGTGTCGTCCCGAAGAACTATCTGCCCGCCGACACACCACCGGCGACCGGGTGTATGCCTCCCAAACAGGAAGGCGGCAGCTGACATGAGACTCACACGCATCGTCGGCATCGGCGCCGGACTCGCCGTCGTGGCCGTCGCGGCCACCACCGGGGTCATGTCCCTGGACGAAGAAGGAACGACAACTGTCACCGCGTACTTCGACCAGGCCACCGGTGTCTACGCCGGATCGGACCTCCGGATCCTCGGTGTGAGGGTCGGCACCGTCGAATCGGTGAAACCGCGCGGCAAGGAGGTCGAGGTCGTCCTGCGCGTCGACAAGGGCATCAAGGTCCCCAAGGAGGCGCACGCCGTCGTCGTCGCGCCGAGCCTCGTCGCCGACCGGTACATCCAGCTCGCACCCGCCTACGACGGGGGAGCGGTCCTGGCAGATGGCGCCGAACTGCCCGCCGCGAACAACGCCACGCCCGTGGAGGTGGACCAGTTGTACGAGTCCATCACCGAACTCACCGGCGCGCTCGGACCGGATGGGGCGAACGCGCAAGGCGCGTTCGCCGGGCTCCTCGACACCGGGGCGAAGAACCTCAAGGGCAACGGCAAGGACATCGGCGACTCCATCGAACAGTTCGGCAAGGCCACGAAGACCCTCGACAAGAGCAGCGGGGACCTCTTCGACACACTGTCCTACCTGCAGACCTTCACCACGATGCTGAAGGAGAACGACGGCGATGTGCGCGCCGCCGAGCAGCAGCTGAACTCCGTGACCGGCTTCCTGGCAGACGACAAGAAAAACCTCGGTGCCGCGCTCAAGGAGCTGGGCACCGCACTCGCCCAGGTCAAGACCTTCATCCAGGACAACCGCGGGGCACTCAAGAAGAACGTGGACGCCCTGGTACCGCTCACCCAGACCCTCGTCGACCAGCGGGCCTCGCTCGCCGAGTCCCTCGACACACTGCCGCTCTCCGCGGGCAACGTCATCAACGCGTACGACCCGACGAACCGGACCCTCAACGGCCGGACCGACCTCAACGAGCTCAGCATGGGCGGGCCGCTCACCGAATCCACCGTGAGTCTCGAAGGGCTCTCCCCGGTGACCGCCGAACGGCAGAAGACCCTGCCTTCGCTGCCGCTCCCGGCCGTGGGCACCGTCTACGGCACGCCGGAGGACACCCGGACGACGAAGAACAACGAGAACAAGGGGGCGAACCGATGAGCCGTACCCTCCGCAGACCCGGAGCCCTCGCGACCACCGGTGCCGCCACCCTGATCGCCTTCGGCCTCTGCTGCGTCCTCGTCGTCAGGGGCTGCGAGGCCCCGCGGTTCAGCGGCATCGACCAGCTGCCGCTGCCCGGCGGCGCGGACCTCGGAGACCATCCGTACGAGATCACCGCCGACTTCGCGGACGTACTCAGCCTCGCCCCGCAGTCCTCGGTGAAGGTCAACGACGTCTCCGTCGGCCGCGTCACCAAGATCTCCCTCGCCCCGGACAGCTGGCAGGCCAGGGTCACCATGCGCGTCAACGGGAAGGTGGAACTGCCCGCCAACGCGTATGCCCACCTGGAACAGTCCAGCCTCCTCGGCGAGAAGTACATCCAGCTCTCACCACCCGCGACCGGCACCGCCCGGGGCACGCTCACCGACGGTGCGAAGATTCCGCTCACCCGCACCAACCGGAACCCCGAGGTCGAAGAGGTCCTCGGCGCCCTGTCGATGCTCCTCAACGGCGGCGGCCTCAACCAGCTCAAGACCATCACGACCGAACTCAACAAGGCGTTGGCAGGGCAGGAACCGCAGATCCGGTCCATGCTCAGCCGCGTCGACACCCTCGTCACCGACCTCGACGACCACAAGAAGGACATCACCGAGGCACTCGACGGTGTCAACCGGCTCTCCACCACCCTCGCCACCCGCAAACAGGACGTGGGAAAGGTCCTCACCGGGCTCAGCCCCGGAATGAAGGTCCTGGAGAAGCAGCGCGGCTCGCTCCTCACGATGCTGCGCGCACTCGACACCCTCTCCACCGTCGCCGTCGACACCGTCAACAAGAGCAAGGCGGACACGATCGCAGACCTGAAGGCCATCGCCCCCACCCTCAAGGCGCTCGCCGACTCGGGCAACGACCTGCCGGACTCCCTCCAGGTGCTGCTCACCTACCCGTTCACGGACGAGGTACTGCGCGGTGTCAAGGGCGACTACCTCAATGTCTACCTGGACATGACGGCCGCCCCCGGCACGCAGATCATCCCGCCCTACGACCCGGACGCCGACACGGCGACCGGAACGCCGGCAACGGCCGGATCGGCCGGCTCGGGACTGCCACTGCCGCTTCCCTCGATCACCACTGAGGGAGCGACCACGACCACGCCGTCCGGAACGCCTTCCCGGAAGCCGTCCCAGAGATCTTCGGACAAACCGTCGGACATGCCTTCGGCCTCGGAGGGGAGCAACTGATGATCACCCTCGCCATCCGGCTGAAGAACATCTCGTTCCTGATCATCGCAGTGCTGGTGCTCGGCTATCTGGGTGTCCGCTACGCCGACCTCGGCCACTACATCGGCATGCGTGACTACTACACCGTCAAGGTCCAACTCACCCGGACCGGTGGGCTGTTCACCCACTCCAACGTCACCTACCGGGGGGTCTCCGTGGGCCGCGTCGGCCCGATCGAACTCACCGACGACGGTGTGGAGGCCGAGCTGCGCATCGACAAGTCCGCACCCCCCATCCCCGACGACCTGAAGGCCGTCGTCGCCAACCTCTCCGCCGTCGGCGAGCAGTACGTCGACCTGCGGCCGACCCGCACCGACGGGCCCTACCTGGCGAACGGCTCGGTCATCGACCTGGCGGACACCACCGTCCCGGCACCGGTGACGAATGTCCTCACCAGTGTCAACGACCTCGCCGGTTCCGTCGACCTGGAGTCGCTGCGGACCGTGGTCGACGAGTTCGGCACCGCGTTCGACGGGCGCGGCGACGACCTCCAGGTCCTCCTGGACACCGGCAGCGACTTCGTGCAGGCGGCCGACGACGCACTGCCCACCAACACCAAGCTGATGGCCGACGGCGAGACCGTTCTGCGCACCCAGGCCGAACAGGGCGAAGCACTCAAGGGATTCGCCTCCGGGGCCAAGGAGCTGGCCGCCCAGCTCAAGGGCTCCGACACGGACCTCCGCAAGCTGATCGCCGCCGCGCCCGATGCGACCGAGCAGATCAGCGGACTGCTGCGCGATCTCGACCCCGGTTTCGGGATCGTCGTCGCGAACCTCCTCACCACGTCCGAGGTCGCCGTCACCCGGCAGCGCGGCATCGAGGAACTCCTCGTGAAACTGCCCGCGGTCGCCGCGGCCGGAGCGAGCGCCGTGGACGAGGACGGCGCCCGGTTCGGTATGTCGGTCACCTTCTTCGAACCGCTGCCCTGCACCGCCGGATACGGCGGCACGACCTATCGCAACGGTCTGGACACGACAACCGGCCCCGAGGTCAACACCAAGGCGCGCTGCACCTCCTCACCCGGCACGGGCATCAACGTACGCGGCAGCGCCAACGCGCCGAAGGGCCCAGCCGTACCCGAACCCGCCAAACCGGGCTCGATGCTCCTGGGCGCCGACGCGGGAGGCACGCTCCCGGGCGCACTCGGGGCCACGGCGAACACGTCACCCGCCACGAACGGCATGGCCGGGCTGCTGGGACTGGAGGCCGGCGAGTGAACCCCCGTACCAGAGGTCTCATGGGCTGGGCGGTCGTGCTCGGTGCCGTACTGATCTGCGCCTTCGGCGTTTCGTCGTACACACAGGCGCGCGGCGACGACACCCTCGCTTACGTGAAGAGCCGCGACGCGGCCCTGGCGGCGGGCAAGCACCATCTCGCCCGGCTGAACAGTCTGAACGGCAAGGACGTCACGAGCGTGGACGCGGGGCTGCGGCAGTGGCTCGATGTCTCCACCGGGCCGCTGCACGACCAGCTGAAGCGAACCCGGAGCAAGGATGCGAACGACCTGACGAAGAGCGGCAGCACGGCCCGCGGCACCGTCACCGACGTGGCGCTCACCGCGCTCGACGATCGCGCCGGTACGGCCGAGCTGATCGCGACCGTCGACGTCCGCGTCACACCGCGCACCGGCGGGGCCGGCACCGAGCGCAAACGGTTCGAGGCCACTCTCACCCGTACTCCGGACGGCTGGAAGGTCAAAGCACTCACCGCGATTCCGGTGGGTGCCGCATGAGGTGTGGAGGAGGACGGCGATGGTGAGCACCGAGGAGAAGACCGAAGCCGAGGTGGAGGAGCCCAAGAGCCCGGAGTCCACCGGGGACGAGCCCGGCGAGGCCGGGGAATCCGGGTCCACCCGCCGCCTGTGGCGCACCGCGGTCGTGCTGCTGGTCGTCGCCCTGGCCGTGGCGGGAGCCGGATTCTTCGTCCGGGCCCAGCAGATGAGGGACACTCCCGCCACCGACAATCTGGCGCTCAGCGACACCGAGGCGACGACCCGCGTCGTGGGCGACGTGAGCAGCGCACTGGGCAAGGTCTTCTCGTACGGTCCACAGGACACCGCAGGCACCAAGGAGTCCGCGAAGCAGCTCCTCGGCGGAAAGGCGCTGCGGCAGTACGCGGCTCTGTTCGGCCAGGTCGAGAAGCAGTCCAGGGACCAGAAGCTGACCCTCACCACGCATGTCGTACGCGCCGGGGTCAGCCGTCTCTCCGGCACCAGCGCCCATCTTCTCGTCTTCCTCGACCAGGTCTACGAGCGCCGGGGCAAGCCCGCCACCACGGCGGCCGCCCAGCTCTCCGTCACCGCCGAACTCCGGGACGGGCACTGGAGAATCGTGGACATCACCTCCAGATAGCCAGGCCACAGCCACAGCCACAGCCACAGCCGCAGCCCATCGGGCATTCACCGCTCAGCTCAGCCGGCAAGGGAGAGACAGCAATGGCACGGGTACGGACGACGAAGAACCCACTGGTGGTGGCGGCGATCGTGCTGACGGCCCTGGCGGCCGGCAGCGCGGCCTGGGGCGGCTGGTCCTGGTACGGGGCCGCGCACGACGACTCGGCCGGCTACGGGCAGACCCGCGACGACGCCCTGGCGGCGGGCGAGCAGGCCGTGCAGAACCTGAACACGCTCGACCATCAGAAGCTGGACCAGGGTCTGGACAGCTGGGAGGACTCCACCACCGGCGATCTGCACCAGCAACTCGTGGACGGGCGCGGCGGGTTCGAGAAGCAGATCAAGGAAGCGAAGACCGTGAGCACCGCCAAGGTGCTGTCCGGCGCGGTCACCGAACTCGACGGCCGGACCGGCAAGGCATCGGTGATGGTGGCCTTGCGGATCACCGTGACGGCACCGAAGGGAAAGCCCGCGGTGAAGGAGAGCCGGATGCTCGGCCGGCTCACCCGCACGTCCGAGGGGTGGAAGCTCAGCGCCCTCGGTCAGGCGCCGGTCGGGAACACGGCCGGCTGAAGCCGCCCGGCCCCATCCGATCCATTCCATCACCGAGAGGAACTCCGGACATGCCGACGACCCGCCACCTCGTGAACCGTCAGCGCCGGTTGGCAACCGTGGCCGCCGCGGAGCGCACGACCGCACCACCGCGCAGGAAAGCGCGGACCGGTGAGCACGAGCAGCAGTCCGTGGTCACACCGGACCTCGAGGAGTCATCGGATTCCCGCGACGCAGAGCAGACGGAGGAAGAGGAGGCCGACGAGGCGCGGGGTGAACAGCCGCGCACAACGCCCCGCCTGCGGATCCGGCTCCCTGCCGTGCTCTGCGCGCTCACCGTCCTCCTCGGCGCCTTCGCCGCCTGGTCGTTCACCGCGGCCGACGGGCTGCGCGGCGACGCGAGCCGCCGGAACACCGCACTGACCGACATCAGCCGTACCAGCGAGGTGAAGGGGCAGATCTCCGAGGCGGTGGGTGCGGTCTTCTCGTACAACTACGCCGCCACCGCCAAGTCCGAGCAGGCGGCGCGGACTTACCTGGTCGGAAAGGCCGTTCAGCAGCACAAGGGCATGCTCGCGGAGGTACGGGCGCAGGCGCCGAAGCAGAAGCTCGTCCTCACCACGACCGTCACCGAGAGCGGTGTGGAGCTCCTCGACGGCGACCGGGCCCGGCTGCTGATCTTCGCCGACCAGAGCAACACCCGTACCGGCAAGTCGGACGAGACGACCTACGCGGCGGCCATGTTCGCCGTGGACGCTGTTCGCCGCGGCGACACCTGGCGGATCTCCGCCATCGATACGTTCACCCAGTGACCCGGGGGAGAGGGGAGCACGCATGAGGTTCAACGGCACCATGCGCCGCGGAATCGGCGGCACGGCAGCCGCGGTCGCCGCGATGGCCGCACTCACCGCGTCCCAGGCACCAGGACTCGTCCGCCATGAACAGACCGCGAGGGAGCGCCAGGAGGCCGACGAGGTCACGTGGTCGCACGTGCCCAACGACGACTCCTACCACACCGAACTGCCGCCGCTGCAGTCGCCGGAGCCGCCGAAGGCAGGTGTGAAGCAGAGCCCGGCCGTCGCCCGGTCCTGGGCCGAGGCGGGCATCCCGGCCACGGTGCTCGCCGCCTACCGCAAGGCGGAGAGCGCGCTCGGCCGCACCGACCCCGGATGCCATTTGCCGTGGCAGTTACTCGCGGCGATCGGCAAGGTCGAGTCCGGCCAGGCCGGCGGGGGTCGGGTCGACGCCCACGGCACGACGCTGAGCCCGATTCTCGGGCCGGTGCTCAACGGCGCCGGCTTCGCCAACATCCCGGACACCGACGGCGGCGCGTACGACGGTGACAGGACGTACGACCGGGCGGTCGGCCCGATGCAGTTCATCCCCTCAACCTGGGCCCATTGGGGCAAGGACGGAAACGGTGACGGCCGCCGCGATCCGAGCAACGTCTACGACGCCGCGCTTGCCGCCGGGTACTACCTGTGTGCCGGACCGCGCAATCTGTCGGTGAAGGCCGATCTGGACCAGGCGATCCTCAGCTACAACCACTCGGACACCTATCTGCGCACAGTGCTGTCGTGGCTGGAGTTCTACCGCAAGGGCATCCACCCGGTGGCCGACGGCAAGGGCCCCGTACCGAAGAGCCCCGGCGCGGGCGGACCGAACAAGCCGACACACCCGGTGGGCGGCCCCGGTGCCCCGGGCGGCGGCATCATCGTGGGCCCGCAGCCCGGCGGTTCGCCCGGCCCCTCGTCATCGGCGTCCCCGAAGCCCTCCGAATCGCCGACCGGCTCCCCGCACCCCACCGATCCGGCCGGCTCCCCCGATCCGACCGACAGCGGACCGGCCTCCCCGGACCCCGGCACGTCGAGCCCCGACCCCAGTACCTCGGCACCCGACCCGGGCACGGACCCCGGCTGCCCGACGGACTCCGCATCCCCCGATCCGACCGACTCGGCCGGACCCACCGAGTCTCCGTCGCCCGACCCGGGAACGAGCGAGGACCCGTGCGCCACGCCGTCGGGCTCAGCGTCCGCCGGCTGACAGCACCTCGGCCAGGTCGTACCGCACCACCTCTTCCAGCTGCGCGTAGGTGCAGCTGTCCGGGGTGCGGTCCGGCCGCCACCGGCGGAACTGGGCGGTGTGCCGGAAACGGTCGCCCTCCATGTGGTCGTACGCCACCTCGCAGACCCGCTCCGGACGCAGCGCCACCCACGACTGGTCCTTCTTCCCGGACCAGCGGCTCGGCGTCCCGGGCAACCGGGCGCGTTCGTGGGCCTCGGCGTCCGCCCAGGCCGCCCACGGATGGCCGGTGAATTCGATGCGCAGCGGCTCCAGCTCCGTGACCAGCTCCTCGCGCCGCTTCATGGAGAAGGCCGCACAGACTCCGACGTGCTGCAGTACGCCATCGGAGTCGTACAGGCCGAGCAACAGCGAGCCGACGACCGGGCCGCTCCTGTGGAAGCGGTACCCCGCCACCACGCAGTCGGCGGTCCGCTCGTGCTTGATCTTGTACATCACCCGGGTGTCGGGGCGGTACGGCAGATCGAGCGGTTTGGCGATCACACCGTCGAGCCCCGCGCCCTCGTACCGTTCGAACCACTCCTGGGCGAGGGCCGGGTCCGTGGTCGCCGGTGCGAGATGGACGGGGGCCGACGCACCGGACAGGGCCGCCTCCAGAACGGCGCGGCGGTCGGACTGCCTGGTGGAGAGCAGCGAATCGTCGCCCACCGCCAGGATGTCGAAGGCGACCAGACTGGCCGGGGTCTGCTCGGAGAGCAGCCGCACCCGGGAATCGGCGGGGTGGATGCGCTCGCTGAGCCGGTCGAAATCCAGCCGGCCGTCGTACGCGATCACGATCTCGCCGTCGATCACACAGCGCGGCGGAAGATTGTCCCGGACAGCGGTGACCAGCTCGGGGAAGTAGCGGGTGAGCGGCTTTCCGGTGCGGCTGCCGATCACCACCTCGTCGCCGTCGCGGTGCACGATGGCACGGAAGCCGTCCCACTTGGCCTCGTACTGCATACCGGGCGGGATCTTCGAGACGGACTTGGCGAGCATCGGCTTCACAGGCGGCATCACCGGCAGATCCATGACCCCGATTCTTGCCCATGGGTGGACATACGTCTCCCGATATGCGGCGTATGTGAGCCAGGCCTACCGTGACCGTCATGGGTGCAGCGGGAAAAGCGGTGGAGCTGGAAGCCGACGGTCGGGCCGTACGGCTGTCCAGTCCGGACAAGGTCTACTTCCCGGAGAAGGGCTACACGAAGAGGGACGTGGCCGAGTACTTCCTGGCCGTGGGCCCCGGCATCACGCGCGCCCTGCGCAACCGGCCGACCACCCTCCAGCGCTTCGTGGACGGTGTCGAAGGCGAGTTCTTCTACCAGAAGCGGGCCCCGAAGAACCTCCCCGACTGGATCCCCACCGCCAGGATCGCGTTCCCCAGCGGCCGCCCGGCCGACGAGATCTGCCCCACCGAGCTCGCCGCCGTCATCTGGGCGGCCAACCTCGGCACGCTCACCTTCCATCCCTGGCCGGTCCGGAGCGCCGACACCGACCATCCGGACGAGCTGCGCATCGACCTCGACCCGCAGCCCGGTACGCAGTACGCCGACGCGGTGAGGGCCGCCCATGAGCTGCGGTCCGTGCTCGACGACCACGGTCTGCGCGGTTGGCCCAAGACCTCCGGCGGCCGGGGCATCCATGTCTTCGTCCCCATCGAGCCACAGTGGACCTTCACCGAGGTCCGGCGCGGCGCCATCGCCGCCGGGCGCGAACTGGAACGCAGGATGCCGGACCGGGTGACCACCGCCTGGTGGAAGGAGGAGCGCGGCGAGCGGATCTTCGTCGACTTCAACCAGACCGCGCGCGACCGCACGATCGCCTCCGCCTACTCCGTACGCCCCTTTCCGCACGCCCCGGTCTCCGCCCCGCTGCGCTGGGAGGAGATCGACGACGCCGAACCGGGCGACTTCGACATCAGGACCATGCCGAAGCGCTACGCGGAGGTGGGCGACGTGCACGCGGACATGGACGAGCACGCCTTCCCGCTCGACGGGCTGCTGGAGCTGGCGGACCGGGACGAGCGGGAGCGCGGCCTCGGCGACATGCCCTACCCGCCGGAGTACCCGAAGATGCCGGGCGAACCGAAACGGGTCCAGCCCAGCAGGGCCCGGCACGACGAGGACGGCGATGCATGAGCGCACCCGACCTGGAGCCCGTCACCCCGCGCGGGGAACATGCCCGGCCCCCGGCCCGCGGTGACCGATGGGCGGCGTTCAAGGCGTCCCCGTACCTGCCGGCCGTCGTGCTTCTGTTCATCATCGCGGCCGCGGCCGGTCTCTTCGCGGGTTCCTACACGTACGCGATGGCCAACCCGACCCCGCGCAACATCCCGGCCGCCGTGGTCGGCGAGCTCGGCACCCCGCGCGACAAGGTCTTCCTCGACCGGCTGGAGGGCGCGCTCGACACCTCGCTGGTGCTGCGCGAGTACGCCACCGGAGCCGCAGCCCGCATCGCGCTGGAGGAGCAGAAGGTCTTCGCCGTCCTGCGGTCCGAGAACGGCGGGGTCGGCCTGGATGTCGCGAGCGCATCCGGAGCCTCGGTCGCCCAGTTACTCGCCGAGTCCACGCTGAAGGTGGGGGAAGCGGCCCATGTGCCGGTGAAGGTCACGGACGTGAAGCCCCTGCAGCGGGGCGATCCGCGCGGCCTCGCTCTCTTCTACATCTCGCTCGCCGCGGTGATCGTCGGGTTCATCGGCGCGATCCAGCTGAGTGTGCACGCCAAGGCGCTGGAGCCCCTGGAGCGGATCGGGTTCACCGTCGTCTACGCCCTGCTCGGTGGGTTCGCCATCGCCGCCGTGGTGGACTGGCTGCTCGGCTCCGTCGACCTGCCGTTCGTCCAGTCGTGGATGATCCTCGCCTTCACCATGTTCACCACGGGCATGGTCTTCAACATGTTCAACGCCCTGATCGGGCGCTGGGCGATGATCCCCACCTGGGGACTGATGGTGATGCTCGGCAACCCGTCCTCCGGTGGCGCGGTGTCCTGGCCGCTGTTGCCGTCGGTGCTCGGCTTCATCGGCCGCTGGCTTCCCCCGGGCGCCTCGGTCAACGCCCAGCACGCCGCCGTCTACTACCAGGGGCACCAGCGGGTCTTCCCGTACCTGGTCCTCGCCGGCTGGGCGCTGGTCTCCTGCACGGTGTTCTGGGTATGGCGCCACCGGCACCCGGGAGGCCGTGACCACATGCCTCAGCATGCGGCCACGGCCACCTGATGGTGCGGGCCGGCTACAGCTCCTTGATCCGGATGTCGCGGTACGAGACCACGTCCGTGGTGCTGTGGACCTGGAGTCCGATGTAACCGGAGGCGTACCGCCGGCCGTCGGTGCCCGGGTCGTCGCCACGCGGCGGCTCGAAGACCTGGCCGCCGTTGTTGTCGAACTCGTTCAGCAGGACACCGTTGCGGTAGACCGAGTAGTGCTGGTCCACCACCCGGATCTCGTAGTCGTTCCAGGTGCCCTTGGGCGTGACCCCGGCGCCGGCCAGACCGATCCGGTCGAAGCCGTAGATCGATCCGGTCTTGTACATGTCGCCGTCCGGACGGTCGAGGATCTGCACCTCATGGCCGTACTTGATGGCGACCCACTCCGGACGCGACTCCTCCGGGTTGTCGTGGACGTTCGGGAAGCGGACGAACACACCGCTGTTGGCGTTGCCCGTGCCGGGGGCGTCGTCGCGCCACTGGAGCTTGAGCGAGAAGTCGCCGTACTGCCGGCCCGGGAACCAGAGCATGCCCATGCCGTCCACGGTGGTGGAGCTGGTGATCGTGCCGTCCGGATTGAGCCCGAACCTGCCGCCACCGACCTGCTGCCACTTGGCGAACGACGACGCCGTGCCGTCGAAGAGCTTCTTGTAGCCCTCGTCCTGGCCCGGCTCGCCGATCCCCGACTGCTTGGCCGCCCGGTAGATCTTCTTGTGCTCGCGCGCGTCGATCACACCGGCGGCGAGCAGCTTGTCGAGGACGCTGTCGACGTGCTTGAGGAACAGCGCGTGCGACGACCAGTCCTTCTCGTCCTCGATCAGCTCATTGATGGTGCAGCGGTTGCCGGTGATGCGGTTGGGCACCCCGGTGTCGACCGTGCCGACGATGACGGTGAGCCGCTCGTCGAACTCCGGGCAGTTCGGCGCCGGTACGCCCCCGCTCTCTGCGACGGTGAACGACACCTGCTTCGCCACGGAGGTGTTGCCGGCCTTGTCCGTCGCCCGGTGGGCGACGGTGTGATAGCCGACGCGGTCGACGATGACGGTGGTGGTGTACGCGAGGTACGGGCCGCCGTCGAGCGAGTACTCGATCCTGTCCACGCCCGATTCGGCGTCGGTCGCGGTGACCGTCACCTTGGCGCTGGTGATGTAGGCGTTGTCGGAGTTCTTGTCGCCCTCGACCTTGGCCGAGGTCTCCGGCGGCGTCTTGTCCTGCGTCGGCGGTGCGACGACGGTGAAGTCGACCGACTTCTCGGCCGCCGTGTTGCCCGCCCTGTCTGTGGCCCGGTAGCGGACCTGGTGCGTGCCGGTCTCGTGCACCATCACGGGCGCGGTGTACGGCTGCCAGGCGCCGTCCGCCCCGATCGCGTACTCGATGGTGTTGACGCCGGACCCGGTGTCGGAGGCGGTCACGGTGACCGTCGCCATCCCCAGGTACTGCCCCTGGTCGTCCTTCTCACCGGACACGGTCGCCGAGGTCTCCGGAGGCGTCTTGTCGTCCGTCGGCGGCGCGGCGACCGCGAAGCCGACCGACTTCTCCGCTGCCGTGTTGCCCGCCTTGTCGGTGGCGCGGTACCGGATCGTGTGCGTCCCGACCTCGTTCACCACGATCGGTGTGGTGTACGGCTGCCAGGCGCCGTCCGCCCCGACCGCGTACTCGACGGTGTCGATACCGGAGCTGTCGTCGGTCGCCGAGAGAGTGACCATCGCCTGACCGATGTACGCGCCGTCGGCGTTCTTGTCGCCGTCGAGCTTCGCGGAGGTCTCGGGCGCGGTGGTGTCCGTACCGCCGCCGTCCGTCACGGTGAGAATGCCCTGCATCGCCTCGTGCCCCGGCATGGTGCAGTGGTAGAAGTACCGGCCGGGGGAGAGTGTGACCTCGGCGGTGTGCTTGCCGCCCTGGTCGTCGGCCGGGTTGGCCAGGATGTTCAGCGCGACATCGTTGTTGAACTCCGGGTCCGAGACGGTGAACGTGAGGGTGTGCGGCATCCCCGTGGTGTTGCCGGTCGCCGCGCTGTTCTCGAAGACGATGGTCGCCTTGCCGGCCACCGCGGTCTTCGGAGCGGACAGATAGTGGTCGATGGGGTCGCCCGCCGTCCAGGTGAGGACCTGGTCGGCCGCCGCAGCGGCGGGCGACACCGTACGGCCGTAGGCCGCCGTCGAGGTCAGCCCCAGCACCATCAGGAACGAACCCAGCAGGGCGAGCCACAGCCGGGCGGGCCGGTACCGCGGTCGCAAGAAGATCGATCGGTGTCTCACTGCACTGCCGCCTTCCTGGCCAGATCCTCGGCGGCCGGGGTCGGGCCGCCGCCCTTGTACGTCACACGCCACAGCGCGGACTTGGAGTCGGAGGTGAAGAAGCCGCGCCCGTAGTCGAGGACATACAGCGAACCGTCCGGGGCGAACTTCCAGTCCATCAGGTTGCGGATGCCGTCCGCGCCGACCGGGATGATCTTCTTCAGGGACTCGGCGTGCGTGGGCAGACCGCCCTTGCCGGCCGTCTTCGGGTCGGTGAGCACGGCGTGCCGCGGCTGGGTGTCGTCGTAGAAGTCACCGACGAACCACTTGCCGTCCCAGTAGGAGGGCCACTTGTCGGCGCTGGTGCTCGCCGCGTCGAACCGGTAGACCGGGCCGTTCATCGTGGCCTGACCGCCGCCCTTGAGCCACGGCAGCAGCTGCTTCTGCTCCTCCACCTTGTAGCTCGGGATGCCGTTCGCGTCGCGCGGGTAGTCCACACCACCGCCCTGCGGCGAGTACCAGATGGTGTTGGACGTGATCGGCGGCAGGTTCACCAGGCCGTCGTTGTTCGGAGACTCGTTCTTGGGGTGGTCGCAGTCGTACCAGCCGAGCGGCTTGCTCGGGTCGGGCAGATTGCGGTCCCGGTAGGGCTGCTTGTTGCCCATGCAGTACGGCCAGCCGTGGTTGCCCGCCTTGGTGATCGCGGCGAACGTGTCGTACTTGGCCGGACCCCAGGTGGTGCTCGGCGAGCCCGCGTCGGGGCCGACCCAGCCCGCGTACAGCGTGTCGGTGGTCTTGTCGACGGAGATCCGGGCAGGGTTGCGCACCCCCATCACATAGATCTCGCCGCGGGTCCTCCCGCCGCCTTCATCGGGCTCCTTGCCGGTGAAGAGATTGCCCTCGGGGAGCGTGTAGGTGCCGTCGTCCTCGGGGTGGATCCGCAGGATCTTCCCGTTGAGGTTGTTCGTGTTGCCCGCGGTGCGCCGGGCATCGGCGAAGGAGACGCCCTTGTAGTTCGGCTGCGGGTTGTTTCCGGAGTAACCATCGCTGAAACCGGAGGAGTTGTTGTCACCGGTGGCGATGTACAGATTGCCCTTGGAGTCCCAGGCCATCCCGCCGCCCGCATGGCAGCAGCTGTGGATCTGGACCGGCCAGTGCAGCAGCACCTTCTCGGACGACAGATCCAGCTTGTTCGTGGTCAGGTCCAGGGTGAAGCGGGAGACCTGACGCACCGCCATCTGCTTGTCGCGGTCGATCTTCGAGTGGGGCGTGTAGTGGAGATACACCCAGCCGTTCTTCTCGAAGTCCGGGTCCAGCTCGATGCCGAGCAGTCCCTCCTCGACCTTGACCAGCTCGTCGCCGCCGCCCTTGTTGCCGAAGATGGTCAGCTCACCGGCGAGGGTGACCTTCTTGGTCTTCGGGTCGTAGACATGGATCTGCCCCAGCCCCTTGCCGATGTCCGGGTTGTTCCAGTCGGTGACGACCGGCTTGCTGCTGTCGGCGCCGCCGCGCCCGATGTACAGCACCCGCCCGTCCGGGGCGACAACCAGGCCGTGCGGCTCGCCGATCTGGTCGTTCTGGCCCGGCTGATTGGGCTGGGTGACGCGCTCCGCCTTGTAGTTGGAGTTGATCGTCGCCTTGCAGTCGGCCTGCGAGATCCGCGTCGTCCAGTCGAGCGCGCCGCGCAGATGGTCGCGGAAGTCGGTCTCCGCGAAGCTGTCGACCGTACCGCCCATCGCCGTGTAGAAGGACCTGCCGCCGTCGTAGTCCCGGCACCAGGAGACCGGGTGGTCCCAGCCGTTGGCGCTCGCGCCCGGCTTGTACGTGATCTCCCGGACGCGCGCCACGGTGTGTACATCACCGGACGGATTCTTCGTCCAGTTCAGCCACTTGTCCGGGCGCTTCCACTCCAGCGGCAGATTCTTGGTCGCCGGATGCTGGCGGTCTCCGATCTCAACCGCCGCACGCTGTACGCCGGTTGGGCTGCCGGCCGCCGGACGGGCCCCGATCAGACCGGTGAACCAGTCCGAGTACGGCTCGGTGCGCGCCGCGTCGTGGATGCCGAGGAATCCGCCGCCCGCCTCCATGTACGCCTCGAGACCGGCCTCCTGCTCCGGGTCGAGCACATCGCCGCCACCGGTCAGGAAGACGACGGCGTTGTACTTGCCGAGCTGCTTGCCGTTGGTGAAGACGGCCGGGTCGTCGGTGGCGACGGTCCTGAACCGACCGGCCTCCGGCCCGGTGAGCCCGATCTTCTCGATCGCCGCGATCCCGGCGTCGACGGTCGGGGACTCCTCGGTGGCGGAGGCATGGAACACCAGCACCTTGACGTTGGCGCCGCCCGGCGGCGACGGTAGGGATAACGTTGTCACGAGGCTTCGCGGCGGTTCCAGATAAGGTCTGGCGCTGGCGGCGTTGCCGCCGAGCAGGGAAGCGGTCAGTGCGCCGGCCGTCAGGGCCACCGCAAGTCCGCGTCGCGATCTGGACCTGTGATGTGGTGTGCGCTGCATGTGGTCACCCACCCCTCTTTGGTCACTGCAACAGCGGATGAAGCTAGACCTCTTTTCGCGGCTCGCCAATAGCTATGGCAGCAATGGCACGAACTTTGTCCTGGGTGTGGATAAACGAAGATCCCCCGGCTACGGTGTGGGCCGTCCGGGCGGCACCTGTACCCCGCCAACCTCTGCTACCTCTGAAGCCGCCGCAATCCCCGTAACCTCCGTAATCTCCGCGGTCTACGCAGACTCCGCGTTCTGGGCAAGTTCGCAAAAACTCCGTAAATTCCTTAGTGCAGTGGGGAGTTCGACATGGACAGAAGGAGCTTCAACCGGCGGATTCTGGTCGGTGGTGGGGTGGCGGCCGCCACCGGCGTGACATCGTTGTCGCTCGGTACGATCGAGGCCAGCTCGGCGGAACCCCCGCCCAAGACCGCCCCGGCCGGAGGTGTCGTCCGCCATCTCAAGCTGTACGCGGAGAAGCTGGCGGACGGTCGGATGGGATACGGCCTGGAGAAGGGCAAGGCGTCGATCCCGGGACCGCTCATCGAGATCAACGAGGGCGACACCCTGCACATCGAGTTCGAGAACACCATGGATGTGCCGGCCAGCCTTCATGCGCACGGCGTCGACTACGACATCGCGAGCGACGGCACCCGGATGAACAAGAGCATCGTCGAACCGGGTGGCACCCGCACGTACACCTGGCGCACCCATGCGCCGGGCCGGCGCAAGGACGGTACCTGGCAGCCGGGCAGTGCGGGCTACTGGCACTACCACGACCATGTCGTCGGTACGGATCACGGCACCGGCGGCATCCGGAAGGGCCTGTACGGTCCGCTGATCGTCCGGCGCAAGGGCGACATCCTGCCGGACAAGACGATCACGATCGTCTTCAACGACATGACGATCAACAACAAGGCGGCCCATGAGGCACCCAACTTCGAGGCCACGGTGGGGGACCGGCTCGAAGTGGTCATGATCACGCACGGCGACTACTACCACACGTTCCACGTCCACGGTCATCGCTGGGCGGACAACCGGACCGGGCTGCTCACCGGCCCCGACGACCCGAGCCGCGTGATCGACACAAAGATCGTCGGCCCGGCGGACTCCTTCGGCTTCCAGGTCATCGCGGGCGAACACGTCGGCGCCGGTGCCTGGATGTACCACTGCCATGTGCAGAGCCACTCCGACATGGGCATGGCCGGACTGCTGCTGGTCGCCAAGGCGGACGGCACCGTGCCGGGGTACGACCCGCACGCCACGACGACCCACGATACGGCCGCGCCGGACAAGACTGCGCCGGACAAGGCTGCGCCGGACAAGGCTGCGCCGGAGAAGACCGCGCCGGACAAGACCGCGCCGGACAAGACCGCTTCGCGTGGCACCGCGCCCGGCGAAACGGGGAAGGAGCCGGCCGCCCACGACCCGGCGACGCACGGGTCCTGACGCAGTCAGTTCTCCGACACCGCTCCGGCTGCTTCGGCCGTTCCGGTGGCGAGGCGCAGCTGTTCCTCCTCGACGATGCGTCGGGCCAGAGCCCCGTCCGACACATCCACGGCGTCCGGCGTCGTCTCGGCGACGTCGCTGCGCCGTGCGTAGAGGTCGAACAGCCGCTCCTTGCGGGCGAGGATGTTCAGCATCCGCTCGTCGACGCTGTCGGCCGCGAGGAGCCGGTGCACCTGGACGGTCCGTATCTGCCCCATCCGGTGAGCGCGGGCCACCGCCTGGTGCTCCATCGTCGGCTTGATCTGCGGTTCGCAGATGATGACGACGGAGGCAGCCTGCATGTTCAGTCCGACACCACCCGCCTGGATCTGGCTCAGCAGGACGGCATGGCCCTCGACGGCACCGAACCGGTCGATCATCTCCTGGCGCCGGGCAGCCGGGTGAGTCCCCGAGAGCGGCCCGAACACACACGTCTCCAGGGCCTGTTCGACCGTGAGGAGCACTTCTCGGAAGTATGAGAACACGACGACCTTGAGGCCGTTGTCCGCGGCCTCCGCGACCAGCTCGCGCAGCCGGTTCAGTTTCGCGGATGTGGCGGGCCGGGCGTACGCGGCCCGGCGCATCCGCATGAACTGCCCGGCGCCCACCGCCTCGCGGTAGGCATCGAGATCGTCCTCACTGAACTCCTCCCACTCATCGACCTGCACCAGCGCCGGGAGTTCGGTCAGCACGTCCTCCTGATTGCGCCGCAGATAGGCCGGGGCGACGGCCCTGCGGAACGCGTGCGAACCGGCGGCTCCATGGGTGGTGCGGATCGAGGGCGCCAGTTCGGGCTGCAGATGGCGGACGAGGCTGCGGAACTCCTCGACCCGGTTCTCCATCGGCGTACCGGTCAGGAACAGCACCCGTTCGGTGCGTTGTGTCCAGCCGGAAACCGCCCGGGAACGGCGGGTCTCGGGGTTCTTGACGTAGTGCGCCTCGTCGACCACCAGCATGCCGGGTCTCATGCCGCAGTCCCGGGGGGCCGGCAGGGTGTGCAGGGCATCGAACGTGGTGAGCGCGACCCCGCCGGTCTCTCGCCACTCGGCGAAGGCGCCGTGTCGCTCGGGGCCGTGCACCGGCAGCGCGCGCAGGGTGGAGCGGGAACGGACCTCGCGCGCCCAGTTGATGAGCACGCTCGCCGGGCAGACCACCAGGAAGTGTGTCTCGCCCCGCGCCGAGAGGTGCGCGAGCGCGGCAATGGCCTGGACGGTCTTGCCGAGCCCCATCTCGTCGCCGAGGATCACCCGCTTCTGCGCGAGCGCGAACCGGGCGCCGAACGACTGGTAGCCGCGCAGGGAGACGCGCAGATGGGCGTCGTCCAGCCGCAGACCGCGCACCCGGTGCGCGATCCCGGACGGGAGGAACCCCTCAGCCGCGTCCCGGTCGGGGCCGGTGCCCGACATCTCGGCGAGCAGACTGTAGTACTCGGCGGACCGAAGCTCGAAGTCGACCCACGCCGCGACGTCCGACTCCGCGTTCCGCAGCAGATCGACCGAAACCTGCCCGAACAGCAGGGGAAGCCCGCGCGCAGTCGCTTCGGCGACGGCGGTCCGTACCGAGGCGACGGCCTCCAGCGCCTGGGCGCGGGTCTGCCGCCGGGTGAACAGCATGCGCAGCCGCCCCCGCGCAGGCCCGGCCGCGGCGAGCAAGGGCTCAAGACGCCCGATGAGCCGGCCCGCCGCATCGACGGCCCGGCGGACGTCCGGACCGGCCTCGACCAGCCGGTGCAGTGCGGTGACCAGCGCGGTCGTGGATTCGTCCGGGGTGTCCACGTCTATCCGGACCGCGACGGTGTCCCGTACCGCGTGGGCGATCTGCCCGGCCGCTGCCAGCGCCTGGTCGGCGGTCTGAGCGCCGACCCCGGGGATCTGGCGGAGCTCGTAACGGTTCGCCCCGTGGACTTGGCCGACGGTCGTGAAGCCGGCCTGCTCGATCGCGCCGAGCCGCAGTCTGCCCTCGGTGACGTCCTTGAGTCTGGAGACCGGGATGGCCGACAGTTCGCGACGGATGAGGGAGTCGAGCAGCGGCGTCAGCGCCGTGTGCACCGCATCGACGGCGCGGGCATGATCGGCCAGCACCACGCGCGCCGTGTCCAGCAGCCGCTCGGCCTGCGCCAGCAGCTCCCGGGCGTCCCGTCCCGTGGACGCCCCGGCCTCCGTCGGTCCGGCCTCTGTCATGTACGTTCCTCTGTCCGAGCAGCCCGGCTGCCGTCCTGCCCGGCACCTGCCCCGAGCGATTCATATCGTGCCACGCGGCGCCGACAGTGGCTTCGGTTCAGGGCGTGGGCGGTCGGCGTTCCGCCGGGGACAGCAGCAGGACCTCCAAGGCCCGCGCACAGGAGCGGGCCTGCGACAGGAACCACTCGGTGCGCGCTTTTGTGATCACGGACGGCGTGGCCCTGACCGCGAGGGCGAAGCGCGCATACCCGGCGCCGTCCAGCACCGGGACCGCCAGGGTCCGTACTCCGTACGCCGACTCGCCGTCGTTGAGCGCGTAGGCGTCGGTCCGTACCTTCGTCAACTCAGTCTCCAGTGCGGCCGGTTCGACGATCGTGCGGTCGGTGAACGCGGGAAGCGGAGGGAGTGAGGAGGGTCCGCCCTCGCCCGGCCGGGCCCAGGCCAGCAGCACCTTGCCGAGCGCGGTGGAGTGCAGTGGCCTGCGCAGCCCCATCCTCGGAGTGACCGAACCACCGGCGACGATCACGGCGTGGGGGCCGCTGCGCAGTGCCAGGTCGGCGGTGGCGCCGGTGCGCTCGGCGAGATCGGTCAGCTCCGGGGCGGCCAGATGCAGACCGCGCTGGTGGTACGAGAGCCGGCCCAGCTCGGTCACGGCGGGGCCGAGCCGGTAGCGGGACGTACGGGCGTCCTGCTCAAGGAAGCCGGCGCCGAACAGGGTGCGGGCCAGACGGTGCGCGGTGGAGACCGACAGTCCGAGGCGGCGGGCGAGGTCGGAGGCGCTGAGGTCGGGGCCGTTGTCGTGGAAGCAGTGCAGGACGTCCAGGGCGCGCTGTACCGCCTGCGCTCCGCCGGGAGCACGCACTGTCGCGGCCTCGGTCATATCAGGTCACTCTCCGCTCGTTAAGGGGAAGCCGGGGCATGCGGTTGCCACATTACGGGAGTTGAGAAAGCGAAATCCGGGACTGCGAAACATTCTATTCACACTCAATCCCACATCATGGGAAGCGAGTTGTGGGCCGAGGCGAGTCCGTGGCAGGCTGCTGCACGTCACCACCGACGAGCAGAAGGGAGCAGTGCCATGGCCGGCCGCCGAACCGCGACCCCCGCCCACGCCGCTCCGGTCCTGCTCGCCCTGACGCTGCGCCGTCACATCGACCTGGCGCGGGTCTCCAGCGCCGCCTGTCGCTGACCCTCTTCCCTTCCCCCGCTTTCCATTCCCTTCTCCCGCCGCGTTTCCGAAGCGGCCCGGAGCTCTTTCGCCGTACGCGGTGCCCGCACCCCTGGCGTGCGTGCCACGCGCCACGACTCCATCTGCTTCGCCGACCCCTCGGGAAGACTCCATGACGCATGCCGTCCTGCCCCGGACGCTCTGGTTCACCCGCTGTCCCGTACCCACCGCGACCGGCATCGCCGCCGACCGGCAGTGGCTCACCGAAGAGTTCGCGCCCGACGGCATCATGGTGCGCTCCCTCCAGGACGCCGCGCCCGATGCCGACCGTGCCGCCCACTTCACCCACGCGCTGCCGGGACTCTTCCGCGAAGGAGGCAACGTCCCTGCCCTGTGGGCCCGTTCGCGTGGCGAGCGGACCCGGCTGATCGGTCTCACCTGGATCGAGGAACGGCAGACCGTACTGGTCAGGCCCGGCTCCGGCATCCGGGGCGTCGACGCCCTGCGCGGGCGGCGGCTCGGCGTTCCCGTGCACGGCATCGCCATCGACTTCTGGCGGGCCATGGCACTGCGCGGCTTCGAGGGCGCGCTCGCCTGCGCCGGACTCGCACTGGACGACGCCACCGTCGTCGACGTACCCGCCTCGGAATACGAAGGCCAGTGGGCCGCCGAGCTGGCGGCGCTGCGGCGCGGTGACGTCGATGCCGTGTATGTGAAGGGCGCGCTGGCCGTCGAGGCCGCACGGCGGGCGGGCGCCGAGGTGGCCGTCGAGCTCGACGAGCTGGCCGACCGCCGGTTCCGGATCAACAACGGCACCCCGCGCCCCATCACCGTCCACCAGCAACTCCTCGACGACCACCCCGACCTCGTCGACCGCTTCCTCGCCGTCCTGCTCAGGGCCGCCGACTGGGCCACCGGACAGCCCGGCGAGGTCGCCCGCATCCTCGGCGCCGAAACCGGGGCGGGCGCCGACGGAGTCGCCGGGGCCTACCGGCCGGGCACCCACCTCAACCTCCACCCCGACCTCTCCCCGGAACGCCTCGCCCTTCTCACCGCGCAGGAGGCCGGGCTGCGCGCCCACGGCTTCCTGCCCGAAGCCGTCGACGTCACGGCCTGGGCCGACCCCGAGCCGCTGCGCCGCGCCATCGCACTCGCCGCCTCCCGTCCCGCCGCCTCCCCGCTTTCTGCCCCCTGAGCCATGAGGACCCCCGACACCATGAACCTTCCCCGGCCACTGCGTACGACCATCGCCCCCGCGATCCTCACGGTCACCGCACTCCTCGCCCTTACCGCCTGCGGCACCTCCGAGGCCGACAGCGGCAGCGGCGGTTTTGGTGCCAAGGGCACGGTGGACATCCGCATCCCCGACCCCGGAAACTCCGGTGTGCTCGCCGTCGGCAAGAAGGACGGCAGCCTCGACAAGGCTCTCGCGAAGGCCGGCGCCAAGGTGCGGTGGACCGGCAGCGCCGGGCCGTTCGCCCCGGCCGCCCAGGCGATGAACGCCGACCAGCTCGACATCGCCACCGGCTCCATCACCTCCGGCATCACCTCGCTCGCCCAGCGCCCCGGCTTCAAGTTCTTCACCGCGGTCGACCCGGACGCTGCCGGCGAAGGAATCCTCGTCAAGAACGGCTCCGGCATCGAATCGGTCGCCGATCTGGTCGGCAGGAAGGTCGCCGTCAACCAGGGCGGCACCGGCGAATACCTGTTGCTGAAAGCCCTCGACAAGGCCGGTATCCCCGCCGACAAGGTCAAGCGGGTCTATCTGCGGCCCGACCAGACAGCCGCCGTCTTCAACGCGGGCAAGGTCGACGCCTGGTCCGTCTGGGCGACCTACGCCGTTGCCGAAATCGGCAGCGGCAAGGCGCACTTCGTCGCCGACGGTGCTGCTATCGGCTCCGACAACTACAGCCTCAACGCCGTACGCACGGGCTTCGCCGAGCAGCACCCGAAGGTCGTGAAGGCGCTCTACCAGTACCTCCACGAAGCCGGCGCCAAGGAGAAGCAGAACCCGGCCGCGTACCTGAACGTCTTCACGGACGTCGGACCGACCGCCGTCACCGGCAAGGCCAAGGAGGTCCAGACCGACTTCATCCGCAAGGGCGGCACGGTCGGCCCCATCGGACCCGAGGACATCAAGCGCTTCGAGGCCGTCGCCGGCTTCTACGCCGAGCAGAAGGTCACCCCGACCGAGATCGACGTCGCCGCCCACCTCCTCGACATCGAGAAGCTGAAATGAGCGACACCACCCTGCATCCGGGCCTCGTCCGGCCACGTCCCCAGCGGCTGGGGGCCCGCAGCCGGACCTACTCCGTGACCGTCCGGGCACTCGGCCCCCTCGCCCTCCTCGCACTCTGGTGGGCGGCAGCCGCCACCGGCCTCCTCACCCCCGACGTACTCGCCTCACCCGCCGAAGTGCTGCGTGCCGTAGGGGAGTTGTGGGGCAACGGGCAGCTGTCCGACGCGCTCACCACCTCCCTCACCCGCTCCGGACTCGGCCTCCTCATCGGGCTCGCCGCCGGGCTGACCCTCGGCATCACGACCGGATTCACGCGCCTCGGCGACGAACTCCTCGACTCCTCCCTCCAGACCCTGCGCACCATCCCGTTCCTCTCCCTGGTGCCCCTGTTCATGGTCTGGTTCGGGATAAACGAGACCGCAAAGATCCTGCTCATCGCCGTCGCCACCACCTTCCCGATGTATGTGTCGACATCGAGCGGGGTGCGCAACACCGACCCGAAGCTCATCGAAGCCATGCGCAGCTTCGGCATGGGCCGGCTCGCTCTCGTGCGCGAAGTCGTCCTTCCCGGAGCCCTGCCGTCCCTGCTCGCCGGGCTGCGGCTGTCCATGACACTCAGCGTCATCGCACTGATCGCCGCCGAGGAGATCAACGCGACCGCCGGCATCGGCTATCTGATGTCCCAGGCACAGAGCTACGCCCGCACCGACATCCTCGCCGTCTGCATCCTCGTCTACGGGCTGCTCGGACTCACCGCCGACATCGTCGTACGGCTGCTGGAACGCGTGCTCATGCCCTGGCGCACCCCGCAGGGAGCCGCCCGATGACCGATCAGACCCCTCATTCACCTGCGGTACGGGTACGGGGACTGCGCCGCGTCTTCGGCGACCGTGCCGTGCTCGACGGACTGCGACTCGACATCGCACGGGGCGAGTTCGTCGCCCTGCTCGGCGCGAGCGGGAGCGGCAAGACGACCCTGCTGCGCATCCTGGGCGCACTCGACGGCGCCGACGGGGGAGAGGTCCTCGTCCCTCAGGCCCGTACTGTCGTCTTCCAGGAACCCCGCCTCGTACCGTCGAAGAAAGTCCTCGCCAATGTGACGGTGGCCCTGCCGCGCAACCGCTCCGAGCACGGGCTGCGTGCCCTGGCCGAAGTCGGTCTGGAACGGCACGCCGACGCCTGGCCCGCCACCCTCTCCGGCGGCGAGGCCCAGCGGGTCGCGCTCGCCCGCGCCCTGGTACGCGAACCCGAACTGCTGCTGCTGGACGAGCCGTTCGCCGCACTCGACGCCCTGACCCGGCTCAAGATGCAGGACCTGGTGGGGGAGCTGTGCCGCAAGCACCGGCCCGCGGTCCTCCTCGTCACCCATGACGTCGACGAAGCGGTACGGCTCGCCGACCGGGTCGCCGTCCTGCGCGAGGGCCGGCTCATCACCGACGATCCCGTCACCGTCGACCGGCCGCGCGACCCCGGCGACCCCGCGTTCGCAGCCCTGCGCCGACGACTCCTCGACGACCTCGGGGTCGAGACGGCCCCGCAGCCCGCAACAGCCCCCGAACGTAACGAAGTCGGAGTGATCTGAATGACCATCACCATCGGTGTGCACAGCAGTAACCCGTCCCTCTACCACCTGTACCACCTCTCTCGGCTCGGCCTCGCCCAGGAGGAACTGGCCCCGCTCGGCGAGAGCGTCGTCTTCCATCCGTACACCAACGGCGTCCGCACCGGCGAACTCCTCAGCCAGGGCGTCATCGACTTCGGCGGCACCGGCTCCACCCCGCCGGTCACCGCCCAGGCCGCCGGACACGACATCGTCTACACCGCCGTATCCGCACCGCGCCCCGAACACGGCGCGCTCCTCGTCCCCGAGGACAGCCCCGTGCGTACGATCGCCGACCTCAAAGGCACCACCGTCCACCTCGCGATCGGTTCCTGGCAGACCCATCTGATCGCCAAGGCGCTCGACGACACCGGGCTCTCCTACGCCTATGACATCACCGCCGTACGCAGTGACGGCGACAGCGAGGAGCTGCTGCGCACCGGTGTCATCGCCGCCTGGGTCGCGCAGGGCGCCCAGCTGGCCGCGGCCCGCCGCACCGGCGGGCTGCGCACCCTCGTCCGGACCGGCGATGTCATCACCGACCGCTCCGTCTTCTTCGCCCGCCGCGACCTGGCCGAGAGCCGCCCCGAAGTCATCGAGGCGCTCACCCGTGCCCTGCAGCGCGCCGACGACTGGGCGGCCGCCCATCCCCGCCAGGCGGCCGAGATCGCCGCCGCCGACCTCGGTGGATCCGCCGACGACTGGGAGACCGCGCTGCGCACCCTGCCCTGGCAGATCGAGCCCGTCACGGACGCCTTCATCGCCGAGCAGCAGGAAGCGGCCGACATCTTCCACCGCACCGGCTTCATCGACCGGCCGGTCACCGTCGCCCGTGCCCGGGCCGGTGCCGCCGCGGACAAGGCGGCGTGACGAAATGGCGACCGAAGTCCTCTGGTACATCATCCCGCGCGAAGGCGCCTACCCCTGGGAGCCCGAAGGGCGGCGGCCGGTAGACCTCGGCTACCTCACCCAGCTCGCCGGCACGGTCGAACGCCTGGGCTACAGCGGTGCGTTGCTCGCCACCGACCTGTACGACGTCTGGCCGCTCGGCAGCGCGCTGGCCGCCTCCACCAGCACCAGGTTCAAGCCCCTGCTGGCCGTCCACCCCGGCCTGATCTCACCCACCCTGCTCGCCAAGACGGCCCTCAGCTTCGACACCCTCTTCGGCGGCCGTCTCCGCTTCAACGTCGTCAACGGCTCGACCAAGACGCTCCAGGAGTACGGACTCCACGTGGAGCACGACGAGCGGTACGAACTGAGCGCCGAGTACTGGTCGATCGTGAAGCGGCTGACGGCCGGTGAGGTCTTCGACCACAAGGGCCGCTTCTACGATCTGAAGAACGCGGGCGCGTCCTTCAGGGAGCTGAAACCGGTCCAGGAATCGCACATCCCGCTCTGGTTCGGCGGCTCCTCCGACCCCGGTATCGAGATGGCGGCCGAGCACGTCGACACCTTCCTGACCTGGGGTGAACCCCCGCACCTGCTCAAGGAGAAGCTGGAGAAGGTCAGGGCGCGCGCCGCCGCGTACGGGCGCACCCTCAGGATCGGACTGCGCCTGCACCTCATCGTCCGCGACACGGAGGACGAGGCCTGGGCGGCGGTCGACCGGCTCCTGGACGTCACGAGCGACGCGACGTACGCCCGTCGGCTCGGCGAGAGCGCGGGAGAGGACGGCGTGGGCTGGCAGCGCCAGTTCCGCCAGCACGGCGGCAAGGTCCCCGCGCACGCACGGGAGCTGGAGGTGCACCCCAACATGTGGCCGGGCATGAGCCTCTTCCGCCCCGGCCCCGGTACCGCGGTCGTGGGCTCGACGGCCCAGGTGATCGAACGCCTCAAGGAGTTCGAGGACCTGGGCGTCGACACCTTCATCCTCTCCGGCAATCCGCTGCTGGAGGAGGCATACCGGGTGGCGGAGACGGTACTTCCGGCGCTGGGGGTGAAGGGCTGACACGCGGCGGCCGATGCTCCGTACGGTGGCCGGGGGCCGCCGTACGGTATCGGCCCTGTTTCGTCAGCTCCCGGCGATGTCGAGCACCCACCCATTGTTCGCCAACGCGCTGGCGTCGGGCCGGACCAACTGCGCGGACTCCTGATCCGGCTCGACGGTCGCCTCAGTGATCCGGCCGTACGTCAGCGTGCTCACCCCGTGCAGGAACGCCACGCGCTCGCCATCGAGCGCTATGCCGCGCACGCCGCTCATCCGCGTCGTACGGGCCCTTACGGTGCCGTCGGGGCGGACCTCGATCAGTGGGTAGTGCATGTACGGGCAGGCCCAAGCCGTCGTGCCGTGCACATTGAGCGCACCGCAGTCGGACATGTCGATCGGTCCGGTCCCGGGGCTGAACGACCGGAGAGGTTCGCCCGTGCTGCTCCAGCGCCGCAGCCCTGGGTGGCTGAGCGGGTCGTTCCCGTACACCCCCTCGTCGAAGTGGTTGACCCATCCATGGGGCCGGCGTTCGTACGCAATGCGGCGGCGGATATTGGCCATCCGTGTGCCGCCCTTGTACGGCCTACGGCAGCGCGGCCCGCCCGCAGGCCGCGTGCTGCGGTTGTCGGTGCCCGGTGCAAGACTCGGAACGTCAGGACGGATCTCTGCCACCGCGAGAACGGGCCTCATCGAAGGAGCTCGCCATGCTTACCACCCGTTTTGTCAACGGAGCGCCCAACTGGATCGATCTGGGCACGCCCGACCTCGACGGGGCCATCGCGTTCTACACCGGTCTCTTCGGCTGGGAGTATCTGGCCGGAGGCCCGGAGACCGGCGGCTACGGCATGTTCATGCTGGGCGGTAAGACGGCCGGGGGCGCGATGACGGTCACCGAGGAGCAGGCGAAGCCGTCATGGTCCGTGTACTTCCAGTCGTCGGACGCCGACGCCACGGCGAAAGCGGTCGAGCAGGCCGGCGGCGAGGTGCCGTTTGCCCCGATGGATGTCCTGGACTTCGGCAGGATGGCCGGTTTCAAGGACCGGGCGGGTGCGTTCTTCGGTATCTGGGAGCCGAAGGAGAATCCGGGCCTCGGCGTGGTGGGTGTCGCGGGCTCCCTGTGCTGGGCCGAGCTGTACACACCGGACGTCCCGGCGGCCGCCGCGTTCTACGACACCGTGTTCGGATGGGAGACCGCGCAGACGCCGTTCCCGGGGGGCGGCGGGTCCTATACGGTGATCCGGACCAGGGGCGGCGGCGAGGACGCGAGCTTCGGCGGTCTGGTGCCGCTCAACGCCGTTGCGACACGAGCGGTCGCCGGGCCGCACTGGCTGCCCTACTTCGAGGTCGGCGACTGCGATGCCGCCGTCGCGGACGTGGAGCGGCTGGGCGGCAAACTGACGCTGGAACCGATGGAGATGGAGGGCGTGGGCAAGTTCGCCAACGTCGCCGATCCGGACGGAGCGGAATTCGCTCTGATCAAGAGCGCGCAGACGCCGGAAGGCTGACCGGAAGCCATCGGCGCGCCGCATTGATGAAGTGTTGATCAGTCGTTTATCGCGACCGGGCACTGTGACTTCCATGCTGATCAACACCGCGTCCGACCCCGCGTTCGTCTGGCAGGAGACAGCGCTGTGCGCGCAGGCGGGGCCCGAGTTCTTCTTTCCTGCTCCCGGCAGCTCCACCCGTGAGGCCAAGCAGCTCTGCAACGCCTGCGAAGGGCGCGAGGCCTGCCTGGAGTACGCCCTCGCCAACGACGAGCGCTTCGGCGTATGGGGCGGCCTGTCCGAGAAGGAGCGGGACCGGCTGCGCAGAACCGGTCGCGACCGGGCCTGAACTCACCTCGCCCGCAGAGCGATCCGGCCCGCCCGGGGCACCGGCCGCACCCGCACGTCCGGGCCGGAGCCCCCACGGCCGGACGGGCCCTGCCGGCCTGGGACGATGTCCGCATGAATGATCACGACAGGGACGCTCTGCTCGCGGCGGCGGTGCGGCTGCGCACCGACGGACGGCCCGAGGAGGCCCGACAGCAGCTGCTGTCCCTCTCCGCCGCCTTCCCCGCCGATGCCGAAGTGGCCTACCAGACCGCCTGGGTCCACGATGTGCTCGGTCTGGAAGCCGAGGCCGTGCCGTTCTACGAACGCTGCCTGGACGGGACGGGGCTGTCGGAGGAGGACCGCCGGGGTGCGCTGCTCGGCCTCGGAAGCACCCATCGGGTGCTCGGACAGTACGAGAGGGCCGTCGAGGTCCTGCGCAGCGGTGTGGAGCGGTTCCCCGACGACGGGGCGCTGCGGACGTTCCTCGCCATGGCGCTCTTCAACACCGGCGAGCACCATGAATCCGTGCAACTGTTGCTGAGACTGCTTGCCGCCACCAGCGAGGACCCGCATGTGCGGCAGTATCGACGGGCGATCGAGCACTACGCGCAGGACTTGAACGAAACGATGTGAGCCCGGCGCGGGGCGCTGTGCCCCACGGCCCGTCCGGCGGATCAGGGTCGGACAGGCCTTTGGCCGCCGGACAGGGCTGTGCAGCAGTGGCCCGGCCGGCGGCCGATGACAGCTGTGCGGGCCGTCAGGCCAGGGCGCGCGCTGCCATCCGCGCCTTGCGGGCCGCCAGCTTTTCGTCGAACTTCGACGCCTCGCTGTCCAGGCCGCCCATGTACAGGCCCAGCTCCTCCTGCGCCTTCAGGCCGTCGGGGCCCAGGCCGTCGATGTCGAGGACCTTCAAGTAGCGCAGCACGGGCTGGATCACGTCGTCGTGGTGGATGCGCATGTTGTAGATCTCGCCGATCGCCATCTGCGCGGCGGCCCGCTCGAAGCCCGGCATGCCGTGACCGGGCATCCGGAAATTGACGACGACATCGCGTACGGCCTGCATCGTCAGGTCCGGAGCGAGCTCGAAGGCCGCACCGAGGAGGTTGCGGTAGAAGACCATGTGCAGGTTCTCGTCGGTCGCGATCCGCGCCAGCATGCGGTCGCAGACCGGGTCGCCCGACTGATGACCGGTGTTGCGGTGCGAGACGCGGGTCGCGAGCTCCTGGAAGGCGACGTACGCCACCGAGTGCAGCATCGAGTGGCGGTTGTCGGACTCGAAGCCCTCCGCCATGTGCGCCATCCGGAACTGCTCCAGCTTGTCCGGGTCGACCGCGCGCGAGGTGAGCAGATAGTCGCGCATCACGATGCCGTGCCGCCCCTCCTCCGCGGTCCAGCGGTGCACCCAGGTGCCCCACGCGCCGTCGCGGCCGAAGAGGGAGGCGATCTCGTGGTGGTAGCTGGGGAGGTTGTCCTCGGTCAGCAGATTCACGACCAGCGCGATCTTGCCGATGTCGGTGACCTTGGACTGATCGGCCTGCCAGGCTTCACCGTCCTCGAAGACGCCGGGGAAGTTCCGCCCGTCGGAGAACGGCACGTACTCGTGGGGCATCCAGTCCTTGGCGACCTTGAGATGGCGGTTGAGCTCCTTCTCCACCACCTCTTCCAGGGAGTACAGCAGCTGGGCGTCGGTCCACGCCTTCGGGCTGCCGAGGTGGGGAGCGGTGATCGTCACGGGGGACTCCTGGGGACGGGAGAATTACCTACGGACACGTAGGTTACGAGACCGTAGGTTAAAGCGGCAGTAAGGCCATCGCCAAGCCCGCCCCCGCGATGCCCGATTACGTAACGTTATGTACGCAGGTCGCGGGGGTGTGGAGGTTGACAGTCCGCCCGGCTGCCGGGCGTACTGAACTCCCTCATATCCACTAATATGGGGCCGTGTCGGGCTCTGTGGAGTCGGAGAATTGCCCTCAAGTCCCGGCGCCGGGGCGCTCCAGGGCCAGATCCCGGCGCAGATACTCGGCCGTGAACGATGTGCGATGGCCGAGCAGCGCCGCCGGGGTCCCCTCGAAGACAAGCTCGCCGCCGTTTCTGCCGCCCTCGGGGCCGAGGTCGACCACCCAGTCCGCGCGCTTGAGCACCTCGAGGTTGTGCTCCACGCAGATCACGCTGTTGCCTGCGTCGACCAGCCGGTCCAGCAGGTCGACGAGCGTGCCGGTGTCCGCCATGTGCAGTCCGGTGGTCGGCTCGTCCAGGACGTACACGCTGCCCGTCCGGTGCAGCCTGGTGGCGAGCTTGATGCGCTGGCGCTCACCGCCGGAGAGCGTGCTGAGCGGTTGCCCCAGTGTCAGATAGGTCAGGCCGACGTCGTCGAGTGTGTGCAGCTTCCGCAGCAGTGCCCGGTGGTCGAAGAGCTCGGCCGCCTGAGCGGCCGTCATCTCCAGTACGTCGACGATCGACGCGCCACCCACCCGGTGCTTCAGCACGTGGTCCTGGAAGCGCCGCCCCTCGCACACCTGGCAGGTGGTGGTCACCGGGTCCAAGAATGCGAGATCGGTGTAAATGATGCCGCGGCCCGAGCAATGCCCGCACGCCCCGGAGGAGTTGAAGCTGAACAGGCCGGGCTCGACGCCGTTCTCCCTGGCGAAGACCTTGCGGATGGAGTCCAGTGCCCCGAGGTACGAGGCCGGGGTGGAGCGGGACGACGCGGTGATCGCCCCCTGGTCGATGACCACCGCGTCCGGGTACGCCGCCGTGAACACCCGGGAGACCAGCGTGGACTTGCCGGATCCGGCCACTCCGGTCACGACCGTCAGCACACCTTCGGGGAACGCCACGTCCACGCCCTTGAGGTTGTGCAGTGCGGCGCCCGTCACCGGCAGCCGCCCGGTGGGGGAGCGGAAGGCCTCCTTGAGCGGTGTCCGGTGGCGCAGGCACCGGCCGGTGAGGGTGTCCGCCTCCCGCAACCGGTCCACCGGGCCTTCGAACACGACATGTCCGCCGTCGGTGCCCGCTCTCGGGCCCATGTCGACGATGTGGTCCGCGACAGCCATCACATCCGGGTCGTGCTCGACGACGATGACGGTGTTGCCCCGGTCGCGCAGCCGCACCAGAAGGTCGTTCAGCCTCCTGACATCACGCGGATGCAGGCCCACGCTCGGCTCGTCGAAGATGAACGTCAGCCCGGTCAGTGAACTGCCCAGATGCCGGACCATCTTGAGTCGCTGCCCCTCGCCGCCCGACAGCGTGGTGGTCTCCCGGTCCAGGCTGAGATAGCCGAGCCCGATGCCCACCAGGCGCTCCAGCCGTTCGCGGGCGGCCGAGGCGATCGGACCGGCCACCGGATCGTCGATCCCGGCCAGGACGTCCACCAGATCGGCCACCTCCATCCGCCCGTAGTCGGCCACGGAGAGCCCGTCGATACGGGTGGCGAGCGCGGCCGCGTTCAGCCGGGCGCCGCCGCAGGACGCGCACACCGACTCGGTCGTGAAACGCCGGGCGGCCTCGCGCCGCCGCTCGGAGAGCGCCTCGGTGTCCCGCTTCAGGAAGAGCCGGGTGAACCGCTCGGCGATTCCCTCGAACCGCATGTCCGCAGAGGTCGACTTCAGCTCCAGCCGGACGGTGAACCCACCGCCGTACAGCAGGAGCTGGAGCTCTTCCTCGGTGAACTGCGCGAGCGGCTTGTCGTTGTCGAAGCGTCCCGAACCGGCGTACAGCTGCCACTCCCAGCTGCCCACCGAGAGCCCCGGCAGCAGCAGCGCACCCTCGTTGAGCGACTTCGTGACGTCGATCGCCCGGTCGATGTCGAGGCGGACCGTGCGCCCCACACCGTCGCACTCCGGGCACATCCCGCCGGGGTCGTTGAAGGAGTACGAGGTCGCCGGGCCCGCACTCGGCGTCCCGTACCGCGAGAACAGCACCCGGATCACCGACCAGATGTCGGTCATCGTGCCGACGGTGGAGCGGGCGTTGCCGCCCAGCGGCTTCTGGTCGACGACGATTGCGACGGAGAGGTCGTCGATGGCGTCGGCATGGGGCCGTTCGTACTTCGGCAGCCTGTTCCGGATGAACCAGCTGAAAGTCTCATTCAGCTGCCGCTGCGATTCCACGGCGATGGTGTCGAAGACGATCGACGACTTGCCCGACCCGGAGACCCCGGTGAAGACGGTGATCCGCCCCTTGGGCACGGTGAGGGAGACATCACGCAGATTGTTCGCGCGTGCCCCGGTGATGACGATGCTCCGGTCCTTGTTCCGATCCATGCCGCCGAAGCTAACCGCGATACCGGACAGCTTCTGTCTGGATTTTCCGGGCGGTCGGGATCTTCTGCGGGGCCTGACCGGCCCCCGTCGGCGGAGCGCTCGGAGCTGTCGGCGTACTCGGAGCGGACGCGTACGGGGGCGCGGTGCATGGTCGGGCCGGGCGGTCGGAGCCGGCGGCTGCAAGGCCTGGGCCTTACTCCACCGGTGACCCCCGCACCGACCTCGTCCCCCCATCGCTCACACTCCCGCGCGTCCCTCCTCGGCCGTGATGTCACCCGATTCCCTGCCGGGCAACCGCGCCACCGGCGCCGTACGAAATCGCCTCCCGCCCGACGTGCGGTCAGCAGGCCCCGCCGAGCAGATCGGTCAGGCTCCGGTCGAGATCCAGGAACCGGTGCTCGTCGCCGGCCGGCACCAGTTCCTGCGCCCGCTCGAGAAAGCGGCGGAGCTCCGCAGTGCGGACGTGCACCATCGCGATTCCCTCGGTGGCATGGAACTCCAGGACCGTGCGGTCATATCCGAACGGCCTGATGCGCACGTCCCCGACACCGGCGGCTGAGTCCACTCCCGCCGCGAGCAACTCGCGGGAGAACTCCCAGGAGACATCGGTGCCCTCCAGGGTCGCGTTGGCGGGGAACGCCATGCGTACGGCGAACGGATCCCGCCGGTCGTACTGCAGGGTGGCGGGGAGGGTCTCCATCCGCGGTGCGGATGCGACCATGCGGGCCTGCACGGACTGCTCGATAACGGTGGACAAGACCTGCTCCCTTTCTCGGCCAGATGAACGGTTCCCGACACTGATGGAGACGACGGAACTCCCTCATCCGTGCATCGGAAGGTGGCGTGAGTTGTATCACCGCACGCCGCCGCACCGATCGAGTGCCCACTTGCCGCCGGTGCACCCTGGACGGAGTACGGCTCGTGGGCTAGCTTCCAGCGCCATGAGGGCCAAGGGGAAGACGAGACGACTGATGTCATGGGGGCTCTGTGCGGCGGCGCTGACCGCAACACTGGCCACACCGGCAGCCGCGGCTGCACCGGGGGAGCGACACCGGCCCGGCGAACGGCCGGCCTGGACGCTTACCGCGACAGGGACCGACGCCCGCTTCCGCGGCCTCGCCGCCGTCAGCCGTCGCACCGCCTGGGTCGCGGGTTCGAAGGGAACGGTGCTGCGCACTTCGGACGGCGGCCGTCACTGGCGTGATGTGTCACCGCCCGGTGCGGCTCAGGAGGCGCTGGAGTTCCGTGACATCGAGGCGTTCGACGCCCGGCGCGCGGTGGCACTGGCCATCGGGGAGGGCGAGGCCTCCAGGGTGTTCCGTACGGACGACGGGGGAGCGACCTGGACGGAGTCGTTCCGTAACGCGGACGCCCGCGCCTTCTACGACTGCCTCACCTTCTTCGACAGTCGGCACGGACTTGCGCTGAGCGATCCCGTCGACGGGAAGTACCGCATCCTGTCGACCGCTGACGGCGGCCGGAGCTGGCGGGTGCTGCCCAGCGCGGGCATGCCGGATGCCCAGGCCGGTGAGGCGGGGTTCGCCGCCAGCGGTCAGTGCCTGGTCGCATCGGGTTCCGGGGATGTCTGGCTGGCGACCGGGGGCGCCGCCACGGCACGGGTGCTGCACTCCGGCGACCGAGGGCTGACCTGGACCGCGACCGAATCCACGATCCCGGCCGGCGACCCGGCACGCGGCGTCTTCGGCCTGGCCTTCCGCGACCGCCACCACGGCATCGCGGTCGGTGGCGACTACCGGGCCGGCCTGCCGTCGCCGAACGCCGCGGCGGTGACAGGCAATGCCGGCAGGAGCTGGCAGCAGTCCGCCACCCCGCCGGCCGCCTACCGCTCGGGCGTCGCCTGGCTCCCGCACAGCAGCTCGGGTGCGCTGGCGGTCGGCCCGACCGGCACGGACCTCACCGTGGACGGCGGCCGCACCTGGCGCACGGTCGACACGGGGTCGTACGACACGGTCGACTGCACACCGGACGGCGGCTGCTGGAGCGCGGGCGAGAGTGGACGAGTGGCGCGCGCGGGGTTCTAGCGAGGAGGGGCGCCCGGCGGATCGGGGTCGGGAGGATCACCGCTCCGGCCCGTCCGGCGATCGAGGAGCGGTGCCCGGGTTGCGGATACCCGCTATCCGGGCAACTGCTGCTGGTACGGGGCGAGTTCGTCCGAGGTCTTCGTCGCGATGAACTCCGTGATCCGGTACGTGCACACGCCCTGTGCCGTGAACGGGTCCTCCGCCGCGATCTTCTCGATCTGCGCGCGGTCGTCGCCGACGGCCAGGATCACCCCGCCGTCGCGCGGGTTCTTGCGGCCCGATGCGATGAACACCCCGGCCGCGTACTGCGTGTTCAGCCAGGCGACGTGGTCCTGCAGCAGCGCGTCGATACGCTCGACGGGCGCGGTGTAGGTCAACTCGAGTACGAACATGATCTCCAGGCTACGTGTCGAGGGCGCGCCGGCCCCGGTCCATGTCCGCGAAGTCCCGCCCGGCCCGCTGCCGAGCCGCCCGCCGTGCCCGTTGCCTAAACTTGACAGCACTATGACAACTCTCCCGATGCCCGCCGACGAGGCCGAAGCCCGAGCCCTTCAGGACGCCCTGCGCCCCCGGGTGGTGCTCGACGAACCCGGCCCGCCGCCCGGCACCGGCCGGGTCACAGGGGTCGACGTCGCCTACGACGACGAGCGCGATGTCGTCGTGGCGGCAGCGGTCGTCCTCGACGAGGCGACGCTCGACGTGGTCGCCGAGGCCACTGCCGTCGGCCGGGTCACCTTCCCGTACATCCCCGGACTCCTCGCCTTCCGGGAGATCCCGACCGTGCTGGCCGCGCTGGAATCCCTGCCGACCGACCCCGGACTCGTGGTCTGTGACGGCTACGGCCTGGCGCACCCGCGCCGCTTCGGACTCGCCAGTCACCTCGGGGTACTCACCGGACTCCCGGTGATCGGCGTCGCCAAGAACCCGTTCACCTTCTCGTACGAGCAGCCGGGCCCCCGCCGAGGCGACTGTTCGCCGCTGCTCGACGGCGAGGAGGAGGTGGGCCGGGCGCTGCGCACCCAGGACGGCATCAAGCCGGTCTTCGTCTCCGTCGGGCACCGGACCGGCCTGGACAACGCCTGCGCCCACACCCTGCTGCTGGCCCGCGGCTTCCGTCAGCCGGAGACCACCCGCAGGGCCGACGCGCTCTGCCGTCAGGCACTGCGGGAAGCGACCGCCTGAGTATGTGTACGGATAACGCCCGTCGGTCATGACGGGCAGACTGGTACACATGACCGAACATCGAACGTCCACACGGCCAGGAACCGTCTATCTCGCTCAGCGCCGGGTCGCGGTGGGGATGACTCTGGGCATTCTCGTAGGAGCGGTCTGGGCCGTCTCGATGGTCTGCACGCTGGTGTCCTGGGCACTCTGACCCGAGAGGGCGCGCCGCCCGGACGCCGCGGCTGCTTGTGCTGGTCCGGGCCCTGGGCGTTGAGCAGCGCGCGCCAGGTGTCCTCGTCCCCGATACCTGTCACGGGCACGTCCCGGGACGCCTGGAACTCCTTCAGCGACCGCCTGGTCGAGGTGGTGTACGCGCCGGTGGTGTCGGTCGGCGGCCCCGCGTTGTGAAGCAGGTACTGCACCGCCTCGACGGCCTCGGGCCCCGCACAATCAGCTCATGGCGGCCTGCAAGAAGCCCGGTGCGCAGGAGGTACTCGGCCCACGCAGCGCCGGACACGGCCGCCATGCGCACTGCGGATGGTCCCGCTGACCCCGATCCGCAGAAGGCAGGACAGGTGTCCGGCCACCCCGCGCCGGGGCGGCCGGACACCGGCATGCCGACCGCACCCCGCCCCGGCCGGGCGCCGGTCCGCTCAGTGAGCCGCCGCGACCCGGAAACGCAGCCCGGCCGCGCGCAGCCGTTCCAGCAGTGCGTCACCCATCGCGACGGCCGTGGTGACCTGCCCCGATGTCGACGGAAGCTCGTCCAGGGCGAGGCAGAGCGCGGACTCGGCGAGCATCTTCGCCGTTTCGTCGTAGCCGGGGTCGCCGCCCGACACCTCGGTGAAGACCCGGTGTCCGCCCCCTTTGCCGACGAAGCGCACGGTGAACCAGCTGCGCCGCCTACGTTCCGCGTCCGGGCCCTCGCCCGGCTCGTACCGGTCCATCAGCCAGGACCGCGCCGCCGGTACCTGCGCGGCACCCAGGAGGGCGCCGATCGCGGCCGTGCCGCCCAGCGCCACGGGCAGATGCTTCACGGAGGCGAAGTGGCGGTAGCGGAAGTCGGGGCCGTACCGGGCGAGCACCCGCGCCGAACGCTCGATGACCTGCGGGTCCAGCGTCGGCAGCGGCAGCGCCCAGGTGCCGGTCTCCGTACTGAAGTGCGGGGCGCCGAGCCGGGCGCGGGCGCGGCGGGCCACCAGACGGGGTTCATGGAGCCGGCGTTCCTGCGCGGCGCGCAGCATGTGAGGGCCGCGGCCCATCGCGGTGAGCGCGGAGGCGAACGTACCGCCGGAGAAGACGGCGTTGCTGTGGACGAATCCGTCGATCGTCAGCGGCACGTCCTGCGGCAGCTGCTGGACGGTGAAGTACGCCCCGAGGTCGTGCGGTACCGAGTCGAAACCGCAGGCGTGCACGAGCCGGGCCCCCGTCTCGCGGGCCCGCGCGTCATGCTCCAGATACATCCGGTCCACGAACTCCGCCTCGCCGGTGAGGTCCGCATAGTCCGTCCCGGCCTCGGTACAGGCAGCGACCAGCTGCTCGCCGTACCAGACGTAGGGGCCGACCGTCGTGGCCACCACATGGGCGGATTCGGCGAGTTCGCGCAGCGAGTGCTCGTCGTCGGCGTCGGCGTGCAGCAGTGGGAGATCCGCGCAGCGCGGGGCGATCGCGGTGAGGCGTTCGCGCAGTTGCTCCAGTTTGGCCCGATTGCGTCCGGCTGCGGCCCAGCGGCAGCCGGCTGGTGCGTGGGCGGCGAGATATTCGGCGGTGAGGGTACCCGCGAAGCCGGTGGCGCCGAAGAGGACTACGTCATAGGGGCGTTGTGCCCCGTTCTGCCTGTTCACGAGTGCCTCCGCAGGGGCCGGCGCCGATGTAGCAGGCAGAGGTTAGCGGAGGGGTTCGTGGCGGTGTGCAGCCGGGCGGCGATCGTGGGGGAGGATCCAGGGGAATGAACTAAGCGCTTGCTCGGGCCAAAGGGTTGTGCGGAGCGCGGTGCGTTCTTAGCATCATCGCTGTTACATCAGTTGTGTCACACCGCTGGGGGTTTGATGGCAACGACAGAGCACGGCCCGCTGGCAGGCGTGCGCGTGGTCGAGCTGGCAGGCATCGGCCCCGGCCCGTTCGCCGCGATGCTCCTGGCCGACCTCGGCGCCGATGTCGTCAGGGTCGACCGGCCGGCCGGCCCGGGGCTGGGCATCGATCCCGCGTACGACCTCACCAATCGCAACAAACGCTCCGTGCTCGTCGACCTCAAGGCCGAGGACGGCCCGGACCGCGTCCTGGACCTGGTCGAACGCGCCGACATCCTGATCGAGGGCTACCGGCCGGGCGTCGCCGAACGCCTCGGCGTCGGCCCCGACGCCTGTCTCGCCCGCAATCCCGGGCTCGTCTACGGGCGGATGACCGGCTGGGGCCAGGACGGACCACTCGCCGAGCGGGCCGGACACGACATCGCGTACATCGCCCTCACCGGCACGCTCTCCATGATCGGCAAGCCCGGCGAGCCGCCCACCGTCCCCGCCAATCTGGTCGGCGACTACGCGGGTGGCTCGCTCTATCTCGTCGTCGGCATCCTTGCCGCCCTCCAGCACGCACGCACCCCCGGCGGTACGGGCCAGGTCGTGGACGCGGCGATCGTCGACGGCGCCGCCCATCTCGCCACGATGATCCACGGGATGCTGGCGGCCGGCGGCTGGCAGGACCGGCGCGGCTCCAACCTCCTGGACGGCGGCTGTCCGTTCTACGGTTCGTACGAGACCGCCGACGGCCAGTACATGGCGGTCGGCCCGCTGGAGCAGCAGTTCTACGACGAGTTCATCAAGCTCCTGGGCATCGAGGACCGGGCTCCGGACCGCAAGGACGTCACCCGCTGGGAGGAGCTGCGCACGGTCGTCGCCGACCGGTTCAGGACCCGGACGCGCGCGGAGTGGACCGAGGTCTTCGAAGCCACGGACGCCTGTGTGGCCCCCGTCCTCTCGCTCCGCGAGGCCCCGGATCACCCGCACCTCGCCGCCCGCTCCACCTTCGTCGAACACGGCGGCCTCACCCAGCCCGCCCCCGCACCCCGCTTCTCCGCCACACCCGTCTTTGTACGCAGCGGACCCGCGCAGCCCGGCGCGGACACCGAGGACGTAGCCCGCGACTGGGACGTACCGAGCATGCACCGGCCCCGGAAGGACACCACCGACTGATGGAACTCTCCCTGCCGCTGAACTACGCGGGGGACCCCCGCGAGGCCTGCGACCAGGTCGCAGCCCTGGAGTCCGCCGGACTCGACGCCGTCTGGGTCGCGGAGGCGTACGGCTTCGACTCGCCCACGATCATGGGCTATCTGGCCGCCCGTACCGAGCGCATGAAGATCGGTGCGGCGATCCTCAACGTCTACTCCCGCACCCCCGCCCTGATCGCCCAGACCGGCGCCGGACTCGACGCGATCTCCGGCGGCCGGGCGCTGCTCGGGCTCGGCGCGTCCGGGCCGCAGGTCGTGGAGGGATGGCACGGCAAGGCGTACGACAAGCCGCTCGGCCGGACCCGCGAGACCGTCGAACTGTGCCGCCGGATCTGGCGCCGCGAGGTCATCGATCACCACGGCATCACCGACATGCCGCTGCCGAAGGAGAAGGGCGGCCGGCTCGGCAAGCCGCTGAAGATCCTCACCCGGCCGGTGCGTGAGGAGATCCCGCTCTACATCGCCTCGCTCGGCCCCGCCAATGTCCGGCTGACCGCCGAGATCGCCGACGGCTGGCTCCCGACGCTCTACATCCCGGAGAAGGCCCGGCAGGTGTGGGGCACGGCTCTCGACGAAGGCGCGGCGGAGCGCGACCCGGCACGAGGCCCCCTCCGGACCGTCGCGGGCGGACTCCTCGCCATCGGCGACGACGCCGCCGCGCTTCGGGATCTGGCACGCCCGCACATCGCGCTGTACGTCGGCGGCATGGGCGCCAGGGGCAAGAACTTCTACAACGACCTGGCCGTCGCCTACGGATACGAGAAGGAAGCCGCAATCATCCAGGAGCTCTACCTCTCCGGGAAGAAGAAGGAGGCCGAGGCCGCCGTCCCGGACGAATTCTGCGAGCTCATGTCGCTCTGCGGTCCCGAGGGTTATGTACGCGACCGCCTCGAGGCCTTCCGCGAGGCCGGCGTGACGATGCTCAACGTCACCCCCGTCGGCCCCGAACCGGCCCGGCTGATCTCCACCGTCAAGAACTGGCTCTAGGAGGCTCGCAGTGCAGCGGCAGATCTTCACCGAAGAGCACGACGCGTTCCGCGAGACCGTCCGCACCTTCCTCACCAAGGAGGTCCTCCCACACTACGAACAGTGGGAGAAGGACGGCATCGTCTCGCGCGAGGCCTGGCTCGCGGCCGGCCGGCAGGGACTGCTCGGCCTCGCCGTATCCGAGGAGTACGGGGGCGGCGGCATCACCGACTACCGCTACAGCGCTGTCCTTGCCGAGGAGTTCACCCGAGCCGGCGCCCCCGGACTCGCTCTCGGCCTGCACAACGACATCATCGGCCCCTACCTCACCGGGCTCGCCACCGACGAACAGAAGCGGCGCTGGCTGCCCGGCTTCTGCAGCGGCGAGATCATCACCGCCATCGCCATGACCGAACCCGGCGCGGGCTCCGACCTCCAGGGCATCCGCACCACCGCCGAGGACAAGGGCGACCACTGGCTGCTCAACGGCTCCAAGACGTTCATCTCCAACGGCATCCTCGCCGACCTGGTGGTCGTCGTGGCGAAGACAACTCCGCAGGGCGGTGCGAAGGGGCTCTCGCTGATCGTCGTCGAACGCGGCGCGGAGGGCTTCGAGCGGGGCCGCAACCTCGACAAGATCGGCCAGAAGTCCCAGGACACCGCCGAGTTGTTCTTCAACGACGTCCGTGCCCCCAAGGAGAATCTGCTCGGCGAGCGGGACGGCGCCTTCATCCATCTGATGACCAACCTGGCGCAGGAGCGCATCGGCATAGCGGTCGCCGGAATCGCCGCCGCCGAACATCTGTTGGAGATCACCACGCAGTACGTCAAGGAGCGCGAGGCTTTCGGACGGCCGCTCTCCAAGCTCCAGCACATCCGGTTCGAGATCGCCGAAATGGCCACCGAGTGCACCGTCACCCGCACCTTCATCGACCGGTGCATCGTCGAACACTCCGACGGTGGGCTCGACGCCGTTCATGCCTCGATGGCCAAGTGGTGGGCCACCGAGCTGCAGAAGCGCGTCGCCGACCGCTGCCTGCAACTCCACGGCGGTTACGGCTACATGACGGAATTTCCGGTCGCAAGGGCGTTCACTGGCGGCCGCATCCAGGCCATCTATGGCGGCACGACCGAGATCATGAAGGAGATCATCGGCCGCTCGCTGCTCGCCTGACCCCTGACGCACAACCACCCTCGAAAGGCTGCTGTCTTGAGTACCGAAGCGTTTGTCTACGACGCGATCCGCACCCCGCGCGGCCGCGGCAAGGCCAATGGCGCCCTGCACGGCACCAAGCCGATCGACCTCGTCGTCGGCCTCATCCACGAAATCCGCAGCCGCTTCCCCGGCCTGGACCCGGCGGCCGTCGACGACATCGTCCTCGGCGTGGTCAGCCCGCTCGGCGACCAGGGCTCCGACATCGCACGGATCGCCGCCATCGCGGCCGGCCTCCCGGACTCGGTCGCGGGCGTCCAGGAGAACCGCTTCTGCGCCTCGGGCCTGGAGGCCGTCAACCTGGCCGCCGCCAAGGTCCGTTCGGGCTGGGAGGACCTGATTCTCGCGGGCGGCGTCGAGTCGATGTCCCGCGTCCCGATGGGCTCCGACGGCGGTGCCTGGGCGATGGACCCGATGACCAACTTCGACACCGGCTTCGCCCCGCAGGGCGTCGGCGCCGACCTCATCGCCACCATCGAGGGCTTCTCCCGCCGTGACGTCGACGAGTTCGCCGCGCTCTCCCAGGAGCGCGCCGCCGAAGCGTGGAAGGACGGCCGCTTCGCGCGCTCCGTCGTCCCCGTCAAGGACCGCAACGGCCTCGTCGTCCTCGACCACGACGAGCACATGCGGCCGGGCACCACCGCCGACTCGCTCGCCGCGCTCAAGCCGTCCTTCGCCGCGATCGGCGAGATGGGCGGCTTCGACGCGGTCGCGCTGCAGAAGTACCACTGGGTCGAGAAGATCGACCACGTCCACCACGCGGGCAACTCCTCCGGCATCGTCGACGGCGCCGCGCTCGTCGCGATCGGCAACAAGGAGATCGGTGAGCGGTACGGACTCACGCCGCGCGCCCGGATCGTCTCCGCCGCCGTCTCCGGCTCCGAGCCCACCATCATGCTGACCGGCCCCGCGCCCGCCACCCGCAAGGCTCTCGCCAAGGCCGGGCTGACCATCGACGACATCGACCTCGTCGAGATCAACGAGGCGTTCGCCGGCGTCGTGCTGCGCTTCGCCAGGGACATGGGGCTCTCCCTCGACAAGATCAACGTCAACGGCGGCGCGATCGCGCTCGGCCACCCGCTCGGCGCCACCGGCGCGATGATCCTCGGCACCCTCATCGACGAACTGGAACGGCGCGAGAAGCGATACGGCCTCGCCACCCTCTGCGTCGGCGGCGGCATGGGCATCGCCACCGTCATCGAGCGTCTCTGACCGTCCCCGGCCACCCCTGCTTACGGAGAAGAAAAGCAATGACCGAGAGCACGACAATCCTCTGGGAACAGGACGAGACCGGCGTCGTCACCCTCGTACTCGACGACCCGAACCAGTCCGCCAACACGATGAACCAGGCCTTCAAGGACTCCATCGCGGCCATCGCCGACCGTGCCGAGGCCGAGAAGGACTCCATCCGCGGCATCATCTACACCTCCGCCAAGAAGACCTTCTTCGCGGGCGGCGACCTCAAGGACATGATCAAGGTCGGTCCCGAGAACGCCCAGCAGGCCTTCGACACCGGCACCGCCATCAAGAACTCGCTGCGCCGCATCGAGACCCTCGGCATCCCCGTCGTCGCCGCCATCAACGGCGCGGCGCTCGGCGGCGGTTACGAGATCGCGCTCGCCTCGCACCACCGCGTCGCCCTCGACGCGCCCGGCTCCCGGATCGGCCTGCCCGAGGTCACCCTCGGCCTGCTGCCCGCGGGCGGCGGTGTCACCCGCACCGTACGCCTCATGGGCATCGCCGACGCACTGCTGAAGGTCCTCCTCCAGGGCACCCAGTACACCCCGCAGCGCGCCCTGGAGAACGGCCTGGTCCACGAGGTCGCCGCCACCCGTGAGGAGATGCTCGACAAGGCCCGCGCCTTCATCGACGCCCACCCCGAATCCCAGCAGCCCTGGGACGTCAAGGGTTACAAGATCCCCGGCGGCACCCCATCCAACCCGAAGTTCGCCGCGAATCTGCCCGCCTTCCCGGCCAACCTGAAGAAGCAGATCGCGGGCGCCCCGATGCCCGCACCCCGCAACATCCTGGCCGCCGCCGTCGAGGGCTCGCAGGTCGACTTCGAGACCGCGCTGACCATCGAGGCCCGCTACTTCACCGAGCTGGTCACCGGCCAGATCTCGAAGAACATGATCCAGGCGTTCTTCTTCGACCTCCAGGCCGTCAACTCCGGGGCCAGCCGCCCCAAGGGCATCGAGGAGCGCCAGGTCCGCAAGGTCGCCGTCCTCGGCGCGGGGATGATGGGCGCGGGCATCGCGTACTCCTGCGCCCGCGCGGGCATCGACGTGGTCCTCAAGGACATCTCCGCGGAGGCCGCCGCCAAGGGCAAGGCGTACAGCGAGAAGCTCCTCGACAAGGCGCTCTCCCGGGGCCGTACCACCGAGGCCGAGCGCGACGAGCTGCTGGCCCGCATCACCCCGACCGGCGACCCGGCCGATCTGGCGGGCTGCGACGCCGTCATCGAGGCGGTCTTCGAGGACACCGCGCTCAAGCACAAGGTGTTCCAGGAGATCCAGGACATCATCGAGCCGGACGCCCTGCTCTGCTCCAACACCTCGACCCTGCCCATCACCGTCCTCGCCGAGGGTGTCTCGCGCCCCGCCGACTTCATCGGGCTGCACTTCTTCTCGCCCGTGGACAAGATGCCGCTGGTCGAGATCATCAAGGGCGAGCAGACCGGCGACGAGGCCCTGGCCCGCGCCTTCGACCTGGTCCGCCGGATCAGGAAGACGCCGATCGTCGTCAACGACTCCCGGGGTTTCTTCACCTCGCGCGTCATCGGCCAGTTCATCAACGAGGGCGTCGCCATGGTCGGCGAGGGCGTCGAGCCCGCATCGGTCGAGCAGGCCGCGGCACAGTCCGGCTACCCGGCCAAGGTGCTCTCCCTGATGGACGAGCTGACCCTCACCCTGCCCCGCAAGATCCGCAACGAGACGAGGCGGGCCGTCGAGGAGGCCGGTGGCACCTGGGCCGGGCACCCGGCGGACGCGGTCATCGACCGGATGGTCGACGAGTTCGACCGCCCGGGACGCAGCGGCGGCGCGGGCTTCTACGAGTACGACGAGGCCGGCAAGCGCACCCGTCTCTGGCCTGGCCTGCGGGAGCATTTCGGGGGTTTTGGGGGGCGTCCCGCGGGTGAGCACGGCACGAAGCCGGACACGGACATCCCCTTCATCGACATGAAGGAGCGGATGCTGTTCTCCGAGGCACTGGACAGCGTCCGCTGCCTGGAGGAGAACGTCCTCATCTCCGTCGCCGACGCCAACATCGGCTCCATCATGGGCATCGGCTTCCCGCCGTGGACCGGCGGCGTACTCCAGTACATCAACGGATACGAGGGCGGCCTGCCGGGCTTCGTGGCACGCGCCCAGGAGCTCGCGGAGCGGTACGGCGACCGCTTCCTGCCGCCCGCGCTGCTCCTGGAAAAGGCCGAGAAGGGCGAGACCTTCCACGACTGACAGCAGCACCCCGGGCCGCGTTCACTCCGCAGTGAACGCGGCCCGCAGCTCTTCCTTCAGCGACCGCTGGAACGCGGTCACCAGCGCCTGCAGCACCATCGGCTGCATATCGGCCGACAGCGACTTCATCGCCGCCACATGCTCCGGGTCCGACTCCCGCTCCCGGTACGGATTCCACACCTCGTCCCGGAACAGCCGGGTCAGCTCCTGCGCGGCGGACCGGGAGTGCTCCAGCAGGACCGTGCGCGCGGCAAGAATCGTCTCGTGCGCGATAGGTACACCGAGCAGCTCGACTCCGAGCCGCAGCAGCCCCGGGTCCACCCGGTAGCTGCCATCGGCCGGCTCCGCACGCTCCAGCACCCCCATGGCTGCCAACCGCGCTATGTCCTGTTCGCTCAGCGCCCGCCCCGCACGCCGCTCCAGCTCCGCCCGCGTCGCATCCTCCGCCGAATCCGGTGCCCAGGACGCCACCAGCGCCCGGTGTATCGCCAGATCGTGTGCGCTCAGATCCGGTGGCAGCTGCTCCAGATAGCGTTCGATCGCGGACAGCGTCATGCCCTGGTGCTGGAGCTCCTCGATGAGCGCGAGCCGGGACAGATGTTCATGCCCGTAGTGCCCGACGCGACGCGGCCCGATCACCGGAGGCGGCAGCAGACCCCGAGTGCTGTAGAAACGCACGGTGCGTACGGTGACACCGGCGCGCGCCGCCAGCTCGTCGACGGTGAGCGTCGGGTCCTCGGTCCCGGTCGCCATGTCTGCTCCTCGCGTTCCGACCCAGCGGCGAACTGCTGTGTCTGCACCAATCAGGTTCAACAGTATTGCTGTCTCACCACTGTTGTGAAAGTGTCCGGCAGCATCCAAGCGCAGTCCCCCTCCGTTACGGACCCGCACGGTCCGGCCGATGGTGACAGGAGGCGGCCGTGACCACGATCCTGCGACTCCCCGCCGAACCCGGGCAACTCACCCTGCCCGCTCTGCTCCTGCGCAACGCGGAGGACCACGGCCACCGCCCCGCGCTCTCCTGGCGTGCCGGCGGCGACGGAACGGACTGGACGACCCTCACCTGGCAGGAGGTGCGGCGCAGAACCGCCGTACTCGCCACCGGGTACAGCGCACTCGGTGTGGAGCGCGGCGAACAGGTCCTCATGATGATGGGCGACCGGCCCGAACACTGGCTGTCCGACCTGGCCCTCACCCACCTGGGGGCAGTCCCCGTCAGTGTGTACGGCACCGCGGCCCCCGAACAGATCGCACACATCGCCCGGCACAGCCGCGCCCGGTTCGCGATCGTCGAGGGCAGCCGCGAACGGGAGCGCTGGGAGCCGCTGCTCGCGGAGGACACCGTACGGCTGGAGAAGCTGGTCGTCGTGGAGGCGGCCGAGGCCGGACCCCACCGTGCGTACGGATCGCTGCCGGCCATGGGCGCCCGGCTGCACCGGCCCGACGTGTTCGAGAAGGCCTGGCGGGAGTCCCGCGCCGACGACCTGCTCACCGTCGTCTACACGTCCGGCACGACCGGTGATCCCAAGGCCGTCCCGGTCACCCACCGCAGCATGGTCCTCAATGCCCTCGCGCTGGACCGGGTCGTCGAGCTCCCCGACCACGTCGAGCACATCTGCTACCTTCCCTTCGCCCATATCGCGGAGCGGATGCTCGGCATCTATCTGCCGGTCTTCCGCGCCTCGCACGTCCATCTCTGCTCCGACCCGGCAGCCGTGGCGGCCGCGGCACGAGCCCTGCACCCGGTCCAGTTCTTCGGCGTACCGAGAGTCTGGGAGAAGCTCGCAGCTTCTCTGCAGGCCGCCCTCGCCGCCCTGCCGGAGGACCAGCGTGCGGCGGTCGACGCGGCGGGCGCGACGGCCCGGCAGCATGTTGCGTACCGGGAGCGCGGCGAACAGCCACCGGCGGCGCTCGAAGCCGCGTACCAGCAGGCCAAGTCCACGATCCTGGACCCGCTGCTGGCGCCGGCCGGATTCGACCGGCTGGTGTGGACGGCGAGCGCATCCGCACCGATGCCACTCGACGTGGTCCGCTTCTGGGCCGGCTTCGGTATCGTGATCATGGACGCGTGGGGGCTGACCGAGACGGTCGGGGTCTGCACCTGCAACAGCCCGTCCGCCTTCCGGCTCGGCTCGGTTGGGCGGCCCCTGGACGGCCTGGAACTGAAGATCGCGCAGGACGGCGAGATCCTGGTGCGCGGGCGGACGGTCTTCACCGGCTATCTGCGCGCCGACGGGACGGTGGACGACGCCCGTGACAAGGACGGCTGGTTCGCGACCGGGGACATCGGCCGGATCGACGAGGACGGCTACCTCTGGCTCAAGGACCGCAAGAAGGAAATGATCGTCACCTCGACGGGCAAGAACGTCTCGCCGGCCCTGGTCGAGAACACCCTCAAGGAACATCCCCTGATCGGCCAGGCCCTCGTGCACGGCGACGGCCGCTCCTACCTGGTCGCGCTGTTGGTCCTGGACTCCGAGACGGCGCCTGCCTGGGCGGCGGCACACGGCATCGACGCCGACCCGTCCGCACTCGCCGGCCATCCGGCCGTACGGGAGGAGATCGCCCGAGCGGTCGAGGCGGCCAATGCCCGGCTGAACAGTACGGAACAGATCAAGCGCTACCGGCTGCTCTCGGAGGAATGGGGTCCCGAGACAGGCGAACTGACCCCCTCGCTGAAGCTGCGCCGACGGGTGATCCGCGACAAGTACGGCGAGTTGATCGACGCGCTGTACGGGGAGGACGGCCGGGACTGACCGGGCCCCGGGGCACTTGTCAGTGGTGGCTCCTACGCTGGTGTCATGTCGGAGATCACGTATGTACGGGGGGACGCCACCGCCCCACAGGGCAAAGGTGTCAGGCTGATCGCGCATGTCTGCAACGACCTGGGCGGCTGGGGCAAGGGCTTCGTCCTGGCCGTCTCGCGCCGCTGGCCCGAACCGGAGACGGCCTACCGCCACTGGCACCGGGAGCGCGCGGGCAACGACTTCGCCCTGGGCGCGACGCAGTTCGTCCAGGTGAGTCCATACCTTTGGGTGGCGAACATGGTGGGCCAGCGGGGGATGCGCACGGGCAGCAAGGGGGTACCCGTGCGCTACGAGGCGATCGACACGGCGTTGGGGGCCGTGGCCGACCGGGCCGTCGAGCTGGGGGCTTCGGTCCATATGCCGCGGATCGGCTGCGGGTTGGCGGGCGGAAAGTGGTCCCGGATCGAGCCGCTGATAGAGAAGCGGCTGCTGAGCCGGGGAATAGCGGTGACGGTGTACGACTTCGACTAGTGCACTGCCGCCGGTGCGCTGCCATCCGGAGCAGAGGTTCGCGACGGTCCGCCGGTTCGCTGCTGCGTGGCGGGCCGCAGGCCGCCCGGGATCTGAACCGTGCGGGACGACCCCGCGGGACACCCGGCGCGCAGCCGGCGTCCACGTGTCTTCGTTCGCGCCGGGCGTCCCTGCGGAGCGAAGCTCCCGGAGGGGGATCCTGGGCAGCCTTTAGGGGAAAGAGCCTTGGAGCGGGGGAGAGTTACAGAGAAACGGGGCAGGTCACTGTGTATCGGCTTCTAAGGTGGGGTGGAAGCGGCGGAACGGGGAGGGCCCATGGCGGCACGGAGAACGAGCGAGACGCTGCTGGCCCGGGCGCTCAGCGAGACGCCGCCGTCCGACGTGCTGAGCGAGCAGATCCTCGACGCAGCGCGTGAGCAGTTCATGACCTTCGGGCTGCGCCGTTCGACCGTCGATGACGTCGCCAAACGCGCCAGGGTCTCGCGGGTCACCGTGTACCGGCGGATCGGCAACAAGGACAGCCTGGTCTCGGCCTGTCTGCTGCGCGAGTACCGGCGCTTCGTCGTGGAAGTGGACGATGCGGTCGCCGCACTGCCCACGACGGAGGACCGGCTCGTCGAGGGTTTCGCCGCCGTCCTCGGGCACATTCGTGAACATCCGCTCATCGGCGGGCTGTTGAGGCTGGAGCCCGAGACCATGCTTCCCTTTCTGACCTTGGAGAGCGGGCCGGCCTTCCTCGCCATCCGTGAGTACCTGGCCGACCGGCTGCGCCATGCCCGGCGTGCGGAAGGCCGGCCGGTGAGCGATCCGACACCGGTCGCCGAGCTGATGGTGCGGATCACGGTCTCCTTCCTCCTCAACCCCGTCAGCTGTTTCGAGCTCGACGACGACGCGCAGGTGCGGGCGTTCGCACGCCGATATCTGGTGCCGCTGCTTGCCGCGGGCTAGGCCGCTTCGTCCGGATCACAGCCGGAACCGGCTGGTCACGTGGCGCTTTGTCCCCGCGGATCCGTCGAGATGGAGTACTCGGGTGACGACCGTGTCACCAGCGGGTTCATATGCGACACAGGTATCGGCCGGTACGACGACCGCCTCCGGGTCGGCCGCCGAGCGGGTCTCGGCGGCTTCACGCGTCCGTCGTCGGCCGGGCCCTCGGATGATCCGAAAGAATCGTCCTGGAGCCGTCGGCGGTGGGGAAGGGCCCCGTCTCGTCGGGCAGGGGCTCCAGAGGACGGCTGCGCGCCCAGTGCGGGCCGAGGTCGTCGAGCCGCCAGCCGAAGGGGTACGAACGAGGCTGCGGGCGCGAGGGCAGCCAGTGCGGCCGGGCCGGCAGCCACCGTACGCAACGCGCACGCAGTCGCAGAGCTCCCGCGGCCGACGACCGCGCCCAGTGCGGTTGCGGACGGAAGCCCAGCGCCACGAGCAGCCGCTCGTCCAGCACAGCGAGCGAGAACCGCGCCACGAGGGGGCGCAACGGCCGCGGATACCAGCTGGCCATGATCCGGAACGTGGCGTTCGCAACCCGTCGGTTGGCCGGGTCGTACGCGAACATCCGCTCCTCGTAAGAGTCGAGGAGCCGCTCGAACCCTTCGTACGACTCAGGAGCACCCTCGATGCCCATCATCGCCGCCATCTTCCGGCCGACCTCCGCCAGCGCCTGGACCTCCTGCGCGCACAGCGGGCGCCAGCCGAACCGGTCGATCCAGCGTTTCGGGCCCACGACCGTTGTCGCGAGGACATAGAGGAAATCCTCGTTCGGGATGCGGTACTTGCCGTGGATCCGATTGAGATGACGCGCCGCGGCCCGGCCGCGCTCCGAGTCGAAGCCGTCCGCGGCCATCTCGTACCCGAACAGCACCGTGTCGTCGTACCGCTTCTGCCCGGACCGCTCGAACTCCTGAGTGCGGTCGAGGAGCACGGAGATCCGGGGGACTCCGTAGTCGCGGAGGAACGCGACGCTCACGCCCTGCCGGTAGTCCCAGGGGAACTCGTACTGCGAGATCAGTCGGAGGATCTCGGCGTAATCGCGCGCGGGATCCATCCGGCGGATCTCGCGCAGACGGCTGTAACGGCCCATGGTGCGCCCCCCTGTCCGTGTGCCGAGTTCGGGCGAGCCCTGCTTCTCTCGTCTCCTCCTTTGTCCAACTCCGTTGATCTGCAAGGAATTTGATGGATCATCGAATCCGAGGAGTCAAAGATACAAATACTATTGACTTGTTTCATCGGTCGCGTCAACACCGTCGACGCGCAAGAGCCGAAGAAGGCGTCCCAGAGGCGCGTGCGCACCGGCCCGGAAGCGATCGCATACTGGATCGCACAAGGGTCGGGCGCCGAGCCGCACGCCCCGCCGACCGCCGGGAGCACCGCATGAACACCGAAGCAGCCAGAGGCGGCACCCCCGCCCCGCCCCCGCCCCCGCCCGGCGGCGTGCTCTGGAGCCTCTCCGGCGACATCCGCGCCCTCCTGATGCTGCCTGCCGCCCTCACTCTCCAGGTCGCCCACCCGGCGGTCGGTGCGGGCGTCGACGAACACTCCGTCTTCCGTACGGACCCGTGGGGGCGCGGCGAGAGGTCGCTGCGATCGCTCCAGCTATGGGTGTACGGGGGTGAGGCGGCCGCCGAGGAAGGCCGCAGGCTCCGCAAGCTGCACCGCACCATCCAGGGCACCGACACCCGGGGGCGCCGTTACCATGCGTTGTCCCCTGCGAACTATGCGTGGGTGCACGCCACGGGCTTCCCCGTCTACCAGCATGCCGCGCGCTATCTCGTCCGGCCGCTCACCGACGCGCAGGAACGGGCCCTGTACCGGGAGTGGCTCCAGGTGGGCAGGATCCTCGGCATTCACGACCGGGACATGCCGCAGACGATCGAGGAATTCTGGCCGTACTTCCGAAAGGTGCTCGCCGACGAGATCGAGCTGACCGTCGTCGTCGAGGACCTGATCGCCACCGACCGCCCCGTGCCGCCGCCGGACCGGGGGCCGCTGCCCGTCCGGCTGCTGCTGAAGGCGGTGTGGCCGGTACTGCTCCCGCCGCTGGCCCGGTTCCGCCGTTTCGTGACCATCGGCCTGATGCCGCCGGACGCACGGGCGGCGATCGGGCTCGAGTGGACGGATGCGCAGGAGCGGAAGCTGCGGCGGTTCTGCGGGGCGGTGCGGCGCGTCGTGCCCGTGCTGCCCGAGCGGCTGCGCTATCTGCCGTACGCGCGCCGGGCGCGGGCGGCGCATCGCGAGGCCGTCCGGGGCGACGGGAAGCTCAGGCGGAAGCCCGGTGCACCAGCCGGGTCGGCGTGATCACCGATTCGAGCTCGTCACCCTCGCCCTCGCCGTTCAGCCGCCGCATCAGCATCCGCACCATCAACCTGCCCATTCCCTCGATGTCCTGACGGACCGTCGTCAGCGGGGGATCGGTGGTCTCGGCTATCGACACCATGTCGTCGAAGCCGACCATGGCCACCTCCTCCGGCACTCTGCGACCGCGCTCGCGCAGCACCCGCAGGGCACCCGAGGCCATCAGGTCGTTGGCGGCGAAGACCGCGTCCAGATCGGAGTGGTGCTCAAGGAGTTGCGTCATCGCCCGTGCGCCGCCCTCGACGGTGAAGTCGCCTTCCGCGAGCAGTGCCGGATCGCCTTCGGGCAGTACATCGCGGTAGCCGTCGATCCGGTCGAGTGCCGATGTCTGGTCGCGCGGTCCTGCGATGTGCGCGATCCGCCGACGGCCGAGGGAGACGAGATGGCGTACGGCCTCGGCTGCGCCGCCCCGGTTGTCGCAGTCGACGTAGGGAACGGCCAGTTCGGACGCGGCACCCGGCCGGGGCGGCCGCCGTAGACCGTGGGCACCCGGAACCGGCGGATGATTGAAGGGAGCTCGTCGTCCATGTGCAGCGAGAACGCCAGCGCGCCGTCCACATGGCCGCCGGCCAGATAGCGGGCGACCCGGTCGAAGTCCCCGCTTCCCTCCACCAGGAGCAGTACCAACTGGGCGTCGTACACGCTCAGTTCACGGCTGATTCCACGGATCTCCTGGGAGAAGAACGGGTCGGAGAAGATCCGGAACTCCGGCTCGTCGATGATCACGGCGACCGCGCCGTTGCGCCGGGTGACCAGGGTCCGCGCGGCGTGGTTCGGAACGTAGCCGAGCTCGGCGACCGCCTTGCGTACCTGTTCCACGAGCGGCTGCCGCACCCCCGCCCCGCCGTTCACCACCCGGGAGGCCGTCGCCCGTGAGACCCCGGCGAGGGCTGCCACGGCTTCCAGCGTGGGGCGGACATCGCGTGGGGAATCGGGGGTCGGACCGGGCAAGGGACGCTCCTCGTACGCGCGGGATCGGGCCGGATACGGCCGCGGCCGGCCGGACAGCACCGACGCCATCGGCCTAACCGTCCGCCCCGGCCGTCCGCCGGACACCGTCGCCCCGCCGAGGAGAGCGGGGCGACGGTGCCCGGAGCCGATCCGTGGACCGTCAGTGGTGGTCGTGAATCGTGTTCGTGGCCGCGATCTGCTTCCATGAAGCGGGCTGCGTGATTGCGCGCAAAGAGCGCGCCGCGGCCGCCGCCGGGGCCTGGGGCCGCGTCGGCTGGTACAGCCAGGTGTCGAAGAAGCCGGCGAGCGGTTTGCCAGAGACCCGTTCCGCATACGTCACGAAGTCAGCCACGCTCGCGTTCCCGTACGCGTGCTCGGCCGGCCAGCCCTTCAGCAGCGCGAAGAACGTCTCGTCACCCAACTCGTTGCGCAGCGCCTGGAGCGCCAGCGCACCCCGGTCGTAGACGGCCGCGTCGAACTGGTTGTCCGGGCCCGGGTCGCCCGGCTTCACCGTCCAGAAGGCGTCGTCGGCCGGATGCTGGGCGTACGTGTAGTCCGCCAGCTCCTGCGCGGTGCCCTCGCCCTCCTTCTCCGACCACAGCCACTGGCTGTAGCGGGCGAAGCCCTCATTGATCCAGATGTCCTTCCAGCCCTTGAGGGACACGCTGTCGCCGTACCACTGGTGCGCCAGCTCATGCACGACGACGGAGACGTTCGCACCGTTCGCGAACTGTTTCGGGCTGTAGAACGGCCTGGTCTGGGTCTCCAGCGCGAACCCGCTCGTCACATTGGGGGAGTACCCGCCGAGCGCGTCGAAGGGATACGGTCCGAAGACCTCCGTCAGCCACTCGGCGACCTCGGTGGTCCGCTCGATGCTGGCGCGTGCCGCACCACCGTTGGCGCCGAGATCCCTGCTGTACGCGTTGACGACCGGCAGCCCGTCCGACGTGGTGTCGGTGGTGATGTCGAACTTGCCGATGGCCAGCGTCGTCAGATACGTCGCCTGCGGCTTTGCGGAGCGCCAGTTGTAGCGGGTCCAGCCGAGCTTCGAACTCTGCGACTGGAGCGTGCCGTTGCTGATCGCCTGGGTGCCGTCCGGCACGGACACCGAGATGTCGTACGTCGCCTTGTCGAGCGGGTGGTCGTTGCTGGGGAACCACCACGCGGCCGACTCCGGCTCCTGCGCGGCCACCGCGCCGTCCGGCGTACGGACCCAGGAGGTCCAGCCGTTGATCTTCACCTCCGACGGCTTTCCGGCGTACCGCACGACCACCGAGACGGCTTTGCCCTTGGCCAGCGCCGCCGCCGGGGTGATCTCGAGCTCCTGCTCGCCGCTCCTGGCGTAGGCGGCCTTCTTGCCGTTCACCCGCACCTCGGAGACGTCCAGCCCGAAGTCGAGGTTGAAACGGGAGAGTTCCTGGGTGGTCGTGGCGAGGATCGTCGCCGTGCCCTCCAACAGGTCGGTGGCGGGCTGGTACTTCAGCCGCAGGTCGTAGTGGGACACGTCGTAGCCGCCGTTGCCGCTGGCCGGGTAGTAGGGGTCGCCGATGCCCGGGGCGCCCGCGGTGCCTTCGGCGGCCGAGGCCGGGATCGCCAGCAGCAGGGAGGCCGCGAGTGCGCTCGGGACGATGAATCTGCGGTGCACGAATGCTCCAATTCGTCGGGGCGAAGGATCTTTCGAACCGTCACGTAGAGACTATTCAGCGACCCCCGCATCAGTCGTGTCCATGGCAGCTCCTGTCACACGATCGCCATTCGGCCGACATGGCACACGGTCGTCCTTCCCGCATGGGCACGTCATATTCATCGGTGATCGCCCCCTGTTGCCCAGGAGTTGACCGGGGTACCTTCCGCCCATGCCGACACGTGCGCGGGGCACCCGCTTGACGTACAGATCGCTGGTGGTGGCGGCCGTCGCCGCCCTGATGGCAGTCCTGCTCCTACCGGCAGGTGCACAGGGCGCGAGCCCTCGGAAGAGCGGGCCCGTGGCGAGCGGGCCCCTGGAGAGCAGCCCGGTCTATTCGTACGAGAACGCCGTGCGCGAATCCGTCTGGGTGGACACCGGACTGGACGGCGACGGGAACGGCAGGAGCGACCGCGTCGCCGTCGACATCGTCCGGCCGGGCGAACCCGCCCGACAGGGCCGGAAGATCCCCGTGATCATGGACGCCAGCCCGTACTACTCCTGCTGCGGCCGCGGCAACGAGAGCCAGCTGAAGACGTACGACGCCGATGGCCGACCGGTCCAGTTCCCCCTGTACTACGACAACTACTTCGTGCCGCGCGGCTACGCGTTCGTCGCCGTCGATCTGGCCGGAACCAATCGCTCCGACGGCTGCGTCGACGTCGGCGGCCGCTCCGACGTGCAGTCCGCCAAGGCAGTCATCGACTGGTTGAACGGCCGCGCCCGCGGATACACCACCCGCACCGGCGGCGAACGCGCCACGGCCGGCTGGTCCGACGGACGCACCGGAATGATCGGCAAGAGCTACGACGGCACCATCGCCAACGGTGTGGCCGCGACCGGCGTGGACGGGCTGCGGACCATCGTGCCGATCGGCGCCATCTCCTCCTGGTACGACTACTACTTCGCCCAGGGCGCGCCCCTCTACGACAGCGGCCCCGACTGGCTCTCCGGCTACGTGGAGAGCCCCGAGGCACGCGACCGCTGCGCCGCCGTGCAGCAGCAACTCGTCGACCAGGCGCCGCGCACCGGCGACCTGACGAAGCTGTGGAGCGACCGCGACTACGTGAAGGACGCCCGCAAGGTGCGGGCCAGCGTCTTCGCCGTACACGGCATGCAGGACCTCAACGTCCGCACCAAGCACCTCGGCCAGTGGTGGGACGCCCTCGCGGACCAGGGCGTGGAGCGCAAGATCTGGCTCTCGCAGACCGGACACGTCGACCCGTTCGACTACCGGCGCGCCGAGTGGGTCGACACGCTGCACCGCTGGTTCGACCACTACCTCCTCGGCTACGACAACGGCATCGACCGTGAACCGATGGCCGACATCGAACGGCACCCCGACCAGTGGTCCACCGACAGGGTCTGGCCGCCCCGCACCACGCACACCACCACCGTGCGTCCCGGCCCCGGCGACGCGCCCGGCGTCGGCACCCTCGCCCTGAAGCCCGCCCGCCCCGGCGCCACCGAGACGTTCACCGACGACCCGGCGCAGAGCGAGACGGAGTGGGCCGCAGACCTGGACCGGACCACGAGTGCCAAGACGGGATTCCGCACCGCGCCGCTCACCCAGGACCTGCGACTGGCCGGATCGTCCACGGTGACCGTCACCGCCACCCCGACCACATCGACCGCTCATCTCTCCGCGGTCCTCGTGGACATCGGCCCCGACACCATCCGCGACTACGGCTCGTCCGGCGAAGGCATCACCACCCTCACCGACCGCACCTGCTGGGGCGCGAGCACCGCCGGGGACAGCTCCTGCTTCAAGGAGACCCGGGCCAGGACGGCCGCCGTCGACCGGACCGTCCTCAGCCGCGGCTGGGCCGACCTCGGCACCTACGCCTCCGCCGGACACGGCCGCCCCCTCACCCCGGGCAGGGCCTACACGATCACCATCGATCTGGCGGCCACCGACCACGTCGTGCCGGCCGGACACCGCCTCGCCCTGATCGTCGCCGGCACCGACCGGGACCTCATCGACCCGCCGGACTCCGAGCCCACGCTCACCCTCGACCTGGCCCGTACGTCCGCGAAGCTGCCGTTCACCGGCGGCGCCGGAGCCTTCGTGCGAGCCACCGCGGGTTCCGCACCCGCGACAGCCACCCCCCGCGCAGTCCACTCCGAGGGCGTGACGCCACCGCGTCCCGCCCACCGCATCCCGGGAGGCAGCCGCTCATGACACCCCGTATCCCGACCGCCCGCGGGTCAGTCCGCCGCAACCTCGTCCTGACGGCAGCCGCCGCCGTCCTGGCCGTACCCCTGGTCACCGTGCCCGCCCAGGCCGCGCACACCCAGCCCCGGCCCCGTACCGGCTTCGAGATCAGCAACGGGGCTCGCTGGACCAGCCGGCCGGAGGAACAGTCCTTCCTGGCAACCGTCGACCGGGGCAGCGATCGGGTCTCCGTCGACCGGATCGGCACGACGAAGCAGGGCCGCCCACTCCAGCTCGTCCGGATCGGAAACCATCGCGCCAAGGCGAACACGATGCTGCTGATCTGCAGTCAGCACGGCAACGAACCGTCGGGTCGCGAAGCGTGTCTGACGACCATTCGCGATCTGGCCTACGCCCAGGACCGGTCGACCCGCGCCTTCCTCTCCCGTACCAATGTCCTCGTCGTGCCCACCGCCAACCCCGACGGACGCGCCGCGAACACCCGCGGCAACTCCGACGGCGTCGACATCAATCGCGACCACATCGCGCTGCAGACCGCCGAGGCCCGTGCCATGGCGGCGGTCATCCGCGACCGGAAGCCCGATGTGATCTACGACCTGCACGAGTACGGGGCCACCCCGCCGTACTACGACAAGGACCTCTTCGTCCTGTGGCCCCGGAACCTCAACGCCTCCGACCGGGTGCACGGCGAATCGCAGACCCTCGCCGAAGGGTACGTACGTCCCACCGCCAAGGAGGCCGGCTACAGCAGCGGCCTCTACGGCATCTGGACCGACCCGGTCACCGGCGACCCGATCAAACAGACCGCGGGCGACGGACAGGAGCGCATCCTGCGCAACACCTCCGGTATCAAGCACGCCGTCGGCCTGCTCATCGAATCCCGCGTCGACGCGCTCACCGACGCCGAGAAGGCCGACCCGGCACTCAACAGCCGACGCCGAGTGAACTCACAACTCGCCGCACTGGATGGCCTGTTCGCCTTCACCGAGGAGCGGCGGGGCCGGATCGAGGCCGCCACCGCCGCATCCCGCGCTGCGGGGCTCAAGGACCGCGGTCCCATCTATCTCGGCGGTGCCGACAACGAGTCACCCCAAGCCGGTCAGGTCCTTCAGGACCCGCCGTGCGGATACCGGCTCACCAAGACCCAGTTCGACGACATCAAGGACGAACTCGCCCTGCACGGCGTCACCTCCCGGCCCGACGGTGACGGAGCGTACGTACCGCTGCGGCAGTCGGCCCGGAATCTGATCCCGCTCCTCCTGGACGAGCGGGCGACATATCACCTCGCAAACGGTCAAGCCGATACTGCTTGTTGATCCCATGAGATGAGCGCCACGTGTAGCACTGACTGCGGAGAGTGAAATCACAGCTTCCGTGAAACGTGCCATTCGTGTCGCAGGACGAACAGAGAACGGGTGGCCGGGGGATCTGCCGGTGACGGCGGACCTCCCCGGTGACCCGGACCGGGACCGGCACCCCACGACCGACCGGGTGGTGTTCTCGGTCACCGCCGCCCTCACTCCCGCCTTCGTGATCTGGGGAGCCACCGCCACCGAATCGCTGGAGGACGTCTCCAGCTCCATGCTCAACACGGCCACCGAGCCCGCAGGACGAGTGACGACGACCGCCGCCCCCCACCATCCGCTCCCGCGCCCGCACCTGCTCTGCGAACTCTGCGAACCGTGACCGGCCGGGCTGCTCCGCCCTCCGTGGCCGCCGTTAGGATCGACACCCTGATGACTGCCACTCTCGTCGCCAAAGACCTCGCCGCCGGACACGGCGACCGCACACTCTTCGCCGGACTCGACCTCGTCGTCGCGCCCGGTGATGTGATCGGTCTCGTCGGTGTCAACGGCGCCGGTAAATCGTCCCTGCTCCGACTGCTCGCCGGACTCGACCGGCCGGAGGAGGGCGAGCTGCGGCTCTCCCCGCCCACCGCCACCGTCGGCCACCTCCCGCAGGAGCCGGAACGGCGTCCGCAGGAGACCGTGCGGGAGTTCCTGGCCCGCCGCACCGGCGTCGCCGACGCCCAGACCGCGATGGACGAGGCGACGCAGGCGCTCGTCGACGGGGCGCCGGGCGCGGACGACGCGTACTCCGAGACGCTGGAACGCTGGCTGGCTCTCGGCGGCGCGGACCTGGACGAGCGCGCCGAGGAGGTCGCCGCCGACCTCGGACTGACCGTCGGCCTCGACCTGCCGATGACCGCGCTCTCCGGAGGCCAGGCAGCCCGCGCGGGCCTGGCTTCCCTCCTGCTCTCCCGCTACGACATCTTCCTGCTCGACGAGCCCACCAACGACCTCGACCTGGACGGCCTGGAGCGGCTGGAGCGCTACGTCTCCGGGCTGCGCGCAGGCACGGTCGTCATCAGCCACGACCGCGAATTCCTGATGCGTACCGTCACCAAGGTCCTCGAACTGGACCTGGCCCAGCAGCAGATCAACCTGTACGGCGGCGGATACGCGGCCTATCTGGAGGAGCGCGAGCGGGCTCGCAGACATGCCCGTGAGGAGTTCGAGGAGTACGCCGACAAGCGCTCCGCCCTCGAAGGCCGCGCGCAGATGCAGCGCGGCTGGATGGACAAGGGCGTCAAGAACGCCCGCCGCAAGGCCACCGACAACGACAAGATCGGCCGCAAGTTCCGCAGCGAATCGAGCGAGAAGCAGGCCGCGAAGGCCAGGCAGACCCAGCGCATGATCGAACGGCTCGATGTCGTCGACGAGCCGCGCAAGGAGTGGGAACTGCGGATGGAGATCGCTGCCGCACCCCGCTCCGGCTCGGTCGTGGCAACACTCCGCGAAGCGCAGGCCGTACGCGGCGACTTCAGCTTCGGCCCGGCATCCCTGCAGATCGACTGGGCGGACCGGGTTGCCATCACCGGTGCCAACGGAGCGGGCAAGTCCACCCTCCTCGCCGCGCTTCTGGGCCGCCTGCCGCTGGATGCCGGGCACGCGACGCTCGGCTCGGGAGTGGTGGTCGGAGAGGTCGACCAGGCGCGCAAGCTGTTCCACGGCTCGGAGTCGCTCCTGGAGGCGTTCTGCGCGGCCGTCCCCGAAACCGAACCGGCTGAAGTCCGTACGCTGCTCGCCAAGTTCGGCCTGCGCGCGGACCATGTGATGCGTCCCGCGACGACACTCTCACCGGGCGAACGCACGAGGGCGGCGCTCGCCCTGCTCCAGGGCAGGGGCGTCAACCTCCTCGTCCTCGACGAGCCGACGAACCACCTCGATCTGCCCGCGATCGAGCAGCTGGAATCGGCGCTGGAGTCGTACACGGGGACGCTGCTGCTGGTCACGCACGATCGCCGAATGCTGGAAGCGGTACGGACGACGCGGCGCGTCGAGGTGGTGGACGGCAAGGTGAAGGAGCTGTGAGGGGCTCCTCAGGGATCTTCGGTCCGTCCGGCGTTTGAGGAGCGGGGTCCGAGGCAGAGCCACGGCTTCGGGAAGGGGCGGGTGGGGGAGGGAAGGGCCCCGCACAGTGGACCGCACCCCACCCACACCCACCCCCGACGTCAGCCCCTCTTACCGCCCTGCTTCGGATCCGCCAGCCCGGCCCGCCGCAACGCATCCGCCATCGCGCTGTTCACCGGCGCCGCCGCCGGTGCCGGACGGGCAGAGCCACCGCCACCGCCACCGCCACCGCGCCGGTCACGGTCCTGACCGCCCTGCCCCTGCCTCTGCCGCGGCGGCCGGCCACCCTGGCCACCACCCTGGCCGCCTCGCTCGCCCCGCTCCCGCCTGGGCCCGCCGCCCTGGGACGCGCCCCCCGCCGACGCCTCGTCGTCCAGCCGCAGCGTCAGCGAGATCCGCTTCCGCGGAATGTCGACATCCATGACCTTGACCTTCACGATGTCGCCCGGCTTCACGACGTCCCGCGGATCCTTCACGAAGGTGCGTGACATCGCCGACACGTGCACCAGGCCGTCCTGATGCACACCGATGTCCACGAACGCACCGAACGCCGCGACATTGGTCACGACGCCCTCCAGCACCATCCCCGACGCCAGATCACCGATCTTCTCGACGCCCTCCTTGAAGGTGGCCGTCTTGAACGCGGGGCGCGGGTCACGCCCCGGCTTCTCCAGCTCCTTCAGGATGTCGGTAACGGTCGGCAGACCGAATTTCTCGTCCACGAAGTCGTCGGCCCGCAGTGACCGCAGCACACTCGTGTTACCGATCAGCGAGGCGACGTCACTGCCGGTCCGCTTCACCATCGACCGGACCACCGGGTACGCCTCCGGGTGCACGCTCGACGCGTCCAGCGGATCGTCCCCCCGGATGCGCAGGAAGCCCGCGCACTGCTCGTACGCCTTCGGGCCCAGCCGCGCCACGTCCTTGAGTGCCTTGCGGGACCGGAACGGCCCGTTCGCATCACGGTGCGCGACAATGTTCTCGGCGAGCCCCGAGCCGATCCCCGAGACCCGTGAAAGCAGCGGCGCCGACGCGGTGTTGACGTCGACACCGACACCGTTCACACAGTCCTCGACGACCGCGTCCAGCGAGCGCGACAGCTTCACCTCGGACAGGTCGTGCTGGTACTGGCCGACACCGATCGACTTCGGGTCGATCTTCACCAGCTCTGCGAGGGGGTCCTGCAGCCGCCGCGCGATCGAGACGGCGCCGCGCAACGACACATCCATGTCGGGGAGCTCCTGCGAGGCGAAGGCCGAGGCCGAGTACACCGACGCGCCCGCCTCCGACACCATCACCTTGGTGAGCTTCAGCTCGGGGTGCTTGTCGATGAGTTCACCGGCGAGCTTGTCGGTCTCGCGGGACGCCGTACCGTTGCCGATCGCGATCAGGTCGACGGCGTGGGCCTTCGCCAGCTGCTCCAGCTTGGCCAGCGACTGGTCCCACTTGTTCGCCGGGACGTGCGGGTGGATGACATCCGTCGCGACGACCTTGCCGGTCGCGTCGACGACGGCGACCTTCACACCCGTGCGGAAACCGGGGTCGAGCCCCAGCGTGGCCCGAGTCCCGGCCGGCGCGGCAAGCAATAGATCGCGCAGGTTCGACGCGAAGACGCGTACCGCCTCGTCCTCCGCCGCCGTACGCAGCCGCAGCCGCAGATCGATACCGAGGTGCACCAGGATCCGGGTCCGCCAGGCCCAGCGCACGGTGTCGCCGAGCCACTTGTCGCCGGGGCGGCCGCGGTCGCTGACCCCGAAGCGCCGGGCGACCATGTTCTCGTACGTCGAAGGGCCGGGCGTCTGGGAGGGCTCCTCCGGCTCCATGACCAGGTCGAGCACGTCCTCCTTCTCGCCCCGCAGCATCGCGAGCACCCGGTGCGAGGGCAGCGCGGTGAACGGCTCCGCGAAGTCGAAGTAGTCGGCGAACTTCGCCCCCGCCTCCTCCTTGCCGTCCCGCACCTTGGCGGCCAGCCGCCCGCGCGACCACATGCGCTCACGCAGCTCACCGATCAGATCGGCGTCCTCCGAGAACCGCTCGGTGAGGATGGCGCGGGCCCCCTCCAGCGCGGCCGCACCGTCCGCGACACCCTTGTCGGCGTCGACGAAGGCGGCTGCGGCGGCGAGCGGTTCCACCGACGGGTCGCCGAGCAGGCCGTCGGCGAGCGGTTCGAGCCCCGCCTCCCTGGCGATCTGAGCCTTCGTGCGCCGTTTGGGCTTGAACGGCAGATAGATGTCCTCAAGGCGCGCCTTGGTGTCGGCGGCCCGGATCTGCGCCTCCAGCGCCTCGTCCAGCTTGCCCTGTTCGCGTACCGAGTCGAGGATCGCCGTACGACGGTCCTCCAGCTCCCGCAGATACCGCAGCCGCTCCTCGAGCGTGCGCAGCTGCGCATCGTCGAGCATCTCGGTCGCTTCCTTGCGGTAGCGCGCGATGAACGGCACGGTCGACCCGCCGTCGAGCAGCTCGACGGCCGCCTTCACCTGCCGTTCGCGTACGCCGAGCTCCTCGGCGATCCTGCCTTCGATGGACGTCGTCACGGTTCTACCGACTCGCCTTCTCGTACTGGCTGTGCTTACCGGGGCGGGGCCCCTTCGCCTGCATTGTGCCGGGTGGTCGGGCGCCGTGTCGCCCGACCACCCCACTTGTCCGCCGGTCGGCGGCTCAGCCCTTGCCGATCAGGTCGGCCGGGAATGCGCCCGCCGAGGCCGCCGTGAACAGGAATCCGCGCGCCAGCTCGGTCAGCCGAGCCACACCCTCCTCGCCCAGATGCTCGTACGGGGCCTGGTCCATCCGGTCCGTGGCGTCCTCCAGATCCGCCCGCAGCGCGACACCCGCCGCTGTCAATTCGCCCTCGCCGTCCAGGAGTCCACGCCCGCGCAGCCGCTCGGACGCCTCCTCCCAGTCGCTACGGCGCCAGCCGCGGGTGGCGAGGACCCAGCGCGGGGACATTCCCTTGCCGGTCGCCGTGTGGCTGACCAGGGCCTCCACCGGGTCGAGACCGGCAGCGAGGAGAGCTGCGAGATGGCCGTCGCCGCGGTGTTCGCGCAGCAGCGTCCCCGCGTGCCAGTACGCCAGATGCGGCTGCTCGGGCACCGGAAGATCGGCATGGGCGGCGTAGAGCGGCCGGGCGTGTCGGGTGCACGCCTCGGCGGCGCGGAGCGCCAGTCCGGCCGCCTCGGCCAATTCGGGGGAGGTGATGATCTCCTCGCCCAGCAGTCGGCGCAGCGTGGAGTCGGCTGCGCGCAGCCGGGCGTCCAGGACCGCCTGCGGCGAGGCGACGGACCATACGGCGGGCAGGTGCCGGGCGACGAGGTCGTGGTTGAAGTTGTAGAAGGCCGCGGTGACCGTGCCGGGGCCGACGGCGCCCAGAGCCGCCCCGCGCGCGGCGAAGTAGGCGGCGTTCGAGTCGTCGATGCCGAGCTCTCGGAGCTCCTTGCCGAGGTCGGGGGAGAAGTAGACGGTCGAGTGCAACGGGTTGATGGCGTTGTGGCAGCGGCGTCCGGCGCGCGGCGGCAGAGTAGTCATGCGAGAACGTTACCGACTGGTCGGTACGTCCCGTAACCCCGGGGCGACGCCCAATCCGTGCGAGCCCCGGCCTGGCAGAAAAGGTGGGCTTTTCGTCATTGCGGCCATGCTCCCGGTTGCCCAGGATGGCAGTCATGACGCAGCGATCCGTACTCGTCGTCCTCTTCGACGGCGTCCAGAGCCTCGATGTGACCGGCCCGGTGGAGGTCTTCGCCGGGGCCTCCCGCTTCCCCGGGGCCGGGTACGAACTGCGCACCGCCTCCCTCGACGGCGCTCCGGTCCGTACCAGCAGCGGCCTGACCCTCGTCCCGGACGGCGGCCTCGCCGACGCCGAACCGCCGCACACCCTCCTCGTCCCGGGCGGCGAGGGCACTCGAACCCCCGACCCGGCGCTCGTCGACTGGCTACGGGACCACGCCGCACACGCCGAACGGCTCGTCTCCGTCTGCACCGGTGCGCTGCTGCTCGCCGCGGCAGGACTGCTGGACGGGCATCGGGTGACCACGCACTGGACGGTCTGCGAGCACCTCGCCCGCAGCTACCCGGCGGTCGAGGTCGACCCGGACCCGATCTTCGTACGCGACGGCAGGCTGGCCACCTCCGCCGGAGTCACCGCCGGTATCGACCTCGCCCTCGCACTCGTCGAGGAGGACCACGGCAGGGACATCGCGCTCACCGTCGCCCGCCACCTGGTGGTCTTTCTGCGCAGACCCGGGAACCAGGCCCAGTTCAGCGTCCAGCTCACCGCCCAGACCGCCCGGCGCGAACCGCTGCGCGAGGTCCAGCACTGGATCACCGAGCACCCCGGCGACGATCTCTCCGTCGAGGCGCTCGCCGCCCGCGCCCGCCTCTCGCCCCGCCACTTCGCCCGCGCCTTCCAGGCAGAGACGGGCCTCACACCGGGCCGTTACGTCGACCGGGTACGCCTCGAACACGCCCGTCGGCTGCTGGAGGACACCACCGACGGCGTAACCGGCATCTCACGCGCCTGCGGCTACGGAACCCCGGAGGCCATGCGCCGCGCGTTCACCAAGGCCCTCGGCACGGCACCCGCCGAATACCGGCGACGCTTTTGGACCCAGCCCGCCATCGACTGACCGAACGAAAGGAACCCCCATGCAGATCGCCATCGTCCTCTTCGACCGCTTCACCTCACTCGACGCCGTGGGCCCCTACGAAATGCTCGCCCGCACCCCCGGCGCCGAGACCGTGTTCGTCGCCGAACGGACCGGACCAGTGCGCAACGACAACGGCAGCCTCGCGCTCGTCGCCGACAAGACCTTCGCCGACGTGCCTGCACCGGATGTGGTGGTCGTCCCCGGTGGCCCCGGCCAGAGCGACCAGATGGAGAACGAGGCGCTGCTCGGCTGGCTGCGCACGGCCGACGCCACCAGCACCTGGACCACGTCCGTCTGCACCCCCTCGCTGCTGCTCGCCGCGGCCGGACTGCTGAAGGGCCGCCGAGCCACGTCGCACTGGCTCGCGCTGGACATTTTGAAGAGCTTCGGCACGGACGCGACCGGCGAACGCGTCGTCTTCGACGGCAAGTACGTCACGGCAGCAGGCGTCTCCTCCGGCATCGACATGGGGCTCACCCTGCTCGGCCGGATCGCGAACGACGAGCACGCCATGGCCGTACAGCTGCTGACCGAGTACGACCCGCAGCCGCCGTACGACGCGGGCTCACCGGCGAAGGCCCCGGCGGCACTGGTCGAGGAGTTCCGCGGCAAGAGCCGCTTCATCCCTGAGCAGTAGCCGCGGGGGCGTCACGACCCCGTCGTCCAGGTGAAGCGCGGCGCGCGCCGCTCCAGGAACGCGGCGACACCCTCCGCGGTGTCGCCGCTGCGCCGCGCCTGCTCCGCCCAGTAGGCGTCCCGGTCCTCGCGGCCTGTGGCGAACTCCTTCGCTGCCGCCTGCGTCAGCTGCGAGCGCGCTGCCAGGGTCCGTACGTACGAGTCGACCCGCTTGTCCAGCTCACCGGCCGGCAGCACCTCGTCCACCAGACCGGTCCGCAGCGCCCGTGCGGTGTCGATCAGCTCGCCGGAGAACAGCAGATGCTTCGCGGCGGCCGGCCCGATCAGCGCCACCAGCCGCCGGGTCGACGACGCGGCGTACACGATCCCGAGCTTGGCCGGTGTCACGCCGAACGACGCACCCTCCTCGGCGAACCGCAGATCGCAGGCGGCCGCGAGCTGGCTGCCGCCGCCCACGCAGTAGCCGCGGACCGCCGCCAGCGTCGGCCTGGGGAAGGCGGCCAGCGCCTCCTCGGCCGCCACGGCGAGTGCCTGCGGATCGCCCGCCGGATCCCGGAGCGAGGAGATGTCCGCACCGGCACAGAAGGTGTCGCCGGCGCCCGTCAGCACGAGCACCCGGACCGCAGGGTCGGCGGCCAGCCGCTCCAGCAGAGCGGGCAGCGCGCTCCACATCGCGGCCGTCATCGCATTGCGTTTGGCGGGGTTGCTGATGACGACAGTGGCGACACCGCCCGCGACGGTGTGCTCCAGCCGGGGTTCCGTACGGTCCATGCGCCGGATGCTATCCGTACGGTTCGAACCTATGATCAAGAAGGGGTCGCCGAACAGGCACGCACCGTGAGGCGCTTCCCGTGGCCGATCCCGCAGTCGAGGGCAAGAAGCTGAGCCGCAGTTTCGGCTGGCTGGCGCTGCTCGGTGCCCTTCTCGTCGTGGCCGGGCTGGTCGGCCTCGTCTACACCGGGGTCGCGACACTCACCTCGATGCTCCTCTTCGGCCGGCTTCTGCTGATCGGCGGCCTCGTCGGGCTGCTCCACGCCGTCGAGTCCCGCGGCACCAACTACTTCTGGCTGGGCGTCGTGGTGGCCGCACTGAACATCGCTGCCGGAGAGCTGCCGGACGCGCACACCGGAGAGGATCAGGACCGGTCCAGGAGCTGATGGTTTCGAGCTTGTCCGGTCAAAACCTGTCGATAGAAGTCGACTTTTGTGCAGTAGCACGGTCTGGGCCAACTGCGCCCCGCACTCTGTACTCGACGTGCAGTCACCATCGAGTCGAGAGCGGGTACCGGACTATGGAGAGCCGCGGGAGTGTCCCCGCCCGGCCCGTGTCGTACGAGGGAGTCTGGCGGTTCACCGCCCCGGCCGTGGACGTCTCCGTACCGCAGGCCAGGCACGCTGTACGCGATCTGCTGAACCGCCAGGGCGTGCCGATGGACGACGACATCGCCGAGGGCCTGCTGCTCATCGTCTCCGAGCTGGTCACCAACGCCGTGAAGCATGCCGCGCTGCTCTCGCCGGAACTCGCCGTCGAGGTGGCCGTCGGCGCGGAATGGGTCAGAGTGTCCGTCGAGGACAACCACCCCTACCGTCCGACGGCCCTTGAGACGGACTACGCGCAGACCGGCGGGCGCGGCCTGCTCCTGGTCCGGGAGATCACCCGGGAAGCGGGCGGCGCCTGCGATGTGGAACACACCGCAGGCGGCGGAAAGATCATCTGGGCGGCACTGCCGCTGCGCCCGCAGCTCTGACCACCCGCATTCGCTGCGGCACCCGGTGCCCTCCGCTCGCTACCAGCCGGCGGACGGTCCGGTCAGCTCCCTGATCGCCGGTCGTGCGGCATCCAGCACGGTCATGAACCAGGCCGAGAACGGCGCCCGGGCATGCTGCTCGGTCAGCTCGTCGGCTGTCACGAACGCGGTCTCGCCGACTTCCTCCGGGTCCGGGTGCAACTGGTCCTGCGCCATTCCCACGAAGAGATGGTTGAACTCCTGCTCCACCAGGCCGGAGGCCGGGTCGGGGTGGTTGTAGCGGACCGTGCCCGCCTCCGCCAGCAGGGAGGGAGAGACCCCCAGCTCCTCGTACGTACGCCGGGCGGCGGCGGCGAAGGGCGCCTCACCCGGGTAGGGATGGCCGCAACAGGTGTTCGACCAGACACCGGGGGAGTGGTACTTGCCGAGCGCGCGGCGCTGCAGCAGCAGCCTGCCCTGCTCGTCGAAGAGGAACACCGAGAAGGCCCGGTGCAGTTGACCGGGCGGCTGATGGGCGGCGAGCTTCTCCGCCGTACCGATGGTGGTGCCGTTCTCATCGACCAGTTCGAGCATGATCGCTTCTGCTGTGCCGTTCGACGAGCTGTTCGCCGCGGTGGCTGGTGTGGTCGGCATACCCATCCTTCGCTATGGTCCCGGCCCCGTGCGCCGGTCCCGTCGAGTCCGCTCAAGTCTGCCGTACAAAAGCCGCTTGTCCGCACTTCGGGTCCTGGCATGTCCGGCCCGCCGCACCACGGGGGCACGGCGGGGCCGGACGGCACGTCAGACGCCGAAAGCCGCCGGGTAACGGATCGTGCCCTGCGGCACCGGCACGGAGTCGTCGAGCACCAGGGCCATCATCGCTTCGTCCGGGACGTCGAAGCCCGGCCGGATCCCGTACCGGGACGCCGGTACGAAACCGAACTTCGTGTAGTACTCGGGATGACCGAGTACCAGGACGAGCGACTCGCCCCGCAGCCGGGCCGCGTCGAGCGCGGCCCGCACCACGGCCTGTCCGGCACCCTGCCGCTGACGGTCCGGGGCCGTCGCCACCGGGGCCAGCGCGAGCGCCGGCGCGTCCCCGACCCGGCACCGGGTCAGCAGCGCGTACGCCGCGATGTCGCCGTCCGGGCCATCCAGCGCGACGTACCCGAGGCCGGGCAGCCAGGCCGCCGGATCGGTGCGCAGCGCGTCGACGAGAGTGGCTTCGTCCGGCGTCGGGAACGCGGCGGCGTTGACCGTGTGTACGGCCTCGATGTCCGCCGCCGTCTCCGGCCGGGTCGTCCAGCGTGGATCGGCGGGGCGCAGTACGTAGCAGGCGTAGCCGTACTCCGTACCGTGGTCGCGCCGCATGGCCAGCTCCTCGCGGCTCGCCGCGAGCGCCCACTCCATACCGGGAGCCGACGTGTCGGCGGCCTCGACACGCTCGGCGAGCGGGACGTAGTACTCGTCCCAGTCGCTGTCGGGCTGCACCCGAACCCCGAGGACGTGGTAGCCGGCCGCCACGGCTGCCGCGGTGTTGGCCGCCACGGGGCGCAGCGAGGTTTGCTGCTCCCAGAAGGCGCGGGCTTCGTCCGTCGGCGCGTCCGTCGTCCAGACGCACTCGCTGACGACGAGGGAGCCGCCCGGGGCGAGCAGCCGCTTCCAGTCACGCAGAGCGGTGTCGAAACCGATGATGTACGCGGCCCCCTCGGCCCAGACGAGATCGAACGACCCGTCCGGGAAGTCGGGACCGGAGAGCTCGGCCATGTCGGCCCGGACCGTATCGATACGGTCGCCGAGCCCACGGGCCTCGGCCGCCTCGCGCAATTCGTCGAGGAACGGCTCGTGGAGATCGACGGCGGTCACCTCGGCGCCCGCCTCGGCGGCGAGCAGCAGTGCGGCGCGGCCGGGCCCGCAGCCCAGATCCAGGACGCGCGGACGGCGCGGCAACGGGCCGGTGAGCCCCAGCAGCCGCCGGGTGGTGGCATCGGATCCGGGGCTCTGTCGGGGCAGCTTGTGGTGCAGGGAGAAGAACGCCTCGGAGCGGACGGCGTGATCATTGTCGGTCAACGTGGGAAACCCTTGTGTGTGAGGGCTCCGGCCAACGTGTCGACCCGGTGCGAGTCGGGCGCTAGCCGAGAACCCGGGAGATGAAGAGGGACCGGATGCTGCGCCGGACAGGCGCCGTCGCGGCGGTCATCAACCTCAGCTCCTCTCTCGGACACGGGGAGCCCCACACGCTCCGCCGAATACCCTACACGGCCCTGCTGAACGGCAGTTCAGTGACAGAGCTTGGCCTCGTGCTCGGCATGGCCGCTCGGCTCCAGCTGGAATGTGCAGTGCTCCACGTCGAAGTGGACACCGAGACAGCCCTGCAGTTCATGGAGGAGCTTCTCGTGACCGATCGAATCGAGCATGTCCTGGCGCACCACCACATGGGCGGAGAGCACCGGCATCCCCGACGTGATCGTCCAGGCATGCAGGTCATGGACGTCCAGTACTCCGGGCAGGGCGGTGATGTGGGCCCGTACCTCAGCCATGTCGACGCCCTTGGGCGCCGCCTCCAGCAGCACATTGAGCGTCTCTCTGAGCAGCTTCACCGTACGGGGGACGATCATCAGGCCGATCACCAGCGAGGCGATCGGGTCGGCGACCTGCCAGCCCGTGGCCAGGATGATTCCTGCCGAGATCAGCACGGCGAACGAGCCGAGCGTGTCCGCGAGCACCTCCAGATAGGCGCCGCGCACATTGATGCTGTCCTTCTGGCCCCGGAGCAGCAGCGACAGGGAGACCATGTTGGCGACCATGCCGACCAGGGCGAAGACGATCGTCAGTCCGCCCCTGGTCTCGGCCGGGGTGATGAAGCGCTGGATCGCCTCGAGGAGCAGAAAGCCGCCCACTCCGAGCAGCAGCAGACAGTTGGCCAGGGCGGCGAGGATCTCGGCGCGTGCGAAGCCGAAGGTTCGGTTGAGCCCGGCCGGCCGGTTGGCGAAGTGGATCGCCAGCAGTGCCATGCCCAGACCCAGGGCGTCGGTCGCCATATGGGCCGCGTCGGCGATCAGGGCGAGCGAGTCGGCGAGCAGCCCCCCGACGATCTCTATGACCATCACGGTGAGCGTGATGCACAGCGCGATCCGCAGCCGTCCCTTGTACGCGGCAGCTGCCGTGCCGGTGGGCGGTGGCCCGCCGTGTGTGTGCCCGTGGTCGTGCCCTGCCCCCATGGGGACGCCTCCCGGTCGTCGCGCGGACTCGGACACGATCTGCCCGAGCACTGCCAGTGAACTACGGGTGGGGGGTATCGGGCAACACGGCACTGAACACCGTTGTCATATGCCCTGACCTGCGGAAATGGCTGCAGGTCAGGGCTGTGGAGTGATCGCCGGCGGCTCAGTTGCCGCGCGCCTCGGGGTGGTGCAGGCACCAGCCCTGCCAGGCCGACTCGACCATCTCGCGCACCCCGCGCTGGGCCGTCCAGCCGAGCTCCTCGGACATCCGGACGGCGGACGCGACGGCCTTTGCCGCATCGCCGGGGCGGCGCGCCTCGATCTCCGGCTTCTCCGGCCGGCCACTGACCTCGCCCACCAGATCGGCGAGCTCACGCACCGAGACGCCCTCGCCGCGGCCGATGTTCACAGTCAGGTCCCCGGCGTCCTGCTCGGCCAGCCTCCGGGCGACGGCGAGATGCGCGTCGGCGAGGTCCGCGACATGGATGTAGTCGCGGATGCAGGTGCCGTCGGGTGTCGGATAGTCGTCACCGAAGATCCGGGGGGCCTCGCCGCGGGTCAGTCGGTCGAAGAACATCGGAATCACATTGAAGACACCGGTGTCCGACAGTTCCGGCGCGGCCGCTCCGGCCACGTTGAAGTAGCGCAGACAGCCGGTGGACAGGGAGTGTGCCCTCCCGGTCGCCCGGACCAGCCACTCCCCGGCGAGCTTCGTCTCACCGTACGGATTGATCGGAACACAAGGAGTGTCCTCGGTGACGAGTTCCACATCCGGTACGCCGTACACCGCGGCCGAGGACGAGAACAGGAAGCGCCGCACACCGGCGGCGACGACGGCCTCCAGGAGGACGGTCAGCCCGGCCACGTTCTCCCGGTAGTACAGCAGCGGCTTCCCGACGGACTCGCCGACCTGCTTCTTCGCTGCGAGATGCACCACACCGCTCACGTCGTACTGAGCCAGCACCCGGTCGAGCAGCGCACGGTCGGCGGCCGAGCCCCGGATCAGCGGAACATCTGCCGGGAGCCGCTCGACGACACCGGTCGAAAGGTCGTCGAGGACGACCACCCGCTCACCGGCACCCACCATGGACCGCACTACATGTGCACCGATATATCCCGCTCCGCCTGTGATGAGCCATGTCATGCGGGTCAGCCTAGGTGTATGCCATCGCGTTTTGTCAGCCGAGGCGGGGATCGACGATGATGATCGCGGACGGCGCCGCATGTTGCCGGTCCACCCCGAACGGAGCACAAACAGGCAGTGAACTCCCGCTTCCGTTCATCCGATAGCCTCTGCCGACGTGCCGCCGGCCCGCTTGTGGGCCGCACTGTCGCGCGCCGGCCCCGTCAGCACCAAGGAGTGAGTTCGTCTGTCGACCGCCATCCTCACCGGTGCACCGGTACCCGGATCGTCGCTCGTGGACGATCTGCGGTCACTGGGCTTCGACGTACAGATCGCCGCCGATGTGACCGAGGCCGCACAGCTGCTCTCGGCCGTCCCCGCCGACCGCCGCGTCGCACTGGTCGACCCCCGTTTCGTCGGCCATGTCCATGCCCTCCGGCTGGGGCTGACCGACCCACGCTTCCCCGCCGCCACCGTGACCGGTGCGCTCACCGCGCAGCCGGAGGCGCGCCCCGCGCTCGTCCGCGCCCTGAACACCGCCGCCGCGGGCGTCCCGGCCGGGCCGGGCGCGACCACGACGACGGTCACCGACCGCACCGTGCCGGGCCGCCTCGCCGTCACCATGGACGCCGAAGGCACCGCTGTGCAGCGCCCCGAGCTCGGCTCGCTGGTCGCCGCCGTCCCGGTCGACGAGTCCGCGCGCACCACCGCGCAGAGCGCCGTCGCCGCAGTCGACGACGAGGCGGTACGGCTGCGCAGCGCCGTGAAGGCCCACGACGGCTTCTTCACCACGTTCTTCATCAGCCCGTACTCCCGCTACATCGCCCGCTGGTGCGCCCGCCGCGGTCTCACTCCGAACCAGGTCACCACCGCATCCCTGCTCACCGCGCTGGTCGCGGCGGGCAGCGCGGCGACCGGCACCCGCGGCGGCTACATCGCCGCCGGACTGCTGCTGCTCTTCTCCTTCGTCCTGGACTGCACCGACGGGCAGCTCGCCCGTTACTCGCTGCAGTACTCGACGATGGGTGCGTGGCTGGACGCCACCTTCGACCGGGCCAAGGAGTACGCGTACTACGCGGGCCTCGCGCTCGGCGCCGCCCGCGGCGGTGACGACGTATGGGCACTGGCCCTCGGCGCGATGGTGCTCCAGGCCTGCCGCCATGTCATCGACTTCTCGTTCAACGAGGCGAACCATGACGCGGTGGCCAATTCGAGCCCCACGGCAGCCCTCTCCGACAGGCTCGACAGTGTCGGCTGGACGGTCTGGCTGCGCCGGATGATAGTGCTGCCGATCGGCGAGCGCTGGGCGATGATCGCGGTACTGACCGCGGTGACCACGCCCCGGATCGTCTTCTACGCCCTGCTCATCGGCTGCGCCTTCGCGGCCTGCTACACCACCGCGGGCCGCCTGCTGCGCTCGCTGACCCGCAAGGCGGAGCGCACCGACCGCGCCGCCCGGGCACTCGCCGACCTGGCCGACTCCGGTCCCATTGCCCAGATCGTGGCGGTACGGGGCCCCCGGATCAGGGGCGCCTGGAGCGCACCTGTGATCGCGCTCGTCGGCGCCGGTGCACTGATCGCCGCGGCTGTGCAGCAGCCGTTCGGCAGCAAGCAGATGATCTTCGCCGCGGTGTTCTACGCGATCTGCTCGGGTATAGCCGTGGCCCGCCCCCTCAAGGGCGCCCTCGACTGGCTCGTACCCCCGATATTCAGGGCGGCGGAGTACTGCACCGTCCTCGTTCTTGCCGCGCGCAGCGATGTACCGGGAGCCCTTCCGGCAGCCTTCGGGCTGGTCTCGGCCGTCGCCTACCATCACTACGACACGGTGTACCGCATTCGCGGCGGCACCGGCGCGCCGCCCCAGTGGCTGGTACGCACGATCGGTGGGCACGAGGGCCGCACTCTGGTGGTGGCCGTACTCGCCGCCGTACTCACTCGGCATTCAGCGTTCACCGTGGCACTCACCGCTCTCGCGGTGGCTGTGGCACTGGTGGTGCTCGTGGAGTCCATCCGCTTCTGGGTGTCCTCCGGAGCACCCGCCGTACACGACGAAGGAGAACCCGCATGATCGGCCTCGTACTGGCAGCCGGTGCAGGACGGCGTCTGCGCCCCTACACCGACACGCTCCCGAAGGCTCTCGTGCCTGTCGATGGCGAGAAGACGGTCCTGGACCTGACGCTGGCGAACTTCGCGGAGATCGGCCTCACCGAGGTCGCCGTCGTCGTCGGCTACCGCAAGGAAGCCGTGTACGACCGCAAGGCGGAGCTCGAGGCGAAGTACGGCGTGACCCTCACCCTGATCGACAACGACAAGGCCGAGGAGTGGAACAACGCCTACTCCCTGTGGTGCGCCCGTGACGTCCTGACGCGCGGCGTCATCCTGGCCAACGGCGACACCGTCCACCCGGTCTCCGTCGAGAAGACCCTGCTCGCCGCCCGGGGCAACGGCCAGAAGATCATCCTCGCCCTCGACACGGTGAAGCACCTCGCCGACGAGGAGATGAAGGTCATCACCGAGGGCGACAAGGGTGTGCGACGCATCACCAAGCTGATGGACCCGGCCACCGCGACCGGTGAGTACATCGGTGTCACCCTCATCGAACCGGAGGCCGCCGCGGAGCTCGCCGACGCCCTGAAGGCGACGTATCTGCGCGACCCCGACCTCTACTACGAGGACGGCTACCAGGAGCTCGTGAACCGCGGCTTCACCGTTGACGTGGCCCCCATCGGCGAAGTGACGTGGGTCGAGATCGACAACCACGACGACCTCGCGAAGGGCCGTGAGATCGCGTGCCAGTACTGACCCGGCTCATCCCGTCCCCGGTCGTCGTCGACATCCGCCGCGGCGCCCTGGACGATCTGGCCGGTCTCCTCGCCGACCAGCGGATCTCCGCCTCCGGCAAGCTCGCCGTCGCGATCAGCGACGGTTCGGGGCGCGCCCTGCGCGAGCGGCTGGCCCCCGCGCTGCCCGGCGCCCACTGGTACCCGGTCACCGACGGCACCCTCGACTCGGCCGTCAAGCTCGCCGACGACATCAAGGGCAACCGGTACGACGCCGTGGTCGGCCTCGGCGGCGGCAAGATCGTCGACGTGGCGAAGTACGCCGCGGCGCGCGTCGGCCTGCCCATGGTCGCCGTGGCGACGAACCTCGCCCACGACGGTCTCTGCTCGCCGGTCGCGACACTGGACAACGACAACGGCCGGGGCTCCTACGGAGTACCCACCCCGATCGCCGTCGTCATCGACCTCGACATCGTCCGCGAGGCACCGGCCCGCTTCGTGCGCTCAGGCATCGGCGACGCGGTCTCCAACATCTCCTGCGTGGCCGACTGGGAACTCGCCCACGCGGTCAACGGCGAGGAAATCGACGGACTCGCCGCGGCCATGGCCAGGCAGGCCGGCGAGGCGGTGCTGCGCCATCCCGGCGGGATCGGCGACGATGCCTTCCTCAAGGTGCTGGCCGAGGGCCTCGTGCTGACCGGCATCTCGATGTCGGTCGCCGGGGACTCCCGGCCGGCCTCGGGCGCCTGCCACGAGATCAACCACGCCTTCGATCTGCTGTACCCCAAGCGTGCGGCGAGCCACGGCGAGCAGGTCGGCCTCGGCGCCTGCTTCGCCATGCATCTGCGCGGTGCGCGCGAGGACTCGCTGCTCATGGCGGTCACCCTGCGCCGCCACGGACTGCCCGTCCTGCCCGAAGACATCGGTTTCACCGCCGACGAGTTCGTCCAGGCCGTCGACTACGCCCCGCAGACCCGCCCGGGACGCTTCACGATCCTGGAACACCTCAACCTGTCCACCGACCAGATCAGGGACGCGTACGCCGACTATGCCAAGACCATCAGTAGCTGAACTCCGCCCGGTCGTTCACCCGGACGGAGTGAAGGACCGGCGCAGCGGTGAGCACTGGGCCGGGCGCATGTACATGCGGGAGATCTCGCTGCACATAGACCCGTACCTGGTGAACACGAAGATCACGCCGAACCAGCTCACCTACCTCATGGTGGTCGTGGGTGTCATAGGTGGCGCCGCCCTGCTGGTCCCGGGGCTGACCGGCGCGATCCTCGCGGTCGTGCTGTTCCAGATCTATCTTCTGCTCGACTGCGTCGACGGAGAGGTCGCCCGCTGGCGCAAGCAGACCTCGATCACCGGTGTCTATCTCGACCGGATAGGCCACTACCTCTGCGAGGCGGCCCTCCTGGTCGGCTTCGGCATCCGGGGTGCGGACGTCTTCCACCAGAACGGCACCTCGACCAACTGGCTGTGGGCGTTCCTCGGGACGCTCGCCGCGCTCGGCGCGATCCTGATCAAGGCCGAGACCGACCTGGTCGACGTCGCCCGTCAGCGCAGCGGACTGCCCGCCGTCAAGGACGAGGCGTCCGTGCCGCGCTCCTCCGGTCTGGCGCTCGCCCGCCGCGCCGCTGCCGCGCTGAAGTTCCACCGTCTCGTCGGCGGCATCGAGGCCAGCCTCTTCATTCTGGTGGCCGCGATCCTCGATGTGGTCCACGGCGACCTGTTCTTCAGCCGCCTCGGCATCGCGATCCTGGCCGGCATCGCCATCGTCCAGACCCTCCTGCACCTCGTGTCGATCCTGGCGTCGAGCAGGCTGAAGTGAGCACCCCCATGAAGCTCGGCGCGGTCATCATCACGATGGGCAACCGTCCCGAAGAGCTGCGCGCCCTCCTCGATTCGGTCGCCAAGCAGGACGGCGACCGAATCGAAGTGGTGGTCGTCGGCAACGGCGCCCCCGTACCGGAGGTCCCCGCGGGCGTACGCACCGTCGAGCTGCCCGAGAACCTCGGCATCCCGGGCGGTCGCAACGTCGGGATCGAGGCCTTCGGCCCGTCCGGCGCCGATGTGGACGCTCTGCTCTTCCTCGACGACGACGGACTGCTGCCGCTCACGGACACCGCCGAGCTGTGCCGGCAGGCGTTCGAGGCCGATCCCGAGCTGGGCATCATCAGCTTTCGTATCGCCGACCCCGACACGGGCGTCACCCAGCGCCGCCATGTGCCGCGGCTGCGTGCCGCCGATCCGATGCGCTCCTCGCGCGTGACGACCTTCCTCGGTGGCGCCAACGCCGTACGCAGCAAGGTCATCGCCGAGGTCGGGCCGCTGCCCGGCCAGTTCTTCTACGCGCACGAGGAGACCGATCTCGCCTGGCGGGCACTGGACGCCGGCTGGATGATCGACTACCGCGCGGACATGGTTCTCAACCACCCGACGACCGCCCCGTCGCGGCACGCGGTGTACCACCGCATGGTGGCCCGCAACCGGGTCTGGCTTGCCCGGCGCAATCTGCCGGCGCCGCTGGTCCCCGTCTACCTCGGCGTGTGGCTGCTGCTGACCCTGCTGCGCAAGCCCTCCGGCCCGGCTCTCAAGGCATGGTTCGGCGGCTTCCGGGAAGGCTGGTCCACGCCGTGCGGAACCCGCCGTCCGATGAGGTGGCGCACGGTATGGCGGCTGACCAGACTCGGCCGCCCTCCCGTGATCTGAGAGGCTCTCCTCTGAGACCATGAGTCGTACGTTTTCTCCACGGGACCTGTCCGCTCCGAGCCGCGCCCGCGACTGGCTGCGCATCCTGAATACGAGAGTTTCATCTGGTGAGTGACACAACCCATGATGGTGCGGTCGCACTGAGCACCCCACCATCCGCCGACGACGGCCTGAGCGCGGCCGAGATGGCCACCAAGTACGGCCTGACGGTGAGCGGCGCCCGGCCAGGGCTCTTCGAGTACATCCGGCAGCTCTGGGGCCGACGCCACTTCATCATGGCGTTCTCCAGGGCGAAGCTGACCGCCCAGTACAGCCAGGCGAAGCTCGGCCAGCTGTGGCAGGTGGCCACACCGCTGCTCAACGCCCTGGTCTACTACCTGATCTTCGGGCTGATCCTGGGTACCAGGAAGGGGATGACCCAGGAGGTCTTCATCCCGTTCCTGGTGACCGGTGTCTTTGTCTTCACCTTCACCCAGAGCTCGGTGATGGCGGGTGTGCGGGCCATCTCCGGCAACCTCGGACTGGTCCGGGCGCTGCACTTCCCGCGCGCCTCGCTGCCCATCTCGTTCTCGCTGCAGCAGCTCCAGCAGCTGCTGTTCTCGATGATCGTGCTCGCGGTCGTGGCCGTCGCCTTCGGAAGCTATCCGGGTCCCTCCTGGCTGCTGATTCTCCCGGCGCTGGTGATGCAGTTCCTCTTCAACACCGGCCTGGCGATGATCATGGCCAGGCTCGGCAGCAAGACCCCCGACCTCGCCCAGCTGATGCCGTTCGTGATGCGGACCTGGATGTACGCGTCGGGCGTCATGTTCTCCATTCCGGTGATGCTCAAGGACAAGCCGGACTGGATCGCCAACGTGCTCCAGTACAACCCGGCGGCCATCTACATGGACCTGATCCGCTTCGCGCTCATCGACGGCTACGGCTCGGAGAACCTGCCGTCGCACGTCTGGGTCGTGGCGCTCGCCTGGGCGGTCCTCGTCGGCGTCGTGGGCTTTGTGTACTTCTGGAAGGCAGAGGAACGGTACGGCCGTGGCTGACGACAACACTTCGGGGCGCGTCCCCACCGTCATCGCCGACGATGTGCACATCGTGTACCGGGTCAATGGCGCGGGCGGAGGCAAGGGCAGCGCCACTGCGGCGCTGAGCCGGATATTGCGCCGCGGCAAGGGCGAGTCGCGCGGTGTGCGGAAGGTGCACGCCGTCCGCGGAGTCTCCTTCACCGCCTACCGAGGCGAGGCCATCGGCCTGATCGGGACCAACGGCTCCGGCAAGTCGACCCTGCTGCGGGCCATCGCCGGTCTGTTGCCGACCGAGCACGGCAAGGTGTACACGGACGGCCAGCCGTCGTTGCTCGGTGTGAACGCGGCGCTGATGAGTGATCTGACCGGCGAGCGCAACGTGGTGCTCGGCGGTCTCGCGATGGGTATGTCGCGCGAGGAGGTCCGCGAGCGCTACCAGGGCATCGTCGACTTCTCCGGCATCAACGAGAAGGGCGACTTCATCACCCTTCCGATGCGGACGTACTCCTCCGGTATGGCCGCCCGGCTGCGTTTCTCCATCGCCGCCGCGAAGAACCACGACGTCCTCATGATCGACGAGGCGCTGGCGACCGGAGACCGCAAGTTCCAGATCCGCTCCGAAAAGCGCATCAGGGAGCTCCGCAAGGAAGCGGGCACCGTCTTCCTGGTCAGCCACAGCAACAAGTCCATCAGGGACACCTGCGACCGGGTGCTGTGGCTGGAAAAGGGCGAGCTGCTGATGGACGGACCGACGGACGAGGTCCTCAAAGCCTACGAGCGTGAGACCGGGAAATAGCCACTCCCGGGGCCCGTGACACCGAGGTGGCCTCTGCCGGAACTCCGGCGGAGGCCACCTCGTGTCCGGATCGTGGACTCCCGGCGGCGCCCACCACCCCCGGCTGTACGCGCTGCACAAGATCTCCTCCCGCCGGATGACGTCAATTTCCTTGCGCACGGGGAAGGTTGGCGGGGCAGGGTGCGTTGTTCTTCTGCGCGTAACACCCCGACGTATCGATGAGCGTTGTACAACGTAAGCTGTAGCGGTGCTGATTCGTTGCAAGTGGGGCGATAGTGCCTGGCCATACGGCCTGGCGGCGTGCCCCGCACTCGGTAGAGCGGGCGGCGTGTCCGGAATGGGATGTTTTAGGTCAGCAGTGTAGAACGGGAGATGTGACGGCTATGACGGAAAATCTCCAGCTCCGAGGTGCTCACGCCGTCCCAGCGCCGGGCGGTCGGTGGTGACCCGTACCCAGCAGGCGCACCCCGATGCGGCCGTGCCCAGCACCCTCGACAAGGCCGCGGACGAGAATTTCCCCGTAGCCCCCTTCTTTCTGCCGCGCGCCTGGCGCGACGACCTGATGGCCGTCTACGGCTACGCCCGTCTCGTCGACGACATCGGCGACGGCGATCTCGCCCCCGGCGGCGCGGACGCCCGCCATCTCGGGCTCGACCCGGCGCAGACCGAGGACCGGCTCGCCATGCTCGATGCCTTCGAGGCCGATCTGCACCGGGTCTTCGGCACCGCGGGCGACGGCCCGCGCCACCCCCTGCTGCGTGCCCTGCGCCCCACCGTGCGGCGTTGCGCGCTCACTCCCGATCCCTTCCTCGGCCTCATCGAGGCGAACCGGCAGGACCAGAAGGTCCGCCGCTACGGGACGTACGAGGACCTCGTCTCCTACTGCGAGCTCTCCGCCAACCCCGTGGGCCGACTTGTCCTGCAGATCACCGGAACAGCCAGCCCCGAACGCATCCGCCGCTCCGACGCCGTCTGTACGGCCCTGCAGATCGTCGAGCACCTCCAGGACGTCGCCGAGGATCTCGGCTGCGACCGGATCTATCTGCCCGCGGACGACATGGCCCGGTTCCATGTCCGCGAAACAGATCTGGCCGCCCCGTCGGGGGGCGCATCGGTGCGTTCACTGGTTGCGTACGAAGCAGAACGCGCTCGGGAACTGCTGAATGAAGGCACCCCCCTGGTGGGTAGCGTCCACGGCAGGCTCAAGCTGCTTCTCGCCGGATTCGTGGGAGGGGGGCGTGCCGCCCTCACCGCGATCGCGGCCGCCGGGTTCGACGTACTGCCCGGACCGCCCAAGCCCACCAAGCCCAGCCTGCTGCGCGAAGTGGGAGTTGTCTTGCGAAGAGCGCGTAGAGAGGGGTGAGCCGGACCGTGGAGGGACAGACGACGTATATGTCGGCACCGGTACAGGCCGCATACAGTTACTGCGAGGCGGTCACCGGACAGCAGGCGCGTAACTTCGCGTACGGCATCAGGCTGCTGCCGGCCGAGAAGCGACAGGCCATGTCGGCGCTGTACGCCTTCTCCCGTCGTGTCGACGACATCGGTGACGGCGAGTTGGAGCCGGAGACCAAGCGGACCCGCCTGGAGAGCACCCGCACACTGCTGGACCGGATCCGCAACGGCGTGATCGACGAGGACGACACCGACCCGGTGGCCGTCGCGCTCGCCGACGCCGCGCGCAGATTCCCGCTCCCGCTCGGCGGGCTCGACGAACTCATCGACGGCGTGCTGATGGATGTGCGCGGTGCGACGTACGAGACCTGGGACGATCTCAAGGTCTACTGCCGCTGTGTCGCGGGCGCCATCGGCCGTCTCAGCCTGGGCGTCTTCGGTACGGAACCGGGCGCTCCCGGCGCCGACCGGGCCGCGGAGTACGCCGACACGCTCGGCCTCGCGCTCCAGCTGACCAACATTCTGCGCGACGTACGCGAGGACGCGGGCAACGGGCGTACATATCTGCCCGCCGACGACCTCGCCAAGTTCGGCTGCTCGGCCGGCTTCCACCGGGCCACCCCGCCGCCCGGCGCCGACTTCGCCGGCCTGGTCCACTTCGAGGTACGGCGTGCCCGTGCCCTGTTCGCCGAGGGATACCGGCTGCTGCCGATGCTGGACCGGCGCAGCGGTGCCTGTGTCGCGGCCATGGCGGGCATCTACCGGCGGCTACTCGACCGGATCGAGCGCGACCCCGAGGCGGTGCTGCGCGGCCGGGTCTCGCTGCCCGGCCACGAGAAGGCGTATGTCGCGGTGCGTGGACTGTCGGGCCTCGACGCGCGATACATTTCCCGCCGCACGTCCAGGGGGCGTGTCTGATGCGCCGTACGAACATCTCACGAAACATGTGCATCACGGTGAGTCGCTTCGGTCAGTGGTCAACCCCCTGGTGTACTGACGCGTCCCTGACTGAAGTGACCTGGCGAAAGGAGGACGCATGACGGACGACGCCCCGGGTTCCTCCCGCGCGGTCGTGATCGGCGGCGGACTCGCCGGCATCACCGCGGCCCTGCGTCTCGCCGACGCCGGGCTTGACGTGACCCTTCTCGAAGGGCGGCCCAGGCTCGGCGGACTCGCCTTCTCCTTCCGGCGCGGTGAACTGACGGTCGACAACGGACAGCATGTCTATCTGCGCTGCTGCACCGCCTACCGCTGGTTCCTCGACCGCGTCGACGGGACGCGGCTGGCACCACTGCAAAACCGTTTGGACGTGCCTGTTCTCGATGTCGGGCGCCCCTCCGGCCCCCGGCTGGGACGGCTCCGCCGCAACGCACTGCCGGTGCCGCTCCACCTGGCCGCCGGACTCGCCGGCTATCCGCATCTCTCGCTCACCGAGCGGGCGAGCGTCGGACGCGCCGCACTCGCGCTGGGCCGACTGGACCCGGACGACCCCGCGCTCGACGCCGTCGACTTCGGCAGCTGGCTCGCCCGCCACGGGCAGTCGCCGCGCACCATCGAGGCCCTCTGGGACCTGGTGGGCGTCGCCACACTCAACGCCACCGCGCCGAACTCCTCGCTGGCCCTTGCCGCGAAGGTCTTCAAGACCGGACTCCTCTCCGAACCCGGCGCCGCAGACATCGGATGGGCGAGCGTGCCGCTCGGCGAGGTGCACGACACACTGGCCCGCAAGGCCCTCGACTCCGCCGGAGTACGCACCGAGCTGCGTACGAAGGCATCCTCCATCACCCGTACAGAGGACGGCTGTTGGATCGTCGACACCGGCAGTGAACGGATCGAGGCGGACGCCGTCGTCCTCGCCGTCCCGCAGCGCGAGACCCACGAGCTGCTGCCCGAGGGCGCACTCGACGAGCCGGAGCGGCTGCTCGACATCGGCACATCGCCGATCCTCAATGTGCACGTGGTCTACGACCGCAAGGTGCTGCGCCGCCCGTTCTTCGCTGCGCTCGGCTCCCCGGTCCAGTGGGTCTTCGACCGCACTCAGGCCTCGGGTCTTACCGGCCCCGGACAGTACCTCGCCGTGTCCCAGTCCGCCGCGGACGAGGAGATCGACCTCCCCGTTGCCGAGCTGCGAAAGCGCTACCTGCCCGAGCTGGAGCGGCTCCTTCCGGCCGCCCGCGGGGCCGGAATCAGGGATTTCTTCGTCACCCGGGAGCGCACGGCGACCTTCGCCCCCGCCCCCGGCGTCGGCCGACTGCGGCCCGGCGCCCGCACCCGTACTCCCGGCCTCAGTCTGGCCGGAGCTTGGACGGCCACCGGCTGGCCCGCGACGATGGAGGGTGCCGTCCGCAGCGGGTTCAGCGCAACGGACGCCGCGCTCCGGACGCTCGGCCGCACCCATGAACATCCGCTGCAGGAGGCGGCATGAGCAGTACCACCGGAACAAGAGGAGAGTCAGTGACCCCGGCGAATCCGGCTTTCGACACCGTGGCCGACACCACGGACGTCACCGCGCTTCTGGAGCGTGGACGGGCCCTTTCCGCGCCGGTGCTCCGGGCCGCCGTTGACCGGCTCGCACCACCCATGGACACCGTCGCCGCCTACCATTTCGGCTGGATCGACGCCCAGGGACGGCCCTCCGACGGCGACGGCGGCAAGGCCGTGCGCCCGGCGCTCGCCCTGCTGTCCGCGGAGGCGGCCGGCGCCGCCGCCGAGGCCGGCATCCCCGGCGCCGTAGCCGTCGAACTCGTGCACAACTTCTCGCTGCTGCACGACGACCTGATGGACGGCGACGAACAGCGCCGCCACCGCGACACCGTCTGGAAGGTGCACGGCCCCGCCCAGGCGATCCTGGTCGGCGACGCGCTCTTCGCGCTCGCCAACGAGATCCTGCTGGAGCTCGGCACCGTCGAGGCGGGCCGCGCGGCCCGCCGGCTGACCGTCGCCACCCGCAAGCTCATCGACGGGCAGGCCCAGGACATCTCCTACGAGCACCGCGAGCGGGTCACCGTCGAGGAGTGCCTGGAGATGGAGGGCAACAAGACCGGTGCCCTGCTCGCCTGTGCCTGCTCCATCGGCGCGGTCCTCGGCGGCGCCGACGACCGGACCGCCGACACCCTGGAGGCATACGGCTACCACCTCGGCCTCGCCTTCCAGGCCGTCGACGATCTGCTCGGCATCTGGGGCGACCCCGAGTCCACCGGCAAGCAGACCTGGAGCGATCTGCGCCAGCGCAAGAAGTCCCTGCCGGTCGTCGCCGCGCTCGCAGCGGGCGGACCGGCCTCGGAGCGCCTCGGTGAACTGCTCGCCGCCGACGCCAAGAGCAGTGATTTCGACAGCTTCTCCGAAGAGGAGTTCGCCGCCCGTGCGGCGCTCATCGAAGAGGCGGGCGGCCGCGAATGGACCGCCCAGGAGGCTCGTCGACAGCATGCGGTCGCCATTGAGGCACTGCACCGGGTCGACATGCCGCAAACCGTGCGGGCGCAGCTCACAGCGCTCGCGGACTTCGTCGTCGTACGAAAGAGATGATCACCATCTGCTCCATATGACTCGCAGTCGCCGGCCGGTGTCCGTCCCGGGCGCCGGTCGACGGAGACCCCAGCACAGCAGAGGAACAACTGCACGAAGGGGAAGCCATGACAGCGACGACCGACGGAAGCACCGGGGCTGTGAGCCCCCGCGCAGCCTCGGCCAGTAATCCGACCGATACAACATTCGCCGCGGACGACGTACTCGCCGCCGCGCGGAGGGCCGCGGAACGCTCGGTGGAGCATCTCCTCGGCAGGCAGGACGAGCAGGGCTGGTGGAAGGGCGACCTCGCCACCAACGTCACCATGGACGCCGAGGACCTGCTGCTCCGTCAATTCCTCGGCATTCAGGACCAGGCCACCGTATCGGCGGCCGGCCGTTTCATCCGCGGCGAACAGCGCGGCGACGGCACCTGGGCCACCTTCCACGGCGGCCCGGGCGAACTCTCCACCACCATCGAGGCGTACGTGGCACTGCGGCTGGCCGGAGACCGGCCGGACGAACCGCACATGGCCCGCGCTTCGGGATGGATCAGGGAACAGGGCGGAATCGCGGCGAGCCGCGTCTTCACCCGGATCTGGCTCGCCCTCTTCGGCTGGTGGAAATGGGACGACCTGCCGGAACTCCCGCCCGAGCTGATGTTCTTTCCCAAATGGGTTCCGCTCAACATTTATGACTTCGGCTGCTGGGCCCGCCAGACCATCGTGCCGCTCACCATTGTCTCGGCCAAACGGCCGGTACGCCCGGCCCCCTTTGCCCTCGACGAGCTGCACACCGACCCACGCAACCCGAACCCGCCCAGGCCCGCCGCTCCGGCGGCGAGCTGGGACGGAGTCTTCCAGCGCCTGGACAAGGCGCTGCACGCGTACCACCGGATCGCACCTCGCAAGCTGCGCCGGACCGCCATGAACGCGGCGGCCCGCTGGATCATCGAACGCCAGGAGAACGACGGCTGCTGGGGAGGCATCCAGCCGCCCGCCGTGTACTCCGTCATCGCCCTGCACCTGCTCGGCTACGACCTGGACCACCCGGTGATGCGGGCCGGACTCGCCTCGCTCGACCGCTTCGCCGTCTGGCGCGAGGACGGCGCCCGGATGATCGAGGCCTGTCAGTCCCCGGTCTGGGACACCTGCCTCGCCACCATCGCCCTCGCCGACGCCGGGGTCAGCCCGGACCACCCGGCGCTCGTGAAGGCCGCGGACTGGATGCTCGGCGAGGAGATCGTGCGGCCCGGCGACTGGTCCGTGCGCCGACCCCGGCTCAACCCGGGCGGCTGGGCGTTCGAGTTCCACAACGACAACTACCCGGACATCGACGACACCGCGGAGGTGGTCCTCGCGCTGCGCCGGGTCCGCCACCCCGACAAGGCACGCATCGAGGCCGCCATCAGGCGCGGAGTGCGCTGGAACCTCGGCATGCAGTCCCGCAACGGGGCCTGGGGCGCGTTCGACGCGGACAACACCAGCGCGTTCCCCAACCGGCTGCCCTTCTGCGACTTCGGTGAGGTCATCGACCCGCCGTCGGCCGATGTCACCGGGCACGTGGTCGAGATGCTCGCCGTCGAGGGGCGGTCCGGACACCCCGCCACCCGGCGCGGTATCGAGTGGCTGCTCGCCGAACAGGACGCGAGCGGCGGCTGGTTCGGTCGCTGGGGCGTCAACTACGTATACGGCACAGGGTCGGTGGTGCCCGCATTGGTGGCCGCCGGACTGCCCGTCACGCATCCGGCGATCCGCCGCGCGGTCGGCTGGCTGGAGTCCGTACAGAACGACGACGGCGGCTGGGGCGAGGACCTGCGCTCGTACCAGGAGGACAAGTGGATCGGGCACGGCGCCTCGACCGCCTCCCAGACCGCGTGGGCACTGCTCGCACTGCTTGCCGCAGGACGGCGGGACAACAAGGCCGTGCAGCGGGGGGTGTCCTGGCTCAGCGAGACGCAGCAGGCCGACGGATCCTGGGACGAGCCGTACTTCACCGGAACCGGCTTCCCCTGGGACTTCTCCATCAACTACCACCTCTACCGGCAGGTCTTCCCGCTCACCGCACTCGGACGGTACGTGTATGGCGAACCGTTCGCCGACCGCACGGTCACCCGCAAGGGGGCCTGATGGGCGATGGTCCGGGGCCGGTGGGCCCCGCAGCGCCGCTGCTGATCGCCTGTGCGCTCGGCATCGAGCAATTCGCCCTGCGCAGCGGCCGAGGCAGGGCCGGTGACGCGCCGGGCCCGGTGACCGTACTCCGTACGGGCATGGGCCCCAAGGCCGCCGAGGCGGCCGTGTCACGGGCGCTCGATCAGGACCGGGCGCCCGGTACGGCGGTGCTCGCCTCCGGATTCTGCGCCGGGCTGTCACCCGGCATGCACCCCGGGGACCTGGTGGTCGCCGCCGAGACCAGGGAATCCGGGCACTCGACGGTCTGCACCGGCACGGGCCTGCTCGCCGAGGCCCTCGCCGGTGCGGTGCCCGGCCGCACCGTCCACACCGGTCCGCTGACCGGCTCCGCCCATGTCGTACGCGGACATGAGCGGGCCGAGCTGCTGGCCACGGGAGCGATCGCGGTGGACATGGAGTCCGCCGCCACTCTCCGCGCCGCCCTGCGGTCCGGGCCACGCCCGGTTGCCGCCGTACGGGTGGTCGTGGACACTCCCGAGCATGAGCTCGTCCGCATTGGCACGATACGCGGTGGAATATCGGCTTTCCGTGTTCTCCGTTCCGTCCTACCGGCTTTCTACGAATGGCACCGATCTCTGCTGCTCCCCAGGAGGTGAGCTAGATGGCCATGCCGCTCCGCCAGACCATCAAGGTTGCGACGTACCTCATTGAACAGAAGCTCCGCAAGCGGGACAAGTTCCCGCTCATTGTCGAGCTGGAGCCTTTGTTCGCCTGCAATCTGGCGTGCGAGGGCTGTGGGAAGATTCAGCATCCGGCCGGAGTTCTGAAGCAGCGCATGCCGGTGGCCCAGGCCGTCGGTGCGGTACTGGAATCGGGAGCCCCGATGGTTTCCATCGCGGGCGGCGAACCCCTGATGCACCCGCAGATCGACGAAATCGTGCGGCAGCTGGTGGAAAAGAAGAAGTACGTCTTCCTCTGCACCAATGCGATGCTGCTGCGTAAGAAGATCGAGAAATTCACCCCCTCGCCTTTCTTCGCCTTCGCCGTGCACATCGACGGGCTGCGCGAACGGCACGATGAATCGGTCGCCAAGGAAGGCGTTTTCGACGAGGCGGTGGCGGCGATCAAGGAGGCCAAGCGCCGCGGCTTCCGGGTCACCACGAACTCCACCTTCTTCAACACCGACACCCCGCAGACCGTCATCGAGGTCCTGAACTATCTCAATGACGATCTGAAGGTCGACGAGATGATGATCTCGCCCGCCTACGCGTACGAGAAGGCACCCGACCAGGAGCACTTCCTCGGCGTCGAGCAGACCCGAGAACTGTTCAAGAAGTCGTTCGCGGGCGGCAACCGGTCCCGTTGGCGACTGAACCACTCGCCGCTGTTCCTGGACTTCCTGGAAGGCAAGGCGGACTTCCCGTGCACCGCGTGGGCGATCCCGAACTACTCGCTCTTCGGCTGGCAGCGGCCCTGCTATCTGATGAGTGACGGGTACGTCCCGACGTATCGCGAACTCATCGAGGAGACCGACTGGGACAAGTACGGCCGGGGCAAGGACCCGCGCTGCGCCAACTGCATGGCGCACTGCGGTTATGAGCCCACCGCTGTCCTCGCCACCATGGGATCGCTGAAGGAATCCCTGCGCGCGATGCGCGAGACCGTCTCCGGGAACGGGTGACGGCATGGCCGCTGGAGAACCGGTCGCACTGGGTCTCCCCGAGCTGCCGGCCCGGCCGCTCGCGATGCGCCGCCACTCGCGGCGCATCCAGGTCGGGTCGGTTGCGGTGGGCGGGGATGCGCCGGTGACGGTGCAGTCGATGACCACGACGCGTACGTCGGACGTCGGTGCGACGTTGCAGCAGATCGCGGAGCTGACGGCGTCGGGCTGTCAGATCGTGCGGGTGGCGTGTCCGACGCAGGACGATGCGGACGCGCTGGCGACGATCGCGAGGAAGTCGCAGATTCCGGTGATCGCGGACATTCATTTCCAGCCGAAGTATGTGTTCGCGGCGATTGATGCGGGCTGTGCGGCGGTGCGGGTGAATCCGGGGAACATCAAGCAGTTCGACGACAAGGTGAAGGAGATCGCGCGGGCCGCGAAGGATGCGGGTACGCCGATCCGGATCGGTGTGAATGCCGGTTCGCTGGATGCGCGGCTGCTGAAGAAGTACGGGAAGGCGACTCCGGAGGCTTTGGTGGAGTCGGCTCTGTGGGAGGCGTCGCTCTTCGAGGAGCACGGTTTCCGGGACATCAAGATCTCGGTGAAGCACAACGATCCGGTGGTGATGGTCAATGCGTACCGTCAGCTGGCGGCGCAGTGCGATTATCCGCTGCATCTGGGTGTGACGGAGGCGGGGCCGGCGTTCCAGGGGACGATCAAGTCGGCGGTGGCGTTCGGTGCGCTGCTGAGCGAGGGGATCGGGGACACGATCCGGGTGTCGCTGTCGGCGCCGCCGGCCGAGGAGGTCAAGGTCGGGCTGCAGATTCTGGAGTCGTTGAATCTGAAGCAGCGGCGGCTGGAGATCGTGTCGTGTCCGTCGTGCGGTCGGGCGCAGGTGGATGTGTACAAGCTGGCGGATCAGGTCAGTGCGGGTCTTGAGGGCATGGAGGTGCCGTTGCGGGTGGCCGTGATGGGCTGTGTCGTCAACGGTCCGGGTGAGGCCCGTGAGGCGGACCTGGGTGTCGCTTCCGGGAACGGCAAGGGGCAGATCTTCGTGAAGGGCGAGGTCATCAAGACCGTGCCCGAGTCGAAGATCGTCGAGACGCTGGTCGAAGAAGCCCTGAAGATCGCCGAGGGCATGGACGACGCAGGGAAACCATCGGGGGTTCCCGCCGTCACCGTGAGCTGAAACGGAACCAGAGAGGGGGCCCGAGTGTGACGATTCTGGAGAGCATCCGGGGGCCGCACGATCTCAAGGCGCTGAGCGAAGCACAACTCGACGAACTCGCCGAGGACATCAGAGAGTTCCTCGTCCGGGCGGTGGCGAGGACCGGCGGTCATCTGGGGCCCAACCTGGGGGTGGTGGAGCTCTCCATCGCCCTGCACCGGGCCTTCGACTCGCCCGTGGACCGCATCCTGTGGGACACCGGGCACCAGAGCTATGTGCACAAACTGCTCACCGGGCGGCAGGACTTCTCCAAGCTGCGCGGCAAGGGGGGCCTTTCCGGCTACCCCTCCCGCGAGGAGTCCGAGCACGACGTCATCGAGAACTCGCATGCCTCGACCGTCCTCGGCTGGGCCGACGGCATCGCCAAGGCCCATCAGGTGCTGGGGCGGAGCGACCATGTCGTGGCCGTCATCGGTGACGGGGCCCTCACCGGCGGGATGGCCTGGGAGGCGCTCAACAACATCGCGGCCGCGAGGGACCGGCCGCTGGTCATCGTGGTCAACGACAACGAACGCTCCTACGGCCCCACCATCGGCGGTCTCGCCAACCACCTCGCCACCCTCCGCACCACCGACGGATACGAACGCTTCCTCTCCTGGGGCAAGGGCGTGCTCCAGCAGACGCCCGTCATCGGACAGCCGTTGTACGAGTCGCTGCACGGCGCGAAGAAGGGGTTCAAGGACGCCTTCGCCCCGCAGGGCATGTTCGAGGACCTCGGGCTCAAGTACGTCGGGCCGATCGACGGTCATGACATCGCGGCCGTCGAATCCGCACTGCACCGGGCGAAACGCTTCCACGGCCCGGTGCTGGTGCACTGCCTCACCGAGAAGGGCCGCGGCTACCCGCCCGCGCTCCGGGACGAGGCCGACCGCTTCCACACCGTGGGCGCGATGGACCCGCTGACCTGCGCACCGCTCGCCCCGTCCGGAGCGCCCTCCTGGACCTCGGTGTTCGGGGACGAGATCGCCGCGATCGGCGCGGAGCGGCCTGATGTCGTGGCCATCACCGCGGCGATGCTGCACCCCGTCGGACTGACGAAGTTCGCCGAGGCGTTCCCTGACCGGGTCTGGGACGTAGGGATCGCCGAGCAGCACGCGGCGGTCTGCGCAGCGGGACTCGCCACCGCCGGACTGCATCCGGTCGTCGCCGTCTACGCCACCTTCCTCAACCGGGCCTTCGACCAACTGCTGATGGATGTCGCGCTGCACAAATGCGGGGTGACCTTCGTCCTCGACCGGGCCGGAGTCACCGGTCCCGACGGGCCCTCGCACAACGGCATGTGGGACATGTCCATGCTGCAGGTCGTCCCCGGGCTGCGGATCGCCGCCCCGCGCGACGCCGACGAATTGCGCGCCGAGCTCCGCGAGGCCGTCGACATCGACGACGTACCCACCGTGATCCGGTTCCCCAAGGAGTCGGTGGGGGAGCCGATCCCGGCCATCGACCGGATCGGCGGAATGGACGTACTGCACCGGGCGGACGACCCCGATGTGCTGCTCGTGGCCGTCGGTGTGCTCGCCCCGGTCTGTCTGAAGGCCGCAGACCTGCTGGCGGGCGGCGGCATCCGCTGCACCGTCGTCGACCCGCGCTGGGTCAAGCCGGTCGACGAACAGCTCGCCCCGCTCGCCGAACGGCACCGGCTGGTCGCCGTCGTCGAGGACAACAGCCGGGCAGGGGGTGTCGGTTCGGCGGTCGGGCAGGCGTTGCGGGATGCCGGGGTCGACGTACCGCTGCGGACGTTCGGCATCCCCGATCAGTTCCTCGCCCACGGCAAGCGCGCCGAAGTGCTGGCCGACATCGGGCTCACCCCTGTCGAGGTCGCGGGGCGCATCAGCGCCGCACTGGCCGGCAAGGAAGCAGCGACAAGGACCGAGGAGAGCGGGGCATGAAGGACGACGGGCCCAAGGGCTTCGACCTGGCACAGCTCCTCGCGGAGCGCGGCGGCGAGCGCTACGAGCTGCACACGAAATACCTCAACCACCAGCTGCCCCGCATGCTGCACACCATCGGCTTCGACAAGGTCTACGAACGGGCCGAGGGCGCGCACTTCTGGGATGCGGACGGCAACGACTACCTCGACATGCTGGCCGGGTTCGGCGTGATGGGCCTCGGCCGGCACCACCCCGTCGTACGCAAGGCCCTGCACGACGTCCTGGACGCCTCGCTCGCCGATCTCACCCGCTTCGACTGCCAACCGCTCCCTGGGCTGCTGGCCGAGAAGCTGCTCATGCACAGCCCGCACCTGGACCGGGTCTTCTTCGGCAACAGCGGTACGGAGGCTGTCGAGACCGCCCTGAAGTTCGCCCGGTACGCCACTGGCAGGCCCAGGATTCTCTACTGCACCCACGCATTCCACGGGCTGACGACCGGCTCGCTCTCGGTCAACGGGGAGAGCGGCTTCCGGGACGGCTTCGCACCGCTGCTGCCGGACACCGCCATCGAGCTCGGGGATCTCGACGCACTGCGCCGTGAACTGAAGCGCGGTGATGTGGCGGCACTGGTCGTCGAGCCGATCCAGGGCAAGGGCGTCCACGCAGCGCCGCCCGGCTTCCTGCGGGATGCCCAGGAACTGCTGCACAAGCACAAGGCACTGCTCATCGCCGACGAGGTGCAGACCGGCCTCGGCAGGACCGGCGACTTCTACGCGTACCAGCACGAGGCGGGTGTCGAACCCGATCTGGTCTGTGTCGCCAAGGCTCTCTCCGGTGGCTATGTGCCGGTCGGGGCGACCCTCGGCAAGGACTGGATCTTCAGACGCGTCTACTCGTCGATGGACCGGGTCCTGGTCCACTCCGCGAGCTTCGGCTCCAACGCCCAGGCGATGGCGGCCGGGCTCGCAGTCCTCTCGGTGATGGAGGACGAGGAGACCGTCGCGGGTGCGCGCCGCACCGGTGATCTGCTGCGCGAGCGGCTGTCCGCACTGGTCGACCGCTATGAGCTGCTGCACGAGGTGCGCGGGCGCGGGCTGATGATCGGCATCGAGTTCGGCCGACCGTCGTCACTGAAACTGCGTAGTCGCTGGACCATGCTGCAGGCGGCCCGCAAGGGCCTCTTCGCGCAGATGGTGGTGGTGCCCCTGCTGCAGAAGCACCGGATCCTCACCCAGGTCTCGGGCGATCATCTGGAAGTGATCAAGCTGATTCCGCCGCTGGTGATCGGGGAGCCGGACGTCGACCGGTTCGTCACGGCGTTCACCGCGGTGATGGACGAAGCGCACAGCGGCGGCGGGCTGATGTGGGACTTCGGCAGGACCCTGGTGAAACAGGCCGTCGCCAACCGCTGATCCCGCGGGCGGCCCTGCAAGGTTTACCTCATTTGCCTCGGAGGCAAGAAATTTGCCTCCGAGGAAAGTTCCTGGCCCAATGGGTATATGAACACTCCAGACGGAGGGGTGGCCGACGAGCTGCCGGGAGTCGCGCAACGCCTGCGCGATCTGCGCCGCAGCCGTGGTCTCACCCTGGAGACCGCCGCTCAGCGGGCGGGGCTCTCACCCGCCCATCTCTCCCGGCTCGAAACGGGCCGTCGGCAGCCTTCGCTGCCGATGCTCCTCGGTCTTGCCAGGATCTACGGTACGACGGTCTCCGAACTGCTCGGCGAGACGCCCCCTGAACGGGGGGCGGTCATCCGCGGCGGGAAGTACGAGGGGGCCGAGGCCGACGGCTGGATGTATCAGCAGGCCGGCGGCTCCGGCCGGGCGATGCAGGCGCTCCGCGTCCGGGTTCCGTACGGCGCACAGGGTGATCTCGTGCGCGTCCATCCCGGCGAGGAGTGGCTGTACGTGCTCGCCGGACACCTCCGGGTCACGCTCGGGGACACCGTGCACGATCTCGCCCCCGGTGACAGTGCGCACTTCGACTCGCTCACCCCGCACCGGATCGCGGCCGTCGACCGCGACGGTGCCGAGCTGCTCTTCGTCCACACCCTGCTGCAGAGCCCCGCCGCCGAGCTGTGCCTCGGCAGCGGCATCCACCGTCGCTGAGGCCGGGCCGTCCGGTCACCAGAGAGGACTGTCATGTCCGATTCAGAGAACTTCGACCCGCTCGGGTCCAGGAAGAACTACGAAGCCCAGGAGCGGAAGTTTCCGCGCGGCGTGGTGATCCGACTGTTTGCCTACCTCATTGCCGGACACATCTTCGCGGCCTTCCTCTACCTGCTCTTCGCGGTGGCAGGCAAGGGCTGATCGCCGCCGACGGGCAGGTGTGGCTACGCTTCGTCGAGGAGTCGGCCGCGCAGCTGTTCACGGGTCTCGGGCGCGAGCTTCAGGCCCTCGGAGAAGTAGCGGTCCGTGCTGCCCCAGGTCTCCTCGATGGTGGCGAAGGCCGCCGCGAGGTAGTCGGCGTGGGCGCCGAAGAGCGGATTGAGCAGCTCCATCACCTCGGCCGACATGCCGTCCGCCGAGGTGTCGCTGCGGCGCACCTTGTAGCGGCGGTGGGCGTCGTTCGACTTCAGGTAGTCGGCCTCGATGGCGTCGCGCTCGACACCGACCGCGAGGAGGGACACCGCGATCGCCAGACCGGCCCGGTCCTTGCCCGCCGCGCAGTGCATCAATGCGGGAACGCTGTCCTCGGCCAGGGCGTGCAGAACCCGGCTGTGCTCGGCGGTACGGTCCCGGATGATCGCGCGGTAGGAGGCGATCATCCGGTTCGTTCCCTTGCCGTCGGCCAGGACCGAGCGCAGCTGGTCGAGGTCGCCGTCGCGGACCATCCGCCAGAACTCGGCGCCGTCGGCGGGGTCGGAGAGCGGGATGCTCACATTCCGTACGCCCGGCAGCTCCACATCGAGGCCGTCGAGCCGGTGGTCGGCCGCATTGCGGAAGTCGAAGACCGTGTGCAGACCGAGACCGCCCAGGAAGGCGGCGTCCTCGGCGGTGGCGTGCGCGAGGTGACCACTGCGGAAGAGCCGTCCGTACCGCACCCGTCGGCCGTCCATGGTGGGCAGTCCGCCCACATCGCGGAAGTTGCGGACACCCGCCAGCTCGGGTTCCGTCGACGGGATCTGCGGCAACTGCTGCGTCACAGTGACTCCTGGAGTGTCTGGCGCCGGCGCGAGTCGCCGACAAGGCCACTCCCGCGACGATACGACATTGATTCCTCAGGCAATCATCTCGGCCTTTGCTTGTCGAGATTTCCGCCAACCCCGTTACTCCTGCGGCGAATCCGCCCGGTGAATTCCCTGCAAGGCCGTTGCTCACCCACCGATGATGGTCGATGATGTGCGGAACTGTTGGAATGTGGGGATGCGATGATCGAGACTGGCGACAAGGGCCGGACCTGGCTGCTCACCGGGGCGAGCAGCAGCTACGCACTGCGACTCACCGAGCGGGACGAGCTGGTTCATCTGCACTGGGGGCCGCGGATCCCCCTTGCCGTGGCCGAGGCCCTGGCCGCAGCGCCTGAGCCACCTTTCAGGGGCTTCGAGTCCCAGCTCGACGGCCGCGAGGAGTACCCCGTGGAGGGCGGCCCCCGGTTCGTCCGCCCGGCCCTCTCGGTACGCACCCCTCAGGTCCGCGGCACCGAGTGGGCCTTTGCCGACGCCACGGTGGACGGAGACGAACTCCGTATCGGATTCACCGACTCCGTGCACCGGCTCGTTCTCACCCTGCATTACCGGGTGCGGGACGACTCCGATGTGATCGAGCGCTGGGCCGACGTCGCCCACGCCGGGCCGGACGGTCCGCCGCTGGAACTGCTGCGCGCCGACGCGGCAGCCTGGGTGCTGCCCGCCCGCGACGGCTGGCGGCTTAGCCGGCTGCACGGACGCTGGGCGGCGGAGTCGCAGCTAGCACGGGCGGAGCTGACGTACGGCGAGAGCGTCATCTCCAGCAGGCGCGGCCACACCGGGCACCAGTACTTGCCGTGGGTCGCACTCGATGCCGACGGTGCGGCGACCGAGGAGGGCGGCGAGGTGTACGGCTGTGCGCTCGGCTGGTCCGGGTCGTGGCGGATTTCCGTACAGCAGCTCCCCGATGGGCTCGTACAGATCACCGGCGGCGCCGGCTACGACGACTCGGGGTTGCTGCTGCTCGCGCCGGGCGAGTCGTACACCACCCCGGTCTTCGCCGGTCTGTGGAGTGCGGAGGGGTTCGGGGGGGCGAGCCGGGCCTGGCACGCCTGGCAGCTGGCCCATGTGATCCCGGACGCACAGAGCCTGCGGCCGGTGCTCTACAACTCCTGGGAGGCGACCGGCTTCGACATCTCGCAGGAGCAGCAGCGCGCCCTCGCCGAGCGCGCCGCCGCGATGGGTGTCGAGCTGTTCGTCGTGGACGACGCGTGGTTCGGGCAGCGCACCAGTGACCGGTCCGGGCTCGGCGACTGGACGCCGAATCCGGACCGCTTTCCCGGCGGACTGAAGCCGCTCGCCGACGAAGTGCACGGACTCGGCATGCAGTTCGGTATCTGGGTCGAGCCGGAAATGGTCAATGCCGACAGCGATCTCTATCGTGCACACCCTGACTGGGTGCAGCATTTCCCTGGGCGGGCGCGGACCGAGTTCCGCAATCAACTGGTGCTCAATCTGGCCCGCACCGATGTGCAGGACTATCTGTGGGAGCAACTGGACACACTGCTCTCGAGTGCGCCCGTCGACTATGTGAAATGGGACTTCAACCGCAGCTTCACCGATGCGGGCTGGCCGGGTGAGGAGTATCAGCAGAAACTCTGGATCGAGCATGTGGACGCCCTGTACGCGCTGATCGACCGGCTCCGGGCCGCGCACCCCTCCGTCGCCTTCGAGTCCTGCTCGGGCGGCGGCGGCCGGATCGACCTGGGGATTCTGTCCCGTACGGACCAGGTGTGGACCTCCGACAACACCGACCCGCTCGACCGCCTCACCATCCAGGAGGGCTTCGGCCAGATCCATCCGGCCCGGGTGATGGCCGCCTGGGTCACCGACAGTCCGAATGTCCAGCTCAACGACAGGGTCAGCTCACTGCGGTTCCGTTTCGTGAGCGCGATGGCCGGTGTGCTCGGGGTCGGTGGGGACCTCACCGACTGGAGTGAGGAGGAGCTGGCGGAGGCGCGGAACTGGGTGGATCTCTACAAGGAGATCCGGCCGGTGGTGCAGCACGGCGCGCTGTACCGGCTGCGCGCCCCGCGCGGCGGACTCAGCGCGGTCCAGTACGTCCACGGGGACGAAACCGTGGTCCTGATGTGGCTGGAGGCACAGAGGTACGGGGAGCGGCCCCCGGCCCTGCGGTTGCGCGGGATCGACCCCGCAGTGACGTACACCTGCCTGGACACCGGGGCGGCGCACCACGGTTCGGTACTGCTGCATCAGGGGCTGCACACCGGGCTTCGGGGGGATCTCGATGCGCGGGTGCTGAGGCTCCGACGCGAATGATGAGCGCGACATGTCCGTAATGGGTGCATTTAACTCAATATGCCCCGCATGTACGGGAGATGATCGCCCCCTCGTGAGCGGAATCATATCCGTGACGGTGTGTGCTGGCCGGGCGGTCGGGCATTCCGTGCGCGACGCGGAAAGACAAGATCCCTAATCCACGGAGTGTGACCGGAATTCCGCGCCGATTTCCGAGCGCGGATTCCGGTACGGAACCAGTGGCTTGTTATCGCCGGCCCGACTCGCTTACGGTCACCGTCAATCCGGACGGACCGCCTAATCCTGCCGCCGCCCGGAATTCGCACCCACTCATATCGCGTGGCAGGAGCGGGGGAACCAGGTAGGCCGCCGATCGGAGAAATCCGGCCGGCTCGGGGTGAAGTCGCGCTCGGCGCGGCCGGGCATCTCCAGCCCGAACCCGACAGCTCACCTCGCAGGCGCCGGAGAGGAAGCACGTCATGCCCATATCGGGTAAGCATCGTCGTACGAAGTCCAGCACCATCGCCCGTGGCATCGCCGCCGCAGGCGCCGGTGGTGCCGTCATCGCACTGCCGCTGCTCGGCGCCACCGGTGCCCAGGCCGCGCCGCAGTCGGCCCCGACCGCCGCGCCGCAGTCGGCCTCCGCCGCCGCCACGCACGCCGCCCCGGCCAAGCCGGTCGCGCAGAAGCAGGCCGCCACCACGACGTACTCCGTCGTCTCCGGCGACTACCTGTCGAAGATCGCCACCGAGCACAAGGTCAAGGGCGGCTGGCAGAAGCTGTACCAGGACAACCGCAAGGTCGTCGGTGAAGACCCCAGCCTGATCTTCCCGGGCATGAAGCTGACGCTCGGCGGCAAGGCGTCGGGTGACGCCGCGTCCACCGGCGCCGGCTCGGGCGCGGCCCTCCCGTCGAAGGCCCCCTCGGTGCCCTCGTCGGTCGTGGAGAAGTCCGCCCCGGCCAAGTCGGCCCCGGCCAAGTCCGCCCCGGCCAAGTCCGCCCCGGCCAAGGTCTCGACGGTCACGGAGTCCAAGACCTCCGCTCCGGCCGGCCGGAGCAACAGCTCCGGCTACAGCCACCCGGTCCCCGGCAACCACACCACCGGATACCGCGCCTCCGGCTCCAACTGGTCCAGCGGCAGCCACACCGGCATCGACTTCCCCGTCTTCACCGGCACCAGCGTGAAGGCCATCACCTCCGGCACCGTCGTCACCGCCGGCTGGGGCGGCGCGTACGGCAACCAGGTCGTCATCAAGCACGCCGACGGCCACTACTCGCAGTACGGCCACCTGTCCTCGATCTCTGTCTCCGCGGGCCAGACCGTGGGCACCGGTCAGCAGATCGGCCTCTCCGGTGCCACCGGCAACGCCACCGGCCCGCACCTGCACTTCGAGGTCCGCACGGGCCCGGCGTACGGCTCGGACATCGACCCGATCGCCTACCTGGCTTCGCACGGCATCTACGTCTGAGCCGAACGGCCGGGCAGTTGAGCAACAAAGCGTGAACTGGGCAACACAGAAGGGGCGGTGCGCGGCGGCGCACCGCCCCTTCTGCTTATTCCCCCTTTACCAAAACCTGACCGGGTGGTCTATCTCACCACCCGTCAACCCCTTATTACGGTCGCGTAGGTCACATTCATCGGTGCAGGATAGGCGTTTGTGGCAGACGATTCGAGAAAAAATCAACGTGGCGTCATCAACCGACATGGCGTCATCGGGTCGTACGCAGCGATTGGCGACAGCTTCACCGAGGGAGTCGGCGACCCCGGCCCGGATGGAACCTTCGTCGGCTGGGCGGACCGTTTCGCGGTACTTCTCGCGGACCAGCTCCCGGACCCCGATGCGGGGACGAGTACCGAAGGCTCCACTCATGGGAATTTCAGGTACGCCAATCTCGCCGTACGCGGACGCCTCCTCGACCAGATCGTCGAGGAGCAGGTGCCGCGCGCCAAGGAGCTCGCACCCGACCTGGTGAGCTTCTGCGCGGGCGGCAACGACATCATCAGGCCCGGCACCGACCCCGACGACGTGGCCGAGCGCTTCGAGCGCGCGGTGGCCGAGCTGACCGAATCGGTCGGCACCGTCCTGGTCACCACCGGCTTCGACACCCGAGGCGTTCCCGTGCTGCGCCATCTGCGCGGCAAGATCGCCACCTACACCGCCCATGTGCGGTCCATCGCCGACCGCTACGACTGCCCGGTCCTCGACCTGTGGTCGCTGCGGTCCGTCCAGGACAGGCGCGCCTGGGACGACGACCGGCTCCATCTGTCACCCGAGGGGCACACCAGGGTCGCACTGCGCGCCGCCCAGGTCCTCGGCATCGATGTGCCGGCCGACCCCGACCAGGAATGGCCCCCTCAGGCACAGCGCGGCACGCTCGAAGTACGGCGCGACGACATCCACTGGGCGCGCGAGTACCTGGTTCCGTGGATCGGCCGGCGGCTGCGCGGCGAGTCCTCCGGCGACCATGTCGAGGCGAAGCGGCCGGACCTCCTGCCGCTCTAGGCGGCGTCCGCCACCGTGATGCCCTCGCTCGCCGGACGGGCTGGAGGTTCAGGACCGTCCGGCGAGGGGCGACAACGGGGACGCCGGTATCCGTTCCAGCACACCGCCCGCGAAGACGTCGTACAGCGGCAGCGTCTCCAGGTGCACATAGCCGATGTGACAGTCACAGACAGCCAGCGGACAGGCCCGCGGGCCGAGAGAGCGCCGGTAGCTCCCGTCGTAGAGGTTGCCGAGCTCCGCCGGGACGAAATGGCAGCGTCGCACCGTGCCGCCGCCGTCCACCGAGATGACCGACTCGCCCGTCCGGCACGGCAGCCCGGCCGACCGGTGCGGATGCCGGCTGTACGGGAAGAGCGGGTCGAGGCCCGTCCACCGATCCGCTTCCTCGTCCGTATAGGTGTGCCCCTCCGCGGCGTTCACCCAGAGATAGACCTCGTCCGGCAGGGCGGTTCGCAGCCGCCGCGCCTCGTCGAGATGGCCGTCGAGACCGACGACACCGACGCTGTGGCGGATACCGAGCGCGGTCAGCTCCCGGCACTTGGTGAGGAACCGCTCGTACGGTGTCTGCCCCGGGTGGTACGTGCACCAGAGCGCGATCTTCTCGCGTCCGGCGTCACCTGCCTCGGCCAGCCACCCCGTGCGGGTGCTGAGATTGGTCTGGATCGCGACCCGGCCGATGTGCGGCAGCTGCGCCAGCTCGACCAGCGCACGCCGGTACCAGGAGCGGACCAGACCCTCGCCCCACGGGGTGAACAGGACCGAGATCCGGTCGCCGGTCTGCGCCGCGGCCCACGCCGCGAACCGCTCCAGCGCGGCGCGGTCGGCGCGCAGCTGCTCCCGGCTGTCGCGCCGCTTGGCGAACGGGCAGTACGGGCAGTCGTAGTCGCAGGACGCGAGCGGACCGCGGTAGAGAATGGTCAGGTCCATGGGCGCGCTCACTTCAGTTCGTACGAGGCCATCACGGCCCGTACGCCGGGGGAGAAGAGTTCGGGGCCCAGCGCGTCGGAGTGGGCCAGGCCCTCGGGGGAGAGCCGTAGCGGGCCGGACGCCCCGGCCGTCGCGTCGAGCCAGCCGCGCGCCTCGAACCGGGCCAGTTCGGCGGGGAAGTCGTCGGCAGGGGAGGTGCCGAACCGCTTCCGGTATTCGGCCGGTTGCAGCCCCTCGGCCTGGAGGACGGACTGCAGGAGGTGGCGGCGGCGCGCCTCGTCGCCGTCGACGTAGCGTCCGACCTCGGCGCGCGAGAAGTCCTCGGTCGTGGTGTAGCCGTCGATGATCGCCCGCACCTCACGCATCTCCACCGCGTAGTCGAAGGAGTAGTGCAGCTTCGAGGTGTACGAACGGGCGCCGCACCCCAGGCCGATCATGCCGTCGGTCTGGCAGGCGTAGTCGTCGGGGCCGTCCGTCCGCGGGGCGCCGGCGCGGCGGAACATCCGCATGGACACCTGCTCGTAGCCGTGGGCGAGGAGATGGTCGCGGCCCGTGCGGTACAGCCGCAGCCGCTGCTCGTCCCAGGCGGCGCCCGAGGCTGCCTCGCCGTCGGCGTCGAGCCGCCCGAGACCGGTCAGCGGGCGGACATACAGCGGATAGAGATACAGCTCCTCCGGTTGCCAGCCGAGCGCCGCGTCCAGCGATGTGCGCCAGCTGTCCTCGCTCTGCCCGTCGATGCCGTAGATCAGGTCGATGTTCAGGATCGGGATGCGGGCATCTCGTATCCGGTCCAGCGCCGCCTCCACATCCGCGCGGCGCTGCGGTCGCACAGCGGCACGCGCCTCGGCTTCGACGAAGCTCTGCACGCCGATGCTGATCCTCGTCGTCCCGCGGTCGGCGAGGACGGCCAGCCGGTCGGCCGTCGCGGTCGACGGAGACGTCTCGACCGACAGCGGGACGGACCGCAGATCGGCGCCCATCCGCTTCTCCGCGATGTCGCAGAGCCGCTCCAGCTCCGCCGCGGTCAGGAACGTGGGAGTGCCCCCGCCGAACGCCGCCGCTGCGAAACGCACCGGCTCGGCGTCTCCCAGCGCGTCGCGGACGGCGGTGGCCTGCCGGTCCAGAGCATCGAGATACCGGGTCGTCAGCTCGTCGGGAGCGCCGATCCGGGTGAAGAGATTGCAGAAGCCGCAGCGGACCTCGCAGAACGGTATGTGGAGATAGAGCGAGAGCGCGTCCTTGCGCTCTCCCGCCCACAGCTCGCGCAACGCCGGCCGGTCGGCCAGAGGGCGATAGGCGGTCTTGTGCGGATAGGCGTAGACATAGCTCTGGTACGGGCGGGTGGTCTGTGCGATGGTCGTGGTGCGGCTCATGGTGCGGTGGCCCCCGGTTCCAGGAAGAAGTGCGCGTACGGAACGGTCCAGACGGACTCGTGACCGAGCCGGTGACCGGTGTAGCCGCCATCCCCGTACGCCGTTCCGTGGTCGGAGCAGACGATGGCGAAGCAGCGGCGGCGGCTGCTCGCGGCAGCGAAGAGCCGGCCGATGTGGGCGTCGACGTACTCCAGGGCGGCGGCATGGGTGGCGCGGGAATCGCCCGCCTCACGCGTGGCCCCCGGCTGGTGGAACCAGTTGGGCTGGTGCATGGCGGCCACATTGACGAAGAGGAACAGCCGCTGCTCGGCGGGGAGTTCGGCGACGACCTGCTCGGCACGGGCCACCTGTGCCTCGAAGGAAGTGGGCGACGCGACGCCGAACTCCGGTTCCCAGTGGCTCTCCTGGAACATGCCGGGCAGTACGGAGCCGAGCGGCCCCTGCCGGTTGAAGAAGCCGACGCCGCCGATGCACACCGTGCGGTAGCCCGCACCGGCGAGGCCGGACAGCAGATCGGGGGTGTCGAAGACAAAGGTGCCCGAAGCGGTGGACTCACTGCCCGCGAAACGCGCAGCGAACAGCCGGGGGTGCGGCCCCCGGCCGGCCGGAGTCGGCAGGAATCCCGCGAAGATTGCCTGGTGGGAGGCGTAGGTGAAGCTGCCGGGCGCATGCCGCTTCTCCCAGACACCGTCCGGCAGATGGCGCGCCAGATGCGGGATGCGTCCGGCGGCGGCGAGCTCCGCCGCCACGTCGTAGCGCAGTGTGTCCAGGGTGATGAGCAGCAGGTCGTGGCTGCCCACGATCTCGCTCATGTCGGGGTTCCGGGCGTCCGCGAGGGCGGGCGCGGTGTCAGCAGGTGGCGGTTGCACGGTGATTCCTTGCTCTGCTCAGTACGGCGGCGACCTGCGCCGCATAGGTGTCCAGGCCCTCGGCGCCGCTGCCGGGAAGGCCGGTCAGCCGTGGCAGCAGATCGCCGAAGGCGTTGACCTCGCCGACGGCGAAGCGCCGCCAGCCGGTCGCGGGCAGTAGATCGACGCCCACACACAGCGTGTCCGGGAAACAGGCCGCTGCCCGCTCGCACACGGCCAGGGCCTCGGCCCAGCTGCCGCCCGCGGCCTCGACGGCCGCACGGACGTCGTCGAGACTTCCGCGCTCGCCACCGAGGTGAAGATTGGTCATGGGGGAGTGGCTGGTGCGCACGACGGCATGAGTGGCGCGACCGGCCACCACCACGACCCGCAGATCCGTCGCGCGGCCGCGCTGAGTGGCCTTGGGCAGCCAACGCTCGATGTGCAGCCCGTCCGGAGCGAGTGTGTCGATAATCGCCGCGACTTCCCGCTCCGTCGTACAGCGACGCACCCGCAACGAGTTGAAGAGCCGGCCGGCTGTGTCGCGCTCCACCGATGTGGTCGCCCTGACCCGGCCGGGTCCGGCCGTCTCCACGGCCAGCACCCCCGAGGCGGACGAACCGTGCGCCGGCTTCACAAAGGCCCGGGGCATGCCATGGGCCGTCATCCGCTCGCGTACGTCCGCCCAGTCGCGCACCACGGGGGCTGCGGCTCCTGAGGTCGGTGACGCGGGTACGGGCACTGCGGCGCCGTCCAGCACGGCATGGCAGAGCCGCTTGTCGAACAGCACCGCGACATCGCCGGGGTCATCGAGCAGAACGGCACCGGAAGCGGCTGCCGCCCGCGCCACTGCCCGTACAGCCGAGGTGAACCGGGCGTACCACAGGGCGGTCCCCTCGACCCTGGCCGGATCGCCGACCGCCCGGAGCAGCCGCTCCACCTCGGCATCCTCACCCGGCGAATCCATCCGTACGGTCTCGCCCGGCCGGAAGGCGGCCCCGCCGCGCAGGACGTCCAACCAGGGCACGACCCGCGCGGCCGGCAGCCCGGCGGCGCGCACGGCGTCCTGGAAGAACGTCACCCGGCGGTTCCCGGGATTGCAGACGACCGCGAAGCGCGGCATGAGGCTATTCGTCGACGGCGACATAGCGGGGCTCGTCGTCCTCGGGATCCCAGTAGTCCGCTTCATCGAGATCGACGTGGACACCCTGGGGCGGGAGCAGGTCCTGAATACGGGAGATCAGCGCATCGGTGATGTAGTGATGATGCAGATCCAGCGATGTCAGATGCGTCAGCGGCTGGCCGTCCAGGAGCGCCTGGGCGCCCGTGTCACTGAGGGTTCCCATCGCGAGCGAGAGCGACTCCAGTTGGGCGACCACCGGGGCGGAGGCCACCGCTGCGGCGATCTCGTCCTGGATCTCGCTGTTCTGCAGACCCAGATGGCGCAGTTTCGGGAATCGGCCGCCCGACAGCAGCGGTGCCAGATCGGCAACCGATGTATCGCCGCCGTAGAACGAGACACCGAGCCAGAGTTCGAGGCGTTCCAGCGCGGGCAACTCCGACGCGCCGATCGCGCGCACCACATCCGCGGCCAGACCGCCCGACTCGAACCTGAGAGATTTCAGCGACTCGTGCTGCACCGGCCGCAGGGCCAGACGCTCCTGGTCCTGCATGTATTCGCCGCACCCGCGTACCGTCAACTCCTCCAGCTGTGGGAACGCCTCGATCACCGGGGTGATGTCGGCCATCTCCAGCCACGACAGCTCGCACTCCTCGCTGACGACATCGGCGAGGAAGATCGCCCTCAGGGCCGGAAAGCGGTCCGCGTGGGCGGACAGCAACTCGACGACCGGGGCGAAGGGCTCGTACTCGTCCTGCCACCAGGGACCGATCAACAGAGCCTGTACACCAGCCGTGTCGACCGTGTCGAGGAAGTGATGCCACAGCGCGGCGAACGTCAGACCGTCCCGCCAGGCGCTCTCCAGCCGCCACGCGACCGCGTCGGCCGCCGGGAGCGGCGCGGAGCTCGGCTCGGCCGGCCCCGGCAGAGTCAGCACCGGCAGGCTGTGAAAGACCTCCGGGTGTTCGATGTCAGTCATCGCGCATCACTCCGAGATCGCGGTGTAGCGGCCTTCGGCACCGCGACCGCCCCAGGGCTCCTCGCGCTCCGAGACATCGACCTGCGCCCCATGGGGTTCCAGCGCCTGAGTGATCCGCCGCTCCATCGGCTCGGTCATGAAGTGGTGGTGCAGATCCAGCCGTTCGAGATGGGTGAGCGGCTGGCCGTCCAGCAGCGCCGCCGCGCCCTCGTCACCCAGCGTGCCGTGCGACAGGTCGAGGGTACGGAGCTGGGCGACGACCGGGGCACCCGCGACGGCCGCCGCGATCTCGTTCTGCACCTCGCTGTTGCGCAGACCGAGGTGGTGGAGGCGGGGGAAGCGGGAGCCGGAGAGCAGGGGTGCCAGGTCCGCCACATCGGCGTCGCCCCCATACGCGGAGACGCCGAGCCAGAGGTCGAGCCGCTCCAGCGCGGGCAGTTCGCTGTCGAGGATGCCGCGGATCACTCCGACCGGCAGGCCGCCGGTCTCGATGGTCAGCGAACGCAGCCGCTCGTGCTTCGTGGCGGAGAAGACCAGATCCGTGCCGCCGCGCACGCCCAGCTCCAGCAGGCCGGGGAACGCGGTCAACAGCGCGGTGACATCGGACTGCTCGATCCAGGAGATCTCGTTCTCCTCCGGAGTGATGTCGCCGACGAAGACGGCCTCCAGCGAGGTCAGCCGGTCGGCCGCGGCGATGACCAGATCGATCGGGTAGGACGAGGTCTCCTCGTACGACTCGCCCCACTGACCGATGATGAGCGCCCGCACACCGGCCGGGTCGACCGCCGTCACAAACGCCTGGAACGCCTCCTCCCAGGTCATCTCGCACTCGTCGTCGTACGGATCGACCGTGATGCGCCAGGCCGCCGCATCGGCGGCCTGCACCGGCGTTTCCTTCGTCGCGTGCTGGAAGTCGACGGCGGGAAGGCCGAGCAATTCGTGCAGATGGTCCACACCGGACATGACCCTGGGCTCCTGGTACTGGGGGACGGCTGATGTCCGCAAGGTTTATCAAGCCGCACTGACAACGGCGCGACCGGGGACGGTCCGTGACATGTCCACCGACGCCCGTGGGAGCCGGTCGCCGGTCGATTGTCAGACCCTCCCCTTAGCGTTTTCCTCGTGGCCGGCACAGCGGGTGCGGCCATCGAGGGGAGACTTCTGTGTACCGGCAGGGCGATGTACTGATCGTGTCGTTGGAGGAGTCGGCGGTGCCCGCGCATCTGGTGGACGCGCCGGGCGAACCGAGGGACGGCCGAGGGCGGATGATCCTCGCGCTGGGCGAGGTCACCGGCCATGCCCATGCCGTTCAGGGGCCGGGCCGGCTGATGCGCGAGGCGGGTGCCTTCGGGCCGATGCTGCTCCATCTCCCCGAAGGCGGGCGGGTGGTTCACGAGGAGCACGCGGCGATACCGCTGTCGAAGGGCTGGTACCGAGTGGTGCGCCAGCGGGAGTACGCCCCGGGCGCGGTCCGCATCGTCGCGGACTGACGCCGCCGGGCCCACCCGGGCAGCAGCGGATCGGCGAGCCGGATCAGAGATCCGGAGCACGCACACACAGAACACCGAACGACACGGAATCAGGGGACGGGGAAGACCGATGCAGTACGTGGACTCATGGCGGGCCGTGGCAGCGGCGACCGGTGCGGCGGACCGGGCCGCGGCCGAGGACGGGCTGCGGCTCGCCTACCGCAGCGCAGGACTTGCCGAGCCGGAGCGGATCGTCTGGGTCGACTCGCCCAGGGCCGCCGTGGAGGCCGTCGAGAAGCTCGTCGACGCCGGACGCTCGGTGCGTGACGAGGTACGGACCCGGCCCTGGGCGCAGGAGCGGCGCCGGATGTACGACGAGCTGGGCCCGGCGGGCTGGTCCGCCCTGTGGTCCGCCACGGGGGCGCAGCTCTGGGAGACCACGGCGGCGCTCGCCGAGCGGATCAGGGCCGGTGTCGTCGCGGACCTCACGGAGCGCCCCGAGGACGAGTCCGATGTCCGGCTGGTGCTGCTCGACGCGGTCCTGGGTCAGCACGATGCGGCCTGGCTCGCCGCGTTCGACGGCCGGGGCGAGCGGCTCGACGGTCTGGCCGAGGTCGCGAGGCACGCGGGCTGGTGGTGGCCGTACGAGCGTGTGGTGGTGATCAGCGAGCGGCCCGAAGCGCTCCACCGGGACGAGGCGGGCCGGCTCGACCGCGGGGACGGCCCGGCGCTCGCCTACCGCGACGGCTTCGCGCTCCACGCCTGGCGGGGCATGCCCGTGCCCGCCGAATTCCTCGCGGAACTGAACTCCCTGACCCCCGAACGGATACGTGAGGAGGAGAACGCGGAACTGCGCCGCGTGATGCTGGAGTTCTACGGTTACGACCGCTACCTCACCGAGTCGGGCGCCGAGCCGGTCCATCGGGACGAGACGGGCATCCTCTGGCGGATCGCGCTGGACGGCGACGAGGACGTGGTGATGGTCGAGGTCGTCAACTCCACCCCGGAGCCGGACGGAACCCACCGCACCTACTGGCTCCGGGTGCCGCCCGGCATGAGGACCGCGAAGGAGGGTGTGGCCTGGACCTTCGGACTCCAAGGGGATGCGTATGCACCCCTGCGCCAGACCTGATCTCCGTCGGCCGAGCAGGCGGAACGCCTTTCAGATCCCGGCGTCGAGGTGGGTGCCGATCCGTATGAAGGCCGGGACCAGCGGCGCCGGGGGGACCGAGGGCGACATGACCTGGGAGGCGAAGTGCACGATGACCAGGTCCAGTTTGGGGGAGATGAACAGGCGCTGTCCGTGGATGCCGCTGGCCATGAAGGACTCGTAGGGGTCGTTCAGGATCCACCAGAGGTCGTGGTACGAGAGCGTAGCGGGCGAGTCCGGGGGTGCCGCCGGGAAGCGGACCCGCCGGGGGTAGCCGTCCGGGGTGCCGGTGGCGATCGTCGTGGCGATGCTTTCGGGCACGATCTGACGGTCACCGACGGCGCCGCCGCATCGGACCATCTCGCCGAGCCGGGCCACGTCACGCAAGGTCGCGCTGAAGCCGCCGCACGCCGCCTCGGTTCCTTCGGAGTCGAGGATGTAGTAGCCGTCCTCCTCCATCCCCAGCCGGGACCAGATCACCTCGCTGAGCAGCGCGGACGTACTGATGCCGGTGACGCGGCGGAGGACTTCCGCGAGGGCCTCGACATTGCCGTTCTCGTAGCGGAATTCCGTGCCGGGCTTGCCGGTGGCCCGGGCGGTGGCGAGATGTTCGCGGATGCTGGTGGGGCCGTTGTAGCCATAGGGGCGCAACTGAGGGGCGAGGATGGCGAAGTACCGCTGGGCCTCGATCGCCTTGTCGAAAGGCCGGCCGGCGTAGCTCATCAGGGTGCCCATGTGCAGCAGATCGTCGACCCGTGCCTCTCCGAACGCCGTTCCCGTGAGTTCGGGGACGTATCGGGTAACGAGCGCGTCGCGGTCGAGCAGCCCCTGGTCCGCGAGGATCGCTGCCAGGAGGCCGATGTACGACTTCGCCGCCGAAGCGTTGAAGTGCGGCACGTGGGATTCGTATCCGTGCAGGTAGCGCTCGTAGACCACGGTGCCGCGGTGCATGACCAGGAAGGCGTCCGTCTGGGCGGCGGCGAAGAGCGCCGACAGGGTCAGCGAGCGGCCACCGGACGTGGTGAACTCCAGCGCTTCGAGATCGTGCGGTGCGCAGGGTACGTCGAGCGGCTGCGTCCTGCCGCGCCATACGCGCCGGCTGGGCACGGTCTCGCGGCCCGACGTGGTGTGCCGGCGGACCCAGGCCGGGTCCGTGAATCCGCGCGCCCAGGTCAGCTCGGTCAGCGAAGGTGTTTCGGTCATGCGCCCACTCCTGTCGGTGCTGCCAACTGATCAGTACCGTACAGCGTGTCCAGAAACGTGGCCAGGTCCGGTCGGGTCGGCAGGCCTATGCGCTCGCCTCGTCCACCGGGGGGTCGAAGGCGCCCGGAGCGTCGGACGGGGCGAGTCCGGAGGCCCAGACGCGGCCGTACACGGACAGATCCCGGAGGTGCCCGGTGATCTCGGCGGCGCTGTAACCGGTGTCGTTCTCGACCCACCAGGTCAGCACGCCGATGAGCTCGCCGGTCCAGGCCCGGGCGATGACGTCGAACGGGATGCGCGGTGTGACGCCGAGCTGCGCCGCGCGCTCCCGGAAGACGGTCTCGACGCGCTCGCAGATGATCGCGGAGAACTCGCGCAGAGCGCGCCCGTCGCCCTCGCCTCGGAGAATGACCTGGTAGACCCGCCTCTCCTGCTCCGCGTGCCGGAAGATGTAGAGCACCGGAAGGCCGGTGAAGCCTTGTGTCTGCGCCTGTTCGACGGCGGGCAGAAGACGCTCGCGGTCCTCCGCCAGATCCCGGACGATGCCGAGGAGCAGGTCCTCCTTGTCCCGGTAGTGCGCGTAAAAGGTCGCGCGGGCGACATCGGCGCGCTCGGTGATCTCTTCGACGCTGAGCGCGTGGAATCCCCTCTCCAGGACGAGGTCGACGAGGGCCGCGCGCAGGGCGCGGTGGGTGCGGCGGACACGGCGGTCACCTGCAGTCTTCATGCCCTGGATTATTGCGTCTTCCTTTCGAACCGTTGACCGGCAGGCTGCCGCGCGTTACGTTTCCGGCCATCGAGATTGTTAACAGACAGCCTGTTCAGTTATGGAGTCGTCATGAACCTCGGGCGATATGTACGCAGGTCCAGCACCCACCATCCCGAAGCCGAAGCCGTCGTCTGCGGCAGCACGCGGCTCACCTACGCCGCCCTCGACGAGCACAGCGACCGGCTCGCCGCCGCGCTGCGCGCCCTCGGCCTGACGGCCGGAGACTGCGTCGCGACACTGGCGGCCAACCGCGCCGAACTCGTCGTCACCGAAGTGGCCCTGTACAAGGCCGGACTTGTGCGCGCCCCCGTCAACGCACGCCTCGGCGCGCAGGAAGTGGCCCATCTGCTGCGCGAGTCGCACGCCCGGGTGCTTCTGGTGGACGCCGCCCACGTGGAGGCGGCCCGACAGGCCGTGCCGGGCAGCGAGGTGAAGAGCGTGATCGGTTTCGACGGACCGGGCGAGCTCGGTCCTGGCTACGCCGAGGTCCTCGCCGCCACCCACCGCGAGCCGGTCGACGTCGACTGCGACGAGGACGACACGGCCGTCCTGCACTTCACCTCAGGCTCCACCGGCAAACTCAAAGCGGCGACACAGACGTATGGCAACCGTCTCGCCCTGATGCGCAAATCCGTGATGAACGCGCACACCCGGGTCGGCCCCGGTGACAAGCAGATCCTGGCCGGCCCCGTCACCCACGCCTCCGGCATGCCTCTGATGGGCATCTTCTTCGCCGGTGGATGCGCCGTCGTCATGGAGCGCTGGGATGCCGAAGCCTTTCTCGCCACCATAGAACGGGAGTGCGCGACGCACGCGTTCGTCGTACCGACCATGATCAATACGGTGCTCGCACTGCCCGCCCCGGGCGCCTACGACGTCTCCAGCCTGCGCCAGCTCATGTACGGTGCCGCACCGATGTCACCGGCGCGGATCCGCGAGGCGTGGCAGCTGTTCGGCCCCGTGCTCTCTCAGGGATACGGCTGCGGGGAGACCACCTCTGGCGTGCTGTTCCTGTCGACCGACGATCACCGGCGCGCGATCGAGGGCCAGGACGAGGAACTGCTGCTGTCCTGCGGCCGCCCCCTCACCGAGGCCGAGATCAGGATCGTCGACGACTCCGGTGCCCAGGTCGCCGACGGCGAGATCGGTGAGATCGTCGTCCGGGGCCCCGACGTCGTACCCGGTTACTTCAACGAACCCCGCCTGACCGCCGAGACCTTCCACGACGGCTGGTTCTGTACCGGCGACCTCGCGCGGCGCCGTGGCGACGGCTACATCTTCATCGTCGACCGCAAGAAAGACATGATCATCTCCGGCGGTTTCAACATCTACGCCGTCGAGGTCGAATCCGCCCTGCACCAGCACCCCGACGTGTTCGAGGCGGCTGTCGTCGGGATCCCGGACTCCGAATGGGGCGAAGCCGTCAAGGCCGTCGTCGTCCTGCGCGACGGCGCGGAGCTTCAGGAGAGCGAGCTCATCGACTTCTGCGCGTCCCGGCTTGCCCGCATGAAGAAGCCCCGCTCCATCGACTTCGCTGACGCCCTTCCCCACAACCCCAACGGCAAGATCGACCGCCGTGCCATCCGCGAACGCTACTGGGCCGGCGCCGAACGCCGCGTGCACTGAACGGACACCACTCATGACCTTCACCCTCGAACCGTCGTACGACGACAATCCCCGTCTGCAGGAGCTCGTCGAAAGGCTCCGCACCTACCTCCGCGACGAGTTGATCCCCTTCGAACAGGAACGGGGCATCACTCCCGAGACCAAGGTCGACCGGCCCGTCCTCGAACAGGTGTGGAAGCGAAGCCGTGAACTCGGTTTCTACGGCGTCAACCTGCCGCCGGAGTACGGCGGGCAGGGCCTGTCGCTTTTCGAACTGTGCGCACTCAAGGAGGAGTTGACCGCCTCGGGTGCCGCCCTGTCCCACTCGGTCCTCGGCGACATGGGCGGCCCGCTGCGTGCCGGAGCGATCCTTCACCATGCCACCGAACACCAGCTGCAGCGCTATCTCCTGCCCGTGATCCGCGCCGAGCGTGCCTGCTGCTTCTCCATCACCGAGGACGACGCGGGCTCCGACGTCCGGCGCATGACCACCACCGCGACCCCGGACGGCGACCACTACGTCCTCAACGGACGCAAGGTGTTCAGCTCCGCCGCCCCCTTCGCGGACTTCGCCGTCGTCGTCGTCAGAATGGCCGGCACCGAGGAGTCGTACAGCGCTTTCCTCGTCGACCTCGACACCCCGGGCTGTCAGGTGCTGGACGGCGAAATACCCATGTCCGGCCAGCAGATGGAGGGCGACCTCCTGTTCGAGGACTGCAGGGTCCCCGCCGAGAACCTCCTCGGCGAGATCGGACAGGGACTGCGGATCGGCATCGGACGCATCACCCTCAACCGCCTGTTGCACTGTCCTTCCCTGATCGGCGCCGCCCGCCGCGCCTGGGACCTGTCAGTCGACTACTCCAAGAACCGGGTCGTCTTCGGCCGCCCACTGCTCGCCCTCCAGGCCATCCAGCACAAGCTCGCCGAGATGGCCACCGACATCTACGCCGCCCGTTCCATGGTGATGGCCACCGCGGCCAGGGCCGACGAGGGCGCTGCCATCGGTGTCGAGGCGAACATGTGCAAGCTGTTCACCTCCGAGTCCTGCTTCCGCGTCGCCGACCAGGCCGTACAGATCCATGGCAAGGCCGGACTGACCCACGGTCACGAGGTCGAGCAGATCTTCCGCACGCTGCGCATGTTCCGCATCGTCACCGGCACCACCGAGATCCACAAGAACGCCATCGCCAAATCGCTCGTGTGACCCGGCGGGCCGGGAGCTCCCCGCCCCGGCCCGCCCACCGGCTCACCACATGCCCAGGAGCCCGGCACAGGCTCGTGCGGCCCCTCGACACACCAGCTGGGCCCATCTGCACCCCCGCACCCGCGCAGGAGTCACCCATGGCCACCCGCCCCACCGAGCCCGTCACCGGCTGCGCAGCCCCGCACCCGAGCGTGCCCGAACCCCGCTACAACCCCCGTCGCGCCTGGCTGATCACTGCTCTGATCGTGGCCTTCATGGTCATCAACTACGCCGACAAGTCCGTCCTGGGCCTGGCCGCCGTCCCGATCATGGACGAACTCGACATCAGCAACGGCACCTACGGTCTGATCTCCAGTTCCTTCTCTCTCCTGTTCAGCCTCTCCGGGCTGCTCGTCGGCTTCACCGCGTCGCGCATATCGAGCCGGATGCTCCTGTTCACCCTGACCATCTTGTGGGCCGTTGCCCAGCTGCCGGTCCTTTTCGTGGCCGCTGTGCCCACGCTCATCGCCGGCCGCGTGCTGCTGGGAGCCGCCGAAGGGCCCGCGGCCCCGATGTCCATGCACGCCCTGTACAAGTGGTTCCCCACCGCCAAACGCGGACTGCCCTCCGCGCTCCAGATCGGCGGTGCGGCTCTCGGTACCCTCATATCGGCGCCCCTGCTCACCTGGCTCATCAGCGACTTCGGCTGGCGCTCGGCGTACGCGGTGCTCGCGCTGGTGTGTGTCGTCTGGAGCCTGATCTGGTTCAGGCTCGGACACGACGGCCCCTTCGGGCAGGACGGCTCCTTCGGACACGCCCTTGAACCCGCGGTCACCGCAATCCCGCCGTCGGGCCGTCGCCTGCCCTACCGCAGACTCCTGCTGAACGGGACGGTACTCGGCTCCATAGCCAGTGCTTTCGGTGCGGCCTGGGCCCTCTCCCTCAGCCAGGCCTGGCTCCCCGTTTATCTGAGAACACAGCTGGAGATGACGCCCGCCCGCGCGGCCACCACCATCAGCGTCATCTCCGCCTTCAGCCTCGTCCTCCTGCTGACCCTCTCCCCGCTCGTCGATGCCCTGAAATCGCGCGGGGTGTCCAGTCGCTGGTCCAGCGGTGTCCTGCAGGGCGCTGCCGTGGTCGTCGCAGGTACCGCGATGGCCGTCTTCCCCTTCGTCGATGCGTCCGGTCCGCGCCTCGTACTGATCGGGGTGGCGTTCGGCGGACACGCCATCGCCATCCCCCTGCACTACATGACCACTGCGGAAGTCGTGCCCCCGCGCCAACGAGGAGCACTGTTCGGCATCGTCGCGGCCACCGGCACGCTGCCCGGCCTCGTCGCACCCTTCCTCACGGGTCGCATCATCGACACCGCAGGCTCGGAATCGGCCGGTTACCTCGTGGCCTTCCTCATCGCCGCCGCGGTCATGCTCACCGCGGGGGCCTTCGCCATCGCCGCCATCCGGCCCGAACGCGACGTCGTACGGCTCGGCATCCCCCACCCGGACCGCCGGGAAGCCGGCACGTCGGGGTGATCCACCGGCGGAAGGCGCATCTCAGGCCGTCAGTGCCGCACGGTCGATGCCGAGTTCGCGGGCGAGGGCCTCGTCGGTCCAGGCCAGCATCGTGGCCCGGGTGAGCGGACCCGCGTACGACGTCATCTGTACGGCCAGGCCGTCCAGCAGGGCGGTCAGCCGCCAGGCCACGGACATCGGGTCGTCGCAGTGGAACTCACCGGCGGCGGCGCCCTCTTCGATGACCTCGGCCAGCTCCGCCTTCCACTGCTGGTCGAGATCGCCGGCCACATTGCGCAGAGCCGGGTCGCGCAGCGAGGCCGCCCAACCCTCGATCCACAGCCGCCAGCCCTTGGCCTGGCCCGTCGGGGCGTACCAGCGGACGGCGGCGCGCAGCCGCCGTACCGCACTCGTGCGGCGGCTCAGCAGCTTGCGCAGATGGGCGAGGTCGGCCTCGGCGGCATGCGCGAAGGCGGCCGCGACCAGCTTCTCCTTGGTCGAGAAGTGGTAGAGCACGAGCGCATTGCTCACACCGAGCACGGCGGCCACGTCGGCGATCCGTACCGCTGCGACCCCCCGCACCTCGATCTGTTCGACGGCAGCGCGCAGGAGCTCCTCACGCCGTTCCGCCACGCTCAACCGCACTCTTGCCACGGCGTCACCCTAACGAATGCGCGGGGCCCGGGCAGGCCGGGGGGCGGAGCCGCGTACGGCCCCGCCCCCTGTTCATCCGACGCCCGGGGCGCCGGCCTGCACCGTCAGCACCAGATGTCGGCGCAGCCGGAGTTGTACGCGTCGATCAGGGTCTCCGTCAGCGAAGCACCCGAGGTGTCCGTGACGGTGGACTTCAGATCGACCTTGGCGGTCCCGAGGGCCGGCACGGTGACCTTCCAGCGGCCGTCCGCCCCGCGAGCCGCCACGGCCTGCTTCCAGTCGGTGCCGTCCGTTGCGTACCAGACCTTCAGTGAGGCGATGGGAAGCGCCTTCCGGCTGCCCTGCGCGGACAGACCGACCGTGTAGTCGAGCGGTTTTGCGGGTTCGGCCGCGTTCTCGCCGGTGAGCGGCAGCCGGTAGTCGAGGTCCAGCAGCCGGGCCGGTGCGGCCGACTTCTCGTGCCCGGAACGCAGCCGCCACTCGCTGGTGACCCTGGTCCCGAGCATCCAGGTCACCGGATCCGGCGACGTACGCGTGGCATCGACAGTCAGCCGGTACCAGCTCTCCTTGCGCGGCAGGTCGAATGTGGCGCGTCCCGGTGCGGCATTGCGGGCCAGCACCTTTCCGCTGTCGTCCGCCAGGACCGTGCTCCCGCTGTCCGCGTCCGGTGCCGTCTCGGCCCGGTGCCCGGCCGCGTCGGAGAACACCGGGAGCGCCACCTTCAGCTTGTCGCCCTCCCTGACGACCTGGGCGGCACCGGCCTGCTTGCCGAGCGCCGGGTTGAAGGGGGCGGACATCCAGTCGTCCCGGTAGTCGCCGTCCTTGCGGTACATGGTGGGAGCGCTGACCAGCGTGCCCAGCGGGTAGACCGTGTCCCCGACGTCGTACTGGTAGTGGAAGGTCGCCGTCGTCCACGCCACGTCCGGGGAGAAGTACAGCGTCTGCTCCGACGGCGGACGGTAGCGGGTGACCTGCTGATAGAGCGTCAGCCCGTGCCAGGTGGTCCAGGCGTACATGCCCTTGGGGTCGGACGGGTAGCCATGGGTGCGCTCGGTCGTCCGCACCTTGGCCAGCCCGGACCGCCGGTCGACCCAGTCGGCCCCGGCCGGGACCCGGCCGTCGACCGAGTGGTGCAGATAGTAGGCGTCCGCCCCGGTGCTGACGCCGTCGAGCGTCAGGGTCAGCGGCCCCTCGGCCAGCCGGTCCCGCAGCGCGGGCACGCTTGCCTCGTCCAGCCGGAGCACCGGCGTCGGCCGGTAGACGGAGAGCCCGTAGCCGACGTACATGATGGCGGCCGTGCCCGCGTCGGTCAGCTTCTGGTAGAGCGCGTTGTTGAACGAGGTCTGGCTGGTAGCCGGTGTCCACAGCACGATCTTGCCCTTGAGGTCCATCGTCGCCGGGTCGGTGTCGGCCCCGGTGCCGATGTCGACGACCTCGCCCGTGGCGGTGCCCAGCCAGCTGTAGATGCTGTACTGCGACAGCAGCAGCTTCAGCGCGTTCGCCGAGGAGCCGGGCTCGTGCGCGTCGACCTCACGCTGCTGCCAGCTCAGCCCGCCGAAGAATGTCAGCCCGTCCAGTGCCGCCCCGGTCGTGGGCACGGCCTCGACGCGGTACTGGCCGGCGGAACTCGGCGCGACCAGACCGCTGTCCACGGCGCCGGAGCCGGTGCCTGTCCGCGAGACGATTCCGGTCGCCGACTGGAGGGTCACCCGGGCGGACCCGTCGTCCACCCCGATCCGTACCGGCTTCGCGTCCTTGCTGTCCAATGCGACCGAGGTGTCCTGATCCACCGTCACCCGCCGGGCGAAGTGGATCGCCGTGGTGCCGACGACGGTATTGCCCACCTTGTCGTACTCCCAGGTGTGCCCGAGGGCCCGGTAACTGCCGCGCGGCAGCGTCACCTTCTTCGGGGTGGTGCCTGTCAGCCCGATCAGCTGGGACGCGCCGGTCTTCTCGTTCTGCAGAACCACACCCGTCGAGGTGGCCTCGCTTCCCTCACGCGCCGCGGGTCCGGTCAGGGTGAGGGTGTACGTCTCGGGATCGGCCTGGATCGAGACGGGCACGGTCGCCCGTCCGCCTCCCGGCCAGGTCGCCGTCACGGCACCGCCGTACGTCGTGCCCGCCTCGACCCGCGACGGTTCGAGGGTGACCTTCGAGACGGCGGAGGAACGCGCCGGCACGGTCAGCGTCTGCGCGTCGAGGCGTACCGCCGAGCCCTGCCCCGCGGAGAGCCGCAGCCTCACCGGCTTGTCGGTGGTGTTCGTCCACGTCAGCTCGCGGCTCTGCGGCTCGGCGGAGGTGTTCGGGTACGTGGTGTGGGCGGCCAGCGTGGCGGGTTCGGCGAGCACCGCAGTGGCCAGTGCGGCCGGTACGTCGGTGAGGCCCGAACCGGTGTCGGAGACCGTCGCACCGTCCACCGGCGCGGCGCTGCCGATCAGTGCCGCCTTCAGTCGGGCGCCGGACCAGTCGGGGTGCCGCTGGGCCAGCAGGGCCGCGGCGCCCGCCACATGCGGGCTCGCCATCGACGTACCGGAGAGCGAGGCGTACCGCTCGGTGACGGCGGCGTCGTCCAGGGTGCCGGCGGCCCGCGCTGCAACGATGTCACTGCCGGGGGCGGAGATCTCCGGCTTGACGGCGGGCCGGCCCTGACGCGGTCCGCGTGAGGAGAACGCCGACATCTCACGGACTTGGTGACCGAGCCGACCGTCAGAGCGGCGTCGGCGGCACCGGGTGCGCTGATCGTCCGGTCGCCGCTGTTGCCCGCAGCGATGACGAAGAGCGTGCCGTGCTCGGCGGAGAGCTTGTCGACGGCGGCCGACAACGGGTCGGTGCCGTCGGACGCCACGCGCGAGCCGAGGCTCATGTTGACGACCTTGACGTCCTGGTCGACGGCCCACTGCATGCCCGCCAGGATCCAGGAGTCGTAGCCGTAGCCGTCGTTGCCGAGCACCTTGCCCTCGACGAGCTCCGCACCCGGTGCGACACCCGCGTACCGGCCTTCGGAGGCGGCCCCGGAACCGGCGATGATCGAGGACACATGGGTGCCGTGGCCCTGCATGTCCTGCACGTCGCCGTCTCCGGTGAAGTCCTGCGAGGCGACGACGGCGCTCTTCAGATCGGGGTGGTCCCGGTCGTAGCCGGTGTCGAGAACGGCAACTCTGGTGCCCTTCCCGGTGATCCCGGCACGGTGCGCCCGGTCGGCGCCGATCTGCGGTACGGACTTGTCGAGCGTGGCCCGCACCCTGCCGTCGAGCCAGACCTTGCCGATGCCCTCGGTGCGGGCCCGCGATTGGGTGCCGAGCTGTTTCCAGACGGTGTCGGCCGACTTCTTCGGGACATTCAGCGCGGTGGTCTGTGTGGTCGGGAATGCCGCGGCGACCCGTGCGCCCTTCGGGGCGTCGGGGCTCCCGGACGACGATGCGGCACCGCCGACGAGGATGCGCAGCGAGTCCGTATCGGCATCCGCGTAGCCCGAGGCGACGAGCTCGGTCACATCGAACAGCCGCTGGTCCACACGGCCCCGGGAGATCTGGCCCATGGCGTCGATCGGTACCGCGTACTCGTGGCCGCCGGCCCGGAAGCGGGTGAAGCCCATGCCCTCGCGGCCGGTTCCCGGCACGATCGAGCTGATCTGTACGCCGTCCCCACGGCCGGAGTACGTCACCACATCGCCGGTCAGCAGGGTGACGGTGCTGCTCCCGCCGGCTGTTGCCGGGGAGGTGGACGGGTTGGCGAAGGCTGCTGTGTTGTCGGCGGCAGCGGGCAGTGTTCCACCGGTAAGGGCGGCGGCAAGCACGGTGGCGCAGACCGCCGCCCATCTGGTCCGTCTCATTCTCACCTCGTGAACTCGTGTGTTTTCAGGGGGTGGTGAGGTGAGAGTGTCAGGAGCATGGCGGATTGGAGCTGGGCCGGGGCTGGCGGGAAGCTGCCATGGCAGCTATACGCCGTTCACGTGGACGGCCGGCCGGAACAGCCTTGACCGGCAGTGCAGTTGGGTTCAGCGGTACCAGCCGAACCGCTGCGCCATCACCGGCAGCCGGTCGGCGACGACGGCATGGGCGGCGGCCCGCGGGGTGCAGTCGTCGGCCTCGGCGCGGGCCAGCATCAGGTCGATCAGGGCCCGCATCGAGCGGCGGGTGTGCCCGAACGCCTCGTCGGCGTCAGCACCGATGTCACCGAACAGCGTCCACCACCACCAGGCGTTCGTACCGGAGTTGACGACCACATCCGGCAACACCGTGATCCCGCGTGCCGCGAGCAGTGCCTCCGCCTCCGCGAGCACCGGCATGTTCGCCGCCTCGACGACCCAACATGCCTGTATCCGCGCCTGGTTGGCGGTATCGATCGCGTACGAAACGGCGGCCGGTACCAGTATCTCGGCCTCCTGCTCCAGCCATGCGTCCGCGGGCAGCTCCCGGTCCCCGTCCCGGAGCGCGCCGCGGTCCACCGTTCCGTACCCGTCCCTGGCGGCCAGCAGCGCCTCGACGTCCAGGCCGGCCGGATTGGCGATCGTGCCCTTGACGTCGGCCACGGCGACCACCGTCAGCCCGGCCCGCGCCAGGAACCGCGCCGTCGCCCCGCCCATGGTGCCCAGCCCCTGTACGGAGACCCTGGCCTCCCGGTACGGGACGCCCGCCCGGTCCAGCGCCGCGAGCGCCGACTCGGCGACACCGCAGCCGCCGACCAGCTCGTCGAGCCCGATGCCGTCCACCTCGACGGCGAACGCGTCGGCAAGACGCTGCCGGGCCGCCGTCTCGTCGTCGAGCAGGGGATAGACGGCCTGGATCGAGGAGACGAGCCCGGCCTCGGCCACCGCCCGGTCCACGATGTCCTGGGTGAGCCCCAGGTCCTCGCCCGTCGTCCACACGTTCTCGATGTACGGGCGCACGGCCCGTAGATAGCGCACCAGAACGCCGTAGGCCTCCGGGTCGCGCGGGTCGCAGTCGATGCCGCCCTTCGCGCCGCCGAGCGGTATGTAACGGGTTCCCGTGTCATCGGCGTTGAAGTGGAGGGCCTCCTTCATCGTCATGCCGCGGGCCAGCCCCGCGACCTCGTCGAGAGTGCAGCCAGCCCGCATCCGCAGCCCGCCGCTGGACACGCCGCGCACCAGCCGGTCGACGACCAGGTGCCCCTGGCGGCCGGTGATGTGGTCGGTCCAGGTGAGCGAGATCAGGGGGGCGGACGGGGCGGTGGGACGGGACACCGCAGGTGTCGTCATCGGGGGGTCTCCTCGGTCACAGTGATCACGGTGGGCCCGGGGGTGGTCAGGGCCAGGGACAGGGCGCGGGCGAGCGACTCAGGGGTGTCGGCGCGGGTGCCGTGGCCGCCGTACGCCCGCGCCAGCGCGGGCAGGTCGACGGACGGCAGATCGACGCCCGTGGGGGTGTCGCCGCGCGCAGTCATTTCGTCGCGGATCTCCCCGTAGCCCCCGTTGTCGAACACCACGACGGGCAGCGGCAGCCGCAACTGGGCGGCCGTGGCGAGCTCCTGCACGGAGAACTGCAGCCCGCCGTCGCCGCTCAGCGCCACGACCTGCCGGTGCGGGTACGCGGTCTTCGCGCCGATCGCCGCGGGCAGCGCGTAGCCGAGGGTGCCGAAGCCGGTCGGGTGCAGATAGCGCCCGCGCGGGCCGACGGGCAGGTGGGGCAGGGCGCCGTAGTAGCAGCACTGCGCACTGTCCGAGGTCCAGATCGCGTCGGCGTCCAGCACGGCCCGTGCAGCCCGCAGATACGGCACCCAGCGGGCGTCGCGCTCCGCGGTCTCGGCGTCCCGTGCGGCGCGCAGCGCCCGCACCGCGGCGGCACCCTCCCTTGCGCCCGATTCCCCGGTTGCCTCCTCCAGCGCCTCCCGCAGCGCCTCCAGCGTGGGGCGCGCCGCGCCGACCAGCGCCAGATCGGCGGGCAGTCCCGCGTACATCTGGGCGGGGTCGATGTCGACCCGGATCAGCGTGCCGCCCAGCGGCGGCGGCGCGGACCACAGATCGGACTCGGCCAGCTCGGTGCCGACCGCGAGCACCGCATCGCAGTCGGCCAGCCACTTCTGTACGGACGGGCTGTGCAGCGACACCCCGAGCGACAGTGGATGCGTCTCGTCGACGATCCCCTTGCCGTTGGCGGTGGTGACGACCGGGGCGGCCAGGGCCTCGGCGAGCGCCTGGCACCCGGCGGACGCGGACCGAGCCCCTCCGCCGAGGACCACGGCGGGCCGCCGGGCCGAGCGCAGGACCCGGGCCGCGTCCCGCAGCGAGGGCCCGGCCGGGCCCGGGGCGGACAGCGGTGGCGTGAGCCGCACCGGTCCCGCGGGCTGCGCCGTCTCCAGCAGATCCAGCGGTACCTCGATATGGACCGGGCGCGGCCGCCGGGTACGGAACAGGGTGAACGCACGCGCCACCGCCGAGCCGATCTCCTCGACCGTCGACACCCGATGGCTGAACGCCGCGACCGCGCGCAGTGCCTCGGTCTGGCTGCGCATTTCGTGCAGCAGACCGGTCGGCTGCCGGGGGTGGCGCAACGGCATCCCGGGCGACACGACCAGCAGCGGCACGCTGTCCGAATACGCCTGACCGACCGCTGCCGTGATGTTGAGCAGGGCCGGCCCGGTGGTGGTGATCGCCACCCCGGGCCGCTCGGTGACCCGTGCGTACGCATCCGCCGCGTATCCCGCGCCCTGTTCGTGCCGGGGCGTGACATGTGCGATGCCGTACGGGGCCAGATGCCGGTAGATCTCCAGGTTGTGCGTTCCGGGAATTCCGAACGCCCTGGTGACCCCATGGGCCGCCAGAGCCCGGACGACGGCTTCACCGCCGGTCACGGACGCGCTCCTCGACTGTTCGGGCACGCCGGCTACCTCCACTGAAAGGTCGATTTACTGAATCGCCGGTCAGTATCGGGAGGTGGAGGCGGCCCTGTCAATGCGGCCACTGCTGAATCGTCGTTCAGTGGCCGGACCGCATCGGTCGGCGGCCTGCGGGGCGTTCCACCGCGCATCGGTCCTTGAAGCCCTGGCTGGCCGGACCGAGAGCGGAATTGGTGCGGGAGCGCATGTTCTCCACCACGACCGTGGTCGTGAGCTCGACGAGTGGCGCCTCGCAGGGCGTCGTCCGCAGCCGCTCCATCAATTCGTCCCCGACCTCGGGCGGGGTGAGGCTCATCGCCTCCGCGTACGCCATGACGTCACGCTCCAGCGGGGTGTACGCCTCGCTCTCGCGCCACACCCGTGCGTCGCGCAACTTGCGGGGGTCCATGCCGGGGCGGTGGTTCTCCCAGTAGCCGAAGTCCGTGCACCAGCTGCAGCCGACGGTGGCCGCGGACGACATGACGGCCAGCGTTTTGAGCTGCGGGTCCAGCTTCTTCCAGCGGCCCACCGCCAACTCGAAGCGGAGCCCCGCCCACAGCACCCCGGTGTGGTGGGCGGCGGCCCGTAGGCCCCCGGATGTGGCACGGGAGTACGGCCGAATGCGGAATCCTGTGGCGAGCACGGACGTTGGATTCGGCATGACGGGATTCGATACACAGCAGGAAGCGCTGCTCGGGCTGCTCGGCGAGGAGAACGGCGGCGTACTCGTGACGCTCAAGCGGGACGGCAGGCCCCAGCTGTCCAATGTCAATCACTTCTACTACCCCGATGAGCGCATCGTCCGCGTCTCGATCACCGAGGACCGGGCGAAGACGAAGAACCTCCGCCGTGACCCGCGGGCGAGCTACCACGTCACCAGCGCGGACCGCTGGTCGTGGACGGTCGTGGACGGCACGGCCGAGCTGACCCCCGTCGCCACCGATCCGCACGACGCGACGGTGGAGGAGCTGATCACGCTCTACCGCGACGTCCAGGGCGAACACCCCGACTGGGACGACTACCGCAATGCGATGGTCCGGGACCGCCGCGTCGTCCTGCGGCTGCGCATCAGCCACGCGTACGGGCAGCCGCGTGGCTGATGGAGTCCGGTCCGGCGATCAGCCCGTCGGCCGTTCCGCTCTCGCACTGTCGTACCCCCCGCCCATAATGAGACGACACCGACTCCTTCAGGAGATGCTGTGACCGGCGCTGACCCCTTGCCTCCGCTCCGCACCCGGCTGCGTTCGCTGCGCCCCGCCGCATTCGGCGCCGATCCGGGCGGTGCCCGCATGGAGCGCATCCGCCGCTCGCCGAACTTCGCCGACGGCGTCTTCCAGAACCCGGTGGGGGCACGGACCCGGCCGTCCGGATCCACCCTGGAGTTCGCAAAGGTCTATTTCCGCAAGGAGGAGCGGGCGCGCAGGGCGCCGGTCGGCACCATGCCCGTCCACGCCACCACCTACGCCGACCTCGCCGAGCCGCCCGCCACCGGGCTGCGGCTCACCTGGATGGGCCATTCCAGCGTGCTCGCCGAGATCGACGGCCGGCGGGTGCTCTTCGACCCGGTGTGGGGCGAGCGCTGTTCGCCCTTCGCCTTTGCCGGGCCCAAGCGGCTGCACCCCGTGCCGCTGCCGCTCGCCGCGCTCGGACCCGTCGATGCGGTGGTGATCTCCCACGACCACTACGACCACCTCGATCTCCCGACGATCCGCGCCCTCGCGGGCACGGATACGGTCTTCGCCGTCCCGCTCGGCGTCGGCGCCCATCTGGAGCGGTGGGGCGTGTCCGCCGACCGGACGCGTGAACTGGACTGGAACGAAACCACGAAGATCGCCGGGATCAGCCTGACTGCCACCCCGGCACGGCACTTCTGCGGCCGCGGTCTGCGCAACCAGCAGCACACGCTCTGGGCGTCCTGGGTCGTCGCGGGGCCCGAGCACCGGATCTACCACAGCGGTGACACGGGCTATTTCCCCGGCTTCAAGGACATCGGCGCCGGATATGGCCCATTCGACGCGACGATGATCCAGATCGGCGCGTACTCCGAGTACTGGCCCAAGAACCGCACGGACTGTACCCCACTCCCCGGTGGGTGGCCCGACATACATATGACGCCCGCTCAGGGGATCCAGGCCCACCTTGACCTGCAAGGGGGCAAGCCGCACGGCGTCATGATGCCCATCCACTGGGGCACCTTCACCCTCTCCATGCACCCGTGGGCAGAGCCCGGCGAGTGGACTAAGGACGCCGCCGAGGAAGCTGAGCAGCCAGCCGCATTTCCCCGGCCGGGCGAGCCCTTCGAACCCGCGGGAACGCTTCCCCTCGATCCCTGGTGGCGGTCCGTCGCCGCCCCGATTGCACACCCCTGGCGCCGCAGCGAGGCAACGGACGTTACTCAGGGTCAGGACAATCGCGATCTTGATCTTGCGGGTGAGCGGTGACTCGGGGCAGGGATGAAAGCCTGAACGCAATGACGCAGTCGTTCGCCAGGTTGACGGAGGCCGAAGAAAAGCAGGCGATCCAGGCGCTCGACGATCCCTCTCGACGGGGGAGGGCTACTGAGGCACGGCAGTACATCCCACTGCCCACTTCACGAAAGCCATCCGGCATCCAAGTCGAGACGCGGATCGTCAAATCCTGACACCGAGGCCCCACCCTTCCGGCCAAAACGGCGGGGTGGGGCTTCCGTATTTCTCACTTGACTCTGTCGGGGATCTTGGTTTCCCGACGCCGGCGCGATCAGCAGGCATGCTCGGACGAAACGCCCGCCGCTCAGCAGCCAGACGGCCAGACGGCCAGACGGCCAGACCCCCACCCTCCGCATACCGCATACCACCGGCATACCGCAGGGATCACCAAAGTCACCACCCGACGACAAAGCGACGCTCTCCGAGGCATCTTGACGCCCGTTCTGGTGAGCCGTCAGGATCTTTGGATCGCGGGTCAGATGGTTTGCCGCCCCCGCGGCAATGGGCGGTACGGCCTGAGCCGGGTCACTGCACTGGAGGCCCGGTTCATCGCCCCACCCCAATCGAGCACATCGATATTGGCCGACCGGACAGATCGCACCGCGGCGCAGCTCACGATGCTGGGCAGATGCGTCGACTGGAGGTGTCCGCCGTGACAGAACACCGCGCCGTGGTGAATCGAACCACTGGACAGGAGGACGGTGCCCGGCCGGAGAGCCGGGAACGAGAGCGTGCGGCCGCGATGATCGCAGACGTCGAGCGGCTGGTGCGCTGCGAGTCCCCCTCGGACGACCTGGCCGCGGTCGCCCGCAGCGCCGAGCTGGTGGCCCGGATCGGCGCCGGTCACCTCGGGGCCGAGGCGGAGCGGGTAGTCATCGACGGATGCACGCATGTGCGGTGGCGCTTCGGCCGGACCCCGCGCGTGCTGCTCATCGGGCATCACGACACGGTGTGGCCGGTCGGGTCGTTGAACAGCCATCCGTTCGAGGTTCGCGACGGAGTGCTGCGCGGACCCGGTTGCTTCGACATGAAGGCCGGTCTGGTGATGGCGTTCCACGCCTTGGCGGACCTGATCGGCACGGGGACACGGACGAGTGTGTCCGGACCCGGGGCCGCGCATCCGCTGGACGGTGTCACCCTCCTCATCACCGGTGACGAGGAGCCGGGTTCGCCCTCGTCCCGGGAGCTCATCGAGGGCGAGGCCCGCTCCCACGTCGCCGCCCTCGTACTGGAGGCCGCCGGACCGGGTGGGGCCCTGAAGACGGAACGCAAAGGCGTGTCGCGCTACGAGGTGCTGGTTCGAGGACGTGCCGCCCACTCCGGCCTTGAGCCGGAGCGTGGCGTGAACGCGACGATCGAGGCCGCCCACCAGATCCTGGCCGTGGCCGCACTGGACGATGCGGCACACGGTACGACTGTCACGCCGACCCGCCTGGAGGCAGGCACCACGAGCAACACCGTCCCCGCCTCGGCACGCTTCGACGTCGACGTCCGCATACGGGACGCGGCAGAGCAGCACCGGGTGGACCGAGCGATGCGCGACCTGCGGGCCCGGTCGGCCGGCGCAGCCGTGGAGGTCACAGGTGGTCCGAACCGGCCGCCCTTGCAGGCCACCGCATCGAAGGATCTTTTTGCGCGGGCGTGCCGGCTCGCGACGGACCTCGGGCTCGGCCCGCTCACGCAGGTGGCCGTCGGCGGCGCCTCCGACGGAAATCTCGCCGCGGGAGTCGGCACCCCCACCCTCGACGGCCTGGGAGCGGTGGGCGGCGGCGCGCATGCCGACGACGAACATCTGCTCGTCGCGGAGCTGCCGCGGCGGACCCGACTGCTCACCGCGTTGGTGGCCGACCTCCTGGCACCGCAGGACGGCTGTCCGCCCGGACGAAGCGGGAGCCCGCATCCTGTGCCCTCGAACCAGCTGCACGAAGATCGGGGTTGAAACCATGACCTGCGTGACCGATCTCCTGCGCGACCGCACCGAATCCCCGCCCGTCGACGCGGCGTACGCCGCGGCTGAGACCGCCGCGCGCGTCGCGGGCATCGACATCCGTTCCCTGGACAGTGTCAGTGAGCTTGAGGCCGTTCGGCGCCTGTACGAGCAGATCTGGCGCACCGGCGAGAACAGTCCGGTGGTGACCGCCGACCTGCTGCGTGCGCTGGCGAAGGCGGGCAGTTACGTCAGCGGCGCCTTCGTGGGGGACGAACTGGTCGGCTCCTGCTTCGGGTTCTTCTCCCCGCCGGCGCGCGCGGCCCTGCACAGCCACATCGCAGGGGTGCTGCCCCACGTGCGGCGGCGCAATGTCGGATTCGCCCTGAAACTGCACCAGCGGGCCTGGACGCTGGCGCGGGGTGTGGGCGAGATCTGCTGGACGTACGACCCCTTGGTGCGCCGCAACGCTTACTTCAACATCGCCAAGCTGGCTGCCGAGCCTGCCGAGTACCTGCCGGACTTCTACGGCCCCATCGACGACGGGATCAACCGCAGCGACGACAGCGACCGGATTCTGGTGCGGTGGTGTCTGGCGTCTCCGGAGGCCGAGTCGGTCTGCACCGGGCGGCCCAGGCCGGCCGACGCGGAAGTCGCCCGGTCGCGCGGAGCGACCGTCGCCCTCGGAGTCTCCGCAACGGGCGCGCCGTCGGTGGGGCGCACCGGCGGCAACGCACGCACCGTACTGGTGGCCGTACCCGAAGACGTCGAGGCACTGCGCGAGAGCGACCCGGCGTGCGCCGTGAGCTGGCGCGCGGCGGTACGGGACGTGCTGGGCGGACTGCTCGCCGACGGCGCGCGGGTGCGCGGCTTCGACCCGGCGGGCTGGTACGTCGTGGACCGCGGAAGCCCGACGCAGGTCACCGGCGGCACACGCCGGCACGGAACACACCACAACGAAGCGCCACAGGAGACAGCGTGAAGGTCACCGGAGTCGAACTGCGCACCATCAAGGCACCCCTCGTATCCCCGTTCCGCACCTCGTTCGGCACCGAGACCGTGCGGGAGGCCCTCCTGGTGCGCGTCGTCACCGACGAGGCCGAGGGCTGGGGCGAGTGCGGCGCGGGCACCGCTCCTCAGTACTCGTCGCAGTACACGCACGCCGCCGCGGACGTCCTCAGCCGCTTCCTGGTCCCGGCGCTCGCCGGGGTGGCCGACCTCGACGCCCACCGGGTCGCCCCGGCTCTGGCCGCGTTCAAGGGGCACCGCATGGCCAAGGCCGCCCTGGAGACGGCGGTGCTGGACGCGGACCTCCGGGCCCGGGGAGTGCCCCTCGCACGCGCCCTCGGCGCGGTCCGCGACAGAGTGCCGTGCGGGGTGTCGGTGGGGATCACGGAGTCGATCCCCGCGCTCCTCGACGCCGTCGCCGGATATCTGGACGCCGGCTATCTGCGGATCAAGCTGAAGATCGAACCCGGCTGGGACATCGAGCCGGTGCGCGCCGTCCGCGAACGGTTCGGCGACATCCTGCTGCAGGTGGACGCCAACGCCGCCTATCGCCGCGGCGACGCCCGCCATCTGGCCCGGCTCGACCCGTTCGCCCTCCTGATGCTGGAGCAGCCTCTCGCGGAGGACGACCTCCTCGGCCACGCGGAACTCGCGAAGCGCATCACCACCCCGATCTGCCTCGACGAGTCGATCGTCTCCGCCCGCGCCGCCGCCGACGCGCTCGTGCTCGGCGCCTGCCACGTGGTCAACATCAAGCCGGGCCGCGTCGGCGGCTATCTGGAGGCGCGGCGGATCCACGACGTCTGCGCGGCGCACGGCGTCCCCGTCTGGTGCGGCGGCATGCTCGAGACGGGACTGGGCCGCGCCGCCAACGTGGCGCTTGCCGCACTGCCCGGGTTCGTGCTGCCCGGCGACACCTCGGCCTCCGACCGCTACTACCGGACCGACATCACCGCACCGTTCCACCTCGTGGACGGACATCTCGCCGTGCCGACCGGGCCGGGCCTCGGCGTCACCCCCGTCCCGGAGATTCTGGACGAGGTGACGGACTCGACGACCTGGGTGCCCGTCCCATGAGGCCCTCACCGCGCCGGCCCGTTCGTCCGTGTGGACGAACGGGCTGGCATCATTACGTCATGCGCGACCAACTCCGATGCCGGTGGGCCGGGCTAGTTTCGGCCCCGTGCTCATTCCCGTGACCAGCCTTCCGCGAGCGAGCCTCGCGCGTGTCCTGGAGGAACTCGGTTCCACCCTGCTCGACGTGGTCTGCGGTGACATAGAACGCGCCGACGGCATCGGCGGCGTCGTCATCCACGACCCACTCGACGAGCCGGAACTCCCGGACAACGCACTGGTACTGGGCGTAGCCCTGCACGACCTCTCCGATATCGCCCGAGTCGTCACCCGACTGGGGCAGCGTGGCGCCGCCGCCCTGGTGGTACGCGCGCCCCTCACCGCCGACGAGGCGCTGATCGATGCGGCCGAGGCGTCGGGCGTGGCCGTGCTCTCCTTCGCCCGCGGCGCCTCCTGGACGCACCTGGCGGGGATGCTCCGGACGCTGACGACCGACAGCAACCGGCATGCCATGGATGGTCACACGGCCGACCGGATCGAATCCGGCGACCTCTTCGCGGTCGCCAACGCGATTGCCGCGCTGCTGGACGCGCCCGTCACCATCGAGGACCGCAATTCGCGCCTGCTGGCTTTCTCCAGCCGGCAGGAGGACATCGACCCCTCGCGGGTCCAGACGATCCTGGGCCGGCAGGTCCCCGAGCACTACACACGCATCCTTGAGGAACGCGGGGTGTTCCAGGCGATCTACCGCAGCGACCGCCCCGTCTTCGTCGCGTCTCTCCCCGAGTCGGGCGACACGACACAGCCGCCCGAACTGCCGCGCGCGGCGATCGCCGTGCGCGCCGGGGACGAGATCCTCGGCGCGATCTGGGTGGTCGTCGCCGAGCCGCTGAGCGAGGACCGTAGCGAAGCGCTCTACGAGGCGTCCAAGCTGGTCGCGATGCACATGGTGTGGCAGCGCGCGGACGCGGACATGGAAAGGCGGCAGCGCGCGGAGCTGCTGGCCACCGCACTGGAGAGCGGCCCTGGATCACCCGAGGCGATCCGCCGCCTCGGCCTGAAGGACGAGCCCGCCGTCGTTCTCGCACTCACCGTCGTCGACGCGGCGAATGAACACCGGCTGCCCGCCCGTACCGCCACCGAACGCAAACGCCTCGCTGACGCGTTCGCCATGCATCTGGCCGCGGTGCACCCGCGCGCCACCGCGGCGCTGATCGGCGACATCGCGTACGGCATCCTGCCCCTTCTTCCGCAGAACCGGCACGACGCCGAGGAACGGGCGGCCCGCATCGCCACCGAGTTCCTGGCCCGCGTGGGCTCCCGGCTGCGCCCCGTGATCGGCGTAGGGCCGTACGCCGAGGACAGTGCGGCGCTGGCCCGGTCGCGTACCGGAGCCGAACGGGCGTCGCGCGTCCTGCGGTCGGGAACCGCCGGGCAGCCGGTCGCCCGCCTGGACGACGTCCACGTCGAGGCACTGCTGCTGGAGCTCGCCGACCTCGTCCCGCGCGGGGACCTGCCCAGCGGCGTCGTCGCACGCGTCATCGCCTACGACGAGATCCACGAGACCAACCTGGCCGAGACGCTGCGGAGTTGGCTAGACGCCTTCGGCGATGTCGCCACGGCCGCCGCCTCGATGTTCGTGCACCCCAACACGTTCCGCTACCGGCTTCGGCGCGCGGCGGAGGTCGGCCGGATCGACCTCAATGATCCGTCCGCACGTCTCTCGGCCATGCTGCAGCTGCACCTGATGTCGCTCAGGTCCGCCCCGGACGGCGGATGAGCGGACAGGCTGTCCCGCCCGCTCATCCGGAAGCTTCCTGACGGCCCAGACCGAGTGCCCTGATCAGAAAGGCCAGCCACTCTGCGTCCTGTGCGGTCGCGACCTCGTACGACGTCGCCGCGCCATGCCCGGCGTTGTCGAAGACGTGCAGGAGGATCGGCGCGTTCCCTTCCTGTGCCGCCTGCAGGCGGGCGGCGAACTTGCGCGCATGCCAGGGAGGACAGCGCGGATCGGTCGCCCCGGCCTGAAGATAGATCGCCGGGAAGACGCCGGGCCCGACCAACTGGTAGGGCGAGAGCCGCAGCAGCCGCCGTACTTCCGCAGGATCGTCCGGATCCGCCCACGCCTTGCGGATGACGAAGTCCAGATAGGGATCGCGGGTGCCCCCGATGAGGTCGAGGAGCGGCGCCATCGGCAGCACGGCACACCACAGCTCGGGGCGCGTCGTGAGGGCGACCCCGCACATGAGACCGCCGTCGGAGCCACCGGTCAGCGCGAGCCGCTCGGGTGTGGTGAGCCCTGTGGCGATGAGGTGCTCGGCGACGGCGATGAGGTCACGGTCGCGCACGTGCTTGCGTTCCCGGTGCGCGGCCAGGTACCAGTCGCGGCCGAACTCGCCGCCCCCGCGCAGATGCGCCTGTACGAGCACGCCGCCGGCCGCGACGAAGGCGGCCATCTCGGGCTGGTACTGCGGCAGCAGAGGCACGTTCGCCGCTCCGTACGCGGAGATCAGCGTGGGCGCGGGCTGCGTCGGGTCGCTGCCCGCCGGTCGCACCACGTGGTAAGGGATCTCCACGCCGTCGAGTGCGACGGCCCGCTCGAACGTCACGTCGGCGTCGAGGGTGACCGCCGGGGCCGACAGCGTCTCGATGTCCGCCTCTCCCGGACGGTGCCGATAGACGCCCCAGGAGCTGGTCAGGGTGGAGAAGGCGAAGACGAAGTCGTCCGGGGGAGAGCCCACGGCCAGGCCGGTCAGGGCGAAGAAAGGTGCGGAGAGCGCCCCCTGCCCGGGCAGCGGAACCTCCCCGGTGACGGCGCCGGAGCGGTCGAGGATCCGTACCCGGGCGCACGTCCGGTCGAACTCACTGAGGTACAGATGGTCACCGACCGGAGACAAGGAGCGCAGCACCGTCTCGCCCTCGGGCACCAACTCCGTCCACGAGGCAGGGTCGTTGGGATCGGCGGCGTCCAGCGGGAGCGCAACCACGCGCCCGCGTGGTGCCGCTACATCGGTCACCGCGATGTAGCGGTCGCCGACGATGTGTCCGGCGACGGTCCCGGCGCAGTCGGTGACGAAGGGACGCCAGGGGGTGGCGGGCCGGGACAGATCGCGTACGGCGACCGGAACAGGACTGCCCACCCGGTGACTTGCGACGACCCAGCGGCCGTCGGCCGAGAACTGCACGAGTGTGTACTCCTGGGAGCCCTCACCGACCGGGATCGGTTCCACCACGGTGCTGCCCGCGCTGTCCCGCGTGGCGAGCCGGTGACGGTACACGGCCTGCCGGAACTCATGCGGCGAACCGGTCAGGGCGAGGAAGAAGAAGCCGCTGCTGTCGGGCAGCCACGACACGCCACCGGCCCACGCGCTGTGCAGGACCTGCCGTGGCGCGCCGTCCAGTACGCGCCCCGAGTCCACCTCGATGAGCCGGACCGTGTTGTGCTCGCTGCCGTCGGTGCAGACGCCCAGGGCCAGGACGCGACCGTTCGGCGACGGCGCGAGCCACGACAGGAACGCGGGGTTCTGCCCGTCGCCGAAGGCGGTCAGGTCGACCACCGGTCGGCCCGCGCCGAACGGCCGGTCGGCGACGACCACGCTGGGCGCCGCCGCACCGGGTGCGTTCACGGCGCGGAACCAGCGGCCCGCCGCGAACCTCGGCAGTGCCGGGCGGGACCCGGCATCGTAGGTCTCGATCAGCTTCCGTACGGCCGCAGGGTCCTGCCCGTCGTAGGCGGTCGAAGTGGCGAGTTCGGCCTGTCGGCGCTGCCACCGCTGTACTTCGTCGGTCTCCGGCTCCAGCCACCGGTACGGGTCCGGCACCCGGACGCCCGCGACGTCCTCGAAGGCGTCGACGGTCCGCGCGGGCGGATACGGCGGAGGGCTGCTGTTCACTGTGACTCCGACTCCTCGGTGTCCCGGAGACCGTCGAGGTCTCCGGGACGCATGGACTGATCTGCTGGTGCATTCGCATCCGGGGCCGCCTCGAAGCCCGCTCGCGCGGCCGCGGCGAACTCGGCACGCAGCCGCTCGAACGCTCCGGGGATCCGGTTCACCTGCCGGACGTGGAGCAGTGCGTCGTAGGCAGCCGGGAAGTCGTCGACGGGGTCGAGCTCCCCACCGGCGAGCGTCCCCTCGACGCCGTCGAAGAACCCGGCGGGCGCGCGGCGCGGATCGAGGAGGGTCACCTCCGGGCCGAGACGGTCGAGCCGCGATTCGACGGACTCCGGCGTGAGGGTCCGCGCCCCGAGCGTGACGTCGCAGTCGAACGGACGCGACGACCGCTGGGTGAAGGTGACTTCGGGCCCGGAGCCGTACGTCATCCCGATGACTACGAGGTCCGCTCCCAGCTCGGAGGAGAGCAGACCGCCCAGGGTCGGCCGACCGTGCAGCGGTGTACGGCGGACGTGTGCGTTGTGGGCGCTCACCACGATGCGCCGCTCCCGGCGCAGGATACACTCCACGCTGCGCGCCATGAACGCCTCCCGCGGATAGGGACCCTCCGAGGAGGTCCGGTCCTCGTCGGCCTCGGCGACGAAGGCTTCGAGCGAGGCCGCGCACCACAGGGCGATCTCGGCGTCCTCGTCGTCCGGGCCGCTGTGCCGGCGGTAGCGGAGTGCGCGCTCGTCCAGTCCGCGAAGGCCGTCGAGCAGCCGGGCACGGTCCGAGGAGGACATCGCCGCGTAACGGACCGCCGCCTGCGACCGGTCGCCCAGATCGCTCAGCCGCAGCAGCTCCTCGTCGCCCGGGCGCGCGGGCAGCCGGTCGAGGCAGGCACGGACCGCCGGGCCGGGGGAGGTGGACGAGCCCGGCAGGTCCATTCCGTAGAAGGAGACCTTCGCCGACCCGCCGGAGTTGCGCCGACGCATCCAGCGCAGTTGCCTCCGCATCGGCTCGCACTCGCCGAAGCGGTAGGTGACGCCGTCCCGGGCGACGGTCTCGACCCGTCCCGGCCCGCCGTCGATCCACTCGTCGACGGCCAGCCCCTCGGCGAATCCGGACTCCAGGACCAGCCCGGTGAACCCGCACTCCCGGACCAGGAACCGGAACAGCAGGTCCCTGAGCCCGTAGAACTCCGTGATGTTGTGCGCGCCCTCGCCGAGCGCCACCACCCGTGCTCCGCCGATCAGTCGACGCAGCGCAGCCATGTCCGCAGACGTGTCGTGGAACGTATCCATGACGGCTCACCACCTTCCCGCGCGCGGCATTCAGTTGTGGAAGTACCAGAGTTCCGGCGTATACAGGAAGCTGAGCAGTGAGCTGAACGACGACGGCGGCCCGGAGAGGCTGTCCTTCCACACGACAAGGGTGTGCGGAGTCGGGAAGTAGAGCACCGGCAGGTCCTTGCCGAGGTGGGTCACTTCGGCCGACAGGGCCTTGGAATCCGCTCCGAACGTCGACGCGTCGATCAGCTTGTCCGCCTCGGCGTCGCGGTACCCGCCGAGATTGAAGCTGCCTCCCGTGTTGAACACGGTGTTGCTGCTCGGGTATCCGGCCGCCAGGTACAGCGGTCCGTAGTCCTGTGCCGCCCACTTGTTCTTGTTGGCGGGCGCGAAGGAGTTGCCGTAGTTGGTGTACAGGTAGTTGAGCGACTTGCTCACGAGCGTGACCTTGAGGCCCAGCTTCTTGGCCTCCGATGCGAAGGCGGTGTCCCGGGCGCCGACGTACGCCGGGGTGTTCGCGGAGGCGAGGGAGAAGTCGATCGTCTGCCCGCGCGGGATGCCCGCCCCGCACTTGCCGGCCCCGGTGCCCGGGCGTCGGCAGGTGGTGGCGCCGCCCGGCTCGACCTTCCAGCCGTGGCTGGTGAGCAGGTTCTTGGCGGCGGCCGGGGCGTACGGGTAGGGCGCCTTGTCACCGAACGCGGGCGGGTATGGGGAGTCGCTGCCCGCGGTCGTGTGGTTGGCGGAGGCGGCACCGTTGTACACGCCCCGGCTTCTGATGTAGCCCTGCTGGTCGATCAGGTGTTGCAGGGCCTGGCGGACGTACGGCTGCGCGATCACCTTGTCGAAGTGGTGGGTGGTGTCCTCGAAGTTCAGGACCAGCGGGTCGAACCGGGCGGGCGCCGGGGCGCCGTAGACGTGGTAGCCCTTCTTCTTCAGTGCGCCGATCTGCATGATGAAGCTGGAGTCCAGCGTTCCGACGGTCAGGTTGCCGGCCTTGAACTGGTTGAGGACCGCCGGGGCGGAGGTGAACGACTTGAAGTCGACCCGGTCGAGCCGTGAGCCGCCCGGGCCGCTGTAGGACGTGTTGGGGACCAGGGAGAACGAGCCGGTCGTGGGGTCGAAGCTCTTGAGACGGTACGGGCCGTTGACCACCTGCCAGAGCGGGTTGTCGGCGAAGGTGGCCTGGGACTCCGACTGCTTGGTGAGGTAGGTGTAGATGGCCTTGGCGTTCTCCGGCTGCGTGTAGTCCAGGTGGGGCCCTGAGGTGCGGGCGATGTTCCACTCCTTGGCGGGCATCACGTACAGCAGGGTCAGCATCGACATCAGGTAGGACGGGTTGTACGCGGTCGTGGACCTGAGGGTGAGTTCGTCCGGCGCGGTGGCCTTCGCGGTGATGCCGTCGGGGAACTGCCCCGGGGTGTAGAAGCTCCAGTTGGCCGGGCTCTCCTTGAGCGCGGCCTTCAGCAGGGCCAGGGAGAAGACGACGTCGTCGGCGGTGACCGGCCTGCCGTTGGACCATGAGTAGTGCTTCAGCTTGATGCTCACGGTCTTGCGGTCGGTGCTGTAGCGGGGCGCCTCGGCCAGGCTCAGTGCGGCGTCCGCGATCTGGTCGCCCTCACCACTGGGGCGGTAGAGGGAGCGCCACAGGAGCCCGCGGGCGATGACGGTGCCGTTGGCGGACGCCGGCGGATACGGATAGATGTAGTTGGGGCTGAGCCCCGGAGTCAGCGCGACCGTGGCCGTGCCGCCGTCCTTGGGCTTCCCGGACTCCTTCGGCAGGGTCTTGTAACCGCCCTGCAGATCCTTGGCCAGGTCGCCGCCGCCGGTGCACGCCGTGGCCAGTACGGCGAGCACGGCGGCGAGCACCGCGAAGCGGCGTCCTCGCGCCTTGCCGGGCACATGTGTCATGGATGGCTCCCTGCGAGGTGTGGTGGAAGAGGGTGAGGAGGTCACGGTTGTGGCGAGCGGCCTCAGCCGGCCCGGTGACCGACCGCGTCGCGGAGCCCGTCCGCCAGCAGGTTGAGCCCCAGCACCGTGACGATGACGCAGATGCCGACGGGATACACCAGCCACCAGTAGTCGGCGGAGATGAACGTCGCGCCGTTGGCAAGCTGGCTGCCCCAGTCCGCGGTCGGGTATGTCAGGCCGAAGCCCAGGAAGCCCAGAGCGGCGACGACGAGGATCGCGTCGGCCACCTGGAAGGTGATGACGACGATGATCACGCTGAGCGCGTTCGGAATCAGGTGGGTGAGGATGAGCCGTGGGCGGGAGGCCCCCATCACCCGGGCCGCCAGCACGAACTCCCGTACCCGCAGGGTCAGGACCTCGCCGCGGACGAGCCGGGCGGAGACCAGCCAGGAGAACCCGCCGATGACCAGGCTCAGCGACACGGCGTTCGGGTGGAAGCGCACCGAGAGGATCAGGACGAAGAAGAGGAAGGGGACCGACAGCAGGGTGTCGACCACCCGCATCAGGAACCCGTCGACGACCCCGCCGGCGAGTCCGGCGACGGCGCCGTAGACCGCACCGATCGTGGTGGCGAACAGCGCGGCGAGCAGCCCGATCTGCAAGGACACCCTGCCGCCCGCCATGAGGCGGCCGAGCACGTCGAACCCGTTGAGGTCCGTCCCGAGCGGATGCTCGGCGCTGGGCGGCAGAGCCGCGTTCACCAGATCCACGTCGGTCTGGTTGGTCTGGTAGAGCAGGGGGCCGAGGAAACAGAACCCGACGACGAGTATCAGAAGCAGCCCGCCGGCGAGGCCCAGCGGGTGGTGCCGCAGTGCGCGCAGCACCGGTTTCGGAGTGAACCGCTCGCGCACGTCGGTCGGTTCGACCGGGTCGGCTGCTGACGGCGCCCTGGCGACCGCCTCCAGGGCCCCCGCTGTGTCCGTGTGTCGTGAGGTCATTTGTTCAACTCGATTCGGCTGTCGGCGGCGGCGACCGCGATGTCGGCGACGAAGTTGCCGGCCACGGTGAGGACGCCGCCGATCAGGGTGTAGGCGAGGAGCACCGGGTAGTCCTCGTGCTGCAGGCTGTTGAGGAACAGCAGGCCGAGGCCGGGGTAGTTGAAGAGCGACTCGACGATCAGGTTGCCTGCCAGGAGGCTGGGGATGAGCGTGCCGACCAGCGTGATCAGCGGCAGACAGGCGTTGCGCAGCAGGTGGCGCGTCAGGACGCTCCGCTCCGGGAGCCCTTTGGCCCGGGCGACCCGGATGTAGTCCTGGCCGAGCTGGTCGAGAGCCGACGAGCGCTGGTACTGGGAGAAGATCGCGACGCTGGTGACAGCGAGCGTGATGACGGGCAGGGCCATGGCGCGGGGATCGGTGAGGACCACCCACGAGGAGTGTGACTGGGACGCTTCGGCAGGGAAGAACGGCAGGGACTGGCTGAACACGGCGATCAGGATCAGGCCCAGCAGGAACGACGGAGTCGCGTAGAGCACGTAGGAGGCCGCCGTGGTGGCACGGTCGACGAGACTGTTGCGGCGGACCGCCTGGAGGATGCCGAGCGGGACGGCGATCAGCAGCGCGAGGACGAGGCCGGCGAGCGACAGCATCGCGCTGCGGCCGGCGTTCTGCTGCAGTACCGCCCCCACGTTCTCGTTGAGCTTGTAGGACCTGCCCAGGTCACCGTGGGCGAGCTGGCCCAGATAGCTGAGGTACTGCACGACGAGCGGCCGGTCGAACCCGTGCTCCCGGTTGAAGTCGGCCACGGCCTGGGGGGATGCGCGCTGTCCCAGGACCACGCGGCCCGGGTCGTCCGAGACCACGTGCAGCAGGAAGAACACCATCGCGGAGATGCCCAGCACGACGACGAAGGAGATCGCCAGCCGTCGGACCACGTACCAGCTCATGCGTGACCATCTCCTCTCCGGGAGATCCGTGGGGTGCCTGATATGCAGGGAAGTGGTGAGTGACGGTTCATCGTGCGGAGAGCTCCTCGGGCTGTGCGGCCGGCGAGCGCAGGGGGTGGTGGCAGGCGACCTTGTGCGTGCCGGTGAGGGTCGCGAGGGCGGGCTCCGTCGCCGCGCACACCTCGGTCGCCAGTGGACATCGGGTGCGGAACCGGCAGCCGCTGGGCGGATCGATGGGACTGGGCAGTTCGCCGCGCACGCGCGTGCCCGACCGGGGGCGCGGCGCGGCGGGGTCCGCCTCGGGAACCGCCGCGAGCAGACCCGCGGTGTACGGGTGCGCGGTGGACCCGTACACCTCCTCGGTGGTGCCGGTCTCCATCAACTTGCCCAGGTACATGACTCCGACGCGGTCGGCCAGGTACCGCACGACCGCGAGATCGTGGGAGATCACGACACTGCTCAGTTCGCGTTCACGTTGGACGCGCTGCATCAGATTGAGGACCTGGGAACGGATGGAGACGTCCAGCGCGCTGACCGGCTCGTCGGCGATCAGCACCTTCGGGTCCAGGGCCAGCGCGCGGGCCAGCCCCACCCGTTGGCGCTGTCCCCCGGAGAGTTCGTGGGGGTAGCGCTCCAGGACGCCCGACGGCAGCCCCACGTCCCCAAGTAGTTCGCGGGCCCGGGCGGTCCGGGCGGCGCGCCTGCCGATGCCCTGGATCGCGAGGGGCTCGCGCAGGATCGCGCCGATGCGCATGCGGGGGTCGAGAGAGGAGTTCGAGTCCTGGAACATCATCTGCAACTTGGCCCGGCGCGGCGCGAGTTCGCGGGCACTCATACCGGTCACCGACGCGCCGTCGAAGATCACCTCGCCCGACGTGGGCCGGTTCAGGGCCACGAGCATGCGGCCCAGCGAGGACTTGCCGCACCCTGACTCCCCGACCAGGCCGAACGTCTCACCGGGCGCCACGTCGAAGCTCACTCCGGAGACCGCCTTGACAGTGCGGCGCCGCCCGAGGAGGCCCCGTCCGCCCACCGGGTACTCAAGTCTGAGATCGACGATCCGCAGCCGCGGCGTCGTCTCGCGTGCGGCAGGGGCCTCGGGGGAGACGACGGGCCGTGCGACGGCCGATGCCCCTGAGCCGGTACGGACTGCTGCCGTGGCGACCGGGTGCCAGCACGCGTGGGTGTGCCCGTCCTCCTCCACCGAGAGCGGCGGCCGCTCCTCGTGGCAGCGGTCCGTCGCGGCCGCGCAGCGCGGCGCGAAAGGACAGCCCGCGGGGGAGGCGGCCAGATCCGGCGGTGTGCCGGGAATGCTGAAGAGCTGCTCGCGCCGGTCCTGGGTGAGCGAGGGGATCGAGGACAGCAGCGCATGGGTGTAGCGGTGCCGGGTATGGCTGAAAAGAGCTGGTGTCGGCCCGGTCTCGGCCACGCGTCCGGCGTACATCACGCCCACCCGGTCGGCGTGCCGGGCGATCACTCCCATGTCGTGGGTGATGAGGATCATCGACATGCCCAGCCGGGACCTGAGGCCGTCCAGGAGATCGAGGATCTCCGCCTGGATGGAGACGTCGAGCGCGGTGGTCGGCTCGTCCGCGATGACGACCCGCGGCTCGCACGCCAGCGCCATCGCGATCATCACGCGTTGCCGCATGCCGCCCGAGAGCTGGTGCGGATGGTCGTCCAACCGCTCGAGGGGCTTCGGTATCCCGACCAGGTCGAGCAGCTCCGCGGCACGTGCGCGCGCGGCCTGCTTCGATGCGCCCTGGTGCAACCGCACCGGTTCGGCGACCTGTTCGCCGATGCGGCGGGTGGGGTTCAAGGCCGTCATCGAATCCTGGAACACCATCGCGATGTCGTTGCCGCGCAGGGCCCGGTACCGGTCCGTGGGGAGTCCGACGAGCTCCGTACCGCCGAAGTCGATCGAGCCGCCGGTCACCCGGCCACCGGCCGGCAGCATGCCCATCACGGCCAGGCCGGTCATGGACTTGCCGGATCCGGTCTCCCCGACGATCCCCAGGGTCTCCCCGCGATCGAGCGCCAGACTGACGCCCGAGACCGGGTGGACGATCCGGTCGCCCCGGCGGATCTCGACCGACAGATTGCGGATCGTCAGCACTCGGCTGCCGTCCGCGGGCTCACGTGCGTTCTCAAAACCATCGCTCGCGCGCACGATATGGCTCTCCATCTCCTCGACCATCCGACGATTTTGAGACACGTACTTCAGGCGTCGTTCGTCGGGTTCACTGAACATTCAGGTGTGCGTCGTTCCGATCGCACGAAGGGAATCTCCTGCCGCGCACAGCGCTCAGCCGGCGGACGCGGGCCGGCCCAGTTCGTTCCGCAGCAGGCGCCGTACGTTCTCCCCCAGGACCGCGAAGATGTCGCGCTCCGGCCACCCCCGCTGTTGCAGCGCATCGGTGACCAGCGGCAGCCCGGCCGGACCCGCAAGCCCGGGCAGATAGGCGTCGGCCGGCACTCCCTCGACGAAGGCCGGCTCGCAGCAGGGGGGAGTGGTGTCGGCAAGTACTTCCTTGATGAAGTCGGGACCCAGCCCGACGTGCTCGACGCCGGCCACCCCGGCAATGTGCTCGATGTGGTCGATCAGTCGGCCGATCGAGTAGTCGCTCTCGTGCAGGTACGGAGCGAAGAAGTTCACGCACACCACTCCGCCGCCCGCGGCGACGCCCCGGATCTGCTCGTCGTCAAGGTTGCGGTGGTGGTCGAAGAGCGCCCGTGCGCTGGAGTGCGTGGCGATCAACGGCCGTGAGGACAGCTCCAGGACATGCTCGACCCCGGACGCGCCGAGATGACTGATGTCGTAGAGCATGCCGAGGCGCTCCATCTCGGCCAGCGCCGCGACCCCGGAGCGGGTCAGCCGGCCGCCCGTCGCGTCCTCGCCGCTGCCGTCGGCCAGGGAGGTGCGACCGAAGTGGGCCAGGGACGCGATCCTGACCCCCAGCCGGAACAGGGTCTCCAGTAGCTCCACGTCCTCGCCCACGCCGGGTGCGCTCTCCAGTGCCAGCACCAGGGCGATCCGGCCCTCGGCCAGCGTCTGGTCGACCTCGGCGCCGTCCGTGCACAGCGTGACGGCATCGGCGTTGCCGGCCGCGAGCCGGTGCGCCGCCTCGATCATGCGCAGCGTGCGGCGAAGCGCCCCCTCCGGCCGGTACGGATCTTCGACGAACACCGGCAGCGCCTGAAGGTTCACCCCGCCGGCCCGCAATTGCGGCAGCCAGCGCTCCCGGAAGAACTCCGCCCAGTGGTCCACCGGCCGGGCGACCACCGCACACAGCAGGTCGTTGTGCAGGTCTGCCACGATCGCGCGTCGGTGCATCTCGTTCATCGCTGTGCCCGCCGCTCGGCCCGGCCGGTGTGCAGATACAGCGCGCGTCCCTGCCCGTCGTCACCGAGGAAGGCGAGCGGGGCGTGGACCCCGCGCTCCGGCTCGACCGGGATCAGGGTGTCACCGCGCCTGCCGACCAGTTCCGTGCGGTACGGCGCCTCGTCCAGTTCGGCGATGGCTCCCCGGGGAGTGCGCTCCAGCCACAGCCGCCCAGCGGTGTCCCGGCTCACCGTGGTCTCGGCGGTGCTGGACGTGTACGTACCTACATACCGGGACGTCTCCGCAACGCGAGCGCCCACGTCCGGCACCGGCGAGGCGGGCAGACCGACCCCGGCGAGTTCACCGAGGACCCGGCCCGCGATCTCCGTGTACACGCGCCGTGACAGGCCGCCGTTGGTGACGATCGCCACCGCGACATCCCGCTCCGGCACCAGGCGCAGGAACGCCGACTGACCGATGGTGTTCCCGTCGTGTCCGATGACCATGCCGCCCGACAGGTCGAAGAGCTCCCAGCCGAGCCCCCAGGCGGCGCCCTGGTCGATGTCGGGCAGCGTGACCTGCGGCCGCTGCATGGCCCGGACGGTCTCCGGGCGGAGCACGGTCACCCCGTCGGGGCCCCGGCCTCCGGCGAGGTGCATCCGGGCGAAGGCCAGCAGATCGCGCGCACGCATCGCCAGCATCGATCCGGCCGGTGCGTTCGAGCGTGCCAGGGCCCACACCGGCGTCGGCTCGAGCGGCGCCCCCGGCACCGTCTCGATGTGACCCACTGCCGTGCGGTGGACGATCGCCTCGTAGGGGTCACTCGCGGTGTGACTCATACCCAGCGGAGTGAACAGGTGCCGCCGGGCGCAGACGTCGAACGGCTCCTCGCGCAGCACCTCGACGATCCGCCCGAGCACGCAGTACCCGGCGTTGTTGTACGAGAACATCGCGCCCGGCTCGAAGAGCTGCGGCACGTCCCGCAGGACGCCCAGGTACTTTTCCAGGCAGTCGTCACCCTTGCCGGTGTCGGTGAAGATGTCCCCCTCGAAACCCGCGACGTGACTCAGCAAATGCCGCGTGGTGATCCCTCGCGCCGCTTCCTCGTCGGCGATCCGGAACTCCGGCAGGACGGCCTGTACGGGAGCGTCCAGATCCAGTCGTCCCTCGTCGGCCAACTGCATGACCAGCGTCGCGGTCATCACCTTGGTGATCGACCCGATCTGGAAGAGAGAGTCCACCGTGGCGTCGACCCCTGTGGCCGTGCTCAGCACACCGGCCGCGGATTCGACCCATTCATCACCGGCTTGGACCGCCACGGCTGCCCCGGGCACCTGGCTCTCGACGAGCAGATCCGGCAACCGGCGGCGCAACCAGGCACCGACCTCCTCCAGCTTGTTCAGCTGATCCGACCCGTCCAGCTTCTGCACGGCACCCCTCCCTGCTCGACTGCGCAGGAGCTTAGGACCTGCGGAAACCGCCCTCTTCGTCCACTCCCACCACATGCGGCCCGGGCATTGGTGCGACTGGCCGAACCGGGCGGCTCGCCGCTTCGACGGGTGGGGGAGCAGGCTTGTGACGAAGCGAAGGCCGGGCCTTCCGCGTCAAAGGCCGTGATGTGGTTCGCGCTCGAACTCGCGGCACTGCCGGCCGGCGTGCCGTAGGCACGTGCTCCACGGGCCCGGGCGAACTCGGCGCGTTCGAGCACCATCATCCCCGCGCCCTCGCCCATAACGAACCCGGACCGCTTGACGTCGAACGGGCGAGACCCGGTCTCTGGGTCCACGGACTGCGTCGACAGGGGGTAAAAGCCGACGGCTGGTCACCTGCTGGGGTATCACCGGGGCATGAGGTATCCACAAGGGGAGGTGTCCGCCGAACGGCAGGAGTTCCGCGAGGAGTTACTGCTCCAGGCTGCGGATCGGTTCGCCCTGGGTGAGGCGAGTGCGGTGATTACAAAGGACCTACGGGTCAGCGTCCGGTCGGTGCAGCGGTGGCGGCGGACGTGGAGCGTCGAAGACCTCCATCGCTCGCCGACGCCGGGCCGGTCGAGGTTGTTCTGCGTGAACGCGGCCATGCGCTCGTCCCGTTCGACACCAACTACCCACCCGGGCGCGGTGATTGCGGCGGTGAGCGCGAAGAGACACCCGGCCCGGTTCCGAGGCCCAGGTAGGGGTGCCCTGCGGCGTTCTGCATTTTCTGGAGGACTTCCACGGGGTACGGGGTGAACGTTGGCATCGCCGCCGTCCGGCCCCGCTCACGGCGCCGCCGCCGAAGCCTTGATTGCCGCCCTGCAAGGCGTGAGCTGTGGCGCAGCGCGCCCAAGTGGGAAGGGGGCCATGACTGTTCATGCCCGGCCAGCACTTCCGCTGAAGCGGATCGAAGATACGATCTTCAGACAACCTCTTGCGCAGGAGTGGTTCCTCTCATGAAGACGATGACGAACCGGGGCGATGCCGACAGGTCGCCCGGGTTCGCGGACCCCCGTGCTGCCACCCGCCCGGTCCTCCCCCCACCGCACATCGCTTGATGTCCGACGCCTGGCTTCCACCAGACATCGACTTATTGCCGAATCAAAGGTTTTCCATGGCCCGTTCCCCCGCGCCCATTGTCAAACCCCGTAGGAGCAACGGCCTTTGGGCGGTGTCTCTCGTGCTCACGCTCCTTGCCTTCTCAGGAGCCGTGGTGCCCGTCGCAGGCGTCGGCGTGGCCGCGACCGTGGCATACGCCGTGGCTTTTCTGCTGGTCTTCGCCTGCCTCGTGCACCTGCGCAGGCAGCACCGAGCGAGCGTGGCCGAAGCCACCCGTCTGGGTGCCGAGATACGTGAGCGTGAGGCGGAAACCGCACGCCGTGACGCCGACTGGCACGCATATGTACGTACGCAGTCAGAAGCGACACTCCAGGAGGCGGAGTTCCTCCTGGAGGAGCGGCTGCCTGCCGCTCTCGGCAGGAGCGGGATTCCCGCATCGCGGGACAGTTCGGAGCCACTCGTCCGGGAGCTCTCCAAGCGCTTCGACCAGCTGCTCACGGATGTGTCCGAGGCGATCGACAACCGCGAGGAGTCGCAGCGCATCGCGTTGGTCGAGCTGGCGAGCAGAGTCCAGACCTCGGCACACCGAATTCAGGCGACGATCACGGGTGTGGCGGAGCGTCACCCGGGCGACGCAGACCTGCTCGAGGCCACCATGCATGTGGACCACGCGGCGACTCAGCAGGCGCGACACGCCCAGAGTCTCAAGGTGCTGTGCGGGGAGTGGCCCGGCCAGCAGTGGCAGAAGCCGCTGGCGCTGGTCGATGTGGTGCGGGCCGCCTCGGGCCGGATCGTCTCGTTCAAGCGTGTCGAGGTCACCGGTGACCCGGATGTCGGCATCACCGCATCGGTGGTCGAACCACTGATCCATCTCATCGCGGAGCTGCTCGCCAACGCGACCGAGTACTCACCGCCGAGGACCAGCGTGCCCGTCACGGTGCGGACCGTGCAGCGTGGTGCGGTCATCGAGGTGGATGACGGCGGCCTGGGCCTGGACGAGTACCGGCTGGCCGAAGCACGTGACATCGTCTCGGGCCGCCGCCTTCTCGGCGTCGGTGATGTCGGCGAGATCCCGCAGACCGGCTTCGCAGTCGTCGGCCGCTTCGCCCACCGGCACGGTCTCAGTGTCGATCTGGGTCCGTCGCCGTACGGAGGTGTCCGCGCGGTGATCCTCGTGCCGCTGGAGCTCCTGAAGACCCTCGCGCCCGCCGGAGTGCCCGGCGGGCGGGTACTTCCCACACCGCCGCCCGCTCCGCCGTCACCATCACCGGCCGTGCCCTCCGCCGACGTCACCCCGGCCGCCCCCGGCCGCACCGTTCCTGCGCAAGCCCCGGCTCCGGCGGCCGAACCCGCCCCATCGCCCGAGCCGCCCCGGGAGGCGGACCGGTCCGATTCGCTCCCGCCTGCCACCGATGGTCCGGCCGCACGTCACCACCGGTTGCCCCAGCGCAGGTCTCGACGTGACGGATACGTCCCCGCGGTGGAGGAGGCGCCGACCGCTGTCACTCCGCCGGGTTCGCCGGAGGACGCCGGCGACTGGATGGGGCAATTCTTCGAAGGCGGCCGGACCACGCCCCCCGCATCCGGCTCCGCTCCCGGTCACGACCCGCACGACCCCCCGTACGACTCCTCCGCCACCCCCGATTCCTCGAAAGGACAGATGTGAGCATGAATTACGTGGAGAACCCGGAGCAGCGTGGCTGGATGATCTCCGAAGTCGCCGCAGTGCCCGGCGTACGGCTGGCGATCGTCTTCAGTTCCGACGGTCTGCTGTTGGCCAACTCGGAGGGCATGGACCGCGACTCCGCCGACCGGTTGTCGGCGAGCTGCTCGGGTCTTCAGTCCCTCGGCCGCGGTCTCGGACGGGAGTTCGGTGAGGACGGCGGCGCCGTGCACCAGCAGATGGTGGAGTTCAACGGCGGTTTCCTGTTTATGCGCAGTGCCGACGGAGCACATCTCGCCGTCGTGACGGGCCCCGTGATCGACCCGAAGCTCGTCGCCCGGCAGATGCAGGCGCAGGTGATGAAGATCGGGGCGCGCAATCTCAGCAGCCCGCCGCGCCAGGGCCCCGCGTGAGCGGGCCGGGAGCGGGGTTCTCGGACGGTGCGTTACGCCCGTACGTGATCACGAAGGGGCGCTCCCGGCCAACCCGTAACACGATCGGCGTCGAGACGCTCCTCGTGGCGATGGACCCCCTACGAGCCCTCCCTGTCTCCGCGACCAGGGAAGAGATCGCCCTCGTGCGCATGTGCGCGCAGCTGCTGTCCCTCGTGGAGGCCGCCGCTCATCTCGGGCTGCCGGTCAGCCTGGTGAGGGTGCTGGCGTCCGACCTCGTCGACAGCGGACATCTGTCCGCACGCTCCGGTGTTCCACGGGCCGCCCTGCCCGATAAGCAACTGCTACAGGAGGTACTGGATGGTCTCCGTCGGTTCCGCTGACCGCTACTTGCCCGACACGGTGCAGCAGGCCGTCAAGATCCTCGTCGTGGGCGCGTTCGGCGTAGGCAAGACCACGCTCGTCGGATCCGTCAGCGAGATCGAACCGCTGCGCACCGAGGAGGTGATGACGGCGGCGAGCGTGGGGGTCGACGAACTGGCCGGTCTGAGCGACAAGACGACCACCACCGTCGCCATGGACTTCGGCCGTGTCACGCTCAGCTCGCGACTGGTCCTCTATCTGTTCGGCACGCCTGGCCAGCGGCGGTTCTGGGATCTGTGGGAAGGGCTGGCCGAGGGCGCCCTCGGTGTGCTCGTGCTGATCGATACCCGCAGGCTGGAGGAGAGTTTCGACGTACTGGAGCAATTGGAGATCCGCGGGCTCCCGTTCGCGGTCGCGATCAATCAGTTCCCGGACAGCGAGCGCTACACCGACGACGAACTGCGCGGTGCGCTCGATCTGCTGCCCGAGACACCCATAGTGACCTGCGACGCGCGCGACCGCACCGCATCGGTCGATTCCCTGATCAGGTTGGTGGAACACGTATCGGGCACCCATGCGGCGCGCACCCTGGAGACAGCCCCATGAGCACTCTGCCGCCGCCGGGGTGCCCGGCGCACGCACAGCACGGCACCGGACTGCTTCAGCTGTCCGCAGTCGTCGGCTCGTCCGACCCACGTGCGGTCTACCGCAGGCTCCGCGAGGAGTGGGGCAGCGTCGCGAAGGTCGAGCTGGAGCCGGGAGTGCCTGCCTGGCTGGTCATGGGCTACCGGGAACTGCTGGTCATCACCCGGCAGGAGCAGCTCTACTCCCGCGACGCCCGTAACTGGCGCGACCTGAACGAGGGGGTCGTCTCGCCGCATTCGGGGCTCCTCCCGATGATGGGATGGCGTGCCAACGTCATCGGAGCCGACGGCCCCGAACACCGGCGGCTGCGCAAGCCTCTCGACGACGGGATCGCGCGGATGGACCAGCGCAGGGTGCGTCGTGAGGTGGAGGCGTTGTGCACGGATCTGATCGCGACGTTCTCCGAGCGTGGCAGCGCTGATCTGGTCAACGAATACGCCACGATCGTGCCGATGCTGTCGCTCGCTTCGTTGTTCGGCCTGGACAGCGAAGAAGGCCGGGAACTGCTCGACGCGCTCATCGCACTGTTCGGCAGCGCGGCGGACTCCCAGGCCGGCAACCGCGACTTCGAGCAGATCCTCCTCGATACGGTGCGAGAGCGGCGGAGCAATCCGACCGACGACATGACGACGGTCTTCATCAACCACCCCAACCTGCGCAACGAGGCGGAGCGCCTGCAGTCCATCGTCGTGATGATCTCCGCAGGAAACGAGACGGTCACCGCCTGGATCTCGCACACACTCCGGCTCATGCTCACCGATCCGCGTTTCGCCGCCCGCCTGCACGGCGGGAGGCTCGGAGTGGATGACGCGCTCGACGAGGCACTGTGGCGCGATCCCCCCATGAACAACATGCCCGCCCGGTACGCGCTTCACGACACCGAGCTGGGAGGCCGGTACATCCAGCGCGGCGACTGCCTCATCCTCGGGCACGCAGCCGCCAACGACGATCCCGAGGTCCGGCCGGAGGGTGCGGACGAAGGCTGGGGAAACCGCTCGCATCTGGCCTTTTCGGCCGGCCCGCATGTGTGTCCCGCACAGGTGCCCGCTCGGCTGATCACTCGTACCGCGGTGCAGACCGCTCTGCATCTGCTGCCGGACATGAGACTCGGCATTCCGGCGGACGAGGTGGCCTGGCGTCCCTCTCCCTGGACGAGGGTGCCGGTCGCACTGCCCGCGGAGTTCTCCGCGGCCCGTATCCCGGCCCGTATCCCTACCAGGACGGGTCGATGAACCCCGTATCCGACAGGACCACCGCACGGCGGGTCCTGAGATTAGGAGCAGTTCGGCATGACGCCACATATACCTGTCATCGCTCTGGATCCTCATGGCGCGGACCATCACGGCGAGGCCGCCAAGCTCCGTGAACTCGGCCCCGTGGTGCGGGTCCAGCTGCCCGGCGACGTGATGGCCTGGTCCGTGACGGATCACGCCCTGCTGAATGAGATGATCACCGACCCCCGCTTCAGCAAGGACTGGCGCAATTGGAACGCCATCATCCGAGGCGAGATTTCGGACGGCTGGCCCCTCATCGGCATGGTGAAAGTCACCAACATGGTGACCTCGGACGGCCAGGAACACCGCCGCCTGCGCAAACTCGTCACCCAGACCTTCACACCGCGCCGCGTCCAGGAACTGCGTCCCCGTATCCAGCAGATCGTGGACGACCTGCTGGATGACCTGCCTTCGCATGCCGCCGCCGACGGCAGTGTCGACCTCCGCCGTCACTTCGCGCACCCTGTGCCCATGCAGGTCATCTGCGAGCTGTTCGGTGTTCCGGCCGACGAGCGTCCCCGCCTGCAGGAGCTGATGGACAACATCTTCCGCTCCGATCTGCTGCCCGAGGAGGTCAGCGCCAGCCAGATCGAGCAGTACGAACTGCTGGCGCGGGTGGTCGAAGGCCGCAGGCGTGAGCCGGGAAGCGACCTCACCAGCGCGATGATCGCGGCCCGTGCCGGGAACCCCGACGCGCTCAGCGAGGAGGAGCTGGTCGGTACTCTGCTGCTCATGCTGTCGGCAGGGCAGGAGACCACCCTGAGCCTGATCACCAATGCGGTGCGCGCGCTGCTGACCCATCCCGACCAGCGGGAGATTGCCGTACGGGGCGACGCGGACACCTGGGCGAACGTGGTGGAGGAGACGCTGCGCTGGGACGCCCCGATTGGGAACTTCCCCTTCCGCTATCCCCTTGAGGACGTCGAGATCGCCGGGGTGCGCATCCCGAAGGGGGAGGCGATCATGGCTCCGTTCAGCGCTGTGGGGCGTGACACGGCCCAGCACGGCGAGGATGCCGACCGGTTCGACATCACCCGGGAACAGCGCAAGCACCTGGCCTTCAGTAACGGCCCGCACTTCTGCCTCGGCGCGCCGCTGGCGCGGCTGGAGGCCGCGGTGGCCCTGCCCGCAGTGTTCGAGCGGTACCCGGATCTCGCGATGGCAGTCGATCCGGACGCCCTCATCGCGGTGCCGTCCCTCTTCTCGAACAGTTCCTCGACCCTGCCTGTACGGCTCGGTAATATCTGACCCTGTGTGCGAGGCCCGGCGGAGCATGCTTGACGCTGATGGTCGATTCGGGCCCGGTTGCTTCGCCCCGTCGTTGTGCGGCGGGGCGAAGTGCTGCAAGGGGGCCCCTCGCGTGCACCCTGAGCATCGTCTGCGGCAGCTCGCCGCTTGAATGCTCGCTGCGGCTCGACCCCTGGGAGGCCGCCCGTCTCTCAGGGCCCGATCCGCCAAGACTGATCTGGGTGTGGGAGGGTCCGTGGTGGGTGCTCGGGCGGCTTTCGACCCCGTGCGGTGATGCGCCCGCTCAGCGGTACCACCGCGAGGGCGACGGTCGCAAGGACTCCGTACACCAAAGGGATCTTGGCATGCGTCACGGCCAGTACGCGTATCAGATAGGTGGGTACTCCTCGGTCACTCGCGTGGGGGGACGCTGAGAAGGTGAGTGCCAGGTCGGTGGGGTGGATCACGTAGGACAGGCCCAGCCCGAAGCTGAGCGGTACAAGGGCGCAGCAGATCACGCTGACCACGAGGAGTCCCCTGAGTCCGCCGCCTGCTGTGAGGGGAGCCCAGGCGCGCGCCGTGTACGCGAGCCACCAGGTGAAGACGTAGCTGCCGAGGAACAGGAGGAAGAGCCAGGCGGCCAGCTCGCCCGCAGGGGCTGACGGCCCCGTCTGGGGCATGCCGAGGTTGGTCGGCCTGGTGACCGTCCCGGTCACGAAACCGATCCCTGTGGCGACCGCTACCCGATGGGCACTGCTCAAGCCCCGGCCGAGGAAGAAGGCAGCCCACTCCGCGCGCCAGAGCCCGTACGCGGCCCCGACAGCCAGTGGCAGGGCAGCGGGCAGTGCTGCCAGGGGGTGACTAGGGGGGAGTCCAAGGAACCCGCTGGTGAAGGCGGTGACCGGGCCCTGCGCCATTGCGCAGACCAGGCCCAGCGCGAATCCCTCCCAGGGGACGAAGGAGAAGAGCGGAGTGGGGTCACGCAGTGCATCCAGGCGGCGGGCTGCCAGGGGGTGTGGGCGCAGGAACTCCACGGGAGGAACGGCGGCCTGGGAGTCCGTCTCGCGTTGCGTGGAGAGTACCGCTGTGAGTCTGGTCGCACCGTTCTCCCAGGAGGCGGCGCGGGCATCTGCGTGGAACTCGCGGCTGCGCAACACCGCGTTGCGGGTCAGTGGCACCGCCAGCCCGAAGACAAGCACTCCTGCGGCGGTGCCCAGGTAGAAAGAGGCCGGTCCTGCGGACGGATCCAGGGCAGCGAGCGGGAAGGCGAGAGTGACGGGGATTGCCACCATGCTGCTGAAGACCGAGGACGAGATCAGCGTGAGGTACGCGATGTCGACGTCGCGGTTCCGCAGGTGCGCCAGCTCGTGCAGGACGATCGCCCGGAAGGCTCCGGGGTCGGTGTGGTGCAGCGCGATCAGACCACGGCTGAGCAGGACATAACGCTTGCCCACCCTGCCGAAGGCGAGCGCGGTCACTCTTCCGTCGAGGAGATCCACCAGCAGGTTCACCCGCCGGTCCACGCCGACCGAACGCATCAGCCGAGCCAGCTCCTCCTGAATGCCCGGAAGCGTACGGGTGTTGAATGGGGTATAGCCCCTCCGGCGTATGCGCCAGCCAGGAAGGACCCAGTACACGAGGGCCACCAGGGCCCAGAAGCATCCCAGGACGCCGAGCTGGATCCACAGGAGAGCGGTGTCGGACAGGCCCCCGCACTGGGCGAGATGACTTGCGGCCTCTGTGTCACCTGAGGCTGCGCCCGGGGCGTACTTCTCGACGCACGCATGGGTGGCATCCATGCCGACCGCGCGGTCTCCGAGGAACGGCCGAGCCCAGAAGAGGCCGACCGAGATGACCGTTCCGGAGATAGCAATGATGAGGAGAGCGAAACGGAAAGTTGTGCCGGAGGGAAGCGAGAAAGGGGAGAGGGGAGAGGGCGTCGGCCGCGCACCGGCCGCCGCGGAACTCACTGTCCCGTGCCGGGATCCGCGGACCCTTCGCGCAGGGTGCTGTGGCCGCCGCCTTGTTCCTCACCGCTGTCCTGGGCGCTGCGCGCCAGGCCACCGACGAGAGCGTCCGCCAGCAACTCCGCACGCTCTGCGGAGAGCCCCAGCTCCATGCCTCGTTTCTGAGCGAGCTCGCGCAGCTTGCCCAGGTGAGCGTCGGGGACCGGCTCCAGGTCCGGAACGGACCGGGCCTGCCGCCTCCGTCCGAACCGGAACCAGTTCGTGGTTCGGTCCGCCGTCTGTACGGCAATATGCTGAAGCACCGAGGTGGTCACGGCTAACGCCACGCCCGATAACACCCCCACAACGGTCTCCAGCCCCATACCGACAGGGTCCTGAAGCGTCACCGCACGGCGGGGAACCGGCCGGGCGAAGAACGCCTCGGCCGTCTCGTCGAAGAGCTCCAGCTCTTCCGGCGCGATGTCAGCCACCGCCGAACGGGCAACCCGAGCGGTCTGCTCACGGTCGTAGTGATGGCGCAACATGGACACCTTTACTCCGAGCGGGCGCCGTCCGTGTCGACTGCCCTGAGAGTTCCATCTGGCGCTAGCACAAAGGGACTTGTCAAGATCTGGGGTGATCCGGCAGGAGCGGCACGGTGCGACTCAAGCGGCGAACGGTCTCTGAGACCCGTGTCTTCGCATGGTCGACGTCCGCGCCGGCCCTGCACGCCCGGTATCGTCCGGGGCCGGAAGTTCCGGGCCGGGCGAGCCCTTCGAGCCCGCGGGAACGCTTCCCGTCGATCCCTGGTGGCGGGCCGTGGCTGCCCCGATCGCACACCCCTGGCGCCGTACCGAGGGAACGGACGGTTCGCTCCCGTAGGCCGTTCGGGTCTCCGTCGACCAGGTGTCAATTTGGAGTGATCGGTCTCTTGTGCGAGAGGTCATACCAGAGCGGGACGGATGGCGGGCAAGTTCGACAACTGCCCGTCGCACCTGCGTGACTGGCGACTACCGTGTGTGTTCGGTGATTAACGGTGGGCTCATATCTTTCGAGCCTGCCCGACCGATGAACCCAGCCTGACCGACCACCGTAGGTGCCACCGCATGAACGCCGATTCCTGGTGCCCCACGTACCGAGGACACTGATGTCTCAACTTCGCGCACCCGAAGCGCGACCGGAACGCCGAGAGGGCGGACGGCACGGCCGACCGGGTGCCCGTTCCCACTCGGCCACGGCCAGGCCGCGTGCCGTCCAGCCATCCTCCGAAGCGCGTATACGCCCCCAACTCCTGCGCACCGCGGTGCTGCCGACCGTCGCCGCCGTGCTGAGCGGAGCCGCAGCGGTCATCTTCACCGTCCGCTCCACCGGAGCCCGGCCCTCCACCGAACTGTGGACCGCGCTGGGCGGGGCCGGTGCACTGTCCGTCGCCTCCGTGCTGGCCGCGTACTTGGCCGCCAACCGAGTCGCCACCACCGTCTTCGGCCGCTGCCTGGCGCTCCGCCGCGCCAGCGCACAGGGCCAGGCCGAACTTCAGCGGGTGGTGGAACAGCTCCGCAACGGCGAGCCCGTGCCCGCACGCAGGCCCGCGCGGCCCGCCGCACCCGGCAGCGACGCCTTCGAGCTGCTTGCGCAGGAACTCGGCCGCCAGCAGGAAGTTGCCGTGGCCGCGGTCATGCAGGCGTCCCGGCTCTCCGACCACACCGGCGAGGACCAGAAAGTCGAGGTGTTCGTCAATCTCGCCCGCCGACTGCAGTCGCTCGTACACCGAGAGATCCAGCTGCTCGACGAGCTGGAGCACGAGGTCGAAGACCCGGATCTGCTCAAGGGTCTCTTCCACGTCGACCATCTCGCCACCCGCATCCGCAGGCATGCCGAGAACCTCGCCGTCCTCGGTGGCGCCGTCTCCCGGCGCCAGTGGAGCAACCCGGTCACCATGACCGAGGTGCTGCGCTCGGCGATCGCCGAGGTGGAGCAGTACCCGCGGGTCAAACTGGTACCGCCGATCGACGGTACGCTGCGCGGACACGCCGTGGCCGATGTGATCCATCTGCTGGCCGAACTCGTGGAGAACGCCACCGTGTTCTCCGCCCCGCACACCCAAGTGCTGCTCCGTGCCCAGCAGGTCACCGCCGGACTGGCCCTGGAGGTCGAGGACCGGGGCCTGGGCATGCCGGGCAACGAGCAGCAGCGGATGAACGCCCTGCTCACCGACCCCGACCAGGTCAATGTGTCCCATCTCCTGCAGGACGGCCGGATCGGCCTGTTCGTCGTCGCCTCACTCGCCCGACGGCACGGCATCGCGGTCAGGCTGCAGAGCAACATCTATGGAGGCACGCAGGCCGTACTCGTCCTCCCGCAGTCCCTGCTGGGCGTGGACGGGGACGCTCCGGCCGAGGCCGACGCGGCGCCGGTCCCGCCCCCGGGGCCCGTGCACCGTCCGCCGGCCGAGGACGACACCGGAAGCCATCGCAAGCCGAACCCGACCCTGAATCCCGGACCGGGCGCCGGTCCGGGCCCGTCACCGGGCCCGCAGGCGAGCGCCAACCGGCAGCCGTACGTACCCACTCAACCGCTTCGCCTGCATCAACCCCCCCAGCAGGCGAGACGCGAGGGCGAAGCCCCACCGCTCCCACTGCGCGCCGAGCGCCTCGACCGCCCCACCCCGCCCGAGGCCCGCCCCGGAATCCGGCGCACGGACGAAACCGCTACGGCGCTCCACTCCGAGCCCGGAGTCGTACGAGGCACCATGGGCAGGCCTCAACTCCCCAGGCGCGCCCACCAGGAGCACCTGGTTCCGCAGCTCAGGGAGGCACCGGCCCCGCGCACCGAGGACGAACAAGCCCTCCACGACCCGGGACTCATGGCAGCCTTCCGGCGGGGCATCGAACTCGCGGAGGCCCGGAGCGAATCCGAGGCGGACACCGAACGGGGCCCGGACACGAGCCTCGAAACGGCGGCCCCGCAGACCTGGCAGGCCCAGAACCCGCCCGGACCGCTGCCGGTCCGCGGACTCGTCGCGACCGTCGCACCGCGCCACCCGTCCCCGGCACCGGGTCCTTCCTTGGATCAGGACGCGGCCCCAGCCACCGACCCTCTCGAAGCGAATGCCTCCAAGGAGTAGATGCACCATGGCGACCGATATGCCGTCCGGTCAGGTCTCGGACCTCGACTGGCTGCTGAGCGGACTGGTCCAGCGCGTGCCGTACACACGCAGCGCAGTCCTCCTCTCCGCCGACGGGCTGGTGAAATCCCTCCACGGCATGGACGCCGACAGCGCCGACCACATGGCGGCGCTGGCCGCCGGCCTGTACTCGCTCGGCCGCAGTGCCGGCGCGCGCTTCGGCGACAGCGGCGACGTAAGACAGGTGGTGGTCGAGCTCGACTCGACGCTGCTGTTCGTCTCCACCGCCGGGTCGGGCACCTGCCTCGCCGTTCTCGCCGGCCGCGAGGCGGACGCGGCGGTGCTCGGCTACGAGATGACCATGCTGGTCAAGAGCGTCCGGCCCTATCTGATGACTCCGGCGAGACAAGCGGCCGGGACATCGAGCGCCGCGGGGTTGTGAGGGTGTCGGTTCCGCAGGACGGGCCGTTGCTCGACGACGCGGCAGGCCGGCTCATCCGCCCGTACACCGTGAGCAACGGCCGTACCCGTCCGACGACCGTGCTCGACCTGCTCTCCCTGGTGATGGCCACCGGGACCGAGCCGCAGATCCATCTCGGTCCCGAGCACTCCGTCGCGCTGGGGCTGTGCGGCGGCCCCACCTCGGTGGCCGAGATCGCCGCCCATCTGCGGCTGCCCGCAGTCGTCACCAAGGTGCTCGTCTCCGACCTGGTGGACTGCGGGGCAGTCACCGCGCACCCGCCCGCCTTCCATGACATGCCCACCGACCGATCTCTGCTGGAGGCAGTGCTCGATGGCTTACGACGACAGCTCTGATGGCTTCGGCAGCTCCGCCGCGTACGAGAACAGCGCAGGCTCCGAAGGCTTCGGAAGCCACGCAAGCCACGCAAGACATCGCCATCTGCAAGGCTACGGCGACCCCCGTGGTGCCTATGGCTCCGGCGACACCCATGTCTTCGGTGGCCGTCATGACGCCGGTGGAGCCGCCGGAACCGGTGGAGCCCATGACTCCGGTGGCTCCGAAGGTTTTCCCGTCGCGCTCAAAGTGCTGGTAGCAGGCGGGTTCGGCGTCGGCAAGACGACCTTCGTCGGCGCGGTCAGCGAAATCGCACCGCTGAGCACGGAAGAGCTGCTGACCCAGGTCAGCGCCGCCACCGACAGCCTCGACGGCATCGAGTCCAAGACCTCCACCACCGTGGCGATGGACTTCGGCCGCATCACGCTCGACGAGCAGCACGTGCTCTATCTGTTCGGCACCCCCGGCCAGGAACGCTTCTGGTTCATGTGGGACGAACTCTCCCACGGGGCGCTCGGAGCGGTCGTGATCGCGGACACCCGCAGGCTCGCGGAGTGCTTCGCCGCCGTCGACTTCTTCGAACGGCGCGGCATCGGATTCATCGTCGCGGTGAACGAGTTCGACGACGCCTACCGCTACGCGCCCCAGGAAGTACGGGCCGCGCTCGACCTGGGGCCGGACGTGCCGGTCGTGCTCTGCGACGCCCGGATCGCCAGCTCCGGTACCGGGGTACTGGTCACACTGGTCCAGCACCTGATCAACGCCACCTCCGCCCCGGCCCCCTTGTCCGGCTTCGGAGCACACCCGTGACCCTGCATGTCGGCGGCCGGATGCTGCTCACGCCTGTCGACCTCGACGCCCTCGTCCGTACCCAGCGGCTGCGGACCCTTGGCCTCGGGGAACGCGCCGATGCCTCGTTCGACAACTTCGACGCCTTCGCCGACCGGGTGGCCGAAGTGACCGAAGTGCCGTTCTCGATGGTCAACTTCATCGACGGGAACCGGCAGTTCCACGCCGGACTGCACACCCCGGCCGGCACGCTCAAGGGCTTTGACCTGGGCGCAACGGCCGCGGGCAGCGGCCGCGGCGGCCGGTATGTGGCCCTTGACCGCGGCTACTGCCCGCATGTCGTCGTACGGCGCAAGGCGCTCGTGCTGGAGGACGTCTGCGACTACCCACGGTTCGCCGGAAATCCGGTAGTCGACGAAATAGGCATCCGCTCCTACCTCGGCGCGCCCCTCATCGATCGCACGGGCATCGCCCTGGGCGCCGTGTGCGCGGTCGACACCGTGCCCCGCGCATGGGGCAGGGCAGGGCTCGACACGATCAAGTCGCTGGCGCAGGAACTCGTCGGCCACCTGCATCGGCGGGAGGACAGCAGCATCGGGATCTGACCGGGCGGTTCCCAGCAGGCCGGTCCGTGAACGGGCTTCGACCGCGATCAGGCCTTTTGACCACGACGCGACCTCGACCGTCTTCAGACCTCGACCGTCGTACCGTCCAGGAATGTCAGCACCACCGAGTCCGCACCCGCTCGTACCCGCACCGAGTCGCGCAGCGCCTCCGGATGAACGGTGTCCCGGGAGAGGGCGACCAGCGATACATGGATGCTTTGCCCGCCCGGGTGCGGTCCGCTGCGCAGATACGGGATCGCGGAACGCGGTCCGTACGCATTGGACTGGACGTCACGCGCCACAGCGGCCCCTTCAGCGCCACCGTCCCAGCCGTACAGCGCGATCAGGGCGCTGCTCAGACCGTCGGCCGTACGGGCGAGCGCCCAGTCGGGACCCGACAGGGCGAACGGGTTCTGCGCATGAGCCACCGCGTGACCCCCCTCCCGCACCACCGCACCCTCGGGCGCTTCGACCCGGTGCACCCGGATCTCCCACGCGCCGTGCAGCACACTCGTCGTCTCGATCCGGTACGGCTGATCGTCACCGGGCAGCCGGGCCGCGTACCAGGAAGCGGCGACGCGGTCCTCGCAGCGCAGTGGATGGATCCGGCGTCGCAGCGACGGGGTGCCGTCCGGGGCGACGAGTGCCAGATGGCCGTCGATGGAGCGTGTCACGGCGTGCGGGGCGGCTTCGGGGGCAGTCGCCGTCGAGTAGGCGAACTTCGCGTAGTGCGGATCGTCGCCACCCTCGGACGGGTCGGCCGCCCCGTCGTACGGCGGATTGTGGTCGCTGCCGTGATTGATCAGCCGCACGATGCCGTCGTCGCGGGTGCCGTGCAGCAGCCAGCCGGGTGCGGGCAGCGCGGTGTACTGGTCGGACTCCTCGACGGGCAGCGGGAGTTCCCGTGCCGTCCACACCGGATGGTCCGCCGGGAGCAGCAGCCCGAGGAATCCCTTGCTCGCCCAGTACGGTGAGGCGGGACCGGAGTAGGGCTGGGTGCTCGGCAGGAACGTGTCGTACCAGCCGAGTGTCAGCAGCCCCCGCTCGTCCGGCACACCGCGCTCCGCGAAGTGCCGCATCGTGCCCGAGGCGAGCCGGCGAGTGAGCCCCGGCGCGAGCGGGGTGCAGTCGGCCAGCGCCCCCATCCACACCGGTGCGAGAGCGGCGAACCGGTACGTCAGGGAACGGCCCTGGTGGACCGGCGCACCGTCGGAGCCGAAGAAGTGCGGGTAGTCCTCCAGGAACCGGCTGAGCCGCTGCCGGTAGACCTCGGTCCTGCCCCCGTCGTCGGCGCCCGCGATCCGCGACCACAGCAGCGGGTACAGATGCATGGCCCAGCCGATGTAGTAGTCGAAGTTCCGGCCGTCGCCGTCGGTGTACCAGCCGTCACCGACGTACCAGTCCTCGATCCTGTCCAGATTGCTCTCGATGTCGGAGCGGCTGTACGGGGCGCCGACCGAGGCGAGGAACTGCTCGGACACCACCTGGAAGAGCCGCCAGTTGTTGTCCCAGGTACGCCCGCCGACGAACCCGGAGAACCAGTCGACGACCCGCTGCTGGACCCGGGCGTCCAGCCGGTCCCAGATCCACGGCCGGGTCTCGTGCAGTGCGACCGCGACCGACGCCGCCTCCACCATCTGCTGCGAACAGTCCGTCAGCCGCGGCCAGGACTCACCGCTCCCGGGGTCCGTGCCCGCGGCCAGGCCCGCCGTGTACCGCTCGATCAATGCGGGGTCGACCGCCCCGCCCGCGCCCGCGATCCGGCAGGCGGCGAGCAGGAACGACCGGGCAAATCCTTCCAGACCGTCCGAGACGACCCCCGACCAGCTGTTACGGCCGGGCAGGCGGTACTGCGCATAGCCGGGTGTCGCGTACGGCACCAACGCGTCCAGCATCCGGTCGGCTGTGGCCTCCCAGTGGGCCCGGGTCCAGCCGGTACGGGAGGACAGGATCCGGTCGGGCGGCGGCAGTTGCAGATGCGGTGCGACGGACATGGTGGTGCTGCTCCTGGAAGGGGTGCGAAGGGGTGGATTACTGGATGAGTTCGGCTCGGTGGGTGTGGCCGCGCGAGCCGCCGACGGCGACGGTGAGTACGGGCCTGCGGCCCGGGGCGAGGCTCACCGTGTCATCGGCGTCCACCACCGACCGTACGTGGAACGGCAGCTCGACCGAGAGCGTGGTGAGCGTCCGGCCCGGGTCGGCGACCGCGACGCAGACGTGTCCGCCCCGGCGCTGCACGAGCACCGATGCCGGACCGGAGGCCGTGATCCCGGCCGCGGTCCCGGCGCCCCAGAAGTTCACCGCGGTCAGTCCCGCCCGGCGCACCTCCACGGCCTGCGCGGTGGCGTCGTTGGCGACGATCCGGACCGGCCGGGAGTGCGACCAGACCGCGGTCGCCGCCGCCGATGCGCCGGGCAGCAGCACATAGGCGTACCGGGCGTCGGTGGGGGAGATGCCGTGATCGACCCGGAGCGTGAGATAGCGGCGGGTGACCGGATCGGTGCTGCCGCCCGTGTCCGCCCCGGTGTCGATGGCCCGCCAGGTGCCGGTGCGCTGCTCCCGCAGGGCGTGCAGGGCGGTCCCCTCAGGGAAGACATAGCCGCCCACGCCGTCGACGTGTGCCCATCGTGCTCGGCCGAAGTCCTCGGCCCAGCCCTGTTCGACGGGCTGACGGATCCCGTCGATCAGCAGCCGGTTACCGCCGTCCGTGCCGAGGTTGCGGTTCTCGACGATCGTCTCCACCGGCCGACCGTCGCTCGCGGTGATGCCCGAGCCGAGCGCGATCACCGCGTTGTCCAGCAGGAACCAGCATTTCTTCGCCCGCAGGGTGGTTCCCTGGGCGCCGATCACCTCCATCGCGGCGGCTCCGTACCGGCCGTCCAGCACGGCCCCGCCCGCGACGGCGTTCGTCGGACGGTAGGTGGACGTGCCGGCGCCCGTGCCGAGATCGGTCCGCTGCCGGGTGTCGACCGTGGTGCCGGGGAGCCGGTACGGATCGACGGTGGGCCAGAAGCCGTCGTTGAACTGCCCCAGGTCGTCGCCGTCGTACAGATACGTCATGCCGTCGCCGGTGTACCAGCCGTGCAGATTCTCGCCGTTGCCCGCCTCGTACGCCGAGATCCGCTTCGATGAAAGCGACAGCGCGCAGGCCCAGCCGGGACGGCGGTGCACGACGCGGTCCATGTCGGCGAAGACGAAGCTGCCGGTCGTACGAGCCTCGGCCTTCACCGTCCGGTCGTTCAGGACGGCTTTCGCCAGGGCGAGCTGGGGAAGCGTCGCAAGAGCCGTGAAGGGAGTGGTGCGGTTTCGGGTCAGCCACCCTTTGACCAGCGCCCGCCAGCGCCCCGCGTACTCGGCGGGCGCGCCGGACGCGAGGAGCAGGATCGCGGCGATGGCCGTCGCACCGTCGCGGTGGTCACCGGCGCGTTCCCGGGAGATCGCCCGGCCGCGCACCGAGTCCATCATCAGCCCGTCGAAGATCACCGGGGCGAAGGTCCGCTCGACGGCCTCGTACATCACCGACACCTTCGGGTCGGCGACCGCCCACTCGGAGCCCGCCAGCAGCGCCAGCAGATAGGCCGTGCCATTGAGCAGCACGATGCCGTACGAACCGGTGTAGGCGACGTCGTCGTGCTGGACGAACGAACCGTCCTCGTAGAAGCCGTCACCCGAACTCGTGTAACGGAAAAGGCTGTTGCGACCCGTGTCGCGGACATCGGAGAGCGCGTCACGGGCGGAGACGAGCTTGGCGGTGTCCTGCCCCAGCAGCCCGCGCAGCGCCACGATGACTGCCTTGTCGGTGCGGTTCGCGCCGGTCTCCGCGAGCGAGGGGGAGTTGGTACGACGGTCCGCGTCCGGGCAGAACCGGTCGACGACCGACAGATAGTCCGTCAGATCGCCTGCGGGAAGCCGGTCGCGGAGGATGACGGAGCAGTCCATCAGGGCACGCGGGGCGCCGATCTCCCAGAACCACCAGTTGCCGGTCTCGCGCTTGGCCGGGTTGTACGCGGTGTCGTACGTGAAGCGCAGCGCGGCCACGAGGGCGTCCGCCACCTCCGTGCTCCCGGCGAGGGAGGTGCCCTCGGTCGCCCAGGCGACCGCGATCGTGCGCAGCCGGGTGTAGCTCTGACCGAAGTTGCCCGGGTCGGTGAGCGGTGCGAGGTCGGGCCAGAGCGCGGTCCGTCCGGCGCCGCGGTCGAGGGCGTCCCAGAGCCCCTTGGCCGTGGTGGACAGGGCGGCGAGCGCCGCTGTGAAGTCGGTGTCGGCCGGGTCGAACTCGCCGCCGGTGAGCAGCGTTTCGGCCCGCCGGAGGAGGGTGTCGAAGTCGGCGGTCACCGCGGCTTCGGCGGATGCGGCCGCGATGGGCCGCGCGTGCGCGGCGCCGGCCGACGTCATGAGCGTCGTCGCGGCTGTGACGGCCGTGGCGCTGCTCGCCGCCAGAAGGGTTCTTCTGCTGAGGTTCACAGTGGCTCCTTGTCTCCGGTGGTCAGTCCGACAGCGTGGACGGGTCGATGGAGGGCTTCGGCAGGTTCAGCGCGGCCAGCTCGGCCTTGCCGGTGGCGTCGATCGGGAACGCCCAGGTGTTCACGAAGAAGTCCGTGAGGTCGTAGCCGGCGACGCGGCTGGAGTAGGTGGCGAGGGCCCGGTAGCGCTTGTCGTTCTCCGTGTAGTCCGACTGGGGGTTCTCCTCGCGCACCAGCTTGTGCAGCCGGGGCCAGAAGTCGTCACCGAAGGCGAGCTCCAACTGGCGCAGCGGGACGAGCTTCTCGTAGGCGCCGAAGGACTTTTCGTACGTCAGCCCGGCCGTGCCGAACTTGCGCTGCGCGGACTGGAAGTAGGTGAGCCCGGTCGTCGCGTCGACCGTGAGCAGGTTGGACGGCTGCTGCAGGGTGCGCTGCGCGGCCAGCGAATAGATGTTGACCGTGACCTCGGTCAGACCGCCCGGCTTGTACGCCATCTGCTGGTGTAGGTGGCCGAGTTCGTGGTAGAGCCCCCAGCCGCGGGTCCGCAGCCCCTCGACGGTCGTGGCCCGGTCGAGGTAGGCCCGCGGGAAGCCGTTGTAGCCGTGCGTGGCGTAGGCACCGACACCGGCGGGAACCTTGCTGACCTCGGTGAAGTGGTACGGACCCGCCTTGCGCCGGTGCACCGGCTTCGAACCGTCGAGGCCGCTGATCCGGGCGTGCGAGTCGATGATCGTCTCGACCAGTCCGAGCAGTGCGGCATGGTCCTCGTCGCGGTACAGCAGCGCGCCCTCGCGGGTGAGCGTCATGATCGTGTGAGGCGCGTGGAGTTCGACGTAGGGCGATGCGGTGAGCGTGTCCAGCTGTTGCTGGTAGTCGGCCTGCGAGGTGCGGCCCAGGGCGAAGACGGGCATGGGGACGGCGCCGGAGCGGACCAGCACACCGGCCCGCTCGCCGCGGCCCGTCATGGTGAGGTAGACCGGGCCGCCGTGCGGGTCCGTCACGGTGTTCGCACCGGCGGTCAGCGGATAGCTGCGGGGCTCGGTGATCTCGCCGTAGTAGTCCCAGGCGCCGATCCAGAGGGTGGGCAGCAGGTCGTCGTACGGCTGGACGGTGAGGGAGAGGGGCGTACCGGCCGGGACGTACAGGCCGGTGGGCTGGAACTCCGAGCCGCGCAGGGCCTGTCCGAGCCGCAGCCGCTCGGCCTCTGCGGCGGGCCGGGCGGTCACGGTCAGGTGGACCGGGCGGGCCCCCCGCGAAACGGAGGTGTCGGCCGTCGTGGCCCGGGCCGTGCCGGTGCCCAGGGCGAGCGCCGCTCCGGCTCCGGCCGCGGCGGCGAGAACGGAACGCCGGCCGACGAGGGAGGAAGCGGAGGAAGGGGCGGTGGAGGGGCCGGCGGAGTCTGTGGGCATACGCATGCGGAACTCTCCCTGCAGAAACGAGTGAGGGGCGGAAGCGTGCGGAACGGGTGCTACTCGGCGCCAGCATGTAAGCGGTTGCTATCGAGTCGCAAGGGGAGTCGGGAAGTTACTGTGATTTTCTATGGCCAACTGCGGACAGGAGGGAAGTAACCGGTCACATCCGGGTGGGTCGGCCGGTTCGTGGCGCAACGGAATCGCGTACCACGATGTGGGTGCCGAGGCGCAGCGCACCCGTGGTCGGTTCGCGCCAGTCGTCCTCGTCCCCGCCGGTGACGGCCAGTCGTACCGCCTGGCGCCCCATCTCCTCCAGCGGCACATGGACGGTGGTCAGCCGCGGCCGCAGCTCCTGGGCCACCGGAATGTCGTCGTACCCCACCAGGGACACGTCCTTCGGCACCCGTACCCCGGCCTCCTCCAGAGCCTGCGCCGCGCCTGCCGCCACCACGTCGTTGGCGGCGAAGACCGCAGTGAAGTCCGGTCCGTCCCGCAGTAGTTCGGCCATCCGCCGGTACCCGAAGTTACGGCTGAAGGCGCCGGGCTGGACCAGCTCGGGGTCCGGGGTGATGCCCCGCAGCTCAAGGGCCCGCTGGTGCCCGGCCAGCCGGTCGCGGGTGGTGGAGAGCTTGGGCGGGCCGCCGAGGTAGAGGATCCGCTCGTGCCCCTGCATCAGCAGATGGTCGGTGATGGCGAACGCGCCGCCCTCGTTGTCGTACTCGACGGCGGCGGTCGGGGCCTGCTCGCCCAGCGGCGGCCTGCCGCACAGCACGAGTTTCGATCCGCCCGCGTCCAGCTCGCGCGCCCTGCGGGCCAGCTCGGTGGTGTAGCCGCGGTCCGCGAGGGAGCCGCCGACCACGACCACGGCGTCCGCCCTGCGCTCATGCATCAGATCGATGAAGGCCAGCTCGCGCTGCGGGTCGCCCTGGGTGCAGCAGACCAGACAGAGCCGTCCGCCGAGTGCCGCCTCCCGCTCCACGCCACGCGCGATGTACGCGTAGAACGGGTCGATGACCTCGTTGACGATGATGCCGACAGTGCGGTTGGAGACACCGGCCAGCGCACGGGCATGGGCGTTGACGACATATCCGAGCTCGCGCATCGCGGACTCGACACGCTCCCGGGTCGCCTCGGCGACAGGGTAGTTGCGGTTCAGTACGCGGGAGACCGTGGCCGTCGAGACGCCCGCGCGCCGCGCGACATCGGTGACCGTCGCGCGCCGTTGTCCGTCCGCGGCTGTGCTCTGCCGGCGCATCCGGCTCACCCCCTGGTGGCTGTTGTGTGACGCCGAGCCTAGAGCCTGTGCCGGGACGGAGCTCATGCGATCCTCCCCAGGTCGGCCCGGTGCACCGGGTGGTCGAACGGTGCGCCCCGCGCGAACCGCGCCAGCTCGTCCACTGCGAGCGCACCGAGCCGTCCCACCTCGTTGCCCTGGGCGCCCGCGAGATGCGGGGTGAGGAAGACGTTCGGCAGGTCCCACAGCGGGTGGCCGTCCGGCAGTGGCTCGGGCGATGTCACATCGAGGACGGCGTCCAGCCGCCCGCTGACCAGGTGCCCGGTCAGCGCCTCGGTGTCCACCAGGGGGCCGCGGGCCGTGTTGACGAGCAGGGTGCCGGGCCGCATCAGGGCGATCCGCCTGGCGTCGATGATCCCGCGGGTCTCCGGCGTGTCGGGGGCATGGACGCTCACCACGTCGCTGGTCGCCACCAGGGTGTCCAGGTCGGTCGGGGTGACACCGAGCAGTTCCGCCTCGGCCGCACCGACGTACGGGTCGTACAGCAGTACCTCGGCATCGAGGACCCGGAGTAGTTCGATCACCCGGCGGCCGATCCGGGACGCCCCGACGATGCCGATGGTCAGGCCGTGCGTGCCGAGCCAGTGCTGGCGGTCGAGGTCGGCGCCGGTGCGGTGGGTGCGCCGGGTGCGGTAGAGCCCGGCCAGCGGAAAGACTCGTTTGGCGCCCATGATGATCGCCGCCAGGGTGAACTCGGCGACCGGTACGGCATTGGCGGCGGCGGCCGAGGAAACGACGATCCCGCGGTCGAACGCGGCCGGGGACAGAAACGTTTTCACCGTGCCGGCCGCATGGATCACGGCGCGCAGCGCGGGTGTCCGGTCCAGCAGCGCGGCGTCGACGGGCGGGCATCCCCAACCGGTGAGCAGGACCTCCGCCGCATTCAGTGCCGCGGAGGCGTCCGGGGAGTCGAACTCGCTGATCACGGACGGGTTGAGGAGGTCGGCGGTCTCCTCGAGACGAGCCCGCACCGGTGGCGGAAAGACGTCGTCGAGCAGTCCGGGGCTCATGGCCAGGACCGTGCGCGGCCGTCGCGGGGGCGGTGCCGCAGCATCGCTACCGGAATGAGCCGGTGCCTCTTCGGTGGTTCGCACCCTGCCTCCGGATAGTAATCGCGTTCTATGGAATGACCGGAACGCTAAGGAGCGTGACGGCCGACCGTCAAGCTCGCGGCCGCCCCAACTGTCCACTTAAGAAGTATTTTTGTTGATTCGTTGGGCTGGTTTTGATGATGAGGACATCGCGTCTCGACGACATTTGCCCGGATCTCTTGACGCTTGGGTTAACCGCTTACTAACTTGCGGCCCCAGAAGGCTCACCATGCGCCACCCAGCCGAACAGGACGCACCATGGCTGAAACAGCACCCCCGTTGCCGCGGGAGAAGCGGCGGCAGAAGGCTGAAATACCCTCCCCGCCCGCTGCCCAGGCCGTTGTCGCACAGCACCGGCTGACACTCTGGCAGCGGATCAAGCGGGACCGGGTGATGCTGCTGCTCACCCTGCCCGGCCTGCTGTACTTTGTCGTTTTCCACTACGTACCGCTGCTCGGCTATGTCGTGGCGTTCCAGGACTACCAGCCGTACCTCGGCTACATGCACAGCGTCTGGGTGGGGTTCGCCAACTTCTCCGCGGCGTTCGGTGAGCCGGCCTTCTGGTCCGCGACGTTCAACACCCTGGAGATCGCCCTCGTCCAGCTGGTGTTCTTCTTTCCGATCCCCGTCGCCCTGGCCCTGCTGCTCAACAGCATCGCCAGCGACCGCATCAGGCGCTTTGTCCAGAGCGTCGTCTATCTGCCGCACTTCATCGGCTGGGTCATCATCGTCTCGATCTTCCAGCAGATACTGGGCGGCGCCGGGCTCCTGCCCGACGTACTCGGCGGGTTGGGGCTGCCGCGCTACGACATGATGAGCGACCCCGACGCCTTCCCCTGGCTGCTGACCCTCCAGGTGGCCTGGAAGGACGCCGGCTGGGGCACGATCATCATCCTCGCCGCGCTGCTGAACATCGACAGACAGCAGTACGAGGCCGCCGCGATCGATGGCGCGGGTCCGCGACGCCGCCTCTGGCACGTGACCCTGCCGGGCATCGCCCCCGTACTCATCCTGCTGCTGATCCTCAACCTCGGGCAGATCCTTTCCGTCGGCTTCGAGCAGATCCTGCTCCAGCGCGACGCGGTCGGCCCGGACGCCGGTGAGGTCCTCGACACCTACGTCTACTACCACGGCATCAAGGACAACGACTGGGGCGTCGCCGCCGCCGTCGGACTCGTCAAGGCGGTCATCGGCACCGCACTCGTCCTGGGCGCGAACAAGTTCGCCCACCGACTCGGCCATGAAGGGGTGTACCGCGGTGCTGACCGCTGAGAAAACGCGCGCCACATCGGAATCCACCGCACCGGCGCCCCGGCCCGCCACCGCCCGGAAGTCCGACGGCCGGCCCCCGTGGATGGAGCGGCCGACCCGCATCGGGCAGACCGCCAAGGCGATCGCCATCGTCGTGGTCGTGCTCGCCGTCGCCTACCCGCTGGTCGGCGTCATCGGCACGAGCTTCGCCTCGCAGACCGACATCATCAAGAGCTCCGGCCTCGTCCTGTGGCCGGACCACCCCACCCTGGACGCCTACCGCACCATCTTCACCGGCGGAGTCGTCACCCGGGCGCTGATCGTCTCCGTCGGCATCACCGTATTCGGCACCCTCGCCAGCCTGCTCGTCACCGTCGGCATGGCGTACGGACTCTCCCGCCGCGATGTCACGGGCTCCCGCTTCATCCTGATGACGGCCCTGTTCACGATGCTCTTCAACGCGGGCATCATCCCGAACTTCCTGCTGGTCAAGGGACTCGGCCTGTACGACACCTACGCGGCGCTCGTCATGCCCACCCTGGTCAGCGCCTTCAACCTCGTCGTCCTGCGGTCCTTCTTCATGAACCTGCCGGAGGAGTTGTACGACGCCGCGAAGGTCGACGGGGCCGGTGACTTCCGCATCCTGGTGCGGATCGTCCTGCCGCTGTCCAAGGCCGTCCTCGCAGTGATCAGCCTCTTCTACGCGGTGACGTACTGGAACGCCTTCTTCAACTCGCTCCTGTACCTCAACGACTCCGACAAGTGGCCGCTGCCGATGGTGCTGCGCACCTACGTCCTGCAGGGCCAGAGCCTGAACGCCGCATCGGCCGGCGAGGTGCTCGCCCCGCAGCAGGCCGTCCAGATGGCGGTTCTTGTGATCGCCGTCGTGCCGATCCTCTGTGTCTACCCGTTCCTCCAGCGCTACTTCACCAAGGGCGTCCTCACAGGCGCCGTCAAGGGCTGAGCGCAGCCACCGCCCCCCACTCCTTCCTTCCCCTCTCTCAAGGAGATTCAGGTGTCGAGCTCCACCCCCATCAATCGCAGAGCGCTGTTCCGCATGGGTGCGGGCGTCGGTCTGGGACTGGCCGCCGCCCCGCTGCTCGCCGCTTGCGGCGACGGCGGCACGACCGCGAAGGCGGAGGCCAAGAGCGCCTCGCTGCTCCCGGACACCGCGGTCCGCAACATCGGCCTCAAGCCCGACCTGGCGGGCACCGCCGCCGGTGTTCCGCAGGGCTACTTCAGCTACCCGGCCAAGCCGCTGCGGGCCACGAAGGGCACGCCGCTCAAGGGTGCCAAGCCGATCAGCGCGACGATGGAGACCTTCTCCCCGCCGCCGCCCGCCCGCGGCAAGAACGCCGCCTGGCAGGAGATCGAGAAGCTCCTCGGCGGCCAGGTGAACATCACCGCCGTCCCCGCCGACGACTACGGCACCAAGTTCTCCACCATGGTCGCGAGCGACAGCCTGCCCGATCTCTTCATGTATCCCGAGGTCGGGGGCGTCGACAACAAGGCGGCCTTCCTCCAGGCCAAGTGCGCCGACCTGACTCCGTACCTCGCCGGGGAAAAGATCAAGGACTACCCGAACCTGGCCGCGATCCCGAAGGGCGCCTGGCAGGCCGCGATCTTCGGCGGGAAGCTGTTCGGCATCCCGATCGCCCGCACCGGCACCGGCGGCGCCGGCTTCTACCGCCACGACCTGTTCGAGGAGGTCGGCGTCACCAGCCTCGACCAGATCACCGACCTCGACCGGTTCGTCGAGGTCTGCAAGGAACTGACCCGGCCGAAGAAGGACCAGTACGCAATCATCGCGGGCGCCACCACGATGCTCGCCATGTCCGCGGGCGCTCCCTACGCCTGGCGGCTGGACGAGAAGACCGGCAAGTTCACCTCCGACCTGGAGACGCCGGAGTACCGCAAGGCCGTGGAGACCGCCCGGGAGCTGTACAAGTCCGGCTGCTACTACCCGGGCACCCTTCAGATGTCCGGGGCGCAGAAGGCCCAGTACACGGACATGTTCAAGAACGGCAAGGGTGCGTACGTCTACGACGGCATGCCCACCTACCTGGCCCCCGGCGTCGGGTACATCGCCTCCATGGGAGCGATCGACAAGAAGTACGACCCGCGCCCCTTCGTCCCGATCGGCAAGGACGCCATCTCCTGGATGGACAACCTCAAGCTGGAGAACACCCACGTCAAGAAGGCGTCCGCGGAACGGGTCAAGCAGATCCTCGCACTCGCCGACTTCGCCGCCTCCCCGTTCGGCAGCCAGGAGTACACGCTCATCAACTACGGCGTCGAGGGCAAGGACTTCACCCGTGATGCCAAGGGCAACCCGGCCCTCACCAAGCAGGGCACCCAGGACGTCACCGTGCCCTGGAAGTTCATGGCCTCCGCCGTCCCCGCCATCTTCAGCGCCGACTCGGAGCAGGGCGTCCGTCACGTCCACGAGGCCTTCACCAAGATGATCCCGATCATGGAGCAGGACCCGACGCTCCAGTACTCCTCGCCCACCTGGGACTCGAAGGGATTCGGCAGCCTCTACACGTTCAAGCAGGACGCGCTCAAGGACATCATCGCGGGCCGCAAGCCCATGTCCGCCTACGACCAGCTCGTCAAGGACTACCTGGCCAAGGGCGGCGAGCAGGCCCGCGGCGAGTTCGAGGACGCCTTCCAGAAGGGGAAGAAGTGACGACGCGACGCTCGGCCCTCAGACTCGGCGGCGCGGCGGTGGCAGCGGCCGTCGCCGTACCCGCACTCGGCTCGACCGCCATCGCACAGCCGCACGGCTTCGACCCGAAGCCCGGCTCCGACGGCGTCGGCGACCCGCTCTTCCCGACCCTCGGCAACGGCGGCTACCAGGTCGTGCACTACGACCTCACCTTCGACTTCACCCCGGTGACCTACGACTTCACCGCCGTCGTGAAGATCAACGCCAAGGCCACCCAGGACCTCTCCGCCTTCAACCTGGACACCGACGGCCACACCATCGACTCCGTCACCGTCGCAGGCCGCCCCGCCACCTGGGAGCTCTCGCCCGGCAAGAGCGGCCAGGAGTTCACCATCTCCCCCGCCCGCCCGCTCCACAACGGGCAGGCGTTCACCGTCGAGGTGGGCTACCGGGGCAACGGCAAGGCGCCCCGACTCGGGCTGACCGGCTGGAAGTTCGGCACCGACGGCGGCTTCGCCTCCGCCGCCCAGTCCTCCCGCGCCGACACCTTCCTGCCCTGCAACGACACCCCGTCCGACAAGGCGACGTGGACCTTCCACATCAGCGCACCGCAGGGCTATGTCGCCGCCGCCAACGGCGAACTGCTTCACAAGACTCCGCGCGCCGACGGCTCCACCGTCTGGCACTTCGCCCTGCGCGAGCGCATGGCGACCGAACTCATCGGCATCGCCGTCGTCAAGGGCACTTATCTGTATGGCACCAGCCACCGCGGACTGCCGCTGCGGCACATCGTCCCGCAGGGACAGGAGGACAAGTACGGTCCGATCGTCGCGCGTACTGCGGACCATCTGGCCTGGCTGGAGGCGAAGTTCGGCCGCTACCCGTTCTCCGTCTACGGCGTCCACATCTACGACGGCTACACCGACGCCCTGGAGAACCAGACCCTCTCCCTGTTCTCCACCAACTGGTTCAAGCTCAACGCCAATGGGCAGCCCGGCTACGAGACCACCATGGTCCACGAGCTCGTCCACCAGTGGTTCGGAGACTCCGTCACGCCGAACGACTGGCAGCAGGCCTGGCTCAACGAGGGCCCCGCCGTGTACTACGCCGGCCTGTACGGCGAGGAGCGCGGCTGGTCGGTCTTCGAGGACAAGATGAAGGCCACGTACGCGACGCTCGACGCCATCCGCGCCACCGACGGCCCGCCCGGACTCCCGAAGGCGCTCGGCGGCACCAATATCTATGACGGTGGCGCACTCGTCCTGTACGCCCTCAGCCTTCAGATCGGTCAGCGGCGGTTCGACCGGGTCATGCGTGAGTGGGTGAAGCGCTTCAAGGACTCCACCTACACCAGCGAGGCCTTCATCCGGCACACGGTCGACGTCACCGGCGACAGGTCCCTCGACCCGTTCCTGCGCGACTGGCTCTTCGGAGCCGTGAACCCGCCCATGCCCGGCCACCCCGACTGGAAGGCCTCCGCGTGAACCGCCGCTCACTGAACGTCGTACGAGGAACCGCCGCTGCCGCCACCGCCGCCTTCCTGGCCGCGCTTCTCGCCGCCCCGACCGCCCAGGCCGCATCCGGCCCCCGCACCCTGTACGCGGCCCCGGACGGACACGGCACCTCCTGTACGGTCGCCCGCCCCTGTACCCCGGAAGGCGCTCGCGACCAGGCACGCACCGAGACCGGCCGCGACGTCCGCGTACTTCTGAAGAACGGTACGTACAAGCGCGACGAACCCCTGAAGCTCGGCGCCGCCGACTCCGGGAAGGACGGCCACACGGTCACCTGGACCGCGGCTCCCGGAGCCCGCCCCGTCCTCTCCGGCGGACAGCACATCACCGGCTGGCGGCAGAACCCCGACGGCACCTGGACCGCCGACGTCCCGGCCGGTGTCACCCCCCGCCAGCTCTTCATCGACGGCAGGCGCGCCACCCGCGCCCGGGGCGCGGCCTGCGCGGCGAGTACCTGCGACGCCACCAGGACCGGGATGACCGGCGCCGTCGCCACCGGGATCGACCGGTGGCAGCGCCCCACCGACGCCGAAGCCGTCATCCGGGTCCGCTGGCGCAACTACCACTGCCGGATCACCGGAGTCAGCGGCGACGTCATGACCTTCGCCCAGCCCTGCTGGAGCAACTCGGCGAGCGGCACGAACCGCACCGGACCCGCCTGGGACTCCACCGCGGTCGACTCCACCCGCTACAGCGGCGTCGCCTTCTTCGAGAATGCCCCCGAACTCCTCGACGAACCGGGTGAGTTCGTGTGGAACTCGCAGGACCACACCGTGACGTACCTGCCACGCAAGGGCGAGAACATGCGCCGGGCGCAGGCCGTCACCCCGCACACCGAGCAGCTGCTCGTCGTCGACGGTGCCCATGACCTCACCGTCAGCGGAATCGGATTCGCCTACGCGGCGTACCGCCAGCCGGACACCGACGAGGGCTACGCGGGCATGCAGGCCGGTCTCACCCTGACCGGAGCCACCGGCCCCGTCGACCATGCGGGCCGCTTCTACACCAAGCCGTCCGCCGCGGTCACCGTCCGCGGCGGACAGCACATCAGCATCGAGAACGCCCGGTTCAGCCGGCTCGGCGGGGCGGGCGCCATCCTCGAAGCGGGCACCAAGGACAGTTCCCTGACCCGCTCGTCCTTCACCGATCTGTCCTCGGGCGCGGTGTACGTGGGCGACACCGAGCCGATGCCCGGGGCGGCGCTCGCGGGGGAGCGGAACACGATCGCGTACAACACCATCACCCGCTCCGGCGTCGAGTACACCGACGCGGTGGGCATCTGGGCCGGTTACGAGGCGGAGCTGACCGTCGACCACAACAGCCTGGACCATCTTCCGTACTCCGGGATCTCGGTCGGCTGGGGCTGGAACCAGCCCGAGGCCCAGAAGTCCGTGCTGCGCGACAACAAGGTGACCGACAACCGCATCACCGATGTCATGGAAGTCGCCCAGGCGCAGCACGACGGCGGCGCGATCTACACCCAGGGCGCGCAGCCGGGCACGGTCGTCTCCGGCAACTACATCAACCGCTCCGCCTTCGGCAACACCGAGCGCGACGGCAACGGCATCTACCTCGACGAGCAGTCCTCGCACATCGTCGTCGAGAAGAACGTCATCACCCGCATCGGCTACAAGTGGGTCTCGAACTGGGCGGATTACGGCATCCAGAACATCGCCCGGGGCAACTGGACCGACACAGCGGCGCCGGCACTCGCCGGCAACGGCTCGGTCATGACGGACAACCTCACCGGCCTGGACCGACTGCCGGCCGAAGCCCTCGCCGTCGCAGCCGGGGCAGGCTCCCACGGCGGCCCCGTCGAGCAGCTGCGGACCGACCTGGCCCGTACCGGCACCGCGACCCAGTCCTCCACCGAGGGCACGGCGGCCGCGGCGCTCGCACTGGATGCCGACACCAACACGGACACCCGCACGCTGTCGGAGGCGGGCGCCTGGTGGCAGGTCGACCTGGGCAGCGAACAGCGCATCCGTCAGATCGAGATCTGGAACAACTCCTCTTCCACGACCGCCGACTTCGATGTCATCACCGACGACACGACAGTCCACGTCAGCGGGAAGGCGCTGCGCCCGACGGTCCTGAACCTGGACAGCCGGACCCGCACGGTGAAGATCGTGACCTCCGGTACGGGACGCGTGGCACTCTCCCAGGTACTCGTCCACCCGTAGTGGTCCGGCCTCCGTCGCCGGGCGAATCGCGATGGAGGGCACCTCGGCACCCGAACGCCGCCGGTCACCCGACCGGCGGCGTTCCCGTGCTCGCGCGCACCACCACCTCCCCCGTCACCCGCACCACCCGGGCCCGCCGCCCCGCGGACGGCTCCCGCAGAGCCAGCGCGATCACGTCCTCGCCCATCGAGGTCAGCGGCAGCGCCACCGTGGTGAGCGCCGGCGACAACTCCCGTACCAGCGGAATGTCGTCGAACCCGGCGAGCGAGACATCCTCCGGCACGCGCAGCCCCTCCTCCCGCAGCGCGGCGAGCGCACCGACCGCCATCACATCGGTGACCGCGAACACGCAGGTCGGCCGCGGTCGGCCGCAGGCCAGCAACCGCCGGGCCGCCGCATACCCGCCGTCGCGAGTGAACGCGCCCTCCACCATCCGGTCGAGCCCGATTCCCGACTCCGCGAGCCCTTCCCGGAAGCCGGTGAGCCGGTCGGAGACAGTGGTCAGCGCGGGTGGGCCGGTGAGCACCGCGAACGTGCGGTGCCCGAGCCCCACCAGCGTCCGGGCGAGCGCGGCCGCCCCCGCCCGGTTCTCCGGCTGTACGGTGTCCACCCGCAGGCTGCGGTGCCTGCTGACGACGGCCACCCGCCCCCCGCCCCGTACGTAAGGCTCCAGTTCGGCATCCAGGGCCCGCTCCCACGCCCGGTCCTGGAAGCCGGAGCCGATGAGCAGGATCGCCCGGGCGCGCTGAGCCCGCAGCATCGAGACGTAGGCGATCTCCCGGGCGGGTTCCCGGAAGGTGGAGGCCAGCATCACCAGCAGATCCTGCTCGGCCGCGGCGCGCATCACGCCACTCGACACGGCGGCGAAGTACGGATCACTCACGTCATGACAGATGACGCCCACCGTACGGTTGTTGGTCGAATTCGCGAGAGCCTGCGCATGGGCGTTGGGGATGTAATCGAGCCGCTCCGCCGCCGCCCGTACCCGCTCTCGCAGATCGTCGCGTACCCGGGTCGTGCCGTTGAGGGCGCGCGAGGCGGTGGCGGGTGATACCCCGGCCTCCCGAGCCACGGCGTCGAGCGTCACATGCGCCGCTGCGGGAAGGCCGCCGCGCGGCTGCGGTTGGTGCGGTGTTCCCCGTTCACTCAACTCGACCCCCAAGGGCGCGGTGGTGGAAGGCCCCGAAACTTGTCGACGACCTATTGACCGTGCGTGCAGGCAGTCATTAGCGTGGCGAAAACCTTATCAGAAAGCGCTTTCTGAAAGCGCCTTCTCGTCATCGCAGGATCGCACAGCTCTCCAAAACTGCACCCGAAGCGGCGGGAGTTCACAGTGAGCCAGAGCGCGTTGACCAAAAGTCCCCCTGAAGCGGCAGGAGTTGTCCGGCGGGCCGGTCCCTCGGCGGGGGAGCGGTTCGCGCGGGCGGCCGAGCAGAGCTGGCGGCCCGTCGCCCTGCTGCTGGCCTGTTTCGCCGTCTGGTGGGTGATCTCGGCGGCGGAGCTGGTGAAGCCGTATCTCGTACCGTCACCCGGGGCGACCCTCGATGTCCTTACCGGCAAGGCCGGTTATCTCTGGCAGCACACCTGGGTGACCACATACGAAACGCTGCTCGGCTTCCTGATCGCCGTGGCCGTCGGTGTACTGGCGGCAGTCGTCATGGTGTACTCCTCGACCGTCGAGCGCACGCTCTATCCCATTCTGTTGTTCGCCCAGGTCGTACCGAAGATCGCGATCGCGCCGCTGTTCGTCGTCTGGCTCGGCTTCGGTATCGAGCCGAAGATCCTCATCGCCGTGCTCATCGCCTTCTTCCCCGTCGTGATCTCCATGGTCACCGGCCTCAAGGCGGTCGACCCGGAGATGCTCCAGCTGTCGGCGACCATGGGCGCCAAGCCCTGGCAGACCTTCCTCAAGATCCGCTTTCCGGCCTCGCTCCCGCATCTCTTCTCCGGGCTCAAGGTCGCGGTCACCCTGGCGGTCACCGGAGCGGTCGTCGGCGAGTTCGTCGGCGCCAACGAGGGCCTGGGCTATGTGATCCTCCAGGCCAACGGCAACCTCGACACCCCGATGCTCTTCGCCGGGCTGCTCGTGATGTCACTCATCGGCGTCGTGCTCTTCGTCGCCGTCGAGATCGCCGAAATGCTGCTGCTCCCGTGGCACGCCAGCCGCCGGGACGCCTCCGCCACCACCACGTACTGACTCCGTCGTACCGATTTCGTCGCGAGAAGGGCCAGCCCATGCATGCGCGCAGACTCCTGATCGGTGTCGTACCCCTCGTCCTGGTGGCCACGGCCTGCGGTGGCAACGACGCGTCGACCACCACGAGCGACTCCGGCAAGAAGCTGGACAAGGTCACGCTGACGCTCAACTGGTATCCGTACGGCGAACACGCGCCGTTCTACTACGGCAAGCAGCAGAAGATCTTCGAGAAGCACGGCATCGACCTGGAGATCCAGGCAGGTCAGGGCTCGCAGAAGACGGTGCAGGCCACCGCCGCGGGCCAGACCGACTTCGGCTGGGCCGACACCCCGGCACTGCTCGCGGGCGTCGACCAGGGCGTCCAGGTGAAAAGCCTCGGAGTCTTCCTCCAGACCACCCCGGCGTCGGTGCAGTCCTTCGACGCCGAGGGCATCGAGTCGCCTGCGGATCTCAAGGGAAAGACCATTGCGGGGACCGCCGGTGACGCGCTCTCCAAGACCTTCCCCATCTTCCTGAAGAAGAACAACCTCGACGCGTCGGACGTCAAGGTCCAGAACACCGACCCGGCGGGCAAGATCGCCGCGGTGATCTCCGGGAAGACCGACGGACTCCTCGGCTACGCCAGCGACCAGGGCCCCACCATGCAGGACAAGGCCAAGAAGCAGGTCTCGTATCTGCGTTTCTCCGAGAACGGGCTGAACTTCTACTCCAACGGTCTGCTCGCCGGACAGAAGATCCTCGCCACGAAGTCCGAACTCGCCGGACGCATGGTGCAGGCGGTCAGCGAGTCGTGGGCGGCCGCCGAGAAGGCCCCCGGGCCGGCGGTCGCGGCGATGGACGGAGCCTCGGAGCAGCTGCCGCCGACCACGGTCCTGGCCGAGCAGTTCAAGACGACGCTCACTCTGCTGCACACCTCGTCGACCGAAGGGAAGGCACCCGGAGTGAACAACGAGGCCGACTGGCAGCAGACCATCGACGTCTTCGCCGAGGCGGGCATGGTCAGCAAGCCGAAGGCCGTCGCGGACTACTGGGACGAGAAGACGGCGCTGAAGGGATGACGATGCCGAAGCAGTACACGACGCGGACCGAGGCATCGGTTCCCGCCGCGGCGGCGGTCGGACTGTCCGATGTGGCGGTCCGGTTCCGCAGCAGGAAGCGCGATGTCACCGCGTTGCGCGAGGTATCGCTCGATGTGGCGCCCGGTGAGTTCGTGGCGATCGTCGGACCGTCCGGATGCGGCAAGTCGACCCTGCTCAAACTGGTCGCCGGACTGCTGAAGCCGTCCTCGGGCGAGGTCCGGCTCGGCGGCGAGCAGGTCGACGGGGTGCGGCACGACATCGGTTACGTGTTCCAGCGTGCCGCCCTCCTGGAGTGGCGCTCGGCGCGCCGCAACATCCTGCTCCAGGCCGAGATCCGGAAGATGCCTCCGGCGCAGGCGCGCGGCCGGACCGACGAGCTGATCCGGATGACGGGCCTGGCCGGCTTCGAGGACGCGTATCCGCATGAGCTGTCCGGTGGAATGCAGCAGCGTGTGGCGTTGTGCCGGGCGCTGCTCCACGAACCCCCGGTGCTCTTGATGGACGAGCCGTTCGGCGCGCTCGACGCGCTCACCCGCGAGCAGATGAACATGGAGCTGAACCGCATCTGGCGCGAGACCCGCACCACCGTCCTGCTGGTCACCCACTCCATCTCGGAGGCCGTCTACCTGGCCGACCGCGTGGTGGTGATGAGCCCGCGCCCCGGCACGATCTCCGAGATCATCGAGGTGGGGCTGGATGCGGAACGGGAGTACGGCGAGACGCTGGGCCGCCCGGAGTTCCGGGACGCGGCCGCCCACATCCGCGACCTGCTGGGTGCGGCTTCCGCGCACGACTGACGGTGTCCTCGGCCGCCGGACGGGCTTGAAGACCGAGCCCGTCCGGGGCGATCGAGGACAGGACGGCTGTTCTGCTCACTCCAGCCCGAACGCGTCCGCCAGCATCTCCGTTTGCGCGCCCAGCAACGTGGCGCCGCTGTGGCCCATACCCACGAACTGCCCTGCGGCCTCCAGTCCCACAGAACCGTGCAGCTGTGCCCACGCCAGCACCGCACCCGCCAACGCCTGTGCCGACTTTCCGGTGTCCCCGGCCGCAGTCGGTGCGTACTCGGCCACCCAATCGCCCACAGCCCCGTCCGTGCCCAGCCACACCGTCATCTCTGCCACCACCGCAGCGACCCGGGCTCCCGGTGTTCCGTCAGCGAAGACTGCCAGGAAAGGCCCGAGAACGGCACGGGCCCGGTCCAGCGTGTCGTCCGGAGCGACATAGCCCGGCACGGGTGCGCCCTGGATCAGCAGATAGCGGTGCGGCTCCTCGACCGCCCAGGCCCGGTAGGCATCGGCAAGCGTGTGCAGCCGTCCGCGAGGGCCCTGCGAGACGGTCGATGCGTCGGCCGACGCTTCGGCCATCGCCGCTGCCGCGTCGTCGTACGCATCCCGGATCAGTGCGCTCAGCAGATCGTCCCGGCTGGCGAAGTAGCGGTAGAGCGCCGGTCCTGAAAGCCCCATTTCCTTGGCGATGCGGGTCAGCGCGAGCGCCCCGACCCCGCCATCGGCGAGCTGCTGAAGCGCGACTTCCTTGATCTCCGACCGGGTTTGCTCCCGGTACCGGGCACGCGGCCCCTGCTCGGCTCGGACCATCACCGGCTCGTCCTTCGCTAGGTGGACTCACTTCTGTTATGGAGTCTAACAGTGGATCTTGCGATGACCCATTGCGAGAGTTACTGTCTCTAACAGTTGCAAGAAGTCGTAGCGAATCAAGTCGATCCAGAGTCGATCAAAAGGGGCATGCCATGACCGCAACACGTGATCTTCAGGTCGTTCTCGGCGCCGGCCCGGCCGGCACCGCGCTCGCCGTCGAACTTGCCCACCGCGGCCACCCGGTCCGGCTCGTCGACCGGGCGGGCGACGGGCCCGCGATCGAGGGCGTCGAGCGGTTCGCCGCCGATGTCGCGACCGCGGACGGCGCCCGCGCCGCGGCCGATGGCGCCGCCGTCGTGTATCACTGTGTCAACGTCGGCTACCACCTCCAGGTCGAGGTGATGCCACGGATCCAGGAGGCGGTTCTCGCAGCGGCCGAGGCAGTCGGTGCGCGCCTCGTCGTACTCGACACGCTCTACCCGTACGGCGAGACGCACGGCGCCGTCATGACCGAGGACACCCCATGGAACGCGACGACCCGCAAGGGCCGGATGCGTGCCGAGCTGGATGCCCGCTATCTCGCGGCACACAGGGAAGGGCGGCTCCGTGTCGTCCTGGGCCGGTCCGCCGACTTCGTCGGACCCGGCGTCCTCAACTCCACCCTCGGTGGCGCCGTCTTCCCCGCCGCACTGACCGGGGGAGAGGTCCCGGCCCTCGGCGACATCGACCTGCCGCACAGCTACACCTACATCGGCGACGTCGCCGCCGGGCTCGCCACGCTGGGCGAGAATCCGGACGCCGACGGCCGGGTCTGGCACCTGCCGACAGCCCCGGCACAGACCACCCGACAGATCTTCGCGATGATCGAGGAACACACCGGCCGCCCCCTGAATATCACGGTCGTCGACGAACCGCGTCCGTTCGGCCCCTTCGACGAGGTCTTCATGGCGGAGTACGCCGAGATGTTCTACCAGCACACGGAGGCGCAGATCGTCGACTCCTCGGCGATCGAGAAGGCGTACGGCCTCGTCCCCAATCCCCTTTCCGCCACGGTGGATTCGACGCTCGACTGGTACGGGGAGCTGCTTGCCGCCCGCTGAATGCGCAGCGGCCCCGGGCTGCGGTACGCGCAACCCGGGGCCGCTCCGTGTGCCTGCCAGCTCGGTCTCAGTAGCGCAGCCGGGAAAGATACGTATAGCTCGCGAGCGCCGAGGCGAACGGATCAGCCGGCGCGTCGTGCTCCACCAGCCACTGCTTCACACCGCCCTGCCGCGCCGTGTCGAACATCGCCGGGAAGTCCAGCACCCCCGAGCCGACGTCCGCGAAGTCCCCGTTCGGCGCCATGTCCTTCACATGAAGTGCCGGGAAGCGTCGCGGATGCCGTACGAAGAGCTCCCCGGGCGCGGAGGCGCCGCCGTTGGCCGCCCAGTACAGATCCAGCTCGAAACCGACCAGTTCCGGGTCGGTTTCGGTGAGCAGGATGTCGTAGAGGCTGACGCCGTCCACCACCTGATGATCCGTCCCGTGATTGTGGTACAGCAGCTTCAGCCCGGACTCGCGCGCGGCGAGCCCCACCCGGTTGAACTCCTTGGCCACTTCGCGGTATCCGGCCGGACTGTGCAGCGAACCCGGCAGGCTGGGCACGACGATCCACCTGCCGCCCAGGGTGTGGATGTCCTCCAGTGCCTGGGGGAGTCCGGCCCCCTTCACGATGTCGTAGCCGACATGTTCGAGAACGGCCCGCAGCCGGCTCTCGTCGAGCATCCGCCGGATGCCGGCCGCGCTGTGGCCGTGCCGGCCGCTCACCCCGACCGTGGCATAGCCGATCTCCGCCAGCCGCTCAACAGTGCCCCTGAAGTCCGTCGCCAACGGCGTACGCATGGTGTAGAGGTGCATGCCGATCCCGGACGGCGGGATGCGCCGGCAGCGGCGGGCTTCGGTGGCGGACGCGGGGCCGGTGCCGAGCCCTGCGGCAGCGGCGATGCCCACGGCCGTGCCAAGGAAGGTGCGTCGTGTGCGGTCCATGCGGGTCTCCCCTCTCAACTCACGTCGATGCGTACAAAACCGGTGCTGGTGTCGCCCTTGTCGTCGGTGACCGTCAGATGCGCGGTGTACGCACCCTTCCGGTCATAGGTGTGCGTGGCAGTCGCACCCTCCGCTTTGGTGTTGTCGCCGAAGTCCCAGTGGTACGAGGCGATCGTGCGCCCGGCCACCGGCTCCACCACGCTGCTCAGTGCCACGGCGAGCGGTGCGGTGCCCGTCGCCGGGGCCGCCTTCACCGCGACCTTCGTACCGTGCCTCTTCTCGACGCCGGGACCGTTGAAATGCAGCCAGTCGACCGCGAACAGATCGGCCTTGTCGCTGCTCCAATCCGGGTTGCTGAACACCGCGTACAGCTTCATGCTGCCGCCGGGATCCGTCAGTGCCGTCGTCGGTGAGACGACCTTGCCCCAGTCACCGGTGTTCGGGACGGTCACCTTGCCGAGCAGTGGGCCCGTCGGTGACCCGGCCCGGAATTCGACATTCCCGCCGATCCCGCCGGAGGCCGCACCGACGGTCACCGAGTCGATGTTCTTCAGGTTCACCGGATCGAAGCTGATCCAGTCACCGTCCTCGATCTCGGTCAGTCGTTTCCCGCCGGAGGCATCGGGCCTGCTCCCGATCACCGCGCCGCCGTGAGTACCGCCGGTCGCCGTGAAGTGCTCGGCCTCGCGGAAGGCGGTACGCAGAGTGAGCGAGGTGGAACCGGTCAGCGCGGGTGCGCCCGGAGCGCCCTTGTCCTCGTACTGGGCGGTGATTCCGTAGTACAGGTTCTGTCCCGGACCGTGGCTGTCCCCGGCATCCGTGACGATCTCCCCTGTGCAGCCGGTGTAGTTGTCGAGCGGATGCAGATGGGTGTCATGGCCGAGCTGCGACTGCACGACCACCCGTGAGCAGTCGATCGGACCGTTCTTCCTGTCCTCCTTGTCCTTGACCTCGACGGTGAAGGGGATGGTGTCGCCGAAGCTGAACACCCCGCCGTTCGGGGGCTGTTTGATGGTCACTTCCGGACGGGAGTTGCCGACGGTGATGTCCTGCACGGCCTGCGCCGTGAGACCGCCGGGCCCGGTGACCGTGAGCCGCGCGGTGACCAGCCCCTTCGTGCGATAGGTGTACGAGGGGTTCGCGTCGGTCGAGTCGGTGGTGCCGTTCCCGTCGAAGTCCCACGCATACGAGACAGGCCGGCCGCCGGGCAGTCCGGAACCGGCGCTGGAGAAGCCGACCGTCAGCGGCGCCGGACCGTTGTCCCGGCTCGTGGTGATCTTCGCATCGGGCAGCCGTCCGTCACCGACGTAGTCGATCCGGTAGATGCCGGCACCCTCGTTGCTGCCACCGCGGCCCGTACCGCTGCCGAGCCCGAAGTCGATGACGTACAGCGCTCCGTCGGGACCGAAGTCGGCATCGAAGGGCTGGTTCCACTGCATGTCCTGGAAGATGCCGTTGATGGACTGGAGTTCACCGGCCTTGACGGGAGCGAACCGCGGATCGTCGAACGTCTGGTCCTTCTGCTGGAAGGAGAACGTCTTGAACCACCGGCGGGTCAGTTCGTAGTTGATCCACTTCCCCTCGAAGTACTCCGGGAATTTGGTGCGGTAGGTGTTGTCCGGGTCGTAGTCGTAGACGGGACCGCTCATCGGGCCGCCGCCTCCGGTGCCGAGCTCCGGGAATTCGGCGGATGCGGAGTAGGCGTACCAGACGGTGGCGGGCTGGGCAGGCGGCAGCTGCCGCAGCCCGGTGTTGTTCGGTGAGTCATTGACGAGCGCCGCGCAGTCGAACTTCGGACCCGACTTCTTCGTCGTGAAGTCGTAGTCAGTGAAGGGGGTGTTGTTGCCTATGCAGTACGGCCAGCCGAAGTTCCCGGCCTTGGTGATACGGGTGTACTCGACGGTCCCCTCGGGCCCGCGATCGGCGACCGCCTCCTTGGCGTCCGGACCGTAGTCGGCGACCATCAGCGCGCCGCTGAGCGGATCGGTGGTGATCCGGAAGGGATTGCGCATCCCCATCGCGTAGATCTCCGGACGCGTCTTCTCCGTACCGGGCGCGAAGAGATTGCCCTCGGGAACGGTGTACGTACCGTTGTCCCTGGGCGTGATGCGCAGAATCTTGCCACGCAGATCGTTCGTATTGCCCGCCGTGCCCTGGGCGTCCCAGGCGCGCCGGCCCGCGCCCTCGTCGATCGGGTTGAAGCCGTCCGAGGCGAACGGATCGGTGTTGTCCCCGGTCGCCGCGTACAGGTTGCCGGCCTTGTCGAAGGCGAGTGATCCGGCCATATGGGAATTGGCCCGGCCCTCACCCCGCCAGGTCGGTATGGTCAACAGCCGCTTCTCCGAGGCGGGATCGACTGTATTGCCGGTGACGGTGAACCGGGAGAGATCGAGTTGTTTCTCGGTCTTGTCGGAGTGCAGCAGATAGAGCCAGTTGTTCGTGGCGAAGCCCGGGTCGAGGGCGAGGCCGAGCAGTCCGTCGGACTGACTGGTCATCTCCGGTGTGTACGCGAAGTCCAGCGCAGTCGACACCTTCATCGTCTGCTGGTCGATGACCTTCAGCTTCCCGGTGCGCTGGGCGAAGAACACCCGGCGGTCGGGGGCGACGGCGAGTTCGAACGGGTCGGCGAGGTCGCTGGTGGCCAGCGCGGTCCGCTGGAACGAACCGGTCCGCGTCGCCGTGCAGTCACCGGGCTTCGCACCCGCGGCCCATTCGATACCGCCGAGCAGGTGCTGGACGAAGTCCTCCTCCTGGAACGCCGAGGACGCGTGCCCGCCTGCGGTGAACCAGGAGCGGCCGCCGTCGTAGTTCTGGCACCAGGACCACGGATGGTCCACGCCCTCGTCGAGCCCGGTGATGCCGTCGCGCACCTTGATCTGCGCGAGGGTGTGCACCTTGGAGGTGGGATTGGTGCGCCAGTTGTACCACTCCTCCGTACGCTCCCAGAGGTCCGGAAGGCCCTTGGTGGAGGGGTGCGCGTGATCGAGGACCTTGATCCGGCCGGTCTGCACGGCCGGGTGCTGGTCGAAGATGGCACCGGTAAGACCCTCGTACCAGTCCCAGTCGCGCTCACTGGCGGACGCGGCATGCAGACCGACCCAGCCGCCTCCCGCACGGATGTACTTCTGCAGGGCCGCCCGCTCGTCGGTGTTCAGCAAGTCACCTGTTTCCGGTGTGGAGTTGGTGTTGTTGAACACGACCGCCTGGAAGCGGGTGAGATCGGTGTCGTTGAAGACGGCGGAGTCTTCGGTCGCCTCGACCTCGAAGCCGTTCTCGGCGCCGAGCTTCTGGATCGCTTCGATCCCGGCGGGAATCGAGTCGTGAGGGAAGTTGGTGACCTCGGAGTAGACCAGGACCCGGAAGGAAGCCGCGTGGGCCCGGGGCGGCGAGGCCGCCAGAAGACCGACGACCAACGCCAGGAGCGCGGTGACGGCGATGAGCGGCGAAGGAAAGCGGCGACCTCGTAACGGGCGGCTTTGCAGCGGGCGATGACTCATGGGCGCTCCCTGTGCGGTAGATGCCGACTACGGGATTTAGAAAGCGCTTTCTGGAGTGCATCGCTCAGAGTAGGTTCAGGTCTTGATGGGGTCAATGGGCCGGGAGCGCACTCTGTGACTTCGGGGCTTCTGGCGCGGGTTGGGGGAGAGCGGTTGTCCCGGTACGAGGGCACCGCCCCGGTCATCGGTGGAGGAACCCGCCGATCCGCTCCCGCAGCCCCCGCGGATCCAGACCGTGGGCGGCGAGGTGCTCGTCCATTTCCCCGTACTTGCGCAGCTCGGCCCGCCCCACCCCGAGGCCCAGCACGCGGTGCGGCCGCTCGGCGAGTGCGTCATTGGCCGCGGCCGTGGACGTGCCCGCCAGATACGGCTCGACGATCACCACATCGGCTGCCCCGTGATCACCGACCGCCCGCCGCAGCCCGGCCCCGTCGAAGGGGCGCACCGTCGTCGCGTACAGCACGGTCACATCGAGGCCGTCGGTCGCCGCGAGGACATTGTCGAGCATCGGTCCGACCGCGATCACCACCCCGCCCTCCCCCTCCCGCACCGCTGTGAACCCGGTCCCCGCGCCGACCGGCCGCGCCCGGTCGTTGGACTGCAGCGACAGCCGTACGTACACCCGGCCGACCCCGGCCGCAGCCTGCCGCAGCAGCTCCTCGGCCTCGTCGGGGTGGCCCGGGACGTGCACCGTCCAGCCGTCGAGGGTGTCCATGAGAGCGACATCGCCCGGTGACATGTGGGTGAAGCCGCCCGCCGGCCAGTCGTACGAGCCTCCGGCACTCACCAGCACACCGCCCACTCCCTGATGGCCGAAGTCCAGCTTGACCTGCTCGAACGGCCGCTCGACCAGAAAGCTGGCGAAGGTGTGCACGATCGGTCGCAGGCCGGTGAGCGCCATCCCGGCGCCCGTCCCGATCAGCAGCTGTTCCCTGATTCCCACATTGATGACCCGGTCCGGATGGGCCCGCGCGGCCCGGTCGAAGCCGTCCCGGCTGATCTCGGCCAGCACGAGTGCAAGGCGGGGGTCCTCGTCCAGCAGCTGTGAGGTGGTCGAGATGAAGCGGTCACGCATCGTGTCCATGTGAAGTGTCCCTCTCCGGTTTCGTTGCTTCTGTCTCTTCGGATTTCGTCCCGGTGCGTTCAGTTCTTGGGGTCGACGCGTGCGACCACAGCCTGCGGCCGCCCAGGGTGTGGCGCTGTGTAGGCCGCGTACAACGCCTCGTGGTCGCGTCCGTCGACGGAGTCGACCGACCAGCCTGCAGCCTCGAACCGGGCCGCGATGCCGCCGGGCCGGCCGTAGGAGGCCGACGCGTTGTCGATCACCACGGTGTGCAGCTGTTCCAGCCCGGCCGGGCCCGCGTAGGCGAGGGCCTCGTGATTGCTGCCCTCGTCCAGCTCGGCGTCCCCGATCAGCACCCACACCCTCGGGTCGGTCAGCCCCTGCGCCCGTAGGCCGAGCACGCTTCCCACGGCCAGCGGCAGCCCGTGCCCCAGCGACCCGCTGCCGATCTCGATCCCCGGCGCCAGCGTCCGGTCCGGGTGATGCCCGAGCGGTGAGTCGTACGCCCCGAAGCCGGAGAGCAGTTCCTCGCCGAAGAAACCGTGCGCGGCCAGGACCGCGTAGTACGCCATCGGACCGTGCCCCTTGGACAGCAGGAAACGGTCGCGGTCGGGCGCGTCGGCGGTGCCGGGCGTCACCCGCAGCACCCGGTCGTACAGCACCCAGAGGGCATCCAGCGTGGAGGTCGCGGCGGGGCCGTGCTTCTCGTCCCCCGTCATCAGGCTCATCAGCCGGTTCATGTCGCGGTAGTCGCCCGTGGGCGCAGCAGTTGTGTTCGTCATGGACTCAGCGTTGAACATCAAGTTTGGTTGAGGTCAAGCCGGGGAAGGTGTTCGTGACCACCCATCGAAGTGCGGTATTGTTCTCATGCGCGTTCGGCCAGGGGGAAACCCCAGGTCAGGCGGGCATCGGGACGTGGCGCAGCTTGGTAGCGCACTTGACTGGGGGTCAAGGGGTCGCAGGTTCAAATCCTGTCGTCCCGACTTGTGTTTTCGCAGGTCGCAGGCGGTATCGGAGAAATCCGGTACCGCCTTTCCGTGTTTCTTGGGGACCAGTTGGGGACCACGGGGGCTAGCGGCGCCGTCCTGCTGCCGGCTGGACGGCGAGGGTGAGGGGTGTGCGGATGGGGTTGAGGTGTGCGGTGAGGGCGTGGCCGGCGTTGGTGATCTGGGTCATGTCGGGGTGGAGGTAGCGCTGGGTGGTGAGGAGGGAGCCGTGTCGGGCGATTTTGCGGAGGACGTGGGCGGGGACGTGTCGGCGAACCAGGTGAGTCCTGTGTGGCGGAGGTCGTGGCGGCGTAGGTGTTCGTGGCCGAGTGAGGTGACCACCTTGTCCCAGTGGGTTGCGTCCCGTAGGACGGCGGTGGAGATGCGCCCGCCGCGGGGGCCGGTGAAGAGCCGCGCGTCAGGGTTGGGGCCGACGGCGAGGATGCGTTCGGCGATCATCGGGCGGATTTCCTCGATGAGGGGGACTTGGCGGGCGCGTTTGCCTTTGGTGTTCTTGTCGGTGAGTCCGCCGGGTGCGGGGGTGGTCTGCCGGCGGACGGTCCAGATCCAGTTCTCGGTGTCGATGTCGCAGGCGCGGACGCCGGAGACCTCGCCGATGCGGGCGGCGGTCGCGGCGGCGAAGACGACGACCACGCGCCATCCTCGGTAGTGGTCGTGGGATCGGTCGGTGAGTGCCTGGGCGAGGCGGAGCAGGGTGGGCCAGTCGCGCAGGGCGAGGGCCGGGGGTTGTCGAGTTCGTCCTCGGCCTGTTTGTACTCGCGCTGCCAGCCGGTGACTCGGGCGGGGTTGACGGTGAGGATCCCGTCGCGGACGGCTTGTTCCATGACGCGGACGAGGACGGCGAGGCTGTTCTTGACGGTGGAGCGGCTGTGTTGGTCGGCGATCCAGCCGTGGACGGTGCGGTCGACGGCGCCGTTGGTGATCATCCGGACGGGGAAGTGCCCGAGGGCCGGGACCACACGGCAGCGCCGGTCGGCGAGGTAGGGATCGAGCGTCGTGAGCTCCAGGCCCCGCAGGGCCAGGTCCATATTGCTTGCGCCGTACTCGGCCAGGGACATGGTGGCCACGTTCGGAGTGATACCGACTTGGGCGAACCGAGCCCTACAACGGGAACGGGCGTCCGCCGGTGGCGAAGTACCCGGACAAGCCGCAATCGGTGAAGCAGCTGGTCATCGCGGCGGGCCGGAAGGCAGCGAAGCCGGTGCAATGGCGTGAGGGCTCCCGGCCCGGCACCGGCCGCAGTGGCTTCAAACGGATGTATTCACGGTTTGTGGCCTTGCGGATCCGTCCTGCCGGACGCGATCGGCAGGCGGTCCAGGGGCCGCAGCTGCCGGAGTGCTGGCTGCCGGCCGACTGGCCCGGCTGTCTCCCACACACGCGTGATGTAGAGGGCCAAGCTGACCGCGATGCTCATTGTGATCGCAGCCTTCTCACTGCTCGCCCCCGGACTGTGCCGCCCGCCAGGATGCGCTCGTCATGGACCGCGTGACCCTGGACGAAAACTGGCGCGGTTCTCAGCGCCCGCGCCATATACCGACGCGGTGACCTGGGCGTTCTCACGGAGTCTCCCGCTATGCTGCCTGCGAGATTCTCAACTCCGGTCCACATCCGCACGGTTCTCGCCGACGGGGTGGGAACGTCCGAGGAACTGACCAGCGTGTCCTGTCGAAGTGCATCTGTCAGATGGTGAGCCGTTGACCTGGTGGGGTGCCACGTTGATTGAGAACGCTGGCCCTCAGTATTCTCAACTGACATGGCTTTCACGGAATCGTGCTGACGGATGGGACAGCTGACTCAGCCGTCCTGCTCTTCAGCGAAGCTGCCCATGGTCTCCCTCGGACGGCGCCGTGCCGGAGCCAGACGCTCCGCGTAGTCAGCAGCGAAGATCCCGGGGAGTGTCTTGTCCAATGTCCCCGCGAGTTTGTGGATCGGAACCCATGCGGCTGGGTCGTCGACCAGACGGCTGAGGTCGGTCATCTGAACTCGCTCCAGCCAGTCCGAGAGGACGAGGGCTTCGTCGGAGGTGAGCTCGATTGTGACAGATCACCCCCTCAAACTGATCCCGCAGCCGCTCGGGGTACGGGCCGTACTCAGCTATCGGCAGGAATGGCTCGATCAACTTCCACTGTTCGTCGGTGAGTTGCCTGCGCGTCGCGATCGTCTTCCCACCGGATCCGCCTTCCAGGCGGATCCGGATCTGCAAGATTGATCACGACATCACACAGGCCCCATTCAGGGGGGCCGACCCCGTTGCCTCGCTCGAGGTCAGCCCTGCTCTGCGGCGCTCACCCGACGCTGCGCCAAAGTGCGTTGCCGATGCAGCCGCAGCCCCGCCTTGGCCATCTCCGCACGGCCTCGCTCAGCGAGATGGTCGGCACCACATCGGTCCGCCAGCTCGATACCCTCGAACAGCAGCTCGGCTACCCTGTCGGTGCGGCCGTCGCGCCTGAGCTCCGCGCCGAGGTCAATCAGCGCCTCAGCGTACGCGTGCCGGTTGGGGGACCGGCTCAGTACCTTCACCGCGCGCTCTCGCTGGGGCAGCGCCTGCCCGTCCTCGTCCACCGCCGCGCCGAAGCACAGCGCCTCACCGATGGCGGTGGGCGTGCCATAGCGCTCTGCCCGACGCAGCATCTCCGCTGCGAGGGCGCGGGCGCGCTGGGGGTCCTCCTCAGCGATGGCGATGGCGAGGTATCCCGCCCAGGGACACCAGGTCGGGTTGAGGATGCCCTTGGCTTCCAGCCGTTTCCCGGCCGCGGTGAGTTGTGCCACGGCCTCCTCGCGCAGACCACGGGCGAGAAGCAGTCGTCCGTATACGGTTTGGGAGTCGGGAAAGGCCACCGCGTTCGGGTAGGGGGGCGCGAAGTCGTACGTCTCGGCGACGCGAAGCGCCTCCTCGACGCGGCCCCGGGACAGCAGGACGTCCAGCAACAGTCCGACGGCATACCATTGGGCGGGCACCCGGGGGCCCACCCGCTCGGCCAGGCGCACTCCCTCACGCGCGCAGTCCTCTGCTTCGACGAGCATCCCGCGCCGGAACCAGACCAGGCCGAGGAGAGTGAAGCCGAAAGAGAGGTGGGCACCACTCCACCCGACCTGCTCGCACTCTGCGATGGCCGAACTGAACAGTTCTTCCGCGCGGTCGCACTCGTCGGCGTACATGTAGCTGAGCGCGGTCAGGCTCGGGAGTTCGAAACCCCAGTCCGGGTCGGTGTAGCTCAGTCCCAGGGCACGTGCGGCGATGGCCAGCGTGTTCGCGGTCGGCTCCCCGCGCAACATCGCGTCCCAGGTTCGAACGCACAGCAGGGCCCGCTCCTCGATGTCCTTTCCGGGCACGTGCTCGGCAAGCCGTACGAGCCGACGGGAGCGCTCGGACGCCTGCGCCTCGTGCGCGTCGAAGGCCAGCCACAGATAATGCGCTGCCTGCAGGCGCAGCCGCGCTCGAGCGGACTTTGCCTGTGCTGCCTCGGCGCCCGCGACGGCGGCCGCTCTGGCGGGCTGGTCGTTGTGGGCGAATGCCTGAGCCAGCCGGAAGGTGGCGTCCTCCCTGAGCGCGGGGTCCAGGAAGGGCTGCTCCAGGGCTGCCGTGAGGTGATTGACGGTGACGGCCGGGGCAGTGAGCAGGGCAGAGCAGCCGAGTTCGTAGAGCACGCCCGCGCGATCCTCGGGCGCCGGCGGTTCGCGCAGCGCACGTTCCAGACAGCGTCGAGCCGCGTCGGGCGCGCCAAGACGGAGATTCTCGCGCGCGGCAGCGCGCAGTTGAAGGACGGTGTGTGGGTCGTCCTCGGGATGGGTCTCGAGCAGATGCCGAGCGGCGGCTGTGACGCCCAGGCCCGCGTCGGCCACCGCCCAGGCGGCCTGACCGTGCAGCGCGGTGCGGGTGGTCGGCGGGATGGCCTGGTACACAGCGGTGGCGACGAGTGGATGGATGAACTCGAGTGTCCGGCTGCCGGTGAGAATACGGGCGACGCGCAGCCGGTCCACGGCGTCCTGGGCCTCGGCCGGTGGCAGTCCGGCCACTGCTGCGGCCAGCTCCGGGGAGATCTCGGTGCCGAGCACCGCGGCGGCCCAGGCAACCCGGACAGAGGCGTGGCCGAGCCTCTCCAGCCGTTTGACCAGTCCGGCGCCGCGTGCGCTCGCAGCGAGTTCGCGCAGCAGGGAGGCCGACTCCGCGTTCGGGGCGAGGCTGCGGTCCTGGACCTTGGCGATGAGCTCGACGGCCTCGTAGGGGTTGCCGCCGGTGACCGCCCAACACTCGCGGCAGAAGAGGTCGTCGGCTTCCGCTCCGAGCGAACTTCGCACCAGTTCGCCCACTGCCTCCGGGCTGAGAACGTGCAGGGGGATCGGGCGTCCGCTGCGGCCTTCGATCAGTTCGCGGAACGTCGCGGCCTCGGTGGGCACTTCGTCCGGGCGGTAGCCGAGGACCACCAGCACGGGAAGTTCCTGCGCTCTCACCGCGAACGCGGCGAGCCAGGCGAGTGACTCCAGATCACCCCAGTGGGCGTCGTCGAGAACGATCACTATCGGTGCCCGTCGCACGGCCAGCTGGGTGACGACCCAGTCCAGACCGTCCCGGACGCCCTGCGGGTCCGGGGCGGCGGTACCGGTCTGCTGAGCGAACAGACCAACGGCCGGGCCGGCGATCTCGTACCACCCGCCGAATATCTCGCGACGCTCGGCCTCGGTGCAGGAAGCGAGGATGGGCTGCAGCAGCTGGCGTACGACATGGAAGGGGACGGTATGCTCCTGCTCGCCGCCTCGGGCAGACAGTACAGTGCAGCCGCGGGCAGTGGCGATGCGCCGGACCTCGGCCAGCACGGTCGTCTTGCCCAGCCCGGCGGCAGCGCTGAAGAACAGCAGCCCACCCTGCTTGCCTTCGCGGTCCCCGCCGCCTGCGCAGATCCCCTCCACCGCATTCCGAGCAGCGACCACCTCGTTTTGGCGCTCGTACAGGGGCTTACCCACCCGATCGCGTCCGTCCACGACGGTGGTCCTCTCGGTGCGGTGACGTTCCGACACTTTATTCCCCCTGCTCTGCCAGCATGCTGGGGAGCCTAGCGAAACACACATATACACGGCAGAGATGTTGGGGGATTGGATGCGGTTGATCGTGCGGTGGCATCTCGCAACGCCGGCGTGGGGTTCGGCTTCACGGGCCATCGTCGCCGGGGTCTCCCGACTTCATCGGTAGGCAGACACACATGATCGGCGGATTCGTGGGTTGACCTGGGAGAACGGCGTGCGGGACCGTCGGGGGCATGTCCGCGGCTCCGACGGCCGTTTTCCTTGTCGTCCGGGTCGAGGCGGAACGTCGTGGGGTACCAGGCGACCCCCTGGCGGGTCCAGTCCCGCGGCAGGTCGACGGGCTGCCACTGGTGTCGGGGAAGCCGGGCAGATACCACCCGGCCCGGTTCTTAGGGCCCGTAAAGAATCAACACGTTGGTTTGGTCTTTGTCGTGAGGGTCGCGCCGTGTGCGGTGGCGTGGACGAGGAGTCCTGCCAGGGTGCTGAGGTGTGCTGCTGGGGGCTGGGATGTGTGCGCGTGCTGGTCCATCAGTCGTCGGATCTCGCTGGTGGTGTGGCGGATGGTGTCCTTGCTGACGTCGAAGAGGTGGGCCAGCACGGTAGGTGGCAGAGCGAGGTTTTGTTGCAGCACGGTGGCCAGGACCCGGTCGGCCAGGTCGAGTTTGGCTTTGCGGCCGCCGCCCGGGGCCCGGCGCCGGGTGCCGCCGTCGCGTCGGGTGGCCGGGTCCTGTTTCTGCAGCGCCTGCCAGCCGGGGGTCAGGGTCTCGGTCAGCTCGGTCAGTGCGGTGCAGGTCATGCCGGTCAGCACGGGGTGTGACAGGGCACCGCGGTCGATGACCGCTGCCGGCCCGGGCGTCGGCGGCCTGGTGTGGCCTGCCGGGCTGGCGGGGTGGGGGTGCACGGTGTAGTTCCATTCGCCGTGGAAGGCATGCCCGGTGACCGGCACCGCGTTCAGCTCCGCATCGCTGACCTTCACACCGGTGGGATAGGTGCCGGTGTCGAGTTCGGCGTGGACGGTGAGACCGGTGCGGGTGGTGGTCGCGGCGATGGACTGCACGACGACCTCGTGGCTGTTCAGCGGTCTGCCGCGCCAGTTCATGGTGATGGCGGAGAACAGCCGATGCTCCACCTTGTTCCACTTCGATGTGCCCGGCGGCATGTGACAGACCGTGACGGCCAGGCCGGTCCGGGCGGCGAACGCGGCCAGCTCGGTCTTGAAGGCCCGGGTGCGGTAGCCGTTGGAGCCGCCGGCATCGGCAGTGATCAGCAGACGTCTGGCCTGCGGGTAGTCGAGGCGTCCTTGCCCGTTCCACCAACGGCCGATCGATTCGACCGCGAAGGCTGCGGTGTCGTGATCCGTACCGACATTCACCCAGCCGGTGTCCGCCGCCAGATCGTAGATGCCGTAAGGCAGGGCCTTGCCCAGTGCATCGCCGGGGAAGTCATGGACGTCAACCCGCACGGGTTCACCGGCCGGCCGCCACTGACGTCCCGCATTCTTGAACTCCCCGACGACTTCCTTCTTCTTCGTGTCCACACTGACCACCGGCTCGCCCTCCGCCTGATGGTCCTTGACCTGGTCGTTGATGTAGCGGAACTGCGCGTCCCGGTCGGGGTGCTGAGCGCCCTCAAGGGTCTTGGCATTGGCCTGCAGACTGAAGCCGTTCTCCCGCAGCAGCCTGCCCACGGTCGGCGCTGACGCGGCATGGCCCTGCCGCGTCAGCTCCCCGGCCAGAGACCGCAGCGACTTGGTCGTCCACCGCAGCGGCGACATCGGATCGCCCCGCTCATCCGGCTCGACCAGCGCCAGCAACGCCGGAACGAGCAGCCGGTCAAGCTTCTCGGCGCTCTTGCGACCGCCGCCGTCCCGGCGGACCCGGCCATCGGGCAGTGGGTCCTCACCGCCCTCCAACTCAAAGACGCCCTTCCGCACCGTCGTCTCGCTCACCCCTGCGGCACGCGCGACGGCCCGGACCCCGCCGTGCCCCAGCAGCCGGGCCTCGGCGGCCAGCGCCAGCCGCTGCTGCCGCTCATTCAGGTGAGGGAACAACACTCCGAATCTCAGGGCAAGTTGGTCACGAACCTCGCTCGGTATGCGCATACCACACCAACGACAGGGAGGCCGTGAAGCAACGTGTTGATTCTTTACGGGCCCTTAGTACATCCACCGGCGTTGAGCGGTCCGCGGACGAGTTCGTCCCCGGTCCCGCCCTGGATGCGCCAGGCAAGCACGGTGGCGTCGCCGTCGAGTCCGGCCGCGGTCAGCCCACGGGCCGACGTGAAGGCGTCGTTGGCCCAGGAGGGTGCTCTTCGCGCGCCACCTGTGGGACGTGGTGAGGTCGCAGAGCCGCCAGGACGAGTCGTCGAACCCGGCGTCGGCCTCGGGGTTTTCCGGGGCGTACCGCCAGCCGGTGAAGGGCCGGCAGCAGGACCGGGGGCGGTCCTGCTGCCAGTGCGCTCAGGACGTTTCCCGAGCCGGTCGGGCGGACATCGATCGGTCGCCCGTTCCAAAGTAATCCTGGCTCACAACCGCAGCCCCGCCGTTGCTGGGGGAACGGAGGCCTCGGCGTACCGTGCCGATTCCTGGCTGTATTCGAGAAATCCACGAGCCCATGCGCGGATCCCGTCCACGTACCGGTCAACTGCGGCCTGTTCCTGCACCGTCAGGTTCATGGCGAAGGCGGTGGTCTGCAGACTGACTATTGCGGCAGGCAATTCGATGATTCGCAGGGAGAGCCGGCGGTGCACCTCGTTGACAGCGTCCTGCAGCGTCAAGTGGTGATGGTGCTGCAGTATCACGACGAGGTTGCTGGTTTCGCCGGTGCGTAGTTCTTTGCCGAGGGAGTACAGGTCGTTGGTCCAGCAGATGATGTCGGCGGCGGTATCCCGCAGCTGTCGGCAGGCCGGCGAGGACCACACCAGCTCGGTGAGTCCCGCGTCCTGTGCGTATTCGGTGAGGTCGAAGCACCAGCCGACCGCTCCGGAGACCCGGCGCCAGGCGACGTAGGCATGAGGCGTGGGTACGCTGCGTTCCACCCGGCGCCGGATCATGTCCCGGTTGGTGCGTATCCATTCCGCCAGATGCCGGCGGAAGCGATCGTTCCATGCGGGGCTCATCTGATCGGCCAATCGGGGCACGACCTCTGCCAGGACGCGTACGGTCCCCGGCGCCTTTTCGGGCACAACGTCCTGTTCGCAGGTGACGATGCGCATCATGGCTTGCAGCTCTGTGTCGACCGCTCCGGAATCGTCCCCGCGGGCGTCACTGCGGTCATCGACGACGAACATCCACAGGGCCAAGCGAGACAGCTCTGCCAGCCGCTCCGGGGGTGCCCATGGCCAGACCCGTCCGGCGAAGGCAATATGACGCTCCCTGCGGGCCTGCTCAGCCGCTTCCGCAGACAGCAGCCCCACTTTCTGCGCCCACGCCGTGACGTGCGGCTCTACGTGGGGAAGGCCGGGGTTGAGCAGCGAGAGGTCCCGGGTTTTGCACTGCAGGGGGGCAAACCATTGCCCGCCGTCCCCTGGGATGGCCCACCCTGCGATCTCGGTGCCTGCGCTTGCAGGCGTTCGTCTCACGAGAACTTCCCTCCAGCCCGCTACAGCACGGGTAAGGACCGCGCCTTGTCATCTTTCCCTACGGACCGGCTTTTACCCGCCCCGCCGGGACACGGCGCCCTCTCTTCATGCATCGCGCCCTCGACGCGAAACCCAACGACGCGACTCTGCTGGTGATGTTGGGCAGATCATGCGGTGGCTGAGCACAGAGTGCGGAAGTGCGTGGCCCGGCGTCGTGTTCTGGGTGCGGTGTCGATTCAGTCGGCGACGCGGGCGACGTTGCAGGGCCGCCGAGTTCAGCTGCCACTGGAGTGAAGGTCGTGGACGGGGTGGTCCGCACGGTTACGGTCGCGGATCCGCAGACCGGGGCGCAGAGCGTGATCACGGCGGAGTTCGTGCTGGACGGCACCGAGACCGGTGACCTGCTGCCGCTGACCGGCACCGAGTACGTCGTCGGTACCGAGGCGCGGTCCGACACCGGTGAGCCGAGCGCTCCCGACGTCGCCGACCCGGCCAACGTGCAGTCGATCGCGTGGTGCTTCGTCTTCGACCATGCCGCCGGGGATCACACGATCGCCCGGCCCGACGACTACGACGACTGGCGCTCGTTCGAGCTGCCCTACTGGGGCGCGCCGATGCTGTCGTTCACCGCGCCCGATCCGCGCACCCTGGTGCCGGAGCAGCGCACCATGATCGTGAATCCGGAGCAGGACGTCTCCGGTGATCCGCGGTTCGACGCCGGGGACCGGGACCTGTGGCAGTTCCGGCGGATTGCCGCCCGGCAGACCTTCACCGACGGCCTGTACGACAGCGACATCGTGCTGGCCAACTGGCCCCAGCTGGATTACGTCGGCGGCTCGATCATCGACACCGACGAACGAGCGCGGCACCTGGCCGCGGCGAAGGCGCAGTCCCGGGCCTACGTCCACTGGCTGCAGACCGAGGCGCCCCGGCCCGACGGCGGCCGAGGGTGGCCCGGACTGAGGCTGCGCGGGGACCTGGTAGGAACCAGCGACGGCTTCGCGCAGGCTCCGTACATCCGGGAATCCCGCCGGATCAAGGCGCTGACCACCGTCCGCGAGCAGGACATCTCGGTCGCATCCCGCGGGTCCGGCGCGCCGGCCCGGTTCGATGCGTCCGTCGGGGTGGGGATGTACCGGATCGACCTGCACCCCTCGACCGGCGGCGACAACTACATCGACGTCGAGTCGGCGCCGTTCGAGATCCCGCTGGGTGCCCTGGTCCCGGTCCGGACCCAGAACCTGATCCCCGCCGCCAAGAACATCGGCACCACCCACATCACCAACGGCGCCTACCGGCTCCACCCGGTCGAATGGAACGTCGGCGAGTCCGCGATCGAACTCACCGCGTTCTGCCTGGACCGCGGACTGAGCCCGCAGCAGGTCGCCGCCGAACCCGCACTCGTCGATCAGCTCCAACGCCGCCTGGTCGAGGCCGGCGTCGAACTCCACTGGCCCGAGGTCGTCGGCTACTGAGCCGGACCGGACACCCCGCACGTCGAAGGAAACCACCATGATCAGAACCAGAAAGGTGCTCGGCACCGTCGCCCTGACGACGGTCATCGCACTCAGCGCCGCCTGCGCCGGGCCGGCGACTGGCACCTCGGACAAGGCAGTCGAGCTGCGGATGACGGTCTGGACCTCGGACAAAGCCCAGCTGAAGCTGTTCGACAGCATCGCGGCGGCCTACCGGGCCGACCATCCCGACGTCGCGAAGATCACCTTCGAGAGCCTCCCGTTCGCCGACTACAACACGACGCTCACCACCCAGATCGCCGGCGGCAACGCCCCGGATCTCGCCTGGATGGGTGACCTGTCGCGGGATCTCATCGCCTCCGACGCGCTCGTCGGGCTGACCGACAAGTTCAAGGCCACCCCCGGCTGGAAGTACGACGACCTGCTCGACAGCGGAGTACAGCCACGACGGCACGCTGTACGCCTACCCGTTCTCCAACTCGCCGTACGCCCTCTACGTGAACACCGACCTGCTGGCCAAGGCCGGACAGAAGATCGACCCGGCCACCCTGACCTGGGACCAGGTCGCCGCCGCCGGAGCGGCCGTCCACGCCAAAACCGGCAAGGCCGGCTTCGTCGTCCGGGACTTCGACTACAAGGCGTGGAACACGCTGGCCACCGTGTGGACCGGCTGGGGCGCGTCGGCGTGGAGCGCGGACGGCAAGACCTGCACCTTCGACAGCCACGAGATGCAGCAGGCGTTCACCTTCCTGCACGACGCGGCGTTCAAGACCCAGGCGATGCCGGGCCCTGGCACCACCGCCGACTTCTTCGCCGGCGATGCCGCCTTCACCGTCGCGCAGGTCTCCCGCGCCTCGCTGCTGACCGGCACGTTCAAGTTCGGGCTGTACCCGCTGCCCGCGGGCCCCAAGGGCACGTACTCCGTCCTCGGCCAGGCCGGGATGGGCGTGCTGGCCTCCAGCAAGCACCCGGACCAGGCGGCGGACTTCCTCGCGTACCTGACCGATCCGGAGAACGCCGCCAAGCTGGCCCAGTACTTCCCGCCGCCGCGCAAGTCGCTGCTGACCGGGGACAAGCTCGCCGCCAACAACAAGGTCCTGAAGCCCGCCCAGCTCCAGGACGCGGTGGTCGACCAGCTGCCGGACGCCGTCCCGCTGCCCAACCACACCAGCCCGGCGGAGATCGCCCAGAAGGGCAAAACGGCGCTCGACGCGATGTGGCGCGCTGATGCCGACATCCCGGCCGTCCTGCGCTCGGTCTGCGCCGCGATCGATCCGATTCTGGCCAAGTGACCAGGAAAAAGGCCGCCGAGCGGGCCACCCCGCAGGTCACCGGGCAGGCGGCCGCACGGGCCGCCGCCGGGACCGCACGCGCATCCGGGCCAGGCTTCTGGACGTCCCGCCGACGGGACGTACTGACCGGCTACCTGTTCATCCTGCCGCAGCTCGTCGGGGTGGCGGTGTTCGTCCTGCTGCCGGTCGGCATGGCGATCTGGTACAGCCTGAACAAGCGGAACGTCTTCACCGGCAAACAGACCTTCGTCGGCGGCGACAACTACGCGGCCCTGGCCCACGACCCGCAACTGCCCAAGGTGCTGCTGGCAACAGTCTTCTTCTCAGGCGGGGTGGTGGTCGCCAACGTCACGCTCGGGCTGCTGATCGCCGTCCTGCTCAACCGGAAGTTCCGCGGTGTCACGGTGTTCCGGACGCTGTTCTTCTCCCCGGTGGTGGTCTCCGTGGTCGCCTGGACCCTGGTCTGGGGCTTCCTGCTCCAGGACAACGGCGGCATCAGCGGCCTGCTGGGCAGCGTCGGGATCGACGGGCCGAACTGGCTGCAGAAGGGCGACACCGCGATGGTGTCGGTGATCCCCACCCAGGTGGTGCGCGGCGTCGGGGTCAACATGGTGCTGTTCCTGGCAGCCCTGCAGGGCTGCCACGGGAGCTGTACGAGGCCGCTCGCATCGACGGTGCGAACAGCCGCACGGTCTTCGCCCGGATCACGTAGCCGATGATCTCACCGACGGTGCTGCTGACCGTCATCGTCACGGTGGCCGGGGCGTTGCAGTCCTTCGCCCAGATCGCCGTCCTGACCGGTGGCGGGCCGGGGCTGTCCACCACGGTTCTCGTGTACTACGTGTTCCAGCAGGCCTTCGAGTTCAACGACATCGGCTACGGCTCGACGCTGGCCCTGATGCTGCTGTCCTTCGTCATGCTGCTCACCTTGCTGCAATGGCAGCTGCGCCGTAAGTGGGTGTTCTATGAGGACTGACAGAGTCCGGTCGGTACTGCTGGTGGTCGCTCTGAGCGTGCTGGCGATCCCGTTCGTGGTGCCGACGATCTGGATGGTCGCCGCGTCGGTAAAACCACTGGCGGAGATCTTCAAGGCCCCGCCGTCGCTGTGGACCGACTCGCCGACACTGTCCGCGTACCGCGAGGCATTCAGCTTCCAGCCCTTTGCCCGGCAGTATTTCAACAGTGTCTACATCGCCGTACTGGTCACGCTGATCACTCTGCTGGTGTCCAGTCTGGCCGGGTACGCCTTCGCCCGGATCCGGTTTCCCGGCGCGAACGCGCTGTTCCTGGTAGTGCTGACCGGGATGCTGGTACCGAGCGAAGTGACGATCGTGCCGCTGTTCCAGCTGTTCAAAGCGGCCGGCCTGATCAACACGCACTGGCCGCTGATCCTGGTGACCGCGCTGGCCGGACCGTGTGTGCTGGCCACTTTCATCATGCGGCAGTTCTTCATCGCCCTCCCTGTCGAACTGGAGGAGGCCGGCCGCCTCGACGGCCTCGGCCGTCCCGCGATCTGGTGGCGGATCTGCCTGCCGCTGGCCAGACCGGCCCTGTCGGCGGTGGCGATCCTGACGTTCCTCGCCTCCTGGAACCTCTACCTGGAACCCACGGTGTACCTCACCTCACCAGAACTGTTCACCTTGCCGCAGGCCCTGACCCGCTTCACCGACGCCTACGGCGGCCCGATGTGGAACACCCAACTCGCCGCCGCCACCATGACCGTCCTGCCGATGCTGATCGTCTTCGTCCTGGCCCAGCGCCACTTCATCGAAGGACTGTCCCACTCCGGTCTCAAATGAACGCCAGGCTGCCAGCCGCCTCTCGCCGAGAAAACCGAACCCTCAGCACGCCGGGCGCCCGCCGGGGCCTGCCCGGTGCCGCACCGTGACGTGTTCCGGACGGCTGCGGTGTCCGCGTCGCAGGCAGTCCTGCGGGCGAACGGCCGGACGTCCGCGGTGCGTCGGCTGGGCACGGTCCACACCGCACCTGACGGCACCGCCGTCGAGAACGGGCCGGCGGGCGAGGCGACGGACAGTACGGACACCGCCGCGGTACGGGCCCTGCCGACGACAGTTGAGGCGTCGCAGGCCGCCGTACTGAGGGATCGTTCACGGTGCTGTGCTCCTTCGAGAGTGCGGCGGGCCGTCCGGCAGCCATGGACGGCGCCTGATGCCGGTCCTGCTCATCCAACGCCTGCCGGGCTGCGCGGTCGACGGGTCGCCCTGGCCACCGCGAAGCTGCCCGAGGGAGCGGCGGGCATCGCGAAGCTGCATGAACTCCTCGCCCGCCGCGGAGAGGAGGACCTGGACCCAGCCGGTGGGGTGGTCGGGATCGAGACCGACCGCGGCTCATGGGTGCAGGCCCTGATCGCCTCTGGTTATCAGGTGTTCGCGATCAACCCCCGTCAGGTCAACCGGTTCAAGGAGCGGTATGCCTCCTCCGGCGCCAAGAGCGGCAGGCGTTCACTCAAGCACTACGTCCGCTGAGCCCCGTCCTCGCTCGGCCCGTCGTCCACCTGGAGCCACGGGTAGTCCGGATCGGCGGTGATCTTCACCTGGTGGGGAGCGTCGCGGGGGAAGGTCCAGATCCGGCCCAAGGTGCTGGTGGCGGTCACCGTGGTGGCGCCCAGGGTGACGTCGGTGAACGGGTTGGAGTAGCAGGAGACCGCGAGCCACTCCAGGGCGCCTTCGTCGTCGTCCCGGGTCAGGGCAACCCAGCCGATACTGCCGTGGTCTGATGATTCGCCTGCCAGGGCACGGCTTCCGGCGTGAGCGCGCGAAGCGAACGTCGCGTCGACGTCCATCCAGTCGCTGGGGGTCCACGCGGTGGCCCGGAGCAGCTCCGACCAGTGCCAGTCCTGGGCGCGGGTGTCGTGGCGCCGACCGGACTGGTAGAGCCGCAGGAGGTTCATCACCGACAGCGAGCCGTCGGCATACACGATGAAGTCCCCGGCGGGCGCCTCTCGGGCGCGCCAACGGTCCTGCACCTGGTCGGACTTGGGTGTCGCATCAGAGGAACTCACGCCCACCAGGATGACATCGGCCGCGGGCTGCGGTGCGGCCTGCCGGGCTGAACAGCTGGCCGGGCGACGAAGGCGCCAAGCCCTCGCGGGGTCTGGCCTTCGGCGTGTGCGGGAAACGCTGAAGCCAGCCGGCGGGCTTTGCGCACCAGCGAGGACAGCTCCGGGCTGCTGCGTGGACCCAGCGGCGCCCGGCCGGCTGCTGGACGGCGTCCCGGCGGGGTGCGACAGCAGCGTCCTCTGCAGCACGGTGAACGACCTGGAGCCGGCCGGCCGCTACCCGCAAGGCGTCACCCTGCACCAGCTCGGCAACCGCCTCGGCGGCATCCTCCACGGCTGCCTCAAAACCCGCACCCGCTACGACGCAGCGACCGCCTGGTCACACCGCACCAGCCCCCATGCTACTTGACCCTCAACGACATGGGGTGTCTGACACTGTGCGGCGTAACGCCCTCAGCCCGTCGGCGACTCCAGGGATGCGGGCTCATAGGATTCGGGTATGACCGATTTGGCGAGGATCAGCGGCAAACTGGCTGAGCTGCGTGCGGCCGACCCCGATCGGCGGGTCTTCCCTTCACGGGTACGAAATCGGTCTGCCCGCGGCCCCGGCTGCCCTCGGCCGTGTCGAAGACCTTGCCGGCACTCGCCTGCCAGAGGACTTCCGGGAGTTCGTCACCACGATCGGGGACGGGGCTCCCGGACCCTACTACGGCGTCAACTCGCTCGCCCGAGCCGTGGAGTTCGTAGAGAAGGGTTGGGGTCGTGCCGTGCTCGGCGCGGACAGCCCGCTCACTGGCGACGTCGACTTCGTCGAGTTGCTGGGGGGACCGGACGACTGGGAGGCCCACGCGGTTCTGCTGGACAACGACCCGGCTTACGCCGCCGGGTTCGACCGCCTGCAGGCGACGTATCTGGGCGAGCCGTGGTGCAACGGCCGACTTCCGATCGCCGACTACGGCTGCGGGGACTGTTTGTTCCTCATGCTGCGCGGTCCGCGCCGGGGCACGGTGTGGGCCGACCGCCTGAGCAACGCCACAGGTCTGTACTGCCTCGAGGTCGATTTTCTCACGTGGTACACCCGATGGCTCGATGATGCCCTGGACCTCGCGTCCCGGGGCGATACCGCACCGGACAACGGCGACTACCCGTGCTCTCAGGTACGGAGACAACCCGCGCTACCGACCGCCCCCGAACCGAGCACTCGGTGGCCCTGACCTTGGTGCAGGCAATGACGACGCGCCAAGGTCATAGGCTCTGCCGCATGGCGTTGTCCGCAGAGGCACTCGGGTTGGCGGTTGCGATGCTGACCGCTGACCGAGGTGTTGCAATGTGCCGCCGTCAGCGCGGCGTTCGGGCCCTGCCCGGTTGCCGGTCTTCCGACGGTAGCTCGGGACCTGCCGGTTTCGGCGGAAATGTGGAGCCTCTACAGGACTGCCGGTCCGCTCGACAGTGTCGATATCCCTGCCCCGCTCGGAGGGATCACCTTCACTCCCGGTCGAGATCTGGTGTCCTTCCAGTACGGCTACCGCTCGCGTGGCGATGACGGGCACCGCCTGGACGGTTGGCCGGAGGAGTGGGGGTCATCGCCAGCCACTCGGCAGATCCGTTTGTCGCCGACACCTCGGTCCCCGGCACCCGCGTCGGCATCGCGATCCACGGCGCGGGCTCGTGGAAGCCGTTCTGGGTCGAGCCCACGCCGACCGACTTCATGATGCTGCTGGCCTGCTTCACCCAGGCCTGCGTCGTGGAGTGCCTCAACCGACCCGATGGTGATGAGGCCGAGGACGAAAGCCGGCCGCCCGCCTGTCACAACCGAGTCGCCGTACTCCTGCGTGACCGCGCCCCTGAGGTCGACGCCGCGGCGTTCCTGGACCATCTCTGCCAGTGAGAACATGCGCGAGCAGGCACAGTACGACGGCGTACGGGCCTCCCCGGTGCTCCCAGCCCCGTCAGTTCCGGTAGGTAGGGTTGATCGCCACGTGATCGATCACAAGTACGGGGTTGCAGAAGGGGTCGTTGATGTCCGCGGAGGCGTTTCCCGCTGTCGGCCACGCGATGGGCACCCCGTCCAGCCCAAGGGAGGGCGAGGGCGAGCCCCGGTTGCGGGAAGACGTCATGACGGCAGGGACGGGCCTGCGGGTCTACCCCGAGCCTGCGGACGTGTTCGTCGCCGACCAGGTCGAACTGGCCCGGCACCTACACCCGTTGATCTCCATCGATCTGGCCCAGGTCAACCCGGCCTGGCACGGCTGGATCCACCTGGTCAGCCCGCTGGAACCGGCGGAGGGGTACATCGGTGACCACACCCAGGCATTCCACTCGGCCCTGCAGACAACCAACTGGCTCGGGTTCGCGATGGACGGCGACCGCTACCGCCTGCTCGGCGACGTGCGCTACTTCGCGCGGGCGGCAACCCCCGAGGAAGTACCCGAGCTCTGGGAAGGATTCCGCGCCCGGCTCGATGAGCACTGCGAGCGCCAAGAACGCAGCTACCAGGCTCACCGGGACACCTTCCGCTGTGAGGGCGAACTGCTCAGGCTCGACGACGAGGGTTCCCCGTTGTACGGGACGCGCGACCCGGTGGCTCTGCTGGACCAACTCGGCGGCCGTGCCGACGCCCACAGCAACTGGGTAGATCCCGACCTGTTTCACCTTGAGTACGACGACGACCACGCGTGGCCGATCAGCCCGGCCGGAAACCGGTTCCAGTTCGTGGCGGCGGTGCCGGGCTGGCACTACCGACGCAGCGGCGCCGACCAGATTCTGCTGTTCTTCGAACCCGTAGACCGGTTGGCTCTGCTGACCTTCGACTGGAGCTGAGGCCCCGGCACTTACGCTCCCGACGGCCGACCGTCGCGGACCCCACCTGGTGTGCTCGGCGGAGGGCATTTCGTTCCCGGGGCCTACGTTTGATCAGCAGGTCACGGTGCGGGGCCCCGAAAACCGTATGTAAGTCCCTCAAATTCGGGCGCAGCCCGATTCCCCGTTGAATTGGATTCAATCCTATCCTGGTCCAGGGAAGCTCTGCGGTGTTCACCGAAGGATTTCGGGGTCACGGTAAGGTAGTTGGGAATCTCCGCCGGCCGTCACAACTACGGCGTGTGCGACAGCCGTTCCTCGGTCACTGCTGCGAGTTCTCCGGATCTTGCCGCAACTGGTCGAGAAGCTGGTTGATGGCTGCCTTCGCCTCCATCACCGACGCGCCGGTCGCCTTCCGCCAGGTGTTGATCGCCTGGATGCGGTCGCCCGAGCGTACGTGGGCAACGGCCAGCCGCGCGTGGAGGGGATAGCCCGGCAGTCGGGCGGGAACGGGTCGGCCGCGTGGCTCGCCGCCGCGGCCGCTGGGGTCGAGCTCGTCGAGTGAGGAGTGCAGTCCATCGATCGGTGCCCGCTCTGTCGGCTGTGCGGTGCGGACCGCCACGAGCTCCCAGCGGAAGTCGGTCTGCTCGGACCAGTCCTCGTCCAGTCCGACGCCCAACAGCCCTGGATCGTCGATCAGCTGGCAGACGTTGTAGGCAAGATCGTGCTGCATCTGCCGCACCACATCGGTCAGATCGTCCGGATCCGCCCCGCACGCCAGGATCCGGTGCAGCGCCGCAGCCGATGCGCTGCCGGGAACGCTCCCCTGTTCGTGGCCTCGTAGCCAGGACTCGATCCACGACGGGGAGCCGTCGGTGTAGGCGTCCTCGTCGACAGCCATGTTCCACACAGTGGTGAGGAACGACTGGCGTGCCTGCGTCGGCCAGTCATCAGGATGGGGATCTTCGTTTTCGGCCATGCGCCAACACTGCCATCCGTTGGTGAGGGCGTTGCCGACGGGACGGCCGGGTTGCGCCATCGCTGCCCGCTTCCTTCCCGCTGTCACCTGGAACTGCAACTGCCGGACCGTACGAGGCTTCCGGGCGGAGAATGTCGTCGAGGTTGGCCTGCGTGAGGAGTCCAGGTGCCAGGACGATGTCGGCGACGGTGCGGCCGGTGACGAGCGCTTCCTGTGCGGCGGCGCTCGCCTGGGCGTCCAGGCCGGTCGCTCGGCGCCGTGGGGTTGGTTGCGCCCAATCCAGCGCAGCCGGTCCTCGTCGGAGGCGTCGAGAAGATGGCGGATCTGGTCGCGCTCGGCCCGACTGGAGCGGAGCCCCTGGCGGAGGTTCGCGTAGTCGGGGGCAACCGGGCCGGTGATCTGGTGAAGGGCGCCGTCTCGGGTGTCAACGTAGATGGCCATCCGACTCTCGGGTTGCCGGTACTCGTCGAGGTCACGGCTGAGCGGCGTGATTTTTTGACTTCATAGTCCAGCTCTGCCAGGGCTGTTCGGAGGTCCGCGAAGGTAGGCACGGGCGTGGGGCCGTGCTCGAGGCGGTGGCACTGCACGGTGAACCGGCAGCCCTGCCACGGTTCCTTCCTCGAGGGCCGCTCCCACGTGAACTCGACCAGACGGCACGCAGTGCCGCGTGGCGGCGCCGCACCGGAAGCGTGCAGTCAAGCACGAGCCGGCGGTGCGTCAGGAAGCTCGCCATCAGCTCAGCTTTCGCAGTGGTGCGGTGATTGCGAGCGACCGGTCGACCGCACTGACCAGTGCCTGCGCCGACTGGGGCGCGTGCTGCTCGGCCCATGCTGCGACCAGGAGGAGGAAGTCCGCGAGGTCCTGCTGGACCCCGGCGAGCAGCCGGGGGAGCTCGGTCCGGGCGACCTCGATCACGGGGCCCGGGTGCTCGCCGTTCGGGTGGAGCCGGACGGTGTCGCCGAGTTGTTCGGCCCACGGTGTCGGGTCGTGGCCGAGCCACAGCTCGCTTCCGTCGGCGATCTCCAGCCATCCGCGCCAGTCCTCCAGTCCGCAGCAGCAACCGGGCGTCAGCGTCGTGCCGGTGCCCGTGTCCTGGACGCGGAGCCCTCCAGGGGCGACGAACCCCTCCTCGTGCAGCAGTGAGCTCAGGAAGGCGTCGGCCGGGTCGGTCAGGTGGTCTTCGACCCGGCTGGAGTTGTAGCCGGCCATGGTGGCTATTGCCGTGCCGACCTGCTCATCGCTCAGCGTGCCGTTCAGTGGGGTGAGGTGGTGCGGCGGTTGCTCGGCGACCGGCCAGAACTCGAAGCCGGGGAGCGCGCCGGTCTCCAGCACGGGGCGTATGACGATCACCGACCCAGTGTCGCGGACACCTGCCCCGGGCGCCGCCGAATATCAGCCACTGGTGGTTGGCTATGCAGGTGACAACGGAGAGCGTTTGTCGGCAGATACGGAGAGCGGCCGCTTCGTCCAGGACGCTCAAATGTTGCCGAGTTCTGAGTGGGCGTTTAGGTATGCCTGGTAGAGCTATAACGCCTTTGTGACCAGTGGCTTTTGAGGCGACTTGCCGCATGAGCGGGGATTGACATGCGCGAAGACGGCGACTGTGCGCCCGTTTAGCTCGCACATGCTGCACAGATTCCGTCTGGTCTAGCAATGACCTGGAAGCTCCCTGCCGGTAAGGGGCTTCCAGACATTTCGGACCGTGCGTGTTAGCGATATATGCGGCGAAGCGTGTCGAAACGTCCGGCGCGAACCAACATCAAACGCCCACTCAGGAATCGGAAGGCGGCCTTTCGTGCGTCCGGGGGCGTGGTGGTCGCAGTGTGATCGCATGCCCGGGTCGGGGCTGGTTCGCGGTGGGTGGGCAGCATCCGACAGAGTCAGTGGCCCCCTGGTGTGGCTGAGCGCTGTAGGTGGCCAGTCTGAGCACTCTCGTTGGCGGCTATCCGCTGTCGGCGTCGCTCGCGCTGCCCTCGACCGACACTGTCGCCGTCGAGCTCGCCCCGACACCCGCCCTCCCGTCCACCGAGCCGCCCGCGCCGCCCTAATCCGGGGCCGTGCGGGGCGCGCGGCGTTTCATGTCCGCCGTGGCCGCGGGAAAAGGGGAGCTGATCGCTGTATTCGGCGTACCTGTGATCAGCGAAACCCGCCCGTTCCGTTAGCATGTTCGAGCTCGCAACGATCACATTGAAATATGACAAAGCAGCTGAAAATTGATATCTACGGTAACGCGAATGTTTTCGCGAATAGACGGCAGAACTAGGTTCGCTGCATGGCGTCAACCACGCGTCATGCTGTGGGTCGCGGTGAGTGTGGCGGCCCTCGGATTCCTCATTGCACTGGAGGTCGCCGCGCGTCGGTACGGCGAGCCGGGGCCGATCACCGACCAGGCGCGAGAGGTGATATTCGCCCCCAAATCGGGGACGGTGCTGTACGTCAGTATGGCGTTGATGACGGTGGTGCTCACCTGGCGGCAGCGGTTCATCGCGGCCGGCGCCGCGATCGGCATCGACATCGTCTTCTGGCTCGTGCGGTGGGCGGTCGACGCCGAGATGATGTTCGGCAACGGCGCGTTGTGGGTGACTTTGGCCTGTGCCGTCATCGCTGTCACGCGCCGCACCGACCGGGACCGTGTCCTGCTGCTGAAAGGCGTCGGACTGGCCCTGCTGCTGGTGGCCGGCCGCAAGACCGGCTACACCTGGCTGCTGATCACGTCGAAGACCCGCCCGGCGGTGCTCGACCAGTACGTGGCAACCGCCGATCATGCGTTGGGTAACCCGTCGTGGCTGGTAGGCCGGATCGTCGCGGCTACCGGCACGGTCGGCGCCCACGTTCTCGACTGGGTCTACATTCAACTCGCGGTGGCCGCAGTCGTCGTCGCGCTGTACCAGCTGCGCAACGTGGCGGTCGAGCGCCGCTTCCCGGGCCATCATCTGGTGCGTACCTTTCTGGTCATCGGCCTGCTCGGGCCGGGCATCTACATGATCTTCCCGGTGGTCGGACCGATCTTCGCCTACGGCGCGGACGGGGGGCACTGGGCGGTGGCCAACCTGTGGCCGGACACGCCGCCGCCGGTCAGTACCCCGCACCCGATGCTCTTCGACGAGATCACCCCGCGCAATTGCATGCCCAGTCTGCACACGGCGTGGGCTACCGCGATCTTCATTCATTCCCGCAAGGGCCCGCGGGCTCTGCGATTCGCAGGCGCGTTCTGGCTGATCGCCACGCTCGGTGCAACGCTGGGCTTCGGCTACCACTACGGCGCGGACATCGTCGCCGGTGTGGTGTTCACGCTCACGATCGAGACGGCGCTGCGCTCGCTCGACCGCGGCTGGGACCGGTCGGGAATCCAGCTGGTCGTCTACGGCGCCGCAGTCTTCGCTGGGCTCTTGGCGTCGTATCGCTATCTGTCGGTGGAGATGGCCGGACATCCGTGGGTGTTCGGGCCGCTGCTCATTCTGGCGATGACCTCAGTGGTCTACGGCTACGTACGGACCACCAAGCTGTGGGACCGGAAGGCCGCGTCGGCGTATCTGCCGGAACCGCGACGCGAATCGCAGCCCGAACTGGTTTGAGTCATGTTGCAGCGGGTCGTGGGCTGAGCGCCTCCCGGGTGGGGCCGGGAGTGTGGCTGAGCGCTGTGGTTGGCCAGTCTGAGTGCTCTCGTCGGTGACTGTCCGCTGTTGGCGTCGCTCGCGCTGCCTTCGGCATCGCCACGGTCGCCGTCGATGGAGGCCCGGACGCATGGGGCATGGGGCTGGTGGTGGGGACCCGTCCGGATGCTCCTGTTGCCGGCCTGTGTGAAGTCAGCGCGCGGCGGGCTCGGTCGCGGCCTGTTTCCGGGCCGGGATCAGGCGGGGGACGGGGTTCAGTTGAGCTGCCCTTGCTGGCGGTTCCCCGACCTTGTTCCGGCGCCCCTTCGCCATGCGGCCGGTGAAGGACTTCATCTCGAAGATGAAGTCCGCCGGCGTCCGCGCCGGGTACTGGTCGCTCGACCAGTACCGACCTCCAGGGGCGACCGGGTCCGGGCTTGGGGACCAGCTGGGGACCAACAGGGTATGCCCGGTGCCGCACAGTGTGCCTCGCCATGCACGATCTGCATCCGTGAAATGTGTGATCTATCCGGAAAATTCCCCTGGCTCGCACTCCTGGGGGTCAAGGGGGCGCAGGTTCAAATCCTGTCGTCCCGACAGAGATGTCGGATGTTTCCGCAGGTGAGGGGCGCTCTTCGGAGCGCCCCTCACGCACGGGCGGTATCGTTCCGGGAGCCCTCTTCCGCGCCCAATGCCATCGCTCCGAGTCGCCGTCGGCGGCGTCCCTTCACCATGGCCGATTGCCCGATCCTGGCGGGTTCGCGGTGCTCCTGACCGGTTGGGCCTGATGGGGGCCGCAGGGACCGGTTGCCGACTGCGCCCGGGTATACGCGCACGGCACCCGCCTGCGTCCGAACGCAGCCCTCCCGCTTCCGCCGCGCCCTCCCGCTTCCACCGCCCGATGACGGCGGGCCGCCACGCCCGCCGCCCCGTCCGTGCCTGCCTCTGGGCCCCGAAGCGCAGGACCTGCGAGGAAGAGCGGCCCGCCGTCCACCGACAGGCCGTGCTGCTCACGGCCGTGCTGCGCGTGCCGCTCCGAGTGCGTGCGTACGAGCAGGCGCACGGCGCGTGCCTGCGTCACGCCCTGATCGGCGCATGCCCGTCGCGCCGCCCTTCAGGTCAGTTGCCCGCCGTCCACAGAGCCGCCTCCGGGGCCGACTGTGTAAGCGTCCTCTCGCCCGTCCAGTCGATGAAGGAGGTGCCGGGCAGATAGTCCTCTTGGAGGAAGAACGCCCGTGTGATCCGTGTGACCGTCACGGACGCGCCGGTCTCCTGGACGGGCGTACGCAGCCCGACGACCTCCGCGACGTCCGACGGCTTCGTCCCCACAGGCAGCTCGATCGTGGTCGCCGCCGCGCCATTGCGGGTGATGGACCACGAGGCGACGTCATGGTTGGACGTGTACAGCTTCTCGCTCCCCTTCAGCCGCACGCCGATGGACAGGCCCACGTTACCGGCCTGGTCCGACGGCGAGGTCGTGTGGGACACCGCGAGGTACAGGTAGCTGCGCTGATCGCCGAGGTCCGGAGTATCCGGGTCCGAGGGGGATTCGATCTGGCCCTCACGGGTCATCTCCTTCCCCATGACGGAGTAGAGCCACGGATTCGTGTCCATGATGTGCTCCCGCGTCCGACCCGCGGGCAGCGACTCGATCGGTGCGAGGGAGAACCGCATGGGATCGTCGACCTTGTCGCACAGGTTGTTGTTGGAGGTGCAGGTCTCCAGCAGCGGGCGGCTGTTCTCGTACGCGCCGGCGAATTTCAGCGTTTGGTGGTTGGGCGCCTGGTAGACGCCTGTGCCGGGGACCGGCTTGCCCTTGGCGTCGACTTCGACGCGATAGGCCCACTCGATGTCGGTGGTCCGGCCCCAGCGTGCCATCAGCGCCGGCGAGTTGGTGCCGCCGTCCTCGTTGCTCCAGATCACCGTGTACTGGATCACCTTGTGGCCGGCGGTCTGCGCCGGGGAGATCTCGTGATAGGCGAAGACCGGAGTGTCGGTTGTGCTGCTCTGGAACCGATCACCCAGATCCGGCAGGTTCCGGCCATAGAGTACGGGTGCGTTCTTCAGCACGAGTGCCTCATCGGTCTCCTCCCCGTACATCCGGACCGAGACGTCGTCGAGCTGCGCGCTGCTCGCTCCCTGCGGAGAGCGGTCGTCGGCGAAGCGGAACCGCAGCTTGTGCGGCCCCTTTTTGAGGTGGCCCAGGGTGAAGCTGCGGGTGATCGGCTGATCCGAGGGGATCACGATGTCGGTCGCGTAGCGCCCGTCGACGTATGCCGATACGACCGCGGACTCGCTGCCCTTGATCCCCCAGGAGACCCCCGGCGCCCGGGAGTTCAGCGATACCACGGCCTCCCCCGCCCGATTTGCGACGAAGGGCAGGGTCCGTGCGGGCTTGCCGCGCTTCACGGTGACGGTGGGTGTGTCCGCCTTTCGCACGTCTGTTGCCGCGGCCGGAGGTGTGAACAGCCCGACTGCCGATACGGCAAGGAGGACCGCTGCCGCGCCGCTCCCCAGCCCGACCGAGGCGGTACCGAGCAGTGACACGCGAGTGTTGTTCATCGTTGAGTTCCTTTCAGGTCTTCTTACGCATGAAGCCTTGACGAGGGTGCAGCAGTCCGGCGTCGGCCGGGCCATGTGAACACCAAGCGCAGTTGAACTTCCCGGTCGGCGACATCGTGACTTCGCACAGGTTCCAGGAGGGTGAGCCAGGCGCGTTCACGGCAATGCGATGCCGTGCACGACGCCGTCCTGATCACCCACCACCAGAGTGTTGTTGACGACCGCGGGGCTGCTGAAGGTGAAAGCGAGCGTGTGCTGCAGCCACCCACGCCGCGTGCCGTCGGCGATTCGCAGGCCGATGAGTTTGCCGTCCACGGATTGGATCCAAGCGGTGTTCTCATGGACGATCGCGCCCGCGTTGAACACCCGGACGTCCAGGGAGGTCTGCCAGATCGTGTTACCCGTGGCCAGATCGACGCGACTGACGACGCCGTATTCGGTGGTGAGCAAGGCCGTGGCGTCCTGGAGGACGACGGTCGGGGCGTACATCGCGCTTCCCGAAAACGTCCACCGCAGCGCTCCGGTGGCGGCGTCGAGGGCATACGAGCGGGAGACGTTTGCGACAATGGCCATGTCGTGGCCGAGAGCCACTACGTTGTCCCATCCACTGTGCAGGCCGGAAAGTGCTGGAACAGCACGGCCGGGGTCCCCGGAGCCATCCTGCGCAGATCGGCTTCCAGCCAGGCGAGCCGGCTCGCCCCGGAGTGGCCGGGCTCCTGCAGCACCTGCGTCGGGTCGAATCCGATGAAATGGACTCCGCCAGCATCGAAGGAATACGGTGCCGGTCCGAAGCGGGAGTGGTACAGCTCCTTGGCCGTGTGGTCCCAGCGCGTCTCATGGTTGCCCGGCGCGTAATGGATCCTGCCGCGCAGGGAGTCGGGGATCGTCTGCCCGTACAGGACGTACTCGTCGGCCTGACCGGAGTCGGTGATGTCGCCGCAGTGCAGGACGAAGTCGGGGTCACGTCGTGCCATGGAGGCGAAGACCTGGGTCATCCACCCCGTGCGCTGGGGAGCGTGCACGTTGAGGTGCGTGTCGGAGACGAGGCCGAACCGCAGGCCACCGTCGGATTCCCGCATCGCCGCGTCCGCCGGTGCGGCCCCAAGCAGCGTTGCGAGACCAGCCGTTGCCAAGGCGGCGCCGCCGAGACCGAGGAGCGTGCGACGGTGCATTGCGTGCGAGCACGGCTCGTGGCCGTTTGTGACCACCATCGGGTGTTTCCCTTTCGTTGGATGATCTACGGCGAAAGGCTCGCTCGATGAGATGAAGGGCGACTTACCGGGCGTCACTGGTTACGTGAATGGCACGCACCATCCGTGGACGCCCGTGCGGCGCTTCCGGTAAACGGTGCGGTGGTTCAGGGGCCTTGCGCCGGTCGGTGGACGGGCGCTTGCGGGACACCCGGCGTCGCGAACCTCGATCCCGGCCTCGACGCCGACGCGGTCTTGGCCCCACTCGGACGAGCCGACGTCCGGCCCGCCCGAAAGCGCCGTTTCGCCTGGGCCGTCGTCGCCCGTCCCGGCTGCTGACCGCCGCCGGTTACGAGGCCCCCACCCGGGCCGCCCTGAGGTTCGTCAACGAACTCGTCGAGGCCGGGGGCGACCATGGTGGTCCGACCGGCCTGTCCGCGCTGCCACGGGGTAAGGCGCTGTCCAAGCTGGCCCGCACAGCACCATCGGCAGCGAGAAACGCTGGGCCGACACTCGGCGCCTCCTCGACGACGACACACTGCCGGCCCCGGACCGCGTCGCGGGACTGCTGCTGATCCTCTACGCACAGAGAATCGGCACCATCAGCCGGCTCACCGTCGACGACGTCAACATCGACGGCGAGGTTGCGGGCCGCAGTGTCGACGAACCGGGAGCACAGTGCGAAAGCGCCCGGCCTACGCTGTCAGGCATGCCAACAGACAACCGGGCATTCACCGTCAACCACGACGTCGAGGTGCCCGTTTCTGTACCCGGAGCGGTCTGGACCGTCGGAGCGGTCATCCTCAACCAGGACGGCGAAGCCTTCGCCCAGAAACGAAGCCCGGACCGCAACCTCTTCCCCGACACGTGGGACATCGTGGGCGGTCACGTCGAGGCGGACGAAACCCTCCTGGATGCTCTCGCGCGAGAGGTCGCGGAAGAGACGGGATGGCGCCTTCGCCACGTGCGCCGATTTCTGGGTACCAGCACCTGGACCGGAGACGACGGAGCTGGACTCCGTCACGAGGCCGACTATCTCGTCGAGGTCGACGGCGACTTGGACCACCCCGCCCTGGAATGGTCCAAGCACTCTGCCTACGGCTGGTTCGGCCCTGACAACCTCGCTCGCCTCAGAGAGAATCGCGCGCCCGGAGAATTCTTGATCCACGACCTGATCGCGCGAGCTGTGCAGGATCGACCGGAGAGTTCCTGACGCGGGCTGGAGCGGTGTGGAGAACATCTCCTCCACGCAGAGACCCTGGTCAAGAGAGTTCGTGAGCTGGTCATGAACCAGGGCCATCCCCAGCCCTACCGGTCCGGTGTCCCGCGAGGCACCGCGCCCGGCGCCGGAGCGAAACCGGTGGCCCGGGTGGTGAACGTTCCCCGGCCCTGGGTCCGGCTGCGCAGCCGGGTCGCATAGCCGAACAGCTCGGCCAGCGGCACGGTCGCGCTGATCACCGATGTGCCGGCCCGCGCGGTCGAGCCCGAGACCCGGCCGCGCCGTGCCGCCAGGTCACCGAGCACCCCGCCCACGGCGTCATCGGGCACGGTGACCGTGACCTCCACCACCGGTTCCAGCAGCACCATCACGCTGTTGCGCAGCGACTCACGGAGCGCGAGCCGGCCGGCTGTCCGGAACGCCATCTCCGAGGAGTCCTTGGAGTGGGTGGCCCCGTCGGCCAGCGTGACCCGCAGCCCGGTCACCGGGTGTCCGCCGAGGGGGCCCTCCGCCAGGGCATCCCGGCAGCCGGCCTCCACCGCCCGGACGTACTCCTGCGGCACCCGGCCACCGACGACGGTCGACCGGAACGCGAAGTCCATCGCATCGCCACCGCTGTTGTCACCGGCGGCTTCCAGCGGCTCCACATCGAGGACGACATGAGCGAACTGGCCTGCACCTCCCTCCTGCTTGACGTGCCGGTACACCAGTCCCGACACCCCTCGGACGACCGTCTCCCGGTAGGCCACCTGCGGCCGGCCGACGCCGATCTCCAGCCCGTGAGCACGACGGATCTTCTCCACCGCGACCTCCAGATGCAGTTCCCCCATTCCGGACAGCACCGTCTGACCGGTCTCGGGGTCGGTCCGGACCGCCAGCGAAGGGTCCTCCTCGACCAATCGCGCCAGCGCCGACACCAAGCGCTCGGTGTCGATGCGTCTGCGCGCCTCGACCGCCACGGAGACGACCGGATCGGCAACGGAGGGCGGTTCGAGAACCAATGGCGCCGCGGGTGTGCACAGGGTCGCCCCGGCACGGGCGGCTTTCAGTCCGATCACCGCGACGATGTCCCCGGCCACCGCCTGGTCCACGTCCGAGTGCTGTCCGGCCTGCACCCGCAGGATCCGGCCGATTCGCTCGTTGCGTCGCGCGCCCACGTCCAGCACCGCGTCCCCCTTCCGGATCGTTCCCGAATACACGCGCAGATAGGTCAGCCGCCCCTTGGCGGTCGAGTTCACCTTGAACACCAGCGCGGCGAACGGTGCCGCAGGGTCGGCGGACCGCTTCTGCACCGCGCCGTCCAGGGTGCCGCGTACCGCAGGCACATCCAGCGGCGAGGGCAGGTAGGCCACGACGGCCTCCAGCAGCGGTTCGATTCCTCGGTTGCGGTAGGCCGAACCGCACAACACCACAACGCCCTCACCGGTACGGGTCAGGTCGCGCAGCGCGGTGGACAGAGTCTGTGCGGAGACCGTCGACTGCGCACAGAACTCCTCCAACGCGACCGGATGGAGTTCCGCCACCGTCTCCTCGAGAAGCCGGCGGCGCCGGAGCGCCTCTTCCCGCAAGGCGTCCGGCACCCGGCCCTCCTCGAACGTGCCGGGGCCGTCGGCCCAGACCAGCGACCGCATACGCAGCAGATCCACCACCCCGGTGAACCCGTCCTCCTTTCCGATCGGCAGCTGTACCACCAGCGGGACCGTGTGAAGCCGCGCCCTTATCGACGCGACCGCCGCGTCGAGGTCGGCACCGGCACGGTCCAGCTTGTTGACGAACGCGATTCGCGGCACCCTGTGCCGATCGGCCTGCCGCCACACCGACTCGCTCTGCGGTTCGACCCCGGCGACACCATCGAACACCGCGACCGCGCCGTCGAGCACCCGCAGCGAGCGCTCCACCTCGTCGGAGAAGTCGACATGGCCCGGGGTGTCGATCAGATTGATCCGGTGGCCGTCCCAGAAACAACTCACCGCAGCGGCAAAGATGGTGATCCCGCGGTCGCGTTCCTGGGAATCGAAGTCGGTGACTGTCGTCCCGTCATGGACCTCGCCCCGCTTATGGGTGGTGCCGGTGAGGTAGAGGATTCGTTCGGTGACGGTGGTCTTGCCGGCATCGACGTGGGCGAGGATGCCCAGATTACGAACGCCGGTCAGCGGACTGGTGAGATGACGGTGCAGGTCGGTACGCACGGCCCATGGCCTTTCGGGGTGATCCGGATCGGGTCGGCGCAATTCCCGGACGAACCGGCCTGTGGTCAGGCCCCGCAGAAACCCCTATGCGGCGCACCGCATCGGTGCACAGCCGCTTGGGCTGCTGAACACCTTCGAGAAAGAGGTCAGTTGTCCGTCACGGACATCCGGTGCCGGCCGCGCAGCAGGCACCGGGCAGACGAGGACACCAGGATCACCTCGTACCGCGACTGGGGGACAACAACAGCGGTGCGGTAACGCACGGCCGGTCTCCCCTCACTCGTCACGGTGCGCGCTGCGATGTTGTTGCAGCGTGCGATTGGTGGCGAGTGTAGTGAACCCGGTGCCGGCAGTTCACCGGATTTTTCTGCCTGACGCCGTATCCGGCGACCCGCGCATCGGGCCGGGTCGGCTCCTCCCCCTGGCCATCGGCGGCTGGGAGATCTCGGATTCGTTCCCGGTGCGCAACCCGGAGGAGACCGGGCAGGCCTGGCGGCGAACGACGGACGATCCGTTCCCCTCATTCGTCCACCGGGCGCCCCGAGCCCCCCATGTGACGTGCCCGATTGGGCGTTGAAGGTCGCTGCGAATGATGAAACGATCCCGAGGAAGCCGCCAGGGCAACGGAAGGACCCACATCGATGGACGAAGTCCACGGCCTCCCGGCCGCACAGGTGTTCGACGCTCTGGGTGCCGAGTACGAGCGGGCGTTCGCCGACTCGGCCACCCACCACGCCTCGCTGAAGCGGCTGTTGGAGCACATCGCACCGCACAGCCGGGTCCTGGACGTGGGCTGCGGAACGGGCCGGCCGACCGCGCAGACCCTGGTCGACGCCGGTCATGATGTGCTGGGCGTCGACGTGTCGCCCGTCATGGTGGACCTGGCGGCCCGACAAGTGCCCGGTGCGTCGTTCGAGTGTGCCGACATTCGTGAACTTCACCTGGACGAGGGGAGTTTCGACGCGGTCTGCGTGTACTTCTCGTTGCTGCAGATGTCCCGCGACGACCAGTCCCGACTCCTGGGGAAGCTGGGGCGTCTGCTGGTCCCCGGAGGCCACCTGGTCGTCGCTACGGTGCCGCTGGACGTCGAGGACGTCAGCGTCGTCTTCATGGGACAGAAGGTGCAGGCGACCAGCTTCGGCGCCGACGAATTCACCGAGCTGGTCGCCGGGGCCGGATTCACGGTCCTGTGGGAGCGCAGCAGCCTGTTCACCCCGGCCTACGAAGCAGCGGTGGCCGAGCCCCAGTTGTTCCTGCACTGCCGAAGGGCCTGACATACCGCGGGCCTGCCCTCCGGGCAGGCCCGCGGTATGTCAGCGCTCGGGCAGAAGCACCCCGGACTGTCGTGGGCGACGTACCCCGGGGCACCGCTGCGCAAGAGCGCCCGGGCGCTTGCAGGCGTTCAGCGGGCCCTTCCACCTGCGAAGCGCATGCCTGCCGCATCTGCGCCACTGCGCGGGCGAGATGGGTACGGGCTGCCCACCCCTGGTGACCATCGCGTTGACCGGCGTCATCGGATCCGTCGCCAAGGTCTTGGCCAGCAGCACACCGATCACCAGCGGGGCCAAGGTCACGGCCAGTGCCGTACCGGCGGTGGCGACGTGCTGCATGCGGGGGCGGGGCGGTGCGTCAGGAGCCATGGGTGTCATTCGATCAGCGATGGACCGGTGAGGAATCGGACGACGTACTCAGTCCGGTCGTCCTTTCGTACTCATCGGTGTACGACGCCCGCCCCGCCGACGGATCGTCCCGCCACGCGCCTACGCGGTCGTGCCGGGACCGGAGCCCGTTCCCGATGCGGCCTTGATGCCCTTGGTGATGTCGTCCATGACGGAGAGCTCCGGCGCCTTGGTGTTGATGTCGAAGCCGGAACGGATGACGATCAGTGTGTCCTTGGAGCGGGGCGACGGGAACGCCAGCGACTGGACGTACCCGTCGTCGCCGCTCTTCGTCACCACTTTCCAGCGCACCAGATAGCCCTGCTCACCGGCCACGGTGACCGGCCCCGACTTGAGCTCCTGATGCGAGGTGATGCCTCCGTAGATCTTCTCGCCGTAGGAATCCGTCGCGTTGGCGGAGATGTCCTTCGTCGCGGTGGCCTTCGCCGTTGTGGTGTCGAGCTTCAGGGCCTTCGCCGGCATGGAGAACACCCCGCCGCGCACGCACTCCTGGGACGTGTCGCCGGGACAGGCGTACTCGCCCGTGGTCACTCCCGCGCCCGCGATCCCCGACTTGCCCGTCCAGCCGTCGGGCACCGGGAGGCTGATTCCGCTGGCCAGGTCCGTGGCGTGGCCGTCCTCGGTCTGCGGTACCTGGCGCTCGGGTGCCTGGCTCTCACCGCCGTCTCCGGGCATGCCCGGCCCGCGGCCGGGCGCACCGGAAGGTGCGGTGGACGGGGCAGTGGCCGCATTCTCCTTGGAATCGCCGGAATCGTCCGACAGCAGGAAGAGGCCGCCCCCGATGGCGGCGAGCACCACCACACCTGCGGTGATGCCGATACGCATCCGGCGGCGCCGGATCGTGGCGGGCGGCACGCGGAGGTGGTCGGTCCACTGGTTGCCGTCCCACCAGCGTTCCTGAATGGGGCCAATTCCTGTATACCCGGGGTCTGGATGCCAGCCGGGCGGGCTCATCTGGGTCACGCGGCCCACCGTAGAACGGTTGCGTGAGAATCAGATGAATCCATTGGGCCGGATGAACCGGGCGAACACGGCGAATCGCGTGAATCAGGCGAGGAAGCGCTCCGCCCACAGCCGCAGCATCTCGTCCCCGAACGCCGGGTCCTCGCGCAGCACGCTGGTGAGAGCCAGCCCTCGGTGCAGGACCAGCAGTGATTCGCAGAGCATGGCGAAATCGTCGCGCGCCGCGACCTTTGGCCCGAAGATGTGTGAGATCACGGCGCGCTGAGCGGCGCCCACCTCCCGTTCCGCGGGCAGCAGGGCCGCCTTGAGACCGGGATCGGTGCGGGCCGCGAGCCACAGCTCCAGGCCCGCGAGAAAGTGCGGTCCCGACATCGCGGTACGCAGCAGCGCGAGCCCGTGCTCCGGATGCGCGGCGCCCCCGTCCGTCTCGGCGCGGATGTGTGCGAGGCGCAGCTCGGCGACATGGTGGGTCGCCGCCGCCAACAGGTCGGCCTTGGATGCGAAGTGGTGCAGCAGCGCGCCCCGTGACACCCCGGCCCGTTCCTGCACCCGCTGGGTGGTCGTACCCGCGAAACCGTGCTCCACCAGGCAGTCGATCGTGGCGTCGAGAAGCCGTTGCCGGGTCTCCTCCCTTCGCTGCTGCTGGGTGCGTCGGGCGGGTGGCGTGACGGGGGACATGGCGCGAGCCTATGGCACGGAAAATGAACCAACAAACAGTCTGGACGGACTGTATTTGACGGGTCTATGGTCCGGCACATGCTTGCTGTAGACCTGGTTCGCCGCGGTGCCGCGCGTTTCGCAGGACGTACCGCCGTGCATTTCGAAGACCGTTCCCTCACCTATGAGGAGGTGGACGAGGCCGCAAACCGCCTCGCCCATGTCCTGGCCGGACTCGGCGTCTCACGGGGCGACCGCGTCGGGCTGCTCCTCGGCAACGGGCTGTGGTCCGTCTCCGTCGACTTCGCCTGCCTCAAGGCCGGCGCCGCCCGCGTCCCGCTCAACGGCCGGCTCTCCGCCGCCGAACACACCCGTATGCTCCGGGACACCGGCGTCACACTGCTGGTGTACGGGCCCGAGCTCGCCGAGCGGGCGCTCGAACTGGGCTCGTCCGTGGCCGGGTTGAGGCTCGCCTGCCTCGGCGATTCCACTGATGCGGACCACCTCGACCTGATGGCCGCGATGCGCGGGGCGAGCGCCGCCGACCCGATGCTGCCCGCCGCGCCGGACGACGTCATCCTCATCCTCTACACCTCCGGCACCACCGGCACGCTCAAGGCGGCCCAGCACACCCAGGCGAGCTACGCCGCGATCACCGCGAACATCCTGTCCAATCTCGTCTCGCCGGGCCGGGACGATGTGATGCTGCATGCCGCGTCCCTCATCCACGCCAGCGGCACCTTCGTACTGCCGTACTGGGTGCGGGGCGGCGCGTCGGTCGTCCTCGGCGGCTTCGACCCGGACGAATACCTCGCCGCCATCCCCCGGTACGGGGTGACCGCCGTCAACCTCGTCCCCACCATGCTCGGCATGCTCTTCGCCGAAGGGCGGGCCGAACGCGCGGACCTCGCCCGGCTGTCCACCGTCGTCTACGGCGCCAGCCCGATGCCGCGCCCGCTCATCGAGCACGCTCTGGACGCCTGGGGCCCCAGATTCGTCCAGTACTTCGGCCAGACCGAGGCGCCGCTGTGTCTCACCGTGCTGGACAAGGACGACCACGCCGAGGGCGGCGCGCTGCTCGGTGCCGCCGGGCACCCCGCCGTCGATGCGCAGCTCGCCCTCACCGACGAGGACGGCGCCCCGGTCGCGCCCGGTGAGATCGGCGAGGTGCGCGTCAAGGCCCCCTTTGCCATGACCGGTTACTACAACGAGCCCGGGCTGACCGCGCAGAGCCTCGACCCCGACGGCTGGGTCCGCACCCGCGACCTCGCACGCTTCGACGACCGTGGTTACCTCCACCTCGTCGACCGCAGCAGCGACATGATCATCACGGGTGGCTACAACGTCTACCCGCGAGAGGTCGAGGACGCGCTCGCGAGCCACCCCGCCGTCGCCCAGTGCGCCGTCGTCGGCGCCCCCGACCCCACCTGGATCGAGGCCGTCACGGCCTTCGTCACCCTGCGAACGGGGGCGGGGGTCTCCGAAGCCGCCCTGCGCGACCATCTACGCGCCCGGCTGGCGGGGTACAAGGTTCCGAAGACCGTGCACTTCGTGGACACCATCCCGTACTCCCCGGTCGGAAAGATCCTCCGCCGGGCACTGCGCGACCCCCTGTGGGAGGGCGAACGATGAGCGGAAAACCTGCGGTACGGATCGAGCGCGACGGCCCCGTGCTCACGGTGATCCTCAGCCGGCCCGAGGTCCGCAACGCCGTTGATGGCCCGACGGCGGACCAACTGGCCGATGCCTTCCGTCGGTTCGAGGACGACCCGGAAGCAGCCGTCGCCGTGCTGTGGGGCGAGGGCGGTACGTTCTGCGCCGGAGCCGACCTGAAGGGCATCGGTACGGAACGCGGCAACAAGGTCCTGGCCGAGGGCGACGGACCGATGGGCCCGACCCGTATGCGCCTGAGCAAGCCCGTCATCGCGGCGGTCGCGGGGCATGCGGTGGCCGGAGGGCTGGAGCTGGCCGTCTGGTGCGATCTGCGGGTGGCCGAGGACGATGCGGTCTTCGGAGTGTTCTGCCGCCGCTGGGGGGTGCCGCTGGTGGACGGCGGGACCGTCCGGCTGCCACGTCTGATCGGTGAGAGCCGGGCCATGGACATGATCCTCACCGGGCGGCCGGTCCGGGCCGCCGAGGCGTACGCCATCGGGCTCGCCAACCGGATCGTCCCGCCGGGTGAGGCTCGCCGTGCGGCGGAGCAACTCGCCCGGGAGATCGCCGCGTTCCCGCAGCTGTGTCTGCGCCACGACCGGCTCTCGGTGCGTGAGCAGTACGGTCTGGGCGAGCCGGACGCCCTGGCCTCGGAGTACCGGCACGGCCTGGTGCCGCTGACTGCGGGGGAGACACAGGCCGGTGCCGACCGCTTCGGGGGCGGCGCGGGCCGCCACGGGTCCTTCGCCGACTGAACGGCGGGCCGCCCCGCGCGACGGGGGCGGCCTGCGTGACCAGCATCCGGACTGGTCCGGACAAGAGGAGAGGGAAGTCGACGGCATCCGTCGCCTGGCCAGGAGCAGGCTCTCGGCTTCGCTCCTCGGCCGGTCACCCATGCTGATGCCGGTCAACAAACCGACCGCGGCGGAAAATTCTACGGAGCCCGGGTGCGTCGGCACATACACACATCGGATGTCGACCCACCTGTACCCCACCAAGCCCCGGGCGGGCGATCGCGTCGCCATGCGCATGACCGGCCTTTGGTCCGACCATAGGTGATGTGTGACATAGTTGGAGATCGGGCAGCAGATACGACGGCAACCGGACGATTCCGGCCGAGGCAGGGGGTGACGGATGCCCGTCGAGTGGCAACCCGTACGGCAGTCCCGTACGCATGAACTCGTGCTCCAGAGCATCGAGCAGCGGGTGTTCGCCGGTGAGCTCAGGGCCGGTGACCGGCTGCCGCCCGAGCGTGAGCTCGCGCCCGTTCTCGGGGTCAGCCGGTCCGCGCTGCGTGAGGCGCTGAGGGTGCTGGAGACCATCGGTGTGCTGGTTGCCCAGCCGGGCCGGGGGCCGGACGCCGGGGCGCGGATCGTACGCAACCCGGACGACGCCCTCGGTCGGCTGCTGCGTCTGCACTTCGCCCTCGGCAGCTACAGCCTTCATGACGTCCTGGAGGCGCGCGTCGTGCTGGAGAGGTCGAGCTTCGAGGCGGCCGCGCGGCATGCCTCGAAGGAGGACCTCGAGGAGGCGGAGGCCCTGGTCGTACGGATGGGAGGGCCGGACGTCGAGGTTCTCGAGTTCAACGACCTGGACACCCGGTTCCATGTGCACATCGCCCGCAGCTCCGGCAATGAACTGACCTCCACGCTCACCTCCGCCGTACGCGAGTCGGTGCGCCCGCTGATCCTGCGAGCCCTGGAGGAGGCCGAGGACTGGCCGGCCACGGCCGCCGCACTCAACGCGGAGCACACCGAACTCCTGCGGCTGGTGCGCGCGGGCAAGGGCGCGAAGGCCGCCGACCTGGTCGAGCAGCACATCCGCAGCCTCCATGGCACGCTCGTCGACGAGAGCTCCGAGCGGCTGCAGTAACGGTGATCGACGACCGGTGCGTCGGCCTTCGAGCGAAAGATTGTCAGGGGCATGACTGAATGTCGTGCTGCTCCGGCGCGCCGCGCCCTTCGCGTTCCGGACTGAGAGTAGTATGGTCGGACCATAAAAATTGGAGAATCGATCGGAGAGACCCCATGCGCATCGGACTCTTCGCCACCTGTCTGGGAGACACGCTCTTCCCCGAGGCGGTGAAATCGACTGCGGTCCTGCTCGCCCGCCTGGGCCATGACGTGGTGTTCCCGCCGGGGCAGACCTGCTGCGGTCAGATGCACGTCAACACCGGATATCAGCGCGAACCCGTGCCCCTGGTACGGAATTTCGCCGAGCAGTTCGGTGACGCGTCGATCGACGCCGTCGTCATGCCGTCCGGATCGTGCGCGGGTTCGGTCCGCCATCAGCACGAGATCGTCGCCGAGCGGTACGGGGACGCGGCGCTGCGCGCGGGTGTCGCCACCGTCAAGGCCAAGACGTACGAGCTGTCGGAATTCCTCGTCGACGTCCTGGATGTGACCCAGGTCGGGGCGTACTTCCCGCACCGGGTGACGTACCACCCCACCTGCCACTCCCTGCGTATGCTCCGGGTCGGCGAGAAGCCGCTGAAGCTGCTCCGCGCCGTCGACTCCATCGACCTCGTCGAGCTCCCCGATTCCGATTCCTGCTGCGGATTCGGCGGCACCTTCGCCGTCAAGAACGCCGAGACGTCGACGGCCATGCTCCAGGACAAGATGCGCAACATCGCCACCACCGGAGCCGATGTCTGCACCGCGGGCGACTCGTCCTGTCTGATGCACATCGGCGGCGGACTCTCCCGTATCGCCTCGGGCACCCGCACCCTGCACCTCGCACAGATCCTCTCCTCCACCCGCACCTCGCCGTACGCCCCGACGGAGGCCGCCCGATGAGCAGCACCTTCCTCGGCATGCCCGCAACCCCGCCTCGTTCGCCGTACGGCACGGGGAATCTGCGCGGCGACCGGACGTTCCCCGAGGCGGCCCACGACGAACTGCGCAACGAACAACTGCGCCGCAATCTCGGCAGGGCAACCCACACGATCCGCGCCAAACGCCTGAATGTCACCGGTGAACTGTCCGACTGGGAGCAGTTGCGCGACGCCGGTTCGGCCATCAAGACCGACACCATGAACCGGCTCCCCGAACTCCTGGAGCAACTGGAGCGGAAGGTCACCGAGCGCGGCGGCACCGTCCACTGGGCGCGCGACGGAGTCGAGGCCAACGAGATCGTCACCCGGCTCGTCAAGGCGACGGGCAGCGGCGACGTCATCAAGGTCAAGTCGATGGCCACCCAGGAGATCGGCCTCAACGAGCACCTCGAATCGGTCGGTATCACGCCGTACGAGACGGATCTCGCCGAACTGATCGTCCAGCTTGCGCACGACAAGCCGTCGCACATCCTGGTGCCCGCGATCCACCGCAACCGTGACGAGATCCGGCAGATCTTCCTCAAGGAGATCCCGGGCGTCGACCCGGGCCTCGACAACGTACCCGCGCATCTCGCCGCCGCGGCCCGCGCCTATCTGCGCGAGAAGTTCATGACGACCAAGGTGGCGGTCTCCGGCGCCAACTTCGGTATCGCCGAGACCGGAACCCTCTGTGTCGTCGAGTCCGAGGGCAACGGCCGCATGTGCCTGACCCTGCCCGACACCCTGATCACCGTCATGGGCATCGAGAAGGTGCTGCCGCGCTATCAGGACCTCGAAGTCTTCCTGCAGTTGCTGCCGCGCTCCTCCACCGGTGAGCGGATGAACCCGTACACCTCGATGTGGACCGGTGTGACGCCCGGCGACGGACCGCAGGACTTCCATCTGGTCCTGCTCGACAACGGTCGCACCGCCGCGCTCGCCGACCGGATCGGGCGCGAGGCGCTCAACTGCATCCGCTGCTCGGCCTGTCTCAATGTCTGCCCGGTGTACGAACGGGCCGGCGGTCATGCGTACGGATCGACCTACCCCGGACCGATCGGCGCGGTCCTCACCCCGCAGCTCGCCGGGATGCACGCGGCCAAGGACGACCCGAACAGCTCTTTGCCGTACGCCTCCAGCCTCTGCGGTGCCTGTTTCGACGCCTGCCCCGTCAAGATCGACATTCCGTCGCTGCTGGTCGAGCTGCGCCACCAGCACACCGAGCAGTCCGGTACGACGGCGGAGAAGCTGGCCATGAAGGCCGCGGCCGGAGTGATGAAGAGGCCGAGGCTGTTCACCGCCGCGCAGAAGGGTGCGGCGATCGGCCGCGTCATCGCCGGGCGGGACGGGAAGATCTCGCATCTGCCGCCGCCGTTCAAAGGCTGGAGCGACAGCCGCGACACCGCCGCCCCGCCGAAGCAGTCCTTCCGCTCCTGGCTGACATCGGCCGAAGGCGCCGCGACGATGCGGGCCGCCGCCGACGAGTACGAGAAGAACCAGAAGAAGGAGGAGAAGTGACGACCGCTCGCGAAACGGTGCTGGGCAGGATCAGGGACGCCCTGGCCCTCGCCCCGACCCCGGACACCACTGTCCGCCGCGCCTACCGCACCGGCCGCGGCCTCCCCGACGACGAGCGCCTGGCCCTCTTCACCGACCGGCTCGTCGACTACAAGGCGCACGTGCACACTTGTACCGCAGACCGCACGGCGCCGGTCGTCGCCGAGGTGCTGCGGGAGCGCGGTGCCCAGCGGATCGGTGTGCCGGCCGGACTCGACGCGGCGTGGCTCGACGCGTACGACGGTGAGGTCCAGCAGGACTCCGCCGATATTCCGGCTCCCCGGCTCGACGCCTTGGACGGGGTCGTCACCGCCTCGGCGGTCAGCTGCGCGGAGACCGGCACGATCTTTCTGGACGGCTCACCCGACCAGGGGCGGCGGGCGCTGTCCCTCGTTCCCGATCTGCATGTGTGTGTCGTCGATCTGTCGACGGTCGAGGCCGGGGTGCCTGAGGCGGTGGCCCGGCTGGTGCCGGAGAGGCCGACGACGCTGATCAGCGGTCCTTCGGCCACATCCGACATCGAACTGGAGCGGGTGGAGGGTGTGCACGGTCCGCGCACACTGGCCGTGGTGATCAGGACAGACGTGTAGGGGAGGGCGGGGTTGCGCGGCCCCGCGGCCGCGCAACCCCGGTGTTCACCCGTGCGTGACCGTCACTGGACCGAAGCCGATACGTGTCGTCGCCGCATCCTGCGCCCAGCAGACCTCCACCGTGTCCCGGTCCACATTCACCCCGCTCACCACCGCATCGAGCGACGCCGCGTCGGGCTCCGCGGTCAGCGAGGCGAGCGACACCAGCACCGCCGTGCCCTCAGCAGCTGCGGACAGCCGGGGCACCACCGCCCAGCGCGTGTACGCCGTGCCCTGCGGGGCCCGTATCCCGTCCCGTGTCTCCCAGCCGTGCAGACCGTGCAACGCGGAGGTCACCGCGTCGTCGCGGCCGGTCGCCCAGCCCGTCTGCTCCACCCGGGCCCCTGCCGGTGCGCCGAGCACGCGGTGCACCCGCAGCTCGTACCGGCCGCGGACCACGGTGACGCTCTCCACCCGCATACCCGGCACCATCGGTGCACCGGACGTGAACACCGGGCGGTGCCAGGAGGCGGCCCAGCCCCAGCCGTCGCCCCCACCGGCGCCCAGCGGACGGATGGCGCGGCGACCGCTGCGCACCCCGGCGACGACCACGGCCAGATGGTTGTCCGCCACGTTCGCCATCGACGTGGGGCCGGTCACCGTGGAGTACGACTGACGGCTGTACAACGGATCGTCCTGCACACCCGACTCGCCCTCGTGCGGGCGCACATGGTCACTGCCGTGGTTGTGCAGCCGTACGATTCCGTCCGCCCGGGTGGACTGGACGAGCAGTCCGGGCGACGGCAGGGCGAGCACCCGGTCGGGGCCCTCGCTCGGCGCGGGCTCCTCGGTCGCGGTCCACAGCGGATGACCGTCCGGGGCGAGCAGCGAGACGAAGGCCTTGGACGCCCAGTACGGCGAGGCGGGGGCCGAGTAGTTCTGCAGCGTCGCCTCGTGGGGGCCGTGCCAGCCCAGACTCAGCAGTCCGTCCGTACCGGTCGCACCCCTGTCCAGGAAGTAGCGCAGAGACCCGTTGATCACCCGACGCGAGGCGCCGGGCGTGAGCGGGGTGTGCCCGGTGACGGCGCCGAGCGCGACCGACGAAGCCGCCGCGAAACGGTACGTCAGCGAGCGGCCGAAGTGGATCGGCGCACCGTCGCCGCCGAACAGCAGTGAGAAGCCCTCCAGATGTTCGCGCAGCCGGTCGCCGTAGTGCGCGGACAGCTCGGCGTCACCCGACAGATGCGCGTCCAGCACGGGGTAGAGGTGCAGCGCCCAGCCGTTGTAGTGGTCGAACGCGCGGCCGTCGCCGTCCGAGTACCAGCCCTGCCCTCGGTACCAGCCCTCCAGCAGGTCGAGAGCACGCTCCTTCGCGCGGGCCGTCTCCGCGTCGCCACGGCCCACGGAGTCGAGGAACGCCGCCACGGAGTAGGGGAACAGATACCAGTTGTTGGGAGCGGGGGTGTGCCGCAGCGCGCCGCGCAGCCACTCCTCGGCCCGGTCCTGCACCCCGGACTCCAGCCTGTCCCAGAGCCACGGCCGGGTCAGCCGCAGACCGATGGCGACCGACGCGGACTCGACCATCGGCTGGCCGAAGACGGTGTGGTCGCGGATCAGCGGCCAGGACTCGGCATCGTCCCGTCCGGGGGTACGGGTACCCGCGGTGAGCCCGTCGGCGTACCGGTCGAGCCAGCCGTGCGGGTCCTTGCCGTCCGCGCCCGCGACCCGGAAGGCGGCGGCGAGGAACGTACGCGCGTATCCCTCCAGACCGTCGGAGCGCACCCCGGACGCGGACGGCCGGCCCGGCAGGTCCAGCAGCGCGCCGCCCGGAGTGGCCCACTGCCAGGCGGCCTTGAGCAGTCCGTCCGCCGCTGCCTCCCAGTGCGCACGGGTGTAGCCGGTGTGCGGGCTCAACGCCCGGTCATCGGCGGGGAGTTCGAGGGGAGATCCCAGATGGGGTGCGGTCATGCGAGGAATGCCAGCCTTTCGCGTCGTACGGGATGGGCGAATCCGTCGCCCGCGGCCCAGCGGCCGGCCTCGCCGACCGCCAGATCGACCAGTCGCCCCCACTCGTTGCCCTGCGAGCCTGCGAGGTGTGGGGTGATGGTCACGTTGTCGCACTCCCAGAGGGGGTGTGTGGCGGGCAGGGTGTCGGGCTCCGTGACGTCGAGGATCGCCCGGATCCGGTCCTGCCGCAGGACGTCGACGAGCGCGTCCTGGTCGACGACGGCGCCCCGCGAGGTGTTGATGAGCACGCTGTCGGGGCGCATCGAGGTGAGCAGTTCACGGCTGACGAGCCCGCGGGTGGCCGGCAGCAGCGGGGTGTGGACGCTCACCACGTCGCTGCGGGCGAACAGTTCACCGAGGCCGACGGGCCGGACGCCGAGAGCGGCGGCCTCCGCCTCGGAGACGTACGGATCGTGGAGCAGCACCGGCAGGTCGTACGGCCGCAGCAGTTCGATGACGCGTCGGCCGATCAGTGAGGCGGACAGAATGCCGACGGTGCGGCCGTAGTTCCCGACCTCCGTCGAGGTGGCGAGCGAGTTGTCGCGGCGGCGTTCCGTCCGGTAGTCGCGGGCCCGTTCCAGGACCCGTTTGCCGGAGAGCAGGATCATCGCGACGGTGTACTCCGCCACCGGCAGGGCGTTGGCGGCGGCCGCCGACGACACCTCGATGCCACGTTCCCAGCAGGCTTCGGTGATGTGTCCGCGGATGGTGCCCGCGGTGTGGACGACGGCGCGCAGATGCGGCGCCGCGTCCAGGGCCGCCCCGTCGAGCGGCGGACAGCCCCAGCCGGTTACCAGGACCTCCACGTCGGCCAGTACGGCGCGGGCCCGGTCGGTGCTGAAGTCGTCGAGAACGGGCAGGGGAGCGAGGTCGCACACCTCGCCGAGCGCGGCCAGGGACCGTGCGTCGAGGAGGGCGGCCGCGGCGTCCGGCTTCATGGCGACGGCGGCGCGTGGCCGGTTCCGAGCGTCGGGGGAGGTGTGGGCGGTGCTGAGCATCTTTCTCCTGGTACGGGGGGTGTTGGCGCGGCTACTTGACGGCGCCCACGGTGAGCCCCGACTTCCAGAACCGCTGGAGCAGGGCGAAGGCGAGGATCAGCGGCAGGACCGCGAGCGTTTGTGCGGTTGGTCCAGCGGGTGACGCCGTAGGAGAGGGCGATGCAGCCGTACCACCCGACCTGGACGGTGTCGTGGGTGCGATTGAACGTGTCCACGACTTCCTGGCTGCCGCGCAGAGCGGACCAGAAGGTGATGTGCGTAGCCTGCTTCTCGTCCTTGCCGGCTGAACCGACTGCGCTGCTGGTGTTGCTCGCGCTGCCCGATCCTGATGATCCGCCGTTGCCGCTGCAGGCGCTGAGCGCGCCTGTCAGCGGCAGGGCGGCGATCGTGGCGAGCACGGATCGACGACCTTGTCGATCGGGCATGTACGCCTCCCGCGGCTCCTGATTCGGGTCACGGGGAATCCTGATCGGCTGATCGGTAGTGGTCAAGAGATCGCTCAGAAGAAAATCAAAGCGGTCAAACGCTCACTCGGTGGGGGCGGTGAGGGTCTGCGCGGATCCACGCACCTTGAGCGTGGGCAGCAGCTCCGTCCGGCGTACCGGGCCGCTCGCGCCGGCGGCCCCGGACAGCCGTTGGAGCAGCAGTTCGGCGGCGACCCGCCCGATCTCCGCCTTCGGCGGCGCCACCGCTGTGAGGGGGGTGCTGCCCAGGGCCGCGACCACATCGTCGTACGCCACCACCGAGCAGTCCCGCGGCACCTCCACACCGCTCTCCGCCAGTCGCTGAACCAGCATCAGCGCGTCCACATCGCCGTGCAGCACCGCCGCTGTGACGCCCCGCTCCCGCAGCAGCGCGGCCAGGTCGAGAGCGGTGCGGTCCTCGGTCGCTGGCGGGGCGGCTTCCACGGCGGCGGCTCCCACCGCAGGAGAGTCGGGGCCGGGGCCGGGCACCGCCTTCGGGGAACTCAGCACCACCGACCAGTCCTCCACCTCCGGGCGGGCCGCGGCGATCTCGGTGAACGCGGCTCGGATACTGCGCGCCGTCGGACTGTCGTCGCGGGCCGCCAGCACGATACGGCGATGCCCGAGCGAGACCAGGTGCTCCACGGCGAGATACGTCCCGTACCAGTGATCGGAACAGACGGAATCCAGGGCGTGCAGCGCGCTGCCCGGCCGGGGCCGCCGTTCCATCAGCACGGTCGGCACCCTCAGGTCCGCGAGCCAGCCGTAGTCCAGCTCCTCCGAACGCGCATTGCGCCAGCGCGGCGCGATCAGCAACCCGCGCGCCCCGTCCGCCAGCGCCCGCTCCACCTGCGGACGTTCGGCGCCGGCCGACTGAGGTGCGATGTGCAGGGCGATCCGCATCCCGGACTCCTCCAGGACGGTCCGGGCGCCGTGCAGGGTCTCGTACAGGTACGAATGCCGCTCCGGGACGACCAGCGCGACCGCCCCGCCGTCCCCGCCGGGCTCCTCGCTCCTCGGCGCCGGGACCGCGGTGGGCGGCTGCGCCTCCCGTACCGGCCGGGCCACCCCGTGCCCGCGCCGAAGCCGCCCGGCCCGGGTCAGCTCCTCGACGTCCCGCCGGATCGTGACCACCGAGACGTCCAGCTCGGCCGCGAGCACGCTGACCTTGACCGCGCCGCGCGACTCCACCACCGACAGGATTCGCTGCCGCCTGAGTTCAACCGGCTCCCGCATGCTGTTGGCCCCCTCGCCGTACCGCTGCGCGTTGTTCGTTTGAACGCTTCCTGTGAGCGCTTGGGTCGCAGCATAGCGATCACCCCTCCACTGTCCACGCGCGTGGACTGTCCCGTACGCCCTACCGCCCTCAGGAGGCACTCTTGCGAGCCTTGTACAACGGCACCTGACGTCAACGAACTTGAGATCGACAGTGGAAGGGAGGGGCATGTGGAGATCAAGAAAGCAGTGGTTCGCGAGGAAGAGGCGAAGAACCGCGAACGGCAGACGATCGAGAAACGCTCGACGCTGCCGGCCACGTTCCTGACCGTCCTGGACGCCACTTCCGTGCCCTGCCTGAGCGCGATCGGTCGGGAGCGGTGGACCTGCTGGCAGCGGAACGCCTCGCGTGGGTGACGGACGGCTGGGTGGTGGCCCTGCCACCGCGCATGCGCCGGTGGCCCCGAGCTCCAGGGCCGGGTCGCCGGGGTTCTCCGGGCCGCACTCATCGGTACGGTGCCGATCGGCGCACTCGGCGGCGGCGCGCTCGCCTCCTGGCCGGGCAGCATCCCGGTGCTCACGGGCGGGGCGGCGGTGGCGCTCCTGGCCGCCGCCTCTCTCTGGCTCCCGAACCGGACGCCCGGCATGCAGCACGGGGCCGGCATACGTCAGGGGCCGCTGCAAAACGGCCCCTGACTGCACTGCCACGCCGACGACGGCTACGGCCGTCCCAGCGACACCCGGTCGAGGTCGGGTGCGGACGCCTTATCGTTGTAGATCCTGACAGTGTTGCCGCCCGCATCGAGTGTCACCGGAACGGACGTCGTCTCGGGAGTGCTGTTCCCGATTCCGCTCACCGCCGCTTCGACCGGCGCACCGCCATTGACACTCACGAGGAACGAACGGTCCCCGTTCACCGTGTAGTCGAGGAAGAGTGTGTACGGTCCCGCGCTGTCCACGGTGACATCCTCGAACGTGACGTCGGCGGTGGTGCTTCCGCCGATGTTGCGCACCTTCTCACCTCCGGAGCAGGGCGAACAGCCGGTGAGTCCCGCACTGCCGAGCGCGTTCCTGGAGTCCTCGGCCTCGCGCATGAACACCCGGTCCGCCGGGCGCGGCCGGACGCCGACGCTCTGTGACACCTCGTGCGGGGTGCCGAGCGTCAGGAAGCGCGCGGTGACCGGCACGGTGGTCGAAATGACATCCGCTCCGGGCGGCGAGGTGAGTGTCCAGCTCGCCTCCAGCGTCTGACCCAGCCGCATCGACGTCGCTGCTGCCGGGCCGCCCTCGACGGACCAGCCCGTGGGCACCTTCGGGGCGAGCTCTACACCGTCGAGCGCATCGTCGGCGTCGAGCCTCAGCTTCGCCGTCACCTCGACGGACCGCTGCCCGGGGCCGACCCATTGCAGCCCGTGCGGCTCGACCGTCATCGTCGTCTTGGGCACGTACGACGCCGGCGGCAGCGGTCCGACCGCGATCCGGTCGAAGCCGGGCCCCTTGGGGGCCGTGCTGAACACCTCGACCGTGTTGGCTCCGGCGCGCAGGCGTACGGAGAGCGCCGTGGATCCCGGTACATCCGGATGGCCCGCGGCCACCGGTACCCCGATCGCCGCCCCACCGTTGATCCGTACCGAAAGGGAGGCTGCCGACCCTGCCGTGTGGTCGAGCTGGAGCCGGTAGTCACCGGATTCGGCGACCGTGACACCGGGGAACGTGACGGAGTTACGGGCTCCGCCGCCGAACCCGACGAGCCGGGACGTGCCCGAGCAGGCCCCGCACGCGGACGCCCGTACGCCACCGTGCCGGTCGTTACGCCGTGACTCGGCCTCCAGCGGCATCCGGGCCGAGCCCGACACAGGTGATCCGTATGCCACCTTGATCTCGTCGATCCTGAGCCTGCCGAGGAAGTCCGGGGCCTGCGGACCGGCCCAGGTGTTCAGCACATCCAGCTTGAGATAGCGGGCCTTCTGGTCTCCGATGTCGATGAACTGCACGCCACGGGCGCTCGGCAGAGCGCCGGAACGGACGGTCCTCCAGTGCTCGCCGTCGTCGCTCGCAAAGACCCTGAAGTCCTTGATACGCGCGGAGTCCTCCGGCCTGCCGAACGTCGAGCGTGCGTGGGTCGGTGACCACTCACGCTGATTCACCGCAAGAGACGTCGCCTTCCGGCGGCCCCCGAGATCGATCGTCACGGACACGGGAAGCCGTGCGTCACTGTCCCAGTAGTTCTGGAAGTCCCCGTCGACGAGGTCTCCGGCAGGGTGTCCGGCGAGCGAGGACGAGGCGGTGGCCCGCAGGGACTTCTGCGGATAGTAGGACTCCTGCCGACCGGACGTGTCGACCTTGAACACCGTGTCGTACGGGTCCCAGTCGTGGACGCCGAGGATCGTCAGGTAGCCGCCGGACTGGCTGAAGTCCATGGCCCTGCCGGTCCGTACATCGGTCACCTCCATGGCCCGGTAGCCGTTGTCGCGCAGCCGGACCATGTCGGTCCTGGGCCGGGTCACCACGTGCACGTACTGCGTTTCGGCACCGGGACCGACGGTGATGACGCCATGCGCGCCGTCGTTCCAGAAGCCGGGCTGCATGCCGCCGTACATATAACCGCCGCCCTCGGTGCCCAGCAGCGACGACCGGATCGGCGTGGTCCATCGGGCCATGAAGTCGTTGTACTTCTGCTGGTTCGGCGGGAAGGTGCCGTTCACCATCGCCGTCTCGGCCATCAGCGACTTCATGGACGATCCGGCGTTGGTGATGTAGCGGCCGGTGCTGAGCCGGAAGTCCACCGGGTGGTCCTGGCCGTCATACCACCAGTTGCCGCTGGTCGGCAGCTTGTAGTCGCCCTCGGAGATGCGCGGCATCGGTGTGAACGCGGCCGACGGATAGTCGTACGGCGGCGTCATCCCGGTCTTCTGCTCATTGCTGACCGTGTCCATGATCGGCGTGTCCTCGTTGTTGTTGGTCAACAACCAGGACGGCCGCTTCGCCCGAATCTGCTCGTAGAGCTGGTGCTTCTCCCAGTACTCGTTGTCGTTGTCGATCCAGAACCCGGCCAGGTCCGGGTAGTTGTCCATCACCTCGAAGAACTGGTCGTAGCTGAACCGGCCGAAACCGTCCCGCGTCGTCAGATCGACCTTCTCGCCCTTGTACGCGGAGTAGGCGTCCGAGTCGAGCGTCTGCACACCCGGCACCTCGTTGTGCCACTGCGGGTCGTCGGTCATGTACAGCATGATCCTGATGCCCTTCGCCTTGCCCGCCCTCACCAGCTCGCCGAGGAAGTCCCGCTCCGTGGAGCAGCTTCCCGGGATCTTCGAGGGCCAGGGGCGTGCGTAACCGAGCCTGCTGTGGAAGGTCGCCAGGACGATGTACGAGGCGCCGAGCTTGCGTGCCTCGTCGACCCAGTAGCCGGGCGTCCAGCCGCCGTCGGTGACGTCGCGCTCCCACGCCTTGCAGTCGACGTGGCGGGGCGCGGTGAACATGCCCCAGTGCAGGAACAGGCCGGCCGTGGAGTCCCGCATCCACTGCTGCCGCGGATGTTCGACCTCGGCGGTGGCAGCGGGTGCGCCGATGAGGCCCGTCGTCACCGCGAGGGCCACGGCGACGCAGAAGAGTCGCCATCTCGCCCAGACGGATGGTGTGTGTGGAGGCCGGGTGCGGCTCTGCGGTCCGAATGCCATGGCCGTCGCTCTCTCGCTGGGGGCCGGTGTGGTCGGAGGCGATGGAACCACCTACCGAGACATCCGATGCTTGCGCTGCCGCCTTTCGCGGTCAAGGCTTCAGGCGCGCAACTGGTCAGTAAATATTGAGTGTTTGAAGGTGATTCGCTCTGCTCCCATGCCAACCCATCCGATGATTTGGTGAAAAGGTGGCCGCTCGGAAGCGGGATCGGAATCACGTGGGCTTACCATCTGTTCCTGGCATGAACACCCTCACACTCTTCCAACTGGCCGCGCTCGCCGCGGCATCCGCACTCGTCGGCATTTCGAAGTCGGCCGTCAGCGGCGCCAATACGATCAGTCTGGCGGTCTTCGCGGCCGTACTTCCGGCCCGCGAGTCCACCGGAGTACTGCTCCCGATCCTCATCGCGGGCGATGTGCTCGCCGTTCTCATCTACCGGCGGCACGCCCACTGGCCGACTCTGCTGCGGCTCTTCCCCGCCGTAGCCTGCTCCTGCGCTGACCGTACACAGCGTTCCTTACCGCCACCGCACACGCGCCTCAGCCCTCCCCGACAGCTGCTCGCTGCGACCGGGGAGGGCTGAGAACAAGGCGTGAACGGGGCGGGGTCAGACGATGCCTTCCTCGATCTCCGCCTGCTCACGAGCGTTCCCGTACGCCGAAGGCGTGCTGTACGAACGGCGCGCGACGAACCACCACACGGTGGCCAGAATCAGCACCGCGACCAGCGCGATCGACGCGTAGTTCATCGAGTCGACCGTCACCGGGGACGACTGCGGAAGCAGGAAGAGCACGGTCACGATGGCGACCCACACCACGGCGATCCAGCCGATCGGCTTGCTCCAGCGCCCCAGGTGCCAGGGACCGCGTTCGAACCGGTCGCCGGAGCGCAGCTTCAGGAAGATCGGGATCGCATAAGCGGGCGTGATGCCGATGACATTGATCGCGGTCACCGCACCGTAGGCGGTGGTGGAGTACAGCGACGGCAGCGCGAGCACTCCGGCGACGACGACCGACAGCCACACCGCGTTGACGGGTGTCTGGGTGCGCGAGCTCACCTTGTGCCACAGCGCCGAGCCCGGCAGCGCGTTGTCACGGCTGAACGCGAACACCATCCGGCTGGCGGCGGCGACCTCGGCGTTGCCGCAGAACAACTGCGCGGCGATCACGATCAGGAGCATGGCCGTGGCCCCGGAGGTGCCCAGCGCATCGATGAGGATCTGCGCCGGAGGCACCCCGGTTGCGCTGTCCTGGGTGCCCGCGTAGTCCTGGATCGCGAAGGTCAGCCCGGCCAGGAGTACGAAACCGGCGACCCAGGAGACCCAGATCGCGCGGACGATGCCCTTGGCGGCCGTCACCGAGGCGTTCGACGTCTCCTCCGACAGGTGGGCGGAGGCGTCGTAACCGCAGAAGGTGTATTGCGCGAGAAGCAGGCCGATCGCCGCCACGTACAACGGGTTGTGCCAGCCCGTGTCATTGACGAACTCGGTGAAGACGAACGACGGCGACTGGTGGTGCGAGGGCACGATGGCCAGCACGGCCACGATCACCGCGACACCGGCGAGATGCCACCACACACTGATGGAGTTGAGCACGCTGACGAGGCGGACACCGAAGAGATTCAGCACGGCGTGCAGCAGCAGAATGCAGACAAAAATGATCATTGTCTTGCCCGGTGTGGGGGTGAATCCCCACTGCAGATTCATCAGCGCACCGGTGAACAGCGCGGCGCCGTAGTCGATGCCCGCGATCGCACCGAGCAGCCCGAGCAGATTCAGCCAGCCGGTGTACCAGCCCCACTTGCGGCCGCCGAGCCGGTCGGCCATGTAGTAAAGCGCCCCCGAGGTCGGGTAGGCGCTGGTCACCTCGGCGAGCGCCATGCCGACGCAGAGCACGAACAGGCCGACACCGGCCCAGCCCCAGAGCATCACCGCCGGGCCACCGGTCGACATGCCGAAGCCGTACAGGGTCATGCAGCCGGACAGGATCGAGATGACGGAGAAGCTGATGGCGAAGTTGCCGAAACCGCCCATGCGGCGGGCGAGCACCGGCTGATAGCCGAGTTCACGCAGTCGCTGCTCCTCGTCCACGGGTGGGGTGGTCTCCGCACCCGACTGGGTCGGGGTGGATATGGACATGGGACAAACCTCCATGAGCGGGATGGGGAAGGGACGGAAAGGGATCGGTTCGAAACGGAGAGAAAGGCCGCGCTGCGTCACGACGCCGTGGCTCAGCCGTGCGGCCCACGTCCGGGGTCGCGGGACACGGCGAGACTGCGGCTCCGGGCGCGCAGGAAAACCTCCTCGGCGGCTCCCGGGGCCTTGGGATCACGGGTGCGGTACACCCAGGGAACCGAGGTGAAATAGGGGCCGAGCTCCCGGAACACCGGTGCGGCGTCAGCGAATTGAAGTGCTCCCCACAGGGCGTGGGCCAGATGGTTCAGGTCGAGCAGGGAGTGGGTGATCGGGGCCGTGCGACGGAACCAGAGCTCCAGGGCCCGGGCCGCGTCCCGCTCGGCATCCTCGGTGACCCAGTGGAGATCCAGGGCCTTCTCGTGACCGTGCTCACGGCGATAGCGCTCGACCCGCACATACAGCGGCAACACATGCAGCGCGGAGCCGTCGGGGGCGGAAGAGGCCGCCCACTGCACGAAGTTGACCGCTTCCGAGAGGGATCCGCCGGCCTTTCGCGCGTACACGAACTGGAGCATCCGGTGGTAGGCCTCGCGGTTGTACGGATCGCGCTTGTCGGCCTCGGCCAGCAACCCCCACGGGCCGGGGAAGAGCATCGGTCCCGGCGGATGCAGCCGGTGCTCCTCCAACTGCTGCCGCTCGTCGAGCTGGGACAGGGCCAGCAGGCACACCCATGGCACCGGGTCCGCGGGCGAGCTGTGCGCGGCAGAGCGGCAGGCTCCCCACGCTTCCTGCCACAGCTCCTGAGCGCGGGGATGGCCTTCGCGGTGGGCCCGCACGGCCCGTTCCACGACGACCCGTGCGTGCATCACGGCAGCGGCGATACTGCGGGGCTCCTCGGTCAGCCAGGCCTGCACCGCATCAGATCCGGCGGCGATCGCCCCAAGTACCTGTGTGCGCTGGGTCCACAGGGTCCAGTCGGGCGTACTCTCCAGTAGATTCCGCATGGACAGCCAGCGTCCGGTGCGCAAATCCTGTAACGCGACACGCAATTCGTTGTCATGGCCGGCCGGGTGATAGACCGGCCGGAAATCACTGTTGGCCATGGACTCGTCCTGCCCCTGTTCGACGGGACGGCATGCGACGGATGGGGGATCTCCTCAGCACGTCACGCAACCCGGCGGTGGCACGGAACCCGTGCAGAAGCGGAAGGCCCGGGAGCCGGGATGTTGGTGTTCGGGGCGGAGTGTCGGTCTCATCAATCCTCAAGGACGTGGGGGGCTAAGCAGCTGTTGAAAAACGAACTGCTCGAAAGCGTCCGGATGTTGCTCGGCGGTGAGTGTAAGGCCAGTTGCCCCGAACTCCGGACCGATTCGCGGATCTTACTCAAGTCATCTGATTCATACGGACGTTGACCGGCATCCGGTCGTTCCGGGCGTGAGTCCGTGCAGCCCTTGACGTACGCGGTGGTCTGCACCACTCTGGGCGTCGTAGATCAATGATCACGATTCCGTTCAAGCCGCAGAGCTTCCGCACAACTGGAGTTTCGATGACAGGCCCGGTACTCGCCGTGGACCAGGGCACATCGGGAACCAAAGCTCTGGTGATCTGCCCCGAGCGTGGCGTGATCGGTTCCGGTACGGCGCCGGTGCGGCCGCGTCACGGCGCCGGGGGAGCGGTCGAGGTCGACCCCGCCGAACTGCTGGACTCGGTCGTCGACGCCGGGCGACGGGCGCTGCACGAAGCGGGTGAGCCGGTGGCGGCCGTCGGCCTCGCCAACCAGGGCGAGACGGTGCTCGCCTGGGATCCGGACACGGGGCGGCCGCTCACCGACGCGATCGTCTGGCAGGACCGGCGGTCCGTCCAGCTGTGTGCCGAACTCGCCGCGCACGAAAATGAGTTGAAGCAACTCACCGGACTGCCGCTCGATCCGTACTTCGCCGCACCCAAGATGGCCTGGATCCGCCGTGAGCTGACCCGCGAAGGCGTCGTCACCACCAGCGACTCCTGGCTCGTCCATCAGCTGACCGGGGCGTTCGTCACGGACGCGGCGACCGCAGGACGCACGCAACTGCTCGACCTCGACCGGGTCGGCTGGTCGCCCGCGGCCCTGGACATCTTCGGCCTCGGCGACGAATGCCTCCCAGCCGTCGTCGACTCCGACGGGACCGTCGGTACCACTACCGCCTTCGGCGATGAACTCCCGCTGACCGGACTCCTCGTCGACCAGCAGGCCGCCCTGCTCGCCCAGAACGCCCTGGACCCGGGCAACGCCAAATGCACCTACGGAACGGGTGCGTTCCTACTCGCCCAGACCGGGCCCGCCCCGCGCCGCGGCTCCACCGGACTGGTCAGCTGTGTCGCCTGGCGGCTCGGCGGCCGTACGAGCTACTGCCTCGACGGACAGGTCTACACCGCCGCGTCCGCAGTCAACTGGCTCACCGACCTGGGGGTGATCTCCGGCGCGGCCGACCTCGACCCGGTCGGTGCCACCGTCCCCGACTCCGCCGGCGTCACGTTCGTACCGGCGCTCGCCGGACTCGCCGCCCCGTGGTGGCGCGGCGATCTGCGCGGATCGGTGACCGGCCTCGGCCTCGACACCACCGCGGGCCACCTGGTGCGCGCCTTGTGCGAGGGCATCGCCGCGCAGGTAGTCGAACTCACCGAAGCGGTCGCGACCGATCTGGGCTCCCCGCTGACCTCGCTGCGCGTCGACGGTGGCCTGACCCGCTCCGCACTGCTCATGCAGACCCAGGCCGATCTGCTGCAACGACCCGTCGAGGTGTCCGCGCTGCCCGATGTCACCGCCCTGGGCGTCGGAGCCGTCGCCCGCCTCGGCCTCGACCCCCGTCTCCCGCTCCGGCAGGCCGTACCCGAATGGAAGCCCGCCGCCGTGTACGAGCCCAGGATCGGCGCCGACGAGGCGGCCGAACGTCTCGCCGGATTCCGTGCGGCCGTGCACACCCTGCTGGAACATGCCTGACACGTACGAGAGTCACGCGACGAACTGCACGATCACCACGACCGGAGACCTGAGGGGCCGACCTGCCCGAGGATTCGGCGGACGAGCTGCCCGGCACGCCGGTCCATGACGTGACCGCCGTCGGTCGACCGGGTCGATCCGCACGGGGCGACCGTGCGGATCACGGCGCCGCTGACCGTACGTCAGGGAATCAGCAGCCAGTCCGAACCGATAGCCGCCAGCAGACCGGCGGCCAGCAGCCAACTGCCGAGCCGGGTACGGCCGTTCCTGCTGAGCTCGATCACGATCCCGCACAGGATCAGCGCCAGCCCGTACACCCCGACCACCAGCACGGACGACCGGCTGGCAATCCGCAGCGCGAGAACGACCGCCATCGCCGCCATGCCGACCGATGAGAGAGCGATCCGCAGCCGTCTCGCCTGACGAGGTGTCAGCCTTTGGCTCTCGGTCTCGGCAGCGGCCTCGGCAATGGCCTCGTCATCGGTCTCGGGAACGATCTCCGAAGCGGCCTCGGAACCGGGTTCCGAAACGGTCTCGGAACCGGCTATCGGGGTGTCCACGGCCTGGTCCTGGTCAGAAGTGCTCATGACGCCGGATCGTAATGGCTGCGGGCCGCCCTGTTCACCGCTCCGGGCGGCGGGCGGTGAAAGTGGCGTAGGTTCGGTGCATGCCCGGCCACATCCTGATCCTCGGCGGTACGACCGAAGCCCGGCAGCTCGCCGCTGAGCTGACCGGGCCCGGCGGCGACGCGACGGTGCGCATCACCACGTCGCTGGCCGGCCGGGTCGCCCGGCCCCGGATGCCCGCCGGCGACGTACGCATCGGAGGCTTCGGCGGCCCCGAGGGCCTCGCCGACTGGCTGCGCACCCACAGGGTGGACACCGTCGTCGACGCCACCCACCCGTTCGCCGGCAACATCAGCGCCAACGCCGCCGCGGCCGCGAACACCACCGGCACCGCACTGTTCGCGCTGCGCCGCCCCGGCTGGACGGCGGGCCCCGGTGACCGCTGGCACCCGGCCGACGACCTCGCGGACGCCGCCGCGCAACTGCCCGCCCTGGGCCGCCGGATCTTCCTCACCACCGGCCGCTTGGGCCTGGCCGCCTTCGCCACTGCCCCGGGCGCGGATACGCTCCACTTCCTCGTACGGTCCGTGGAGCCCCCCGAGCCACCGCTGCCCCGCGACACCGACGTACTCCTCGACCGTGGCCCGTACACCGTCGAAGGTGAGACGGCGCTGCTGCGCGACCGCGCCATCGACGTCCTCGTCACCAAGGACAGCGGCGGCCCCGCCACCGCGGCGAAACTCACCGCGGCCAGGAACCTCGGCCTGCCCGTGGTCGTGGTCCGCCGTCCGCCACCGCCCGAGGGCGTACCCGTCGTGCACCATGTGGCGTCGGCGCTCCAACTGCTCTGCCAGGAAGACTGATTCAGCCGCGGCGCAGCAGATACGTATCCATGATCCAGCCCTTTCGGGTGCGCGCCTCGGCCCGCATCTCCTCGATCCGGTCCGACACCTCAAAGAGGCGCCCGGAGACCAGGATCTCGTCCTCGGTCCCCACATACGCGCCCCAGTAGATGTAGAGGTCCTGGTCGAGATGACGGGTGAACGCCTGGCGTGCGTCGAGCATCACCACCACGTCGTCGACCCCCTCGGGCCAGCCCTCGGCCAGCCGCCGGCCGGTCGTGATCTGCACCGGCCTCGCCACCCGGTTCAGCCCCGTCCGGTGCTTGGCCAGCAGCGCGGAGACACTGCTGATCCCGGGGACCACCTCGTGGTCGAAGGCGACCGAACCCCGGTCGAGGATCTCTTCGAGGATACCGAGCGTGGAGTCGTACAGCGCGGGATCGCCCCAGACCAGGAACGCCCCGCACTCGTCCGCACCGAGATCCTCCGCGATGAACCGCTCGTACAGATCCGCACGGCGCCCGCGCCAGTCGTCCACCGCGGGTGAGTAGTCCGACGTCCTGCGGTCCCGCTCCGGATCCCGTGCCTCGACGAGCCGGTACGAGGTGTTCTTCACATGCACATCGAGGATGTCCCGCCGCAGCCCGGTCAGATCGGACTTCTCCTCACCCTTGTCGAGGATGAAGAACGCATCCGTCCGGTTCAGCGCCTTGACGGCCTGGAGGGTCAGATGGTCGGGGTCGCCCGCGCCGATACCGATGACATAGATCTTTCTCACCGCACCGAGTCTGCCCCATGCCCCACCGCCCCGGGCGTCCGGGCTACCGGCCCCCGGCCCGCAGACACGGCGCCTCGCCGGCCGCGTCGACGGGCCGCGCACGCGCCGCGTCCGCGCCGCAGGCCTTCTTCGCCTCGACCCGCCCCGCCAGCTCCTCGGCCCAGCCGATCAGCCCGTCGACCCCGATCCCGTGAGGGCGGGTGGTCCCGAACCCCGCGAGCGCCGCTGCGCCCCGTCGCAACAGCCGGGCCCCACCTGTCGTATTGCCCCGCGCCGCATGCGTCAGCCCCACGGCCAGCTGCGCAAGACCGCGCCACAACTCTCGTTCCGCCACCGGGCCCGACTTCCACGCATCCTCGAACACCTCGTGCGCATGGAACGGCATTCCCGCGTCCAGCAGCCGTTGCGCCTCACGCAGGGTCTCCTCGGGGGTACGGGTCACACCCTCGGGCTGCCGATCCACTCCCGGTGCCCCGTACGGCAGGGGGCGTCCCAGCCCGTCACGGGGGCGCGCATTGCGCGCACGGCCCTCGGCGTCGCGGTCCCTGCGAGTCTCGTCCACCTCTCGATTGTGCCCCGCACCTGCGGCGAACTGTCCGAACCACTGTCCGTGGACCCCCGCGCACGACTAGTGTCGACAGTCATCCGCACCACTTTGGGGAGGGTAGGGATGAAGCAGTCCCGGCCGCTGTACGAGCGCGAACCGGAGCTCGCCGCTGCCGCACAAGCCGTGGACGCCCTCTGCGGCGCCCAGGCGGCAGGCCGGTTACTGATCTTCAGTGGCGAGGCAGGCATCGGCAAGACAGCACTGCTCGCCGAGATCCAGGCGATGGCCGCCGACCGCTGCACGGTCTGGTCCGCACGTGGCGGCGAAACGGTCACGTCCGTGCCGTTCCACGTCGTACGCCAGCTGCTGCAGCCCGCACTCGACCAGTTCCCGCCCGACGAGGTACGGGCCTTGTTCGGAGCCTGGTACGAGATCACCGCGCCCGCACTCGGACTCGCCGAACCGAGCGGTCCGCAGCCCGATCCGCAGGGTGTGCGGGACGGCCTCGACTGGGTCGTCTCCCGGCTCGCATCCCGGCTGAGCCACCGTCCGCCGGTGCTCATCGTCGACGACGCACACTGGGCGGACGGCGAATCCCTCGCCTGGCTCGCCTCGTTCACCGCACGCCTCGGCGAACTGCCCGTCCTGGTCGTCCAGGCCCACCGGCCGGAAGAACTGGCAGCACGGCAGAAGGAGAGCGGATCGGGCGGCGCCCACCCCTCCCAGGTCCGGGTCGCGCTGCGCGCCCTCACCCCGGACGCCACCGCGGAACTGGTCCGCGCAGGCCTCGGCGAACATGCCGACGACCCGTTCTGCCGCGAGGTGTGGGCCGTCACCGGCGGCAACCCCTACGAGGCGGTCGAACTCGTCGCCAAGGTCCAGGACCGCGAACTGGCGCCCCTTGAGGAGTCGGCCGGGCTGCTGCGCGAACTCGGTGCAACGGCCCGCGGCAGCGGACTCGTCGCCCGGCTCGAACGGCTCGGTACCAACGCCAACCGGTTCGCCTGGGCCGCCGCCGTGCTCGGCACGGACATCTCGCAGGATCTCGCCGCCACCCTCGCCGGGATGAGCCCCGCCGAGGCCGCCGACTGCACGGCGCGGCTGCGCGAAGCCCGTATCGTCACCGGCTTCGACCCGCTGGAGTTCGTCCACCCGCTGATCGCCACCGCGGTGTACCGCTCCATCCCGCCGGCCACCCGTACCGCCATGCACGGCCGGGCCGCCTGGGCGATCACCCGTGCGGGACTCGGCGCCGCCGCGGCCTCCCGGCACCTCCTCGAAGTGCACCCCGACGACGACCAGGAACTGGTCGAGCAGCTCCGCGAAGCAGCCCAACAGCACCTCGCGGTCGGTGCCCCGGAGGCCGCCCGCCGCTGCCTCGAACGCGCCCTGCAAGAACCACCGCGCCAACGGGTCAAGGCCACTCTGCTGTACGAACTGGGCTGCGCCACGCTGCTCAGCTCCCCGGCCACCACCGTCCAGCATCTGCGGGCCGCCCTTGAGATGCCCGGACTCTCCGAGGACCAGCGGGTCGACGCCACCTTCCGGCTCGCGGCCGCGCACTCCCACAACAACCAGCTGAAGGAAGCGGCACGCGCCCTCGCCGTCGAGGCCGCACACACCGCCCCCGGCCCCGGCCTGATGCGGCTCCAGGCGGCCCACTTCCTCTGGGAGGGCATGCAGGCCGCCGAGGACGACGGACCCGCCCGTTCCGCCAGGCTCGCCCGGAACGCCGACCATCTGTCCGGCCGCGACAACGCCGAGCGCGCCCTGCTCACCATCCGCGCCTTCGACGCCATGATGCGCGGCGAGAACTCCCAGCTCATCGTCGACCTCTGCGAACGCGCCCTGGTCGACGGCCACCCCGCCCGCGGGCTCGGCTGGACCGACGCCGAGTGGGGCTTCGAGCTCCCGACCCTCGTCGGCATCACCTACGCCTTCACGGACCAGCTGGACCGGGCCGAGGAACTCTTCGGCGAGGCCGTCCGCGCCTTCGAGATCTCGGGCTGGAGCGGTGCACATCTCGCGTTCGCACACACCCTGCTCGGGCTGGTCCACCGCCGTCGCGGCCGGCTGGCCGAGGCGGAGGGCTTCCTCCGCGAAGGACTGCGCCTCGCCGACCGTGTCGGCAGTGGACTTCCCGTCCACTGGGACGCGGCCTGTCTGCTGATCGACACACTGGTCGCCCGCGGCCGTGTCGGCGAGGCGCGCGAGCTCGCCGACCGTTACGACTTCGGCTCGCCCTACCCCAGCGCGATGGTGCTGCCCGACGCGCCGTGCGTCCGCGGACGGCTGCTGCTGGCGGAAGGCCGTACGAAGGAAGCGGTCACCGAACTCGAAGCGGCCGGTCAGGCCCTCGAACCCCGCGGCAGGTTCAACGGCGTATGGGCGCCCTGGGCCGGCGATCTCGCCCGCGCACTGGCCGAGGAGGACCCGAGCCGGGCCGCCCAACTCGCCACCTCGGCCCGGGTGCACGCCGAACGGTTCGGCACGGACACCGCGATCGGTGAGGCCCTGCGCTGTGTCGCCCTCTTCGCTCGCGCCGAGGACGCCACCCATCTGCTGGCCGAGTCGGTCCGCCACCTGGAAGCGTCCCCGTCCGCGTACGAACACGCCCTGGTCCTCGTCGACTACGGCATCGCGATCCGCTCCCCGCGCGAACTCGCCAGAGCCCACAAACTGGCCACGGCGTGCGGCGCCGAATCCCTGGCAAACCGCGCCCACCAGGCACGGGCGTCGATCCAGTCCTCGGAGTGAGGTAATGTTTGTCCTGCGCAGCCGCCCGGAAACACTGGGGGGAATCGCAGCGGGACGTGGCGCAGCTTGGTAGCGCACTTGACTGGGGGTCAAGGGGTCGCAGGTTCAAATCCTGTCGTCCCGACTCGAAGGAGTCGTAGGTCGGGGGCTGTTCCGGAGAAATCCGGAGCGGCCCCTTGATCATTCCTGGGGACCAGCGCTCCACGACCGGCGTCAGCGGGTGACCACGATCGGGCTCGGCAGGGAGCGTGGCGCGCATGCCGCCGCCGGTGGCGTGGGCATGGCGACGGACCGCTCGACGGCCACGACGACAGCGATCTCGAGTCCGCGACGGTGGACGACATCCTCGCGCTGATCGACGATGAGCTCGGGAGCTGATCACCTCTCAGTTCCGAGCCACCGTCGTCGCGGCACGGCGTACGGTCGGCGGACGTCCGGGCTCAGGTCACCAGGCCACGACGGAACGCCTCGCCGACCGCGCCGGCCCGGTCACGCACCCCGAGCTTGTCGTAGATACGCAGCAGGTGCGTCTTGACACTGGCCTCGGTGATGAAGAGCTGGCTCGCCACTTCCTTGTTGGACGAGCCGTTCGCGATGGGGCGCAGCACTTCGAGCTCCCGTGCGCTCAGTACGCCGTTGCTCGGCCGCCGTACCCGGTCCATCAGACGCCTCGTGACGGCGGGGGAGAGCACCGCCTCACCACGTGCCGCTGCCCGGGCCGAGCGGAGCAGTTCTTCCGTAGGCGCGTCCTTGAGCAGGTAGCTCGTGGCGCCTGCCTCGATCGCGGGCAGCACGTCGTTGTCGGTATCGAAGGTGGTCAGCACCAGCACCCGTACGTCCGGTGCCGTCTCGCTGAGCCGTTGGATCGCGGTGACGCCGTCCATCACGGGCATGCGCAGATCCATCAGCACCAGGTCGGGCTCCAGCTCCGTGACCAGGTCGAGGGCTTCCGCGCCGTTGCCCGCCTCGCCGACCACCTCGAATTCGGGGTTGCCGGTGAACGCGCCGCGCAGGCCGTCGCGGACGATCGGATGGTCGTCCACGATCAGCAGCCGGACCGGTGCCCGCTGTTCGCTCATTCGCCACCGCCCCGGCGGATCGCGGGCACGCTCGCGTTGATCGCGGTGCCCGAGCCGGGGGCGCTCTCGATGGTCAGCGTCCCCAGCACCCGGTCGAGCCGCTGCCGCAGGCCGTTGAGCCCGAAGCCGCTGTCGCCGTTCCCCGGCGGCGGTTCGCTGTGCTCGGTCACGGTGAAGCCGACGCCGTCGTCGCGAACGTCCAGCATGACCGTGTCCTCCAGGTAGGAAATGGTCAGTCCGACCTTACTGGCACCGGCGTGCTTCGCGACGTTGGCGAGCGTCTCCTGGGCGACCCGGAAGAGAGCGACCTCGATCTCCGTCAGCAACGGGACCGGGTCGCCCGTAGCCTCGACGCACGCCGGGACGCCCTGGAGGGACGACCATCGCTGCGCGAGGTCGTGGATCGCGCCCGGCAGGTGCGCCTCGTCCAGTTCCGCCGGCTGGAGCGCGGCCACCGACCGCCGGGCCGCCGCGAGGCCCTCCTTGGCCAGCGCCCGCACCTGCTCGAGGTGCCACTCGCGTCGGTCGGGCCGCTCCCGGGCCTTGTCCGCGGCCTGGAGCTGCGTGATGATCCCGGCCAGTCCCTGGGCGATGGTGTCGTGGATCTCCCGGGCCATGCGCTGCCGCTCGTCCTGGATGCCCGCCTCCCGGGCCTGGGTGAGCAACTGGGCGTGCAGGCCGTTGTTCTCCGCGATAACGGTCTTCAGCTTGGTGACCAGCCGCCGGCGTTCCTCGCTGCGTTCGTTGAAGCGGTGCGAGAGGTTGCCGAACCAGCCGATCAGGAACGTCTGAAGGCACACGGACGCGACCGCGACCGCGATCCGTTCCGAGGTGTCGGGTACTCCGCCGGGGATCAGGTTGATCATCAGCGAGGTGGCGCCGATGCTGACGAAAGCCCACTGAGGCGGGAGCAGATCGTACGCCTGGACGAACCCGATCACGGCGAACACGAAGAAGATCGGATGCTGCGTCATCAGCACCGCGGCCAGGATCTGCTGGACCGCCACATAGGTCAGCATCGGTCCGGTGCGGTTGGTCCATTCCCGTGACCGCAGTGTGTACATGGCGAGCGTCCACACAGCGGTCACCGCGACCAGGGGGATGACAGCAGCGCGTGCGTTCACCGCGCCCTCGTCGGGCTGCACGAGGCACAGCGCGGTGGCCACACCCAGCAGCGCCAGGGGCAGGGGGGCCAAGAAACGGCGGAGGTCGATCGGTTCGTCGCTCTTCATGTTGATCCCCAGCCCCCGTGTGGTTCAGGAAGTCCGCTCAAGACCATATGCGGTCATGATGTCCCGGCCTACTCCCAGCGGAAGAGACGGGCGGCCGCGACACCGAAGACCACCGCGTACGCGGCCAGGACCAGGAGCGCGGTCATGCCGGGCCAGTTGCCCCTGGCCGCGTCGCCGAAAGCCAGGACGGACGCGCCCAGCGGCGTGAAGTCCCCGATCTGGTTGACCGCGGCGGGCATCTGCTCGCGGGGCACGTAGAGCCCCGCGAAGAACATCAGCGGGAAGAAGAGTACGCTGCCCGCGCCGGTGGCGGCCTTACTGGTCTTCATCACCGAGGCCAGGAAGAGCCCGATGGCCAGGACCGCCGTGACCGAGAGCACGAAGGCGAGCAGGAAGCCGCCTGCGTTGGTCGGCAGTTCGACGTCCCAGAGCAGCGCCGCGGTGCCGAGCACCAGGACGGTGGTGGCGACGGCGACGGCCGTCTGGACCACGAGCTGGGCGATCAGCACCCGGGCCGGGCCCACCGGCGTGGTCGAGAGCCGGCGCAGAATGCCCTTCTCCCGGTAGCTCACCAGGTAGGTCGGCGTGATGAACAGGCCGACCAGCGCGAATGCCAGCACCACCAGGACGGGCGTGAAGTAATCGATGCCGCGCCGGCCGATTTCCGCGCTGACCTCACGGGACGCCGGGAGGCTTCCGACGATCACCACGAGGGCGACCGGGAAGAGCAGCGTCCAGAAGTACGCGGTGGGGTCTCGCAGGAAGAGTTTGAACTCCACGACCGTGAGTCGGTTCATCGCCCGCACTGTTGTCTCGTCTCCTTATGGGGGATCCGGGGTCTGCTTCGAGGGAGCCGTCGGGCTACGGGGCAGGGTGGTCGAACCGGCGGCCGGTCAGCGCGATGAACGCGTCCTCCAGGCTGGCCGGCTCGGCCCGCAGGTCCGCGGCGACGATCTGGTTGCGCGCCAGTACCGACGTGACCGCGTGCACCAGGTTGCCGGTGCCGGTGACCACCACCTGCGAGCCGTGCCGCTCCACGGAGACCACCTCCGGGAGTGAGACCAGGAGTTCGTCGTCGAGTGTGGTGGTGGGCCGGAAGCGCACTTTCTGCTCGGCGTCCACTTTGGCCACCAGACCGGCCGGGGAGTCCAGCGCGACGATCCCGCCGCCGTCGATGAGGGCCAGCCGGTCGCAGAGCCGTTCGGCCTCCTCCATGAAATGCGTGACCAGGACGACGGTGATGCCACGGTCGCGGACCTGCTCGATCAGGCCCCAGGTGTCCCGGCGGGCCGCCGGGTCCAGTCCGGTGGTCAGTTCGTCCAGTACGGCGACCTTCGGGTTGCCGACCAGCGCCAGCGCGATCGACAGACGCTGCTTCTGACCGCCGGAGAGGCTGTCGAACGGACTGTCGGCCTTGTCCCCCAGATCCAGCGCCGCGAGCAGCTCGTGCCAGTCGGCCTGGTTGTCGTAGAAGGAGGCGTACAGCTCCATCGCCTCGGCGACCCGCAGCTTGTCCGGCATCTCGCTCTTCTGCAACTGCATGCCCAGGATGTGACGCAACTTGGCCGCGTCGCGCTGCGGGTCGAGACCGAGCACCGAGATGCTGCCTCCGTCCGGCTTGCGCAGACCGGCGATGCACTCGACCGTCGTCGTCTTCCCGGCTCCGTTGGGGCCGAGGATCCCGAAGACTTCGCCCTCCTCGACCTCGAACGAAATGTCGTCCACGACGACCTTCCGGCCGTACTGCTTTCGCAGGTTCGATACGACGATCGCTGGCACAGTGTCCGTCTCCGTCCTCTTGGGTTCGACCAGTATCCGGCCGACACCGCGCCGCGCGGATCGACCCGGTGACAGACAAACGGTGGAACATCCAGCGATCGAACGGTTGACACCCGAACCGCCGCGCGTGCCTCCCAGCCGTCCGTATGCCGGGTCCCGGCGCCCCGGATCCGGCCCCCTGTTTCGTCTGCCGGGGCGGCGGTTAGGTGTATCCGCCCGGGTTGGCCGTGCCTACGCTCGGCCTCACCCACGGGAGGCTGAGGGAGCACGCACCGGTGGAGTCGAGCGAACGGCAACTTCGTGCACGGAGACGACCGTCAACCTGATCGGCAACGGCATCCTGGCGCTGCTGCGTCGCCCCGCCCAATGGCGGATGGTCGCCGAACGCCCGGAACTGGCCGAGAACGTGGTCGTCGAAACCCTGCGCCACGACCCGCCCGTACAGACCTGTCGGCGGATCGTGCGCGAGCCGGTCGAGCTGGCGATCGTGGCCGCCGGGGCCGACCGGGACCCGGAGGTCTTCACCGACCCCGCGCGGTTCGACATCACCGGCGCCAACCGCAACGGCACGCTGTCGTTCTCGGCGGGCATCCACTACTGCCTTGGCGCGTTGCCGGCCGAACTCGAGGCGGAGGTCGCCTACCAGGCCCTGATCTCCCGGATGCCCCGGCTGCGGCCGGGCGGGTGTGGCCGCAGCCGACGTCAGCCTGCGCCGCCCCACCCTCGACGAGGTGTTCCTGCGCCTCACCGACCGACCGATCGACCGCCGTCGACGACGACGAACGAGTCAAGGACAACGCATGATGACCGTCCGGACCACTTCCGTTCCTCGCCAGTCTTCCGCCAGTCGGCTGCGTTGGGCTTTCTCGGACGGGCTCGTCCTGGTCGGTCGCGAGTTCAGCTGCCTCCGACAGGAATTGGGCGAGCTCATCACCGCCCTGATCTTCCCGCCGTCACGGTGCTGTTGTTCGGCCTGATTTCCGCACCCTTCGCCGCGACGCCCCTGAGCAGGCCGGGCACCAACACCGGTTACATCGCCTTCCTCCTCATCGGTCTGCACGCCGGGCGTGGGTGGACCGGATGCGCCACAGGCGTGTGGGAATCGCCGTCCGGCAGAAGTCGCTGTGGTCTTCGACCTGGCACATGGCCTACGTTTCGGCGGGATCAACATTTCAGGAGCAAGCGATGTCTCTCTTCATCCCCGACTTCGACGAAACCGTCGTCGTACGCGCTGCTGACGCCGAAGTGATAGGCGCGGGCGGCCCGGTGACCAACCAACTGCTCGTCGACAGCCCCGACACGGGTGGCGCGCTCTCCAGCATGCGTGTCACCCTCGGCAAGGGTGCGAACGGTGCCCGTCCGCACCACCACGGCAAGTCCGCCGAGATGTTCTATGTCCTCGACGGCACCGCCCAGCTGCTGTCCGGCGAACAAGTGGTCACCGCAGAGCGCGGCGACCTGGTCGTCGTACCGCCCGGCACACAGCATGCCTTCGCCGCCGCGCCCGGCGAGATCGCGGACATGCTCGTCATCATCACGCCCGGGGTGGAGCGCTTCGAGTACTTCCGCCATCTTGAGCGCATCCGCTGCGGCAAGGTGCCGCCGGAGAGCCTCCTCGAAGTCCAGGAACTGTACGACTCCTACTTCGGGACCAGTGCGGTCTGGGACGCCGCACGCGGATAACGACGCCGATGGCTGGCGAAGATCGCGACGTCGGCCGTGACGTGCGGGTGGCCGCACGGGTTCTTCGAGTGTGACCAAGAAGTGGTCCGCGCGGCCTTGTCTCATCCTGCCTTCACCGGCATTTCCCGACTCGCACCGGTCGTAGGACAGAGGCCGTATCGGAATGTCCGACGCGGCCTCTTGACCGTCCCGTGTCCTGCTTCCACCGGCGAACCGGCGGACCATTTCGTCAGGAGCCGGACGCGAAGGCGGGCGGCCGCAAGGGTCCGTGGGCGGCCTCGACGGTCAGCGCGGAGCCGAGCAGGAGGTCTTCGCGGTGATGCGGGGCGACGAGCTGCACCGCACAGGGCAGTCCGTCCGGGCCCAGCCCCGCCGGGACGCTGATCGCCGGATGGCCGGTGTCATTGAAGACGGAGGTGAAGGAGATCGGCACGGTCCGCTCGCGCACGGCTGCCATCACGTCCGGCCCCTCCGCGGGCCAGGCCGTGGTCGGCACGGTCGGCAGCAGCAACAGGTCGTACCGCGCGAACAGCCCGGCCGCCCACTGGTCCAGACGTCCCCGGTGTCGCGAGTAGCGGGCGAAGTCGGCAGGGGTGACGGCGGCCCCGTTGTCGAGTACGTCGGCGAACCATGGCTCGAAGTCGGCGCGACGAGCCGTGAACTCGTCGAAGACGCCGACGAGCCGGTGGTACGCGAGGACTTGCTGGCGCAGCAGGAACGGGGCGGGGAAGTCCTCCGCTCCGGGCAGCACCGAGTCGTCGTCCACCACCTCGTGGCCCTGCTCCCGCAACACGTCCGCCGTCCTCTCGACGGCCCGCAGTATCTCGGGCCGGGGCTCGGCCACACCCAGCGTGCGCAGCACGCCCACACGCAGCCGGGGCAAAGGGCGGTCGAGGCTCTCCAGGTAGGAACGGCCCGGTGCAGGCAGCGAGTTGGGATCGGTCGGGTGGTGACCGGCGGCCACATCGAGATGGAGCGCGGTGTCCCGGACGGTGCGGGCCATGCCGCTGAGGCAGATGTGCTGCGGCCAGCACGGCGCGGCGGACGGGATGCGGCCCCGGCTCGGCTTGAGGCCGACGACTCCGCACAGCGCGGCGGGGATACGGGTGGATCCGCCCCCGTCCCCCGCGGTACCGAGGGCGACCAGACCGGCGGCGACGGCGGCGGCCGCGCCACCACTGGAACCGCCCGGCGATTTCTCGGGATTCCAGGGGTTGCGGGTGATGCCGAACGCATCGTTCGCGGTGTGGACGCCGGCTCCGAGGGGCGGCATGTTCGTCTTGCCGATCACGAGCGCGCCGGCGGCCCGCAGCCGGGCCACGTGGACGCCGTCACGGCTCGCGGCCGGGAGGTCCCGGAAGGCGCGGGTGCCCCGGGTGGTGGGAAAGCCCTCGGCGTTCTCGCCGTCCTTGACGAGGACGGGAAGCCCGGCGAGCGGCCCGGGGTCCTCGCCGCGGGCGATCCGCGCGGACATGGCGGCGGCCTCGACGAGCGCCCGCTCGGTGTCCAGGGCGATGACGGAGTTGAGGGCGTGGTCCAGCGTCCTGATCCGGTCGAGGGTGTGCCGCATGAGCTCCTCGGGTGACAGCTCGCGCCGCCGCACGAGGGCGACGAGTTCGGTCGCGGGAGTGAAGGCGAGGTCGGTCATGGGTGAGCTGACTCCTTTGCGGTGATGGGGTGTTCGGGAGTTCCGGTGGCCTCCAGGCTCACACCGGTAGTGCGCGGGCCGAAGGCGACGGCGACGGCACCGCCCACCACACCCAGGGCGGCGAGGAAGGCGAAGACGGCGGTGTATCCGAGCCCGGCGTAGATCGCGGCGACCAGCATCGGGGCGGCGAAGTTGAAGATCCGGGACAGGGCATTGGCGGTGCCCGAGCCGAGCGCGCGGATACGGGTGGGGAAGATCTCGGCCGAGTACACCTGGAGGAAGGGCACGGTCATCTGGAAGAGCAGACTGACCACGCAGCCCAGCACGAGTACGGCCGTGGTGTCCCGGACGAGACCGAACAGCAGCAGTGTGACGGCGGTCAGCGTGCCGAGGGCGAGCTGAGCCAGGCGTCGGTCACAGCGGTCGATGAGTGGCAGGGCGACCAGCGCGCCGAGAGGCGCGGCGGTGGCGAGGACGGCGGAGAGGAGGAGGGTGTCGGAGAGTTCGAGTCCGTTCTCCGAAAGGAACGTCGGCGTCCAGGTGTTGAAGGCCGAGTAGGCGAGCAGCCCGGTCACCCACATGACCGACACCGTGAGAAACCTGCGACGGTACGGGGGGCGCAGCAGCTCGGCGAGGCGGGGGCGGCCGGGTGCGTCGGGCCCCACCGGTCGGGGCGGCGCGGACGGCACGGCCGGGGCGGAAACCGGCACCGGCTCTTCGCGCGGCGGTACTCCGCATTGCCGCTCGATCGACCGCACCACCTCTTCGGCCCGCTCCAGTTCCCCGCGCGCGACGAGCCAGCGGGGGCTCTCCGGCACCCAACGCCGGATCAGCCAGGCGAAGACCACCCCGAAGAGGCCGAGGCCGAAGACCAGCCGCCAGCCCCAGCTCCACTGCGGTACGAGGAAGTAGCCCGCCCACGCGGCGATCGGGATGCCGAGCGAGCCCACGGCGACCTTGTAGGTCTGCAGCCGTCCACGGGCGGCCGCCGGGACGAACTCGGTGAGGACGACGATGGCGACGACCGCCATCCCCTGCGCGCCCACGTGGGCGGCGCAGCGTGCCACCATCAGCTGCCACGGGCTCTGGACGACGACGCAGAGGGCGGTGGCCGCGCAGTAGACGGTGACGAGGGCGAGCATGGTGCGGCGGCGGCCGAGCCGGTCGGCCAGGTAGCCGCCGAGGACGCCTCCGATGAAGGCGCCGAGCTGACCGATGCCCGCGATGACGGCGATGCCCGAGAGCGACAAACCCCACTGGGCGCGCAGGGCGGGCGCGACGAACGCGAAGGCGTAGGTCTCGACCCATTCGAAGAGGATCATCCCGGCCAGTGCGAGGACGAGTCTGCGGTGGAACGGGCTGAGCGGGAGCCGGTCGAGCCGGTTCCCGAGGACGCCGGCCGCGGCGGTGGCCGCCATGTCAGATGACTCCGTCGGCGCCGAGCACGGCGAGATCATCGGTGCTCAGGCCGAGCAGGTCCTGGTAGACCTCGGCGTTGTGCGCGCCGAGCGCGGGACCGGTGGAGCGGATGCTGCCCGGGGTCCCGGAGAGGCGCGGTAGCGGCGCGACCATGGGGAGTTCGCCGAAATCGGGGTCGTCGACGGTGACGAGCGTGCCCCGTTCCCGGTAGTGCGGGTCGGCCGCGATGTCGGCGATGTTCATCAGCGGGGAGGCGGGGATCCCGGCGTCGCTGAGCAGCTTGGTGAGATCGTCCGCGGTGTACGTCGTGACCCAGGCGGCGATTTTCTCGTACAGCTCGTCGGCATGCTCGGCGCGCGCGGCGCGGGTGGCGTACGCGGGGGCGTCGGCCAGTTCCGGGGTCCCCATGAGGGCGGCGAGCCTGCGGAAGAGCGGGTCCGTGCCGGCGTGGAGCGAGACGCGGCGTCCGTCGGAGGCCGTGAAGTCGCTGGCCGGGACGATCTGGGGGTTGCGATTGCCGAGGCGCTCGCGGATCCGGCCGGTGGTCGCGTACGAGGCGAGCGCGTCCTCGGAGGCGCGGAACCCGGCCTCGTACAGCGCGAGGTCGATGACCTGGCCGCCACCGCCCGCCGTGTCGCGGTGGTAGAGCGCGGTGACGACGGAGAAGGCGCCGAGATAGGCGGCCATGTAGTCGATGGTGGAGTAGCCGCTGCGCACCGGTGGCCGGTCGCCGTCTCCGGTGACGTACGTCAGGCCCGCGAAGGCACTCGCGATCCGGTCGAAGGAGCCGCGGTCGGAGTACGGGCCGGTCAGGCCGTATCCGGTGACGTACACCAGCACGGTGTCGGGAGCGAGCGGGCGCAGGGACTCCGGGTCGAGCCCCCAGGCACGCAGGGTGGGCGGGCGGTAGTTGGTGATCACGACGTCGAAGTGCGGGACGAGGCCGCGGACCAGGCCACGGCCGCGCTCGGTGCGCAGGTCCAGGGTCACGGACTTCTTGTTGCGCGCCTCCTGCGCCCAGTAGGGGGAGCGGCCACCGCTGGCCGTACCACGGGTGAAGTCACCGCGCCCCGGCTCCTCGACCTTGATCACCTCCGCGCCGAAGTCACCGAGGAAGGTGGCCGTGACCGGCGCGGCGAGGACGGTGGAGAGGTCGAGCACGCGTATGCCCGCCAGAGGAAGTGTCGCCATGGATGCCCCTTCGCACGAAATTCACGTTCCGTTATTAACGAAACGTTGTTAGTGGGACCATAAGCTGGTCACCGCAGTGCGACAAGGGCGTGCGACGAGAAAAACGATCCACGGATGGACGGGGAGCCGGGCATGAGTGAGACGGGCAAGGTGCGGCGGCGTCGGCGGACCCGCCAGGAGACCGAAGCGGACCTGCTGGCCGCCGCACACCGGCTGCTCCAGCGCGACGGGGTGCTCGCGGGGGTCAACCTGCGTGAGATCGCCACCGAGGCCGGGGTCAACCACGGGCAGATCTACCAGTACTTCGGCACCCGTCAGGCTCTGCTCCGGGCATCCGTCGCGGACTTGGTGGAGCGTCAGACCGCCGATCGGGACGGTCACTGGGAGCTGCCGTTCGCCGAGCGCAGGGCGGCCATGTTCCGGCACCGCTTGGAAGAGCCCGAACTGGTCAAGCTGGAGGCTCTGTTGGCGCTGGACGGGGATGAGGACTTCAGTCCTCTGCCCCGGTTCGCGCAGACCCGCCGCAGCCTGGAGCGGGACCAGGAGGAGGGTTTCCTGCCGGACGATGCGGATGCGGTGGCCGCCCATGTGATGACGGCCGCGGCGCAGATGGGCTACGTCATCTTCCGCGAGGCCTACGCCCGGGACACCGGGATTCCGCTGGAGGAACTCGATGAACGGGCGGCCGGAGCCTTCGCGCGCATGGTGGCCGGTCTCGCCGCGGCCCCGTCACCGGACGCGACGGACGGCGGGGCTGCGTCCCGCCCCTGAACGGGCACGCAGAGCTGAGTGCCCCCGACTCGCCGGCCTCGGCTCGCGCCGCCCTTCCCTTGGGTGGCGCCCCGGGCCCATTACGCTGGGGCATATCGCTCAAAACTGTTCAATTGTGAGTGAAGAGGCGCGATGCCCTACGGGAGGCATGATGAGCCAGCAGCCGGTCCTCCTGCCCTACGCCGACCCGGCCTTCGTGGCGGATCCCTTTCCGCTCTACCGACAGCTTCGCGACGACGGTCCGGTACGACGCGCCGTCATCGCAGGAGGCCTGGAAGCCTGGCTGGTCACGCGGTATGGAGACGGCCTCGCGGCCCTGTCCCACCCGCAGCTGAGCAGTGACGTCCGCGATGCGTCGGATCCCCGGCTCATCGAGCGGCTGCCCGCCACCGACCGCGAGTCCGTGCTGCGCAACATGCTCCGCTCCGATCCGCCCGACCACACCCGCCTGCGCCGCCTGGTCTCCAAGGCATTCACTGCGCACCGGGTGGCGGAGCTGCGGCCCCGCGTCCAGGAGATCGCCGACCGACTGCTCGACGAGATTGCGCCGGCCGGTCGCGCCGACCTCATCGAGACCTACGCGCTGCCGCTTCCGGTCACCGTGATCAGCGAACTGCTCGGGGTACCCGTGACGGACCGGCACGACTTCCAGCAGTGGACCGACGACATGACCCTCCGGGGGATCGAGCCGCCGGACCCGGCCCGGGTGGACGGGGCGTGGCGACAGATGCACACGTACCTGACCAGGCTATTGGAGGCCAAACGGGTCCGGCCCGGGGACGACCTGCTCAGCGCGCTGATCGTTGCCAGGGACGAGGAACAGCGGCTGGACGAGGACGAGCTGATCGCCATGGCCTTCCTGCTGCTGGCGGCCGGATACATCACCACGGTCAACCTGATCGGCAGCGGCATCGCCGCACTGCTCGCCCACCCCGACCAGCTTCGGATGCTGCGGGACGACCCGGCGCTGCTGCCGGGCGCGATCGAGGAATTCCTGCGCTACGACGGACCCGTCAACCCCGGCATCGCCAGGTTCGCGCGCGAGGACATCACCATCGCCGGGGTGGACATCCCTCGCGGCGCGACCGTGCTGGTCGCCTCCGCCATCGCCGACCGCGACCCGGAGCACTTTCCCGAACCCGACAGCCTGGACATCGCCCGGCAGGACAACGCCCACCTCGCGTTCGGACACGGCATCCACTACTGCCTGGGTGCGCCGCTGGCCCGGCTCGAGGGCCAGATCGCCATCGGCACCGCGCTGCGCCGTCTTCCCGGTCTCGCCCTGGCCGTTCCCCCGGACGAACTGCGGTGGCGGCCGGGCGGATTGCGCGGCCCCGAATGCCTGCCGGTCACTTTCACATTCGATGACGCGAACGCCGGCAGCCGTTCCTGAACCACGTGCCGGCTGATGGGGCGCCCCAGAACAAATGGCATCGACCGGACGCGTTGCGCGTCCCCCGCTCAGAGTGATCGGGCGAGCCGGAACCCGAGGTCGTCGATACGAAAGGTCGGGTGACTCTTGCGGCGGCACGACGCCCGGCATCCTCGGGGGCGATCGTATCCGCGCACAGCGGTTCAGGTTGTCCCGGCGCTCTCGGAATGTCTCCCCCTCTGCGTGCCGGAGCAACTCGCCCCAATACCCACTTCGGCTGGGCCATGCGCGGAACCATATGCGTCACTGCCGACTGGATCTCCGGAAGCTCGAGCGACACCGACACGGTCTGCAACGCCGCGGCAGGCGCACACGTCGACGCGATCCCGCAGTACTGCGCCGCTCACCCCAGCACCTGCCAAGGCCTGCTGAAGCTGCTCGTCTGAACTGCCGGCCCGGCGACCTGCTCAGCTACCGCCCTCTCGACGACCGAGGCCCCTGGTCACGGCGCGTGGCGACGGCCGTCGCGTGGGGCGAACGCTTCAAGGGCGTCTTCGTCCGTCGCGCGGGCGTGCAGGAAGTAGTCGGCCCACTCGGTGATTTCGGGGTAGGTGGAGTCCCGGCCGATCCGAGTTGCGGCGGCCTCGATGTCGAAGTCCGTGGTTCGCAGTTCGACGCCCGGGCCGAGGATGGCCCAGTGGGCTCCGGCCCTCCCGTAGGGCATGCCGACGCTGCCGGGGTTGATCACGAGCCGGCCATGGGCGAGGCGCACGAACGGCATATGAGTGTGGCCGCAGACGACGGTGCGGACGTCGGCATCGAGTCCGCTGAAAACTTCCTTCCAGCGGTCGAGGCGGGAGTCGACGAGGACGACCTCCTCGTCGTCACGCGGGGTGGCATGGCAGAACAGCACTTCTCCCAGGCCGCGCACGGCCAGGGAGAGTGATCGTGGCAGCGAGCCGAGCAGGTCGAGGTGATCCTCGCGCAGCTGCTCGGCGGCCCAGGGGGCGATCGGATCGGGAATCGAGTCGCGTTGCCCGCGGCGGTACTCAAGAAGTTCGCGGTCGGCGTTGCCGCTGATCCATACGGCGCGGTCGCCGAGACCGGTCAGCAGGTCGAGAACCTGAGTCGGTTGCGGGCCGGCGGTGATGTCGCCGGTGAGCACGATGCGCTCGGCGGCGCTCACGTCCGGCTCGGCGAGCACGGCCTCCAAGGCCGGCAGGACTCCGTGGATGTCGGACAGTACGGCTACTCGATTCAGCATGGTCACAACTGTGGGGTGAAAGCCGCCCAGAGGTGAGAGCGTTCGCCTGACGCGTAGCCGAAGGTGAGGCCGCTGCAGCGTGCGTGGTGGCCGAGCGCGGCGCACTGCGGCCAGGCGGATGACCCCGGGGCTGCCTCCGGACGTTGCAGGGTGATGCACATGCGCCGGGCGGACGCTGGGGTCATGTCTCATCACCTCAGTGGGCCCAATCTGCGCTCCCCCATGGACGATGCCCGGCTCGACCTGACGGACCTCTTCGCGTTCGGCGTCCCCGGGGACCGCACCGTACTGATCATGAACGCCCATCCGGTCGCGACCGCCGCCGGTGCGGCTTTCCACCCGGACGCGGTGTACCGGATCAATATCGACACCGACGGCGACCACCAGGCCGACGTGGCGTTCAGCATCGTGTTCTCCTCGCCGCAAGACGGGAAACAGACCGCCACCGTCCACCGGGCGACCGGAGCGCAGGCACGCGCCCACGAGGCCGCGGGCGAGCCGATCATCATGGAAGCGCCGGTCGGCACCGGCTCGGAGCCGGTTGTGATCGAAGCCGGCCCCTGTATGTTCTCCGCGGGCCTGCGCAGTGACCCGTTCTTCGCCGACCTGGACGGCATCGTCAAGGAATTCCAGTGGACCGGCACGGACTGGGGTGCCGACAAGAACGTCCTCGGCATCGTGCTGGAGATGCCGGACGCGGAACTTGCCGCGGGGCCGGTGATCGGGGTGTGGGCGCGGGTGAGCCTGCACCGGGACGGGAAGCTCATGTCCGTCGACCGCGGCGCCCACCCCTCTCTGACCGCGTACTTCAACGCCGAGGACGCCAAGGAGGCCTACAACCGCGGCGAACCCGCGACGGACTGGGACACCTACCGCGAACCGTGGACCGCAGCCCTCCAGCACTTCGGCGGCTACGACCCGCAGACCGCCGAGCAGGCTCTGCACACCGTTCTGCCGGACGTCCTGCGCTACGACCGCACCAAGCCCGCCGCCTACCCCAACGGCCGCACTCTCACCGACGACGTCACCTCTGCCCGCCTGGCCATGCTCACCAACGGCAAGGTCAGCAGCGACCACATCGGCCCCCACAGTGACCTGCTCCCCGAATTCCCGTACCTCGGTGCCCCTCACCCGGCGCCCCCGACCGGTTAGGCCCGGTCGGGGGCGGAGTCAGGAGACCTGGCTATGACGCATATATGGATATTTTGGGTGGTACGTTCAAATTCAAGGCCTGGAGGGGGAGCGACAGGGAGCACAGGTGAAGGAGATCGGGCGCAGGGCGGCATGGGCGGGTTGGCTGCTCGTCGTTCCGGCCCTGGTCTCGGGCGTACTGCTGAACATCCTCGCGCCCCAGCCGTACATGGGACTTCCGCTCCTGGCCGCGGCGCCGCTGATCGCCGGCGCGATGCTGTCGTTCCGGGCCGGCGTCCTCGTCGCGAGCCTCGCCTGCGCGGTCTCGTTGGGGCTGGATTACATCCAAGGACGTTCCGCTTCGGAGAGTTTCGTCGATCTCGCCGTGATCGGCCTCATCGGAATTCTGGCCCTCGCGGTCAACCTGCTGTTGCGGCGTCAGGGGCGGGATCTCGCGAGGGCGCGGGTCATCGCTGAGGCGGTGCAACTGGCGGTTCTGCCGGATCCGCCGCCGCGGGCCGGGCCGCTCGCCGTCGCCGCCGGATACACCCCCGCACAGGCCGAAGCCAGAATCGGCGGCGACCTCTTCGCGCAGCAGGAGACTCCGTACGGCGTGCGCATGATCATCGGGGATGTGAAGGGCAAGGGGCTTCAGGCGGTCGCATCCGTCTCGGTGGCGATCGGTGCGTTCCGTCAAGAGGCCGAGAACGCCCCCACGCTGGCCGAACTGGCGCAGCGCCTGGACGACGCGCTGAGCAGGGAGTCGGGCCGCTGCGGAAACGAGACATCGGGAGAGGACTTCACCACGGCCGTGCTGGCCGAAGTCACCGGCGACGGCGAGCTGCTCCGCCTGGTCAACCGTGGCCATCCGGGCCCGTACCTGATCCACGACGGCGCGATCGTACGGCTCGACGCAACCCGTCCGCAGCTGCCCCTGGGCATGGGGCTGGGGGCGGTACCGGCACCCGATGGCGAGGCGCTCACCGATGTCTTCCCGCTGCCGCCCGGCGCGCTGCTGCTCCTGATCACGGACGGCGTCACCGAGGCACGCAACCGGACGGGCGCCTTCTACGATCCGTGTGCGTCCGCCGTGCTCACGGGCGCCCGCTTCATGGATCCCGGCGACCTGGTCCACGCGGTGACCGCGGATGTCGCACGCTGGAGCGGCGACGGTCACCAGGACGACATGGCCATCCTCGCCGTCACCCGGCGCTGCCGCCCCCGGCTCGGCTGAAGCCGGCTCCGCCTACGAACCCCGGGCACAGGGCCGAGGGGCCAGGACTACGAGCCGTCTCCGGTGGCCGAGACGGTCAGCCGGTGCGCGGGAGGGTGCTCGATCGGGAGATCCGGGCGCCAGGCCGCGAGTACCTGTGCCGAGGGACCGAACAACGGACCCGGCAGAGCGTCGAGCCCGGTCCACTGCCAGGTGCTGATCAGATGGGGCTCGGTCACCTGCGGGCTGCCCGATTCCAGGGTCACCACGGCAGCCATCGATACACGGTTGATCCCCGCGACCACGTCATGGAGCATGGCGAAAACCGTCACACTGTCCACGCCGACCTCCAGGCCCGTCTCCTCGCGGAGCTCACGCACGGCCGCCGCCGCGATGGACTCATTGGTCGGGTCGACCTTGCCGCCGGGAAGCTCCCAGGTTCCGCTGTGGTGCCTGCCGAGCAGCACGCGCCCCTGGGTGTCCTGCACGATGACGCCCACGCCGAGCGCCGCCTGCGCCAGCGGCGGACGGGCGTTGCGGGAGAGGGTGTCCGTGGGGGTGGTGTCCATGGTGCTCCTAGCGGGTGGGTGCGGGGTGCCGCAGGCGCGAGGCCTCGGCGTTCCGGTGTACCCGGAAGCCTACGTACCACCGCACGCGGACCCGTCGAAGTGGCCCGCCGCCCGGCGGAGGCCCGGTGTTCGCCTCGGCCGGTCAGCTGCCATGGCGCGTGAGCCAGCCGTACTCGCTCGCATACCAGCCCAGATGGAGCCGGCTCGTTGCCCCGCTCAGATCCATCAGCCGCTTGATCCGCCGCTGGACGGTCCGCGCCCCGAGATCGAGTTCCTTGGCCACACTCACATCGGTGAGCCCGGCCAGCAGCAGCGACAGGATCTGCAGGTCGACGGCGTCGGGGCCCGGCTCCTGTGCCATCACGGCCTTGTCGCCGCTGCTGAGGCTCAGCGGCAGCGCATGACGCCACACCGACTCGAACAGCGCGGCCAGCGAGACCAGCAGACCGCTGGAGCGCACCACCAGTGCGGCCGGTTCCGCGGGCCGGGCATCCAGGGGAAGCATGCCGAGCGAGCCGTCGGCGATGACGAGTTTCGTCGGGACCTCGTCCGCCACCCGGACCTCCATACCCCGCCCCAGGGAATCGGCCAACTCGGCCGGCTGAAGATGCTGACCGGACAACATCTCGCGTCCGATCACGACCCGGTAGTTCACCCCGCGCGACATGGCCAGCGTCTCGGCCGAGTTCTCCTCGGCGGCGACAGCGAGCGGCTCGGGAAGGATCAGGAAGCAGACCTCGCGCTCCGCTCCCAGCTGGAGTTGGGAGAAACGCTGGGACACGGCGCTCGCACCGGTCACGACCTCCAACAGGTCGTGCACCGCGGGGGTGTCCGCCTCGGGGCGGTACTCCGCGGCGAGCTTCGCCGCAGCCAGCTCCGCGCACTCCAGCTCATGGCGGTGCTGCGCGAGCAACGGGCCGAGCGCCACTGCCGGGGGCGCGCACACCCAATGGCCGGGCCGGCTGCCGCACCGCGAGACGAGCCCCTGCTGTTCGAGTCCCTGCAGGGCCAGGAGCACGTCCCGCACGGGCAGTGCGAAGCGGGACGCCAGGGTGTCCGCGCCGGCAGCCCCGTGCGCGACCAGCTCCTGATATGCCGTCTCCTGTACGGCATCGAGGCCTATCGCGCTCAGCACTGTGCCCCTTCCTGCGGACTACGCACACCCGTCGGAACCGTGCAGGGCATCGGGCCCGTGGGACACCGAGAAGATACATGTGCGTATCCGATACAACAATGGGTGTAATCCCACGTCAGGTGGGTGTCCGGTGGCAACCGGGGCCATGGGCCGGGCGAGTTCCCGCCAGGCGAGTTCTCGACACCCGGGAGCCACTGGACGCCGGTCACCACCGCTGGTGGGGTAACGGCCATGCGAAGATCTCTCATTGCCGCACTGGCGCTCCTGCCCCTCGCCGCCACCATGGCGCCCGCAGCCGCCACCGATGCGGGTACCGGGGACCGCACCGTCACCCGGATCGTCACGGTTTCCGGCGACACCGCCGCCGACCGCGCAGCCGTGCTCGACGAAGCGGAACGCGCCGGGATCGATCTCACCGTCACCCGACGGTTCGACAAGGTTCTGAGCGGATTCACGGTGCGCGTCTTCGAATCCGACGCGGCACGTCTGGCCGCGCTTCCCGATGTGGCCGAGGTCGCGGCGCCGGTCACCTACGAGGCACCCCCGTCGCCGACGCCCGTCTCGGCGGAAACGGTACGCCGGGCCGTCGCGGACGCGACTTCGGGCGATCGGCCCGGGACCAGGGAGAGTTCGCCGTCCGGACGCGAGATCGTCACCGTGACCGGGCTGACCGGAGTCGCCGAGGCGCACCGCGCCGGGCACACCGGCAAGGGGGTCACGGTCGGCATCATCGACAGTGGCATCGCCTACGACCATCCGGCGCTCGGCGGCGGGGGATTCCCCAACGCCAAGGTGACCGGCGGCTGGGACTTCGCCGACGAGGACGCCGACCCGTACGACTCCTCGACCGGACCGGCCACCGGCCACGGCACCCATGTGGCGGGCATCGTCGCGGGCGACGGACCACAGACCGTCGGCGTCGCACCCGATGCGACACTGCGTGCCTACCGAGTCTTCGGCGAGAAGAACCAGCCCACCGACGAGATCGTCATCGCTGCTCTGGAGAAGGCCGTCGAGGACGGTGTGGACATCGTCAACCTCAGCCTCGGCAACCCGAACGGCGCCCGCTCCAGCAACGCACTGGCCCGGGCCGTCGACCGGGTGTCAGATTCCGGAGTGACCGCCACCGTCGCGATCGGCAACGGCTACGCGGGGCCGTTCCGCGCCGCGAGCCCGGCCGTCGCCGACGAAGCCATCGCCGTGGGCAGCACCCACAGCGAACGCTACGGCTACCTCGCCTTCCGCTTCGCCGACGGTACGGACACCCCGATCCCGTACCTGAACATCACACGCGCCCCGTCCACACCGGCGGACGGAAGCCTGCCGGTGGTGAAGGGGACCGCCACCTGCGACGCGCTGCCCGAAGGCAGCCTGACCGGCAAGGCCGTCCTGTTCACCGGCACGCTCGGCCTGCCGTGCAAGCCGATGGATGCCATCCGCAGGTTCGAGGCGGCCGGCGCCGCGGCCACCGTGTACTACACCACGAGCGGCGACCAGCTCCCCGGTGCCATCTTCTGCTGCGAGCAGTCCGACATCCCCGGTGTCGTCATCAGCGAGACCGCCGCCAAGAGGATTCTGGCCGCCCCGTCCGGCACCGCACTGACCTGGGGCGCCTACGCGGGTATCTCCTACGGCCCGGACCAGGCCGGGCTGATGGACGCCTCGTCGTCCTGGGGACCGGGCAACGAGCAGGAGTTCAAGCCCGATCTTGCCGCGCCCGGCGGCTCGATCCTCTCCACCCTCCCGCGCCATCTCGGCTGGTACGGAGTCGAGTCCGGCACCTCGATGGCCGCCCCGCACGTGGCCGGCATCGTCGCGCTGATGCTCGCCGAACACCCCGGCCTCAAGCCCGGCGAGGTGCGCGGCATCCTTCAGAACACCGCCGACCCGGTGGCCTTCACCGGCGATCACACCCGAGGCGCACAGCCGGTCGCCCAGCAGGGAGCCGGCCGGGTGAACGCGCTCGGCGCACTCGCCGCGGCCGACCGCACCGCCGCCACCGCCACCCCGTCCGAACTGCCGCTCGGTGACACCGAGGGCCGCGAGAGCGTCCGCCGGATCACCGTGCACAATCCGGCCGGTCACCCCGTCACGTACACCGCCGGCCACACCGCGGCGATCTCCGCGCAGCCCCCGTACACGTCCGAATGGGTCGCCGCGGATGCCGGCGCCCGCGCCGACTTCAGCGCTCACGGCCGGATCACCGTGCCCGCCCACGGCAGCAGGAGCTTCACTGTCCGGCTGCGTGAACCGCACGGCGTGCCGCAGGACACCCTGTACGGCGGCTGGATCGAGCTGACCCCCGCGGGCGCGGACACCCCGGAGGTACGGGTGCCGTACCAGGGCGTGGCGGGAGACCTGGACGCTGTATCCGCGGTCAATCCGACGTTCACCCGCATCAACACGACGCTCGACAACCCGGCGCTGCGCCCCGGCTACTTCAGTTTCGGCAAGTCGCTGCCCGTGACGGTCGATCTCAGCAACGAGTCGACCGCCGACGACAGCGCCTGGCTGATGTTGTCGCACGATTTCCCGCTGTTGGAACGGATGCGGGTCCAGGCGGTCGACGCCCATGGCAAGGTCGTCGCTACGCCGTACGACGTCTCATGGCTGACCCGTAACTCCGGCGCCGGCACGGGAGTGGATTTCTACGGCTGGGACGCGAAGCTGGCCGACGGCTCGCCCGCCCCGGCGGGGACGTACACCCTGCGCTTCGTCTTCGACAAGGCGGGCGGGGACAAGGACCATGCGGCGCCGAGGGAGATCTGGAACTCTCCTGCGGTGACGGTCGTGCGCTGACCGTGCCGGTGCCCGCTCGTCCTCGACGCAGGAGAGCGGGCACCCGCGCGCGGCTGCCCCGGCCGGGTGCGTGGTCCGGGCCGTCAGACGGTCAGTCGCAGCGATGTCGCCGAGATGCCCAGCCGTATCGTCTGACCCCATGTCAGTTCCAGCGCGTCCGTCTCCATCCCGTCACCGAAGACCACCACCCGGTCGGACTCCACGGTGAGCCGCAGCCCCTGTCCGCGCCCCAGTTCGCCCGCGACCAGTGAGGTGCCGGTCGCCGGTGAGGGCCAGGCCTCGCGGACGAACCAGAGCAGCCGCGGGTCGGTGGGTGCGGGGAGTCGCAGGGCGCTGTGGCGTTCCTGCCACAGTGAGCGGAGCCAGCCCGTGGCACCGGTGCCCGTGCCGACCAGGACGCCGGAGGAGGCCTGCGGTTCGGTGGGGGCATCGGGCACGTCGGGGCCGAGCCGGTAGCGGGCGGTCTGGTGGCCGGGCGGGCCGAGGTAGATCTCGTTGAGGGCCAGGAGGCGCTGGGTGTCGTCGGCGACCGCCTCGACCATGGTGAGTTCGTCCGCCGCGCCGCCGGGGGATGCGGCCGCCCGGAGCAGGGCGGCCGCATCGGAGGGCCGGTGGCGTACGAGCACGCCCGGATTGCGTCCGGGGTCGGTGTCGATGCCCACGACGGGCTGGCCGGACAGGTACTTGGCGGCGTTGGCGACGAGTCCGTCCTGTCCGACTACGACCACCACGTCCTCGGGCGCGAACAGGAAACGGTCGAGATCGGCGCGCTCCACCCGTGACTGACGCCACTGGAGCGGTACGGCTGCCGCCACATCGGCGAGCGCCTGCCGGGTCTGCCGGTGCCGCAGGGCCACCTCGTCGATGGACCGGCCACGGCTGGAGAGGAAGAACGCGGCCTGGCCGTGCGTGCCGTGCCGGGCCAGCAACTCGTCGTACTCGCTGGTGCGGTGGACCAGCACAGCGCGCGGGGCGAGGCTCATGCCCGGGGCTCCGGGTCGCTCCTGCCGAGCTTGCTGAGCAGGCCGGTGAGGACGTCGGGGGAGAGGGTGAGGCTGTCGATGCGCGGCAGGTTCTCGGCGAGCCTGGTCGCTGCCAGGGCGTGCAGGGTCGCGGCGTCCACCTCGCCGTGCACCCGCAGCCAGGCCGCCTGGGACTCCGCGCGTGCGGCCCCGACCTCGCGGGCGGCTTCGGCCTCGGCCCGGGCCAGCCGCACCTTGCGTGCCGCTTCGGCCTCGGCGCGTACCCCGTCGGCCGCGGCGTTCTCCTCGGCCTCGCGGCGGGCGTTGGTGCCGCGCTGCTCGACCAACTGCTCCTCGCGGCGGGCCAGTTCGATCTGGCTGGCGAGTTCGTTCTCGGCGATGGCCCGTTCCCGTTCCACAGCTACGGCACGGCGCTCGTAGGTGGCCCGGTCGGCCTCCTGCTGGATCTGCTCGCGGGCGGGGGTGCGCAGCGCGCGCTCCACCTCGGCCTCGGGACGGATGGCGACCACCCGCACCGCGACCACGTCGATACCGGTGGCGGGCAGCCGGGGCTCGGCGGCAAGCCCTGCTGCGACGCGGTCGCGTACCGACGCGACTCCGTCGACCAGGGCCTCGGCCAGCGCCGTTCTGGCCAGCACGTCCAGGGTGTGCTGCTGGGCGGTCTCCGTGAGGAGTGTGGCGATCTGTTCCAGCGGCGCTCCGCGCCAGACCCCGGTGTCGGGATCGACGGAGAAGTCCAGGCGGGCGGCGGCCTCGGCCGGGTCGCTGATCCGGTACGTCACGGTGGCCTGCACGGTGACGTCCTGGAAGTCGGACGTGCGGGCGTGGAAGGCCATGGCCAACTCCCGGTCATTGACCGGAACTTCCGAGAGCGCGGCGGTCAGTGACCGGTACCAGAAACTCAGCCCCGGCCCGTCGTGGGCGATCCGGCCGCGCTTGTGGTGGCGGATGTGGGCAGTGGGTGCGCAGCGCAGATGGCGCCAGCCGAAGCGCCTGGTGATGTCAGCCATGTCGAAATCCCCCTCATTCTCGTCATGAAGACGATAAGACGGTCGGTCGATATCGTCAAGGGGACGAGAATGATCGTCCGTGTGTACGTCCGCCTTCGAAGCGCCGATGCTCGCCGTCGGCGGTCCGTCGCTCGCCGGGATTCCCGGGGTTTCAGCCGCCCTGTCCGCTCTTCGAGGCGAGGAACCTGGCCGGCACCTCACCCCCGCCGTGCACCGCCAGATCGGCCCCACTGACGTACTCGGCCAGATCGCCCGCCAGATACAGGCAGGCGCGCGCCACATCGTCCGGTGCGGCCATCCGTCGCATCGCAATCACCCCGGAGACGGCGGCGCCGCCGTCCTCCCCGTACACCGGTGCCGCGCTCTCGGTGCGGATCAGTCCGGTCGTGATGTGGTTGACGCGCACCTTCGGCGCCCACTCGAGAGCCAGCGCCCGGGTCAGCCCCAGCAGCCCGGCCTTCGCCGCCGTATAGGCGGCCGTGCCCGGCTGCGGGGTGTGCGCGGAGACGCTGCCGATGTTGATGACCGAGCCGCCCTCGCTCTGGCCCTGCATGAGCCGGTTGGCGGCCTGCGCCACATAGAAAGGGGCCAGCAGATTGAGTGCGACGACCTTCTCGACGAATCGCGGCGAAACCGTGGCCGCGTCGGCGTCCGGGGAGCCGCCCGCGTTGTTGACGAGCACATCCAGCCGTCCGAACCGTTCCACCGCCGTGTCGACCAGTGCGGCGGCGGCCGCAGGGTCGCGGACATCGGTTGCGCGGAAGTGCGCATGCCGGGTGCCGCTTCCCGGCAGTTCGGGAGGTTCGCTGCGGCCACAGACCAGTACATCCGCACCGGCAAAGAGAAAGGCCCTGGCGATCGCGGCGCCGATGCCCTTCGTGCCGCCGGTGACGAGCACTGCCCGTCCTGTGAAGTCGATGGGGTTGCCGATGTCCATGGTCCGCCTCCGCTGTGGCCGAAGTGCACGCTGATCGGTTCGGTAAAGCTACCAATCGTTTGTTTGGTGGAATAGTCGCCGCTTCGGCCGAGTGGGGTGAGCTGCTGGGGGTGAAGCGCGGGCGGCCGGTGACTCCCTGAGGAGTCACCGGCCGCCCGGATGGTGCGCCGCCCCCGTCCCCACGGTGCGGCGCGAGCGGGCCGTCGTCATCCGCTCGGACAGCGGCCCACGTCTCTCAGGACTAGAGGGCGGACGCCTCCAGTCCAAGTGCGGGAAGGACGGCGTTCTCCACGAAGCGGGTGAGATACGCCTCATCCGCGAACTTCCCCTCCAGCAGCGGCCGGGCACGCATCACGCCCAGCAGCTGCGCGGAGACGAACTCCGCCGCGGGAGTGTCCGCCGGAATCTCGCCGCGCTCCGCGCCGCGTCGGACCATCGCTTCGATCGCCGCGATCTCCGGCAGGATCAGTGCCTCACGCAGCGCACACAGCAACTCGGGGCTCTGTAGCGCGGCATGGCTGAGCGCGTGCATCAGCGGGGTGTCGCGGCCCGAGCCCGCACCGATGGCCCGGGCGGCCTCGCGCAGATCCCCTGCCAGGGTGCCGGTGTCGATGTGCGGAAGCAGCACCCGCCGGGTGCCGTGCAGCGCCGCCACGACCAGTTCGGGCTTGGAGCCCCACTGCCGGTAGAGCGTGGACTTGCCGCAGCGCGTCCGCGAGGCGACCCCTTCCATGGTGAGGGCCTCGTAGCCGGACTCTCTCAGCATGTCGAGCACGGCCGCGTAGAACTCCTGCGCCCGCTCCGGCGTGATCTTCGAGCGGCGTGGCGTGTGTGCCGGTTCCTGCGCGGCTTCCTGCGGCGACATGCGTTTTCCCTCTCAGCGATTCTGCGACGAGGTCCATCGATACGCCAGTGTACCGAAACGCACGTGTACCGATACGTTCGCGTATCGGTACACTGGCGTATCGATGCGGCGTGGACTGGACCATGCCGTCGCAACACTGCTTCGTCAGCAAAGGGGCACCGGGTGATGTACGCCGGTAGCGAGCCCGCAGATCAGGAGCCGGACAGTTCTGCCCGACCGCCCCTCGTCCGCGAGCTTCTTCTCGTCGTGGGGCTCTTCGTGATCTACAAACTCGGCCGGCAGGCCGCGAACGGTCACGTCGAGGAGGCGTATCGCAACGCCGGAAACGTCTGGGACTTCGAACGGTCCGTGCACCTGCCCGGCGAGGGCACTGTGCAGAGTCTGCTGCTGCACAACGAGACGCTGATCCACCTCGCGAACACCTACTACGCGACCGTGCACTTCCCGGCCACGCTGCTCTTCCTCGTGTGGCTCTACTGGCGCCGCCCGCGCCACTACGTCTGGTCGCGCCGCATCCTCGCCGCGCTCACCGGCGCCGCACTCGCACTTCATCTGCTGTTCCCGCTCGCCCCGCCGCGGCTGCTGGCCGCCGCCGGACTCGTCGACACCGGCCAGGTGTACGGACCGACGGTGTACGGAGCGACGCCGGCGACCGACTCGATGGCGAACCAGTTCGCCGCAATGCCCTCCCTGCACTTCGGCTGGGCGGTGATGGTCGCCGTCGGGCTGATCGTCGCCACCCGCACCCGGTGGCGCTGGCTGTGGCTGCTGCATCCGCTCATCACGCTGCTGGTGATAGTCGGCACGGCCAATCACTACTGGCTCGACTCGATCGTGGTCTCCGCGCTCCTCGCGGTGGCGTTCGCGGCGTTGCCGCTGAGGCGCACGGTGCCGGTACGGGCACACATCCCGTGGCCCTCCACGGGATACGAGCCCGCGCTGACGGCCGTGCCCCGGCCCGCCGAACCCGCCGTGTCGACCGTCTGCGCCGAGCCGCAGACCCACTCCGCCCGCTCGTACGCCTCGTCCGGGACCCGGCGGTGAACGCCACCCTGATCGCTGTCGCGCTGTCACTGGTCTCCGCTGCCGCGTACGCCTCGGCCGCGGTGGCACAGGCCCGGCTCGCCGGGCGCACCGAGCCGGACGCCGGGGTCCTGAGGCTGCTCGGACGCGGCGCCTGGTGGTCGGCGGTCGGACTCAATGCCGGTGGCGCGTTGCTGCATGTCGCGGCGCTCAAGTACGGCCCGCTCACCCTTGTCCAGCCGCTCGGCGCCCTCACCCTGGTCGCCGCAGTCCCGCTGGGCGCCAGGGCCGCCGGACGCCGGGTCACCAGGATCGAATGGCGCGGCACGATTCTCACTCTGCTCGGCCTCGGCGCCCTGCTGATGACCGCGGGCGGCACCGCCCCGCACGAAACGCTCAGCCTCCCCGAAGCCCTGGCCGTCGGCGCCGGGACCATGGCTGTCGTTGCCGGACTCAGCCGCCCGGGAGCACGCCCCGGCCTGCGGCACGCGGCGGCGTCCGGCATCACCTCCGGGGTCGCCTCCGCGCTCACCCAGACCCTGACCGTCTCCGTCACCGACCGCACCGGCCCGCTGTTCAGCTGGGGCCTGGTCATCGTCGCGCTTCTCGTCTCCGCGTTCGCGATGAGCGGGCTGCTGCTCTCCCAGACCGCCTACCGGGGTGGCCTGGGCGCGCCGCTGGCCGTCGTCACACTCGCCAATCCGGTGGCCGCGGCCGCCATAGGACTGGCCCTGCTCGGCGAACGCCTCCAGGGGGGCACGATCAGCCTGATCCCGGCAGTGCTCGGCACGGCAGCGGCGGTACGGGGCGTGATTCTGCTGAGCCGCGCACAGGCGGAGACGTCGTCCGTCGCCGACCGGGCCACGGCCGAGTCGAAGCCCGGGGCCGGATCACCGTCTCGCGTCATGATCGGGAGCCGAGGGCCGATGGATCAGCCGACGCTACGACCGGAGCTGGGCCGGACGCCGGTGGGTGGACCGTAACGAGTGGAAGCGACGCCCGCCGGGGGCATGGTGCGAAGACGTGACGTCTGCCCACCGAACTGTCACGCACGGAAACACCCCCCTACGGACTCGGCTGCTCGTCCTGGGCCAGTGCCCGGGTCAGCCAGCCGATCCAGAAGTTCTCCAGATCGATGCCGCCACGCAGAACCAGATGCCGCAGCCGGTCCTCGGCGGAGTTCCGCTCGGGCGGGAAGTCCCGCTCCTCGATCTCCAAATACTCCGCCAGTTGCCGACGGTGCAGCCCCAGATGACGGCGCAGCTCCGCATCCAGGCCGGGCGCCCCGACGACCGCCGCCGCCCGCATCCGCAGCAGCAGCGGATCCCGGATCTGCTTGGGGTCCTCGGACCGGGCCACCCATGCGGACAGCGCCTCGCGGCCCGCGGGCAGCACCTCGTACTCCTTCTTCTGCCCACGGGCGGGCTGCTTTGACGGCAGCGCCCGGATCTGCCCGGCCTGCTCCAGCTTCCCCAGCTCGCGGTAGATCTGCTGGTGCGTGGCGGACCAGAAATAGCCGATCGACCGGTCGAACCTGCGGGTCAGCTCCAGCCCCGACGACGGCTTTTCGAGCAGGGCGGTGAGGATCGCATGCGGGAGTGACATGGGGTGCATCCTAAGGACGGCCGGGTGGTGGCCCGATGACGGAGGGGCCGGGCCGGCCGGGAACCCCCGGGCCGGGGTCCCCGGATCCGTCACAGCGCAGCGGCGAGCTCCGTGCCCTGGCGGATCGCGCGCTTGGCGTCCAGTTCGGCGGCCACATCGGCGCCGCCGATCAGATGCGCCGGACGGCCCGCGGCGAGCAGCTCCTCGTACAGCTCGCGGCGCGGCTCCTGGCCCGCGCAGAGCACCACCGTGTCGACCGGCAGGAGGTGCTGTTCGCCGTCGACCGTGAGGTGCAGTCCGTCGTCATCGATCCGGTCGTAGCCGGCGCCCGCGATCATCGTGACGCCGCGGTGCCGCAGCTCGGTGCGGTGAATCCACCCTGTGGTCTTGCCCAGCCCAGCACCGACCTTGCTGGTCTTGCGCTGGACCAGATGGACTGTGCGTGGCGCCTTCCCGCGCTCCGGGGCACGAAGACCGCCCCGGCCGCGGTAGTCGGTGTCGACGCCCCACTGCCGGAAGAACACCTCGGGGTCGAGGCTTGCCGCATCGCCCGAGTCGGTCAGGAACTCGGCGACATCGAAGCCGATCCCGCCCGCCCCGATGATCGCGACCCGGTCGCCGACCTGCGCCCCGTCACGCAGGACGTCGAGGTAGCCGACCACGCTGGGGTGGTCCAGGCCCGGTATCGCGGGGGAGCGGGGCGCGACACCGGTGGCCAGGACGACCTCGTCGAAGCCTTCGAGCACATCGGCCGTGGCCCGTGTACCGAGCCGCAGCCCGACCTTCTCCTCCGCGAGCCGGGTACGGAAGTAGCGCAGTGTCTCGTTGAACTCCTCCTTGCCGGGAACCCTGCGTGCCACGTTCAGCTGGCCGCCGATCTCCTCGGCCGCGTCGAAGAGCGTCACCTCGTGCCCGCGCTCGGACGCTGCGACGGCGCACGCGAGACCGGCGGGTCCGGCGCCGACGACCGCCACCCGCTTGACGGTGCGGGTCGGTGACAGGGTGAGCTCGGTCTCGTGGCAGGCGCGAGGATTGACCAGGCAGGAGGTGACCCGGCCGCTGAAGATGTGGTCCAGACAGGCCTGGTTGCAGCCGATGCAGGTGTTGATCGCGTCGGCCCGGCCCTCGGACGCCTTGAGGACGAAGTCGGGGTCGGCGAGGAACGGCCGGGCCATCGACACCATGTCCGCCCGCCCCGAGGCGAGGATCTCCTCGGCGACCTCGGGTGTGTTGATGCGGTTGCTCGTCACCAGCGGTACGGAGACGGCGCCGCGCACCTTTTCGGTGACCCAGGTGTAGGCACCGCGTGGCACCGAGGTGGCGATGGTGGGGATACGGGCCTCGTGCCAGCCGATTCCCGTATTGATGATCGTCGCGCCGGCGGTCTCGATCTCGCGGGCGAGCTGCACGACCTCCTCCAGCGACGAACCGCCGGGCACCAGATCCAGCATCGAGAGCCGGTAGATCAGGATGAAATCGCTGCCGACGCGCTCACGGACCCGGCGCACGATCTCGACGGGGAACCGGATGCGGTTCTCGTACGAGCCGCCCCAACGGTCGGTGCGGTGATTGGTGGCGGCGGCGATGAACTCATTGATCAGATAGCCCTCGGAGCCCATGATCTCGACACCGTCGTACCCGGCACGCCGCGCGAGCTCGGCGGCCCTGGCGAAGTCCTCGATGGTCTCCTCGACCTCTTCGTCGTCAAGGGCGTGCGGAGTGAATGCGCTGATCGGCGCCTGGATCGAGCTCGGCGCAACCAGGTCGGGATGGTGTGCGTACCGGCCGAAATGCAGGATCTGCATGGCGATCCGGCCGCCCGCCTCGTGCACGGCGGCGGTGACCCGCGCGTGCTGCTCGGCCTCCGCCTCGGTGGTCATCTTGGCGCCGCCGGGGAAGGAGCAGGCGCGGGAGTTCGGAGCGATGCCGCCGGTGACCATCAGACCGACGCCGCCCCGGGCGCGTTCCGCGTAGAAGGCGGCCATCCGCTCGAAGCCGCGCTCGACCTCCTCCAGACCGATGTGCATCGACCCCATCAGCACCCGGTTGGGGAGGGTGGTGAACCCGAGGTCGAGCGGGCTCAGCAGATTCGGGTACGGGCTCATGAGGCGGCTCCTCGCGCAGTGTCGTTGAGCCAGTTGTAGACCACCGAAACCCCATTATGCAACAAGTTGCATAATGGGGTTCGTCGCAGAGTCGCGAGTGCGGTCGTCCCCCGGACGGCCTAACACCAGGACACGTCGGCGCCCCGGGCCACGGAGAGTGGAAGCGTGGCATCTGTCCGCCACGGCGCGGGTGGCGCGTCGAAGCCCACCGACCCCCGAACCCTTGCGGAGACCCTCATGGCCTGCCTCGACCGGCGTGACCTCGGCCTGCTCGTCCTGCGCGTCGGTACCGGCGCGGTACTGGCCGCGCACGGTACCCAGAAGCTGGCCGGCTGGTTCGGCGGCGGAGGCATCGAGGGAACCACCGCCGCGATGGAGGCCATGGGCTTCCACCCGCCCAAGCACAGCGCGGTCGCCGCCGGGCTCGGCGAGGCGGGCGGCGGCGCACTTCTGGCCCTCGGCCTCGCCACCCCGGCGGCCGGTGCGGCCGCGGCCGGGGCGATGGCGGGCGCCGTGGCCGTCCACGCACCCGCCGGATTCTTCGCACAGGGCGGCGGCTACGAGTACCCGGCCTTCCTCGGCTTCACCGCCGCGGCGATCGGCCTGACCGGCCCCGGCCGGTACTCCCTCGACCATGCCACCCGGCATGCCTTCAACCAGCCATGGATGGTCGCCCTTGCCTTCGCGGGCAGCGCCGTCGCGGCGGCAGCCGTCGTCGGCAGGCGGGCCAAGGGCCGGGCCGCGGTCGACCCCGACGCGACCTGACCACCAGGCAGGACAGGGACCGGACGGCACCCCAGGGAGGGAGCCGCCCGGTCCCGGCAGCGTTACTTGCCGAACGTAAGCGACGCGGCCGGGGAGGCGTTCCCGTACGCGTCGACGGCGACGACCCGTGCCACGTACCGGCCGCCCTCGACCGCGCCCGTCACCGGGATGTCGAGGGTGTTCGGCCGGGGCATGAAGTAGAAGTCCGAGAGGACCTTGGACGAGACGACCGAGGCGCCCGTCGAAGCGTCGGTGATGTCGACGTTGTAGTGGTGCACCATCTGGTCGTCCTCGGCCTGGGCGATCCGCAGAGCCGTGCCGCCCCTCGCGTCGTGCACCTGGGAAAGCGGCTTACGTGTGGTGAACTTCGGTGCCACGGTGTTGCGTTCGGCGTCCGTGTAGCGGAAGTTGTCCTTGATCTGCTGGTTGGTCGAACCCTTCAGGCGCACGGTCCAGGTGGGACCGCTCAGGGTGCCCGCACTGGCGTACGGCGGCTGCCAGCTCGCCGACCACTGGCCACCGGTGTAGATGTCGTGCTTGTCCGCGGCCATGTTCACCCGCGCGATCTCCGTGCGGTCCTTGTAGACCTCGACGAAGAGCGCCTGCGCGGTCGGCGACTCGAAGCGGTCGGCGAGGCCGTCCTCGGTGACCATCTGGTAGCCGTGATCGATCTCGACGTAACTCATCGAACCGTCGTTGACCGAAGTGAAGTCGCGCTGGTGGATCGAGCGGTCGTCGTTGATGTTCAGGTGCGAGTGGCCGGAGAAGAGGATGGCCTGCGGGAAGGCGCTCAGATCCTCCGCCAGTCGCGGGTTGGAAGCCTGCTGGCCGTCCATGGTGGTTCCGGTGGTGGGCCGGTGTCCCTGGACCAGGACCGGCTTGCCCGCGTAGGCCGGATCGGCGGTGATCGCGGTGAGCCGCTCCTTCAGCCAAGTGCGCTGGGCCGTGCTGGAGTTGTACGTCTCGGTGTTGACCGTGAGGATGTGCAGGCCCTTCACCTCGGACTCGTAGTAGCCGCCGCCCGAGTCGGGGAACCATGCCTTCGGGTATCCGGCCCGTATCGCGGCGAGGCTCGCGTCGTGGTTGCCGTTGGAGATCAGCAACTGGGTGTCGGTCATGCCCTTGCGGGCGAGGTTGGCCTGGAAGACCTCGGAGACGATTCTGTGGTCGGGGCCCTTGCCGTCCCCGTTGTCGTTGATCATGTCGCCGTTGGACAGGATCGCGTCCGGCTCGGGAAAGATCGACCCGATGGTGTCGAAGAAGCTCTCGTACTTCTTGTCGGCGCTCTCATGGCTGCCGACGTGCACATCGGACATGACGACCAGACGGGCGAGCGGCTTCTCCCGGGACTTGATCAGATAGCCGTACGACACCGGGACGCTGCTCTGCCTGCCGCGGAAGGCGACCGCCGTGACATTGGTGTCCTTCTTGATCCGCAGCGGACGGCCGGGGGAGTAGACGCGACTGTCACGGGTCGGGGTCGTACCGTCCAGCGTGTAGCGGACGGTGGTCCCGCGCTCGGCCCGGAACTTCAGCTCGACCGAGTGTTCGTACCGCCCGCCCGGGACGCTCACGCCGGGTGCGGACGGGGCGTGGGCGGCGGGGGTCCGGGCTTGCGCGACGGCCGGGGAGACGAGCGCGACGGACGTCGCGGCGATCACGAGAGGGGTGAGTCTCACGGGGGTCCCTGTTCTCTGGCCCGGGGATTCTGGTCCGGGAGTCGTGGTCGGTTGTGTAACGGGTACATAACCAGTCTGAACCAAAGACGTTAGGTGTCGTGCGTCAGGTCGTGGTGCGACCTGGCCGACTTCCCGGTGAAGCGATCATGAATGTCTGGTCGGGGTCGCTCAGGCGTCATTTCGCCCCGCGGCGGTCGGCTCCTTCAATGTCTGTTCCGGGCGGCCGGGTTCGGTGCCCGAGGCGGCGCGGGCGCGGTCCGCTCTTCCGCCCCGCAGGATTGCCGCCTACGCTCTCCGCGACATTCGCACACCACTTGGGAGTACGTGTGACGGGTTGGAGCGGCCGCACCGCCGTCGAGATCGCGGATGCCGTACGGCGCGGTGATGTGACGCCTCGCCAGGTCGTTGTCGAGCACCTGGCACGTATCCGGCGGCTCGACGAACGCCTCGGTGCCTTCAGGACCGTACTGGACGAAGAGGCGCCGGCCGCCGCAGATGCTCTCGCCGACCGGAAAAATCTGCTCGCCAACACCAGGTTCAGCCCCTACGTAGAACGTGGGATGCGTCAGGCCGAACTCGATGTGCGGGTCCCAGTCGCGCCGCAGGTCCTCGACCGGATCACCGGTGGCTGCCAGGGCCTGCTTGTCCGAGAGGTGGTGCGGTCCGGGTCCCAGTCGATCGGACGCCTCGGTGTCCTGCCCGCCCCCGTCGAGACCGCCGATGTGGCGCCGTGGATGTGATGCCACCCATAGGAGCTGTGTCACATCCTAAGGCGGGTAGTAGGGCGGCGGGTCGCCCGAACAGTACACAAGCACCACAGAATATGTCATTTTGGACATTTCTCCGATGTTGGGTAGTACGTCACATCATTGCGCCCCGCCCCGCACGTCGCTAACCATGGCTGTCGTTGCGGGAAGCCGCGACAGGGCCGGGCGGATTCCTTCGGATCCGTTCGTTCCGGCCCGCAGCGCGGGGCACCGCCCCGCAAGCCACCGCAACCATGACCGGTAGGCAGCACCGTGACGTCCCCATTGGAGAGTTCCTTCCGTATGACCACGAACACGCAGACCCGTACCAGCCGCATCGCCCGCTTCCGCACCATGTCCGTCGCCGGCATCGCCACCCTCGGTGCCGCGGCCGCCGCCCTCACGCTGACGTCGACATCCGCGCAGGCAGCCGAGAAGGCACCGGCGAGCGCCTCCGTGGTCAGGGCTTCCGTGGACGGCGCCCAGGGCGGCAGGGGCTACGCCAACAACCTCGACGGCTGGATCAAGGAATCGCTGGCCATCATGAAGGCCAAGGGCATCCCCGGCACCTACGAGGGCCTGCACCGCAACATCATGCGTGAGTCGAGCGGCAACCCCAACGCCCAGAACAACTGGGACGTCAACGCGCGCAACGGCATACCCTCCAAGGGCCTGCTCCAGGTCATCCAGCCGACCTTCAACGCCTACCACGTCGCCGGCACCGCCCACGACCTCACCAACCCCGTCGCCAACATCACCGCGGCCGCCAACTACGCCGCCCACCGCTACGGGTCGATCGACAACGTCAACTCCGCCTACTGAGCCACAGACTCAGCCCCCGCACCGCAAGCCAGGACCGGCACAGGCAGCAGCACCGCTGCCCGCGCCGGTCCTTCGGCGACTGGTGCGGCAGACCGCCCGGCGGGGTTCGATGCTGCAACCCCGCCATCTCCACCGGTGTGACCACCGCCGAATCGCTTGCGATGTTCAGGATTCGCCCCCAGGAGCGGTCCTTCATGGCCGGAAGGCAGGTGCGGATCATCCTGACGGCGGACAGGACATTCACGTCGAAGTACTGGCGCCACACCTCATCGCTGATCTCCAGGGCAGGGGTCGCCCCGAAGATGGACCGGGAAAGACGCTGAAGGGTGACGGCAGGTCTCCCGCGCGGGACATCTCCGCGGACTCCCCCACATCGATTGCGCACGCGGTGAGCCGCCCGGGACGGGGCTGGAGATCCAGCGGGCCGAAGTCGTCCCGGCTGCGGACGACCTCTGGGCCGGCCGCGTGAGGTATGCCCTGGGACCGATGCCCGGCAGCTGTTCCGGCCGTGGCCGTGGACGGGGATCCTTCCGCTGATGGTTCACAGGTGATTCAACTCCGTTCACCTGCGCTGCCCAGGATTCGCCATGGGCATGTCGTACATCTTCACGGCGTGCCCTTCACCTTGCAGCGATCAGGAAGGACGGCTGCTGATGCGGCCAGCAGAGCGGCGAACACGGCCGGGTGGCAGATCGGGCGGACGACGACTCGCGGGGGTGGCTCTCACCGCGCTGCTCCTCGTGAGCGGCGACCTGGCGACGGCGTACGCCGATACCGGTTCGGAGCAGCGCACACCAGGGCAGAGCGGGTCGGCGGGCGGCACGAGTCTGCCGGTCCTCACCCCGGGCGACGGGGCGTATCTGGAGGGCACGGAGAAGGCCGCGGCCATGCCGACGCTGGCCGGTGACTCCGTGACGGGGCTCGCGGTCGACGGGAAGGCGATCGACGCCGAGCGGACGGTCGGGGTGTCCCGGCTCAGCTTCGACGTCGGGTCGAACTCGACGGAGGCCCGCTACCACAACCATGTGCTGGTCAACGGCGAGTACCGGGCCGACATCGGCGACCTCGTCAACGAGCGGGGCACGATCGAGATCCCGAACCAGCACCTGGTCAAGGGCGAGAACAAGATCGAGATCCTGGCCGGCAAGGTCGACAGCTCGTGCGGCACCAATTACGACGACTTCGTGCTGTCCGACATCAGCCTGGACCTGCTCGGCGAGGTCGCGGACGGCGAGGAGAACGAGTACACGTACTCCTTCGGCGACGGCAGCTGCGGTTCCAACACCTCGCTGGTGACGAAGGCCACGCTCAGCTTCTTCGTACTGGGCGACCCGCAGGGCACCACCGGCCTCCAAGCCGACCTGGACACGACGAAGTTCGCCAACGGCGAGCACGCCCTCACCGCCAGGACCGTCTCGGGCAAGACGGTCAAGAACACCGTGACGGTGAACAACGCCCCGGCGGGCGCCCCCCGGCTGCTGCCCAAGGACGGCACGCTGGTGAAGGGCCGGCAACCGGTGTTCGCGAACTTCCCGGCGGGCGCCGAGGGCGACGTCGAGTCGCTGACCGTGGACGGTGACACGCCCGTCACCGATCCGCACCTCGGCAACGGCGCGGCGACCTTCTCCTTCGACGTCGGGTCGAACTCGATCGACGACCGGAACGACAACTACCTGCTCGTCAACGGCAAACGCATCGACCTGGGCGGCACCTGGGTGAGTCAGCGGGTCGACATAGCGATCCCGGCGCGCCACCTGGTGCCCGGTGACAACACCATCACGGTCGTCACCGGCTCGTACAAGGAGAGCTGCGGCAACAACCGCGACGACTTCGACATCGCGCGGCTCGCCCTCGCCCTCGACGGCGCGACCGTCACGGGCCAGGACATCGCGGACTCGTACGCCATGGGCGACGGCACCTGCGGCAACAGCGACACCCGCCTGCGCGAGGTGGAACTCCACTACACGATCGACGCCCCGGCCGTCCGAGTCTCCGACACCCTCGGATCCGGCAACGCGACCCTCGGCTTCACCGTGGGCAGCAACTCGATCGAGGCCCGATACCAGAACCACATCCTGGTGAACGGTCAGAAGCACGTGCTCGACAGCGACTTCGTCAGCCAGCACGTCGGCCTGACCTTCCCGAACGAGTGGCTGGTCCCCGGCTGGAACACGGTCGACTTCGTCGCCGGTACGTTTCCGACCTCGTGCGGGGACAACCGCGACGACTTCGCCGTCTCCGACATCACCCTCACCCCGGCGAACGGCATCGCCACCGGCCGGATGCTCAAGGGCTCGTACAGCTTCGGCGACGGCAACTGCGGCGACAACGTCAATCCGCTGACCGAGGTCGACCTGGAGTTCTTCGTCGAGGGTCCGGCCCAGGGCCTCCGCGCCGACCTCGACACCACGAAGATCGACGACGGAAAGCACACCCTGGCCGCGGCATCGAGGACCGGCAGGACCGCGACCCGCGTCCTGGTCACCGACAACTCGGCGCCCCAGGTGTCTGCCAGCACCCCCGCCGCCGGTCGGCGGATCACCGCGTCGGTCGTCCTCGACGTCCGGCTGGGGGACCTCTCCGGCGTGGTGGACGGCCCGGATGTGAAGCTCGACGGCAAACCGATCCAGCTCGGCGCCCCCGTGGGCCCCGGTCTGTCCGCCGGCGAGCACACGCTGTCGGTGTCCGGCACCGACAGTGTCGGCAACAGAGGCACCCGCGAGGTGAAGTTCACCTCCGCCGGTATCCCGGACACCCCCGCCGACCTCACTCCGAAGTCCGGCACGACCGACGTGGGCAGCAAGGTCGAACTGTCGGCGAAGGTGGCCGAGCCCGACGGCGGCACGGTGAGCGCCACCTTCTCCGAGGCCGAGATCCTCACCCCCAACCAGGTGTACGTGGGAACGGCCACGTCCGTTCCCACGACGCTCAAGGTCAAGGGCGAGAAGAAGGTGAAGGCCGACGGCCTCGCACCCGCCGACGGCAGGACGCTCGACGCCCCGGCCGCCGAGGACGTCACGTACCAGCGGTTCGACGTCCAGGTGAAGGGTCATGTCGACGCGCCGGTGCTGCGCTGGGAGGGCGTCATCGACCCCGAGCGGTTCGCCGCGCTGCGCGTGTGGAACACCGGGACGAAGCAGTGGGATGTCCTGACCAGCGCCCGCGGAGCCGCCGACGGCAACACCGTCCTGACCGCCGTCGTCGACCGGAAATACGTCGACCGGCAGCAGATCCACACCATGGTGACCGGCGAGGACCCGTTCGCCGACGACATCGACGCCGGTGACCCGAACGGGTTCGCCGACCCCGACTCGTACGACTTCTCGATCGTCCACTACACCGACACGCAGTACCTCTCCGAGGGTGCGGTGGAGCAGGAGACGCCCCAGGAGCGCGCGGTCTGGGAGAAGGCGTACGGAGACGTCTCGCGCTGGATCGCGGACAACAAGGACAAGCGCAAGATCGCGTACGTCGCCCACACCGGCGACATCATCGAGAACAACATCCGCAAGCCCGCCGACGAAGCCACCCGGCGCCAGGTCACCGGCGAGCTGGAGGTGTCCTCGAAGCAGCAGAAGATCCTGGACGACGCGGGTGTGCCGAACGGTGTGATCGCGGGCAACCACGACAACCAGTCCGGCACCGAGAACGGTCCGGACGCCATCTACAACCAGTACTACGGGCCCGAGCGCTACCAGGCGCTTTCGAAGGGCTGGGAGCACGCCGAGTACGGAGGCCCCTGGCGCCAGGGCGACAACCAGAACCACTACGACCTGTTCTCCGCCGGCGGCCTCGACTTCGTCGTGGTCGGCCTGTCCTACGGGGTGACGCGCGAAGAAGCCGAATGGGCCGACTCCGTCTTCAAACGCTACCCCGACCGCAACGGCATCCTGCTCTCGCACGACTACCTCGCCCCGAGCAGCAACCCCGACGGACGCGGCGCCCAGTTCTCCGCGCCGGACGGCTCGATGCTGTACAAGACGGTGGTCCAGGACAACCCCAACGTGTTCCTGATCCTCGCCGGTCATGAGCACGGCGTCGGCACCAACGTGAAGCCGAGGGTCGGCGAGGTCGGTCACGACGTCGTCGAGCTGCTCGCGGACTACCAGTTCTACACGGTGTCCGCGGACCGGCTCGGGCTCACCGAGATCGGCGGCTACCGGCCCGACGACCAGCTGCAGTTCGGCGCGAGCTTCTTCCGCATGCTCCAGTTCGACGTCGACCGGTCCGAGCTGACCGTGGACACCTACTCGCCGCTGCTCGACGAGTTCGGCGCCACCGAGTACGACACCAACCACCGTTACGACGGCACCGAGGACAACATGGTCCTCCCGATCGACCTCAGTACCCGCAAGACGACCTTCAAGACCGACTCACTGGCGCTCTACAACCCCGTGAGCGTCATCGGGAAGACCAAGGCCGGCTCCGGTGAGGTCGCCTCGGTGACCTGGAAGGGACTCAAGCCCGGTACGACCCACGCCTGGTTCGTCACGGCACGCTCCACCGGCGGCGGCGTGACCGCCTCCGCGCCGAGCGCCTTCGTGACCAGGGACGCCCATGGCCGGCCCGGCACCTGGGGACCGGACGTGCCCGCCTACCCGTGGTTCACGTCGTCCGCCGACCGGCGGTGACCGGTTGACCCGCCGGTAGCACACGTCCGGCACCCACGCCCGCCGTCCCGGATCCGAGCGGTCCGGGACGGCGGGCCCACCACTGCCCGGCCCTTGACAACGAGAACCGAGAACTCCATGCCCGCCCCCTTGCCCCTGCCGGCACCCCTGCCCTCCTCCTGGCTGTCCCGGTTCCGACGGCGCAGGCTGCCCGCCGCACTCCTCACCACCGTCGCGGCCCTGGTGACCGTGCTCGCCGCCGGCCTCGCCCACCCGGCCCCCGCCGCCGCGCACGACGCGACCTCGACCGCGTACGTCGAGGTGGAGGGCGCCGAAGCCCGCGTCGAGGCGACCCTCGACCTCGAATACGACCTGCTCATGAAGTCGGCCTGGCTGTACGCCGAGGCGTACGAGGCGAAGGACCGCGCGGAGCAGCTGCACCAGCTCGACACCCATGCCGAAGCGGTGACGGAATACGTCACCGGACGCTTCGCCGTCACCCGCGACGGCACCTCCTGCACACCCCGCCGCGTCGGCGACGCCGACGTCCGCACCCGCGGCACCCGGCCGTTCGCCGTCCTCACCCTGGCCTACGACTGCGAGGGCGGCGCCGACGGCACGTACACCGTCTCCAGCGCCCTGTTCCCCGACTCGGAGAGCTTCGTCCACAGCACGGAGACGATCGTCCACTATGACGTCGACGGGCAGCGGGGCTCCCAGGTGCTGACGGCCGCCGAACCGGCCCTGGAGACCGGCGGACACCACGAGTCGCACCAGATCGTGGAGTTCTTCCTGCTCGGTACCGAGCACCTGCTGTTCGGCCTGGACCACATCCTCTTCCTGCTGTCGCTGCTCATCGGCGCCCGCGGCCTGCGCGACATCGTCCTCACGGCGACCGCCTTCACGGCCGCGCACAGCGTCACGTTCCTGCTGGCGGCCACGGGCGTGGTGAACGTGCCGGGATCGGTCGTGGAGCCGGTCATCGCGGCCTCCATCGCCGTCGTGGCGCTCGCGGGCGTCGTCCTGCGCGACCGGGAGGGGACCGGACGCTGGCGGCTGCCGGCCGTCTTCCTGTTCGGCCTCGTCCACGGTCTGGGCTTCGCGGGCGCGCTCGGCATCGACGAGAGCTGGTCCTGGGAGCTGCTGCTGTCGCTGCTGAGCTTCAACGTCGGCATCGAGACGGTGCAGTTGGGCATCATCGCCGCGGTGTTCCCGCTGCTGGTCCTCCTTCGCCGGACCCCCGCACACCGCTGGGCCCTGCCCGCGATGACCGCACCCATCGTGATCGTCAGTCTGTACTGGTTCTGGGACCGGGTAGCAATCGCGGCGTGACCTGGGCGTATTGATCACGGGCGTCGTTGACACCGATGGGCCCTGAACATGGCGAAGGCCTCCGATGCGGTGGAGTTGTCCAGGAACACACCGCACGGAGGCCTTCGTGTCCCACCGCATTTCCCGTGCGACCGGTTCACGGCGGACGGCGTCCGTCGACCGCGTGGGTTCCGCCCGGCCCGTTGCGCATGTCGCTGCCGAGATGCATCTCGCGTGCCACAGGCCACACATGGGTCCGCCGGTGGCCGGCCGCAGGTGACGAGGGCCTGCACGATCGCTCGATCCGGCCCCGCACAACACCGCACCGCACGCCGGCAGGAAACTGGCCGACCGCCGCCGCGTGCTCGATACGGACCCGGACATCGAAGTGATCGAGTCGTCGGAGGCGCGCATTCACCGGTCAAGCGGGCAGTCGAGGCACGCTTTCGACGAGGCGACGCGTGTACGGGTGCGCGGGAGCGCCCAGCACCTGTGCGGTCTCGCCCTGTTCAACGATGTGGCCGCTCTCCAGGACGGCGGTGCGTTCGCACAGCGAGGCAACCACCGACAGGTCGTGGGAGACCATGACGAGAGTCAGGCCCTGCTCCTGCTTCAACTCGTTGAGCAGGTCGACGACCTTGACACGAGTGGTGACGTCGAGCGCACTGACGGGCTCGTCGGCGAGCAGCACTCGCGGGTCGCAGACGGTCGCGCGGGCAATCGCGATGCGCTGGCGCTGGCCGCCGGAGAACTCGTGCGGATAGCGCTCAGCGGCGTCGGCCGGGAGTCCGACCCGCTCCAGGGCGGCGGCCACCTTGGGCCCGGCCGTGCTCCGGCTGTCGATGCCGAGGGAACGCAGTGGTTCGGACACGATGCCGCCGACGCGCTGACGTGGGTCCAGCGATGAGTACGGGTCCTGGAAGACGCACTGCACACTGCGCCTGAAACGCCGCATCTGCTCGCTGTTGCGCGGTTTCAGCTCCTCGCCGTCGAACCGGACGGTGCCGGTGGTTGCCCGGGCGAGCCCGAGCAGCAGCCGCAGCAGAGTCGTCTTGCCCGCGCCCGATTCGCCGACGAGAGCGAGGCTCTGCCCGGTCTCGACGGTGAGGGAGATGTCCTCGACGACGGGCGCGGCGTGTCCTCGGTAGCTGAAGGAGGCTCCGTTCAGCTCCAGTACGGGCGTCATCGCGCGCTCCTCAGGTCCAGAGCTGATTCCAGCTGCCGCGCGCTTGCCACCAGCGCCTTGGTGTACTCCTCACGCGGGGTGCGCACGATCTCGCGAACGTCGCCCTCCTCGACGGCGCGGCCGTCCTTCATGACCAGAACGCGATCGGTGACCTTCGAGACGACCGCGAGGTCGTGGCTGACGAAGAGGACGGCCATGTCCCGTTCCTGTACGAGGGTGTCGAGCAGGTCGAGCATGTCGGACTGCACGGTGACGTCGAGGGCGGTGGTCGGCTCGTCCGCGATGAGTAGTTTCGGGTCGCAGGCCAGTGCCATGGCGAGTGCGACGCGCTGGCGCTGTCCGCCGGAGATTTCGTGCGGGAAGGCGCGGGCGATGCGGTCGGGCTCCGGCAGCCGCACTTGCTCCAGCGCTGCCACGACAGCCCGCTTCAGTTCGGCGCCCTTCAGCCCTCGCCTTCTGCTCAGCGGTTCGGAGATCTGCCTGCCGACGCGCATCAGCGGGTCGAGCGCGGTGAGTGGTTCCTGGAAGACGATGGCGGCGTCCTGGCCGCGCACACCCGTGAGCTGTTTCTCGCTCGCGCCCACGATCTGGGTGCCGGCGAGCTCGGCGCTGCCGGTGGCCGTCATGCCGTCGGGCAGCAGGCCGAGCACGGCGAGGGTGGTCAGCGACTTCCCGGAGCCCGACTCTCCGATGAGTCCCAGGCGTTCGCCGGGGGCCATGGTCAGCGAGAGGCGGTCGACGAGGACGCGCCCGTCAGCCGTACGGATCGTGAGGTCGCGTACGTCGAGAATGTTCATGCGCGCCTCCGCCGGGCCGCGGGGTCGAGGGTGTCGCGAAGTCCGTCGGCGATGAGGTTCACGCCGATGACGAGCAGGACGAGAAGGATGCCGGGGGCCAGCGCGCCTGCCGGGGCCGTGGTGAAGGTGGCCTGCGCCTCCTGGAGCATGCGGCCCCACGAGGCGTTGGGCGGCGGCGCTCCCAGACCCAGGTAGGACAGGCCGGCCTCGGCCAGCACCGCGAGCCCGAACTGGAGGGCCAGGTTCACCACGAGCGTCGGCCAGATGTTGGGCAGTACGTGTCCGGCCACGATCCGCGGCCAGGACGTGCCCGAGGTGCGCGCGGCCGTGATGTAGTCCTGCGCCAGGACCCGCTTGACCAGGATCCGCACCAGCCGTGCCACGACCGCGCTCTGCGCGAGGCCGATCGCCAGCACGGCGGACCCCAGCGTGGCCGAGCGGGCGGCGACGATGAGCATGGCCAGCAGCAGCGTCGGGAAGGCGATCAGGATGTCGAGGAACGCGGAGAGCGTGTCGTCGAGCCAGCCCTGCGCGAACGCGGCCAGCACACCCAGCGTGCCACCGAGGGCGGCCGCGATGAGGACCGATCCCAGGCCCGCTTCGAAGGCGATACGGGAGCCGGTCATCAGCTGGGTGAACAGATCGCGGCCGAGCTTGTCGGTGCCGAGGAGATGGCCCGTACCGGGGCCCGTGAGCCGACCGCCGGACGTGTCGTCGGCGGCGTACGGGAGCCAGAAGAGCGAGACCAGCGCAAGCACGGCGATCAGGCCGGCCAGGACGCATCCGATGGTCAACGTGTACGAGCGTTTCGTCGACTGCTTCATCGGGCACCTCCCGAGAGCCTGCCGCGCAGCCGCGGATCGATGACCCGCTGTGCGAAGTCGGCCGCGAAGCCGATGATCAGTACCGTGAGCGTGGAGACGAACAGCACGCCCTGGATCACCGGATAGTCGTGCTGTGCGATGCCGGTCGCGAGCAGGGAGCCGAGGCCCGGTAGCGCATAGACGGACTCCACGACCACCGCGCCCAGCAGCGTGGACGCCAGCTCGATGCCGAGGATCGAGATCACCGGTACGGAGGCGTTGCGCAGCCCGTGCCGCCACATTGCCTGTCCGAACGACAAGCCCATGGCTCGCGCGGTGCGCAGGTAGTCGCTGCCCAGTACGTCGAGTGCGGCCGACCTGACGTAGCGGATCAGCGAGGCGCTCATCACGAGCGCGATGGTGATGACGGGCAGGGCCAGTGAGCGGATCGCCTCGGTCGGCTGTGACCAGCCGTCCTGCGGGAAGCCGCCCGCGGGAAGCCAGCCGGCGTTCAGGGCGAAGACGGCTATGAGGATCATGCCGAGCCAGAACACGGGGACGGCGATGCCCAGTTGGGACACTCCGTTGAGCAGCGCGCCGTACCAGGTCCGGCGCCGGTGCGCGGCCACGAAGCCGACCGGAACGGCGATGAGCACCGCCAGGACGAACGCGGCCAGTGTGAGCGGGATGGTGACGTTCAGCCGAGAGGCGATCTCGGGCCCGACCGGCAGCGAGCTGACGAACGACGTACCGAGGTCACCGCTCGCCAACTGCCCGACCCAGTGGACGAACTGCTCGGGCAGCGGCTTGTCGGAGCCGATGGAGTGCCGTGCCGCCGCAATCTGCTCGGGGCTGGCGCCCACTGAGGTGAGCGCGTTGGCGGGGTCGCCCGGCAGCATCCGCAGCAGCGCGAACAGGACCACGCTCGCGAGCGCCAGCGACACCAGCAGGAAGGCGAGACGGCGCAGGAGATACCGGCCCATCAGCCCTTCTTGATGTCGTAGGCGAAGAACTGGGAGTTGAGGCCATTGACCGGGTAGCCGGACAGCTTGCTGCTGGCCACGACGATCTGCGGGTACAGGTACAGCCAGTCGCTGGCCGCTTCCTCGGCGGTCTTGCGGTTGACCTTCTTCAGGAGTTCGGTCTGCTCGGAGGTGCTGGACGCCTGCTCGGCCTCCTCGACCCACTGGGTGACCTGCTTGTTGTCGTAGCCCCAGTAGAAGTCGGGGTTGCCGTACCAGACCAGGTCGCGGTCATTGACGTGTTCCTGGAGCGTGGCCGTGAAGTCGTGGTTCTTGTAGACCTTCGTGTACCACTCGTCCGGCGTGATCGTGTTGATTTTGACGGTGATGCCGACCTTGGCGAGCTGCGACTTGATGAAGGTCGCGGCGGTCGGGTGCGGGTCGTAGTTCGGGGTGTCGAGGGTGAAGCTGAAGCCGTTCTCGTATCCGGCCTCGGCGAGCAGCTTCTTGGCGCGTGCGGTGTCGTACGCGTTGACCTCGGTGAGATCCTCGTACCACGGGTCGGTGGGCGGCACCATGGAGCCGATGGGCTTGCCGTAGCCGCCCCAGACCGACTCCAGCAGCTTCTTGTCGTCGATGGCGGCGGAGACGGCCTGGCGGACCTTGACGTCAGTGAAGGGCTTGGCCTTGTCGTTGAAGGCGAGCAGCAGCTTGGTCGTGGAGTTGCCGTCGTTGACCTTGTAGTTCTGGTTGTTCTTGAACTGGTCGAGGGCGTCGGGCGACTGCTCGCTCGTGACGACATCCACTGCGTTGGTCAGCAGCGCGTTGTTCAGCGCCGTGGCGTCCTTGTAGTAGTGGAAGACAACCTGCTTGTTGGCGGCCGCGTCGCCCCAGTAGCCGGCGAACCGGGCGAGACTGAGAGCGGAGCCGCGGGTCCACTTGTTCAGCTCGTACGGGCCGGTGCCGTCCTCGGTCGTCTTGAGGCCCTTCGCGTCGGAGTTGATGATCCACACGTAGGAGAGGTTGTAGACGAAGGAGATCGACTTCTTCGACAGCTGGATCTTCACCGTGCGCGCGTCCGGTGTCTCGATGGACTTGATGACCTCGAGATTGGTCTTGCGCGCGGACTGCGAGTCCTTGGCTATCACCTTCTCCAGGCTGTACTTGACGTCCTGGCCGGTGAGCTTCTTGCCGCTGTGGAACTTCACGCCGTCGCGCAGGGTGAAGGTGTACGTGAGTCCGTCGCCGCTGACCTTGTAGTCCTGGGCGAGCAGATTCTCGACCTTGCCGTCGTCGGTGAGCTTGAACAGCCCTTCGTACACGTTGCCGTTGAGCGCCTCGGTGACGCCCTGGCCGCCGCCTGCGGTGTTGTCGAGATTCTGCGGCTCGTAGAGTGAACCGATGTTGACTGTGGCGTTCTTGTCGTGCGCCCCTCCGGCGGCGCCGCCCGCGTTGGAGCCCCCGCCACAGGCTGTGAGGGTCAGGGCGAGGGCGGCGGCGGTGGCTCCGCCGTACAGGGAAGTCTTCTTGATGCTCATGAGGAGTACGCGCTTTCGTGCTGCGAGGCGGCGGAGTGCGGGGTTGATCAGTGCTGCGCGGGGAAGCCGTCGCGGAAGACGGGCCGCTTCTCTCCGGCCTCCATGGGCAGGTGGAAACGGTTCTGCCGCGGCGGCATCGGACAGTTGTACTGGTCGGAGAATCCGCAGGGCGGCACGAAGGCACGGTTGAAGTCGAGCAGGACGTGGCCCTCGCCGGTGTGGGCGACGAAGAGGAAGCGTCCGGCACCGTAGGTGATGTCGCCGTTGGTGGGGTCGCCGAAGACGAGCAGCAGGGTGCCGTCGTCGTCGAAGGCGCTCAGTGTGTACTCCCGGCCGTCCAGGGTGAGCTCGATGTCGCCCGGCACGACGAGGTCACGGGTGCCGCCGTTGTCCCGGATGTGCTCGAACCCGACGCGCCTGGCACCCGACACCGGGGTGTACGAGGCCTCCAGCACCCAGGCCGGGTCGTACGGGAAGACGTCGGTGCGATCGAAGTTCTGGATCGCGGGGGACTGCGCGTCCCAGAAGCGGAGACCGTACTCGGGCTCACCGGTGACGAAGTCGGTGCGCTCCACTGTGGTGACAGTCACAGAATCCGGCTGTCCGGAACGGGCCGCATCGAGGTCGGGGCGTTCACCGGCCGGGGCCCAGCGGGTCTCGACGAGGGCGAGATTCCCGGCGGCCGAGGTGACAGAGCGCCGCCGCTCGGCGCGCCATGCCTCCCAGTCCCCGGCGGGGTCGGTCGGCTGGTCGGGGGCTACGGCGGCGTGGGACACGGCATTACTCATTCATGTAGACGTTCGTCGGCTGCCACGCCTCGAATGTCACGCTGCGTGAACTTTAACCCAAAGGACCTTCTTTATCTTTCATAAGGCGAGCTAATGTCAAATTTGGCTGAATAGTGAGACCGGGGCGGAGCCGGTGGCCCGAGCCGACCGCCGGTGGCCAGGCGGCAGCAGCACTCGGCCGAGCCGTGTGAATATCGGGCCGCGGCCTGCGCCGGAGGGGCGGTGGGGGGAGCTTGCTCAGCTCGGACCCGGATGCCGAGCGGGAGCCCACCCCCGCGGGGGGCCGTACTCGGTACCGGCCGTGTGGGCTCCTGCCCGGCCCGCCGGGCGCTCGCCCTCCTTCGTGTACAGACGGCGCTCAGCCGGTGGAGCGCAGCGCACACACGAGCAACTTCGTAACCTTCTGACCGGGCTCGATGTGCGCGTGGGCGCGAGATCTCTCAGGACGACGAACCGGCAGTCACGTCGACGGCAATGACGCGAGGAGCAAGGCCGATTCCGGCATCGCTGCGAAGGAGTTGGAGCGCAGCTTGACCGGTGCCCCAGAAGGTCCGCCTACCGCGAAGGGCTGGACGGTCGGTTCCCTATGCCGTCGTGGACTGTGGCAGCGTGAGGTCGGCCTGCTGCCTACGGAGCTGGGAGCGTCAGCGCCTCCTCCAGTTTCGCGAGCGTTGCCGCGTGACCGAAGAGACCGGGCAGGCCGCCCGAGTGCAGGAAGACAGTGCGCTGCCCGGGTACCACGGCGCCGTCCTCGACCGCCGCGATCAGGCCGGCCATCGCGCGTCCGGTGTAGATCGGGTCGAGCACGATGCCTTCGGTGCGGGCGGTCAGGGTGAGGGCGGCCGAGGCTGCCGCGGTCAATGTGCCGTATCCGTCGCCGACCTGATCGAGCCGCAGCCTCAACGTCTCCGGCTTGCAGTGTGTCCCGGACAGGCTGGAGGCCAGCTCGGAAACGGTCCGGGCGGGATCGGTGACGGCACCGCAGTGGACGCCGAGCACGCGCGCGCAACCGAGCGGGTCGAGGAGGCCGGCCATGGTTCCACCGGAGCCGACCGCGACGACGACGGTCGCCAGGTCGGGTGCCTGGACGAGGAGTTCACGCCCGCACTCGGCGTAACCGCGCGCGCCGAGCACGCTGGAACCACCGAAGGGGATCAACGCCGGGACGGCGCCGTGCCGCCGCAGTCGCTCTGCCACCTGCTCGGCAGTGGAGCCGAGCGCCTTGTCGTCGACATCACCTGCCCACACGACCGTGGCCCCGAAGAGACCGTCGAGTGCGAGGTTGCCGGATGTCGACGATCCGGGCGCACCGGCCAGCACGAGGACGACGTCGAGTCCCAGCCGGGCCCCGGCAGCGGCGGTCAGACGCGCGTGATTGCTTTGTGGCGCACCGGAGGTCACGAGGGCCGTGGCGCCGGCGGCGAGCGCCGCACCGCAGGTCCACTCGAGTTTGCGTACCTTGTTTCCGCCGCCGCCCAGGCCGGTGAGGTCGTCACGTTTGACCCACAGGTCGCCCGCGCCGAGACCAATGGCCCGGGCCAGCCGTGGCATGGGCTCGAGAGGGGTCGGCCAGGTTCCGAGTACTGCTCGCTGTGAGGTACGGCTGTCCGGGGTCATCGCCACCACTCTTCGCCTGCGCTGCCGTCGTGTGTGTCTTCGGGGCATGCTGCCACGGCGGCAACCGCGCCGACGCCGGACGCGTTCGACGTCGGTGACGGTGCCTACGGCTCATGCACTCTCAGGTCGAGCGAAACGGATGGCTTGGATCCGCTCGCCCGAGCCGAAGTCACTGCCGTGAGGCCTGCTCGTGCCTGCGGGGCCGGACGGAGAGTCCGCACGCCGCTTCGGGACAACTTCCTCTTGTCTGGCGCGGCGGCCGTCCGGCGTGCATGGCGGCGGTGAGGTCATCGGTGTGACGGAACCTCAGCAGCCGCACGAGTAACTCCGGATCACGGGTGCGTCGACGGCGCAGGGTTACCGGGGTCCCGGTGTGAGCGCCAGGTCGATCAGTCGACCAGTGTTCGCACCGGTGCATCCACGCACGTGCGGACTGATTCCGTGGGCGATGAGCGTGTGCGCAGATCTGGACGAGGTGCCCGGCACCTCATTCGCGGAGTGGCCCTGCCATGGCGATCCGGGTGTTGGCCCAGGCCACCAGCTTCGGGTCACCCAGGGTGCTGACCCATAAGTCGACCCGGTCCGCACCCCGACCGGCAGGGCGGGGGCCGGCCCCCAGCACGCGCAGACCGGCGCTTCGAGCCGAGTCGATACCGGTGACGGAGTCCTCCACCGCCAGCGCGTCCTGCGGCTGCACGCCGCAGAGATCTGCCGCGGCGGCATAGACGTCCGGATGGGGCTTGGGCCGCAATGCGCCGCCCGCGACGACGATATGGCCGAAGTGGCCCAGCAGTCCGGCCCGGTCCAGGCTGGACTCCACCATGTCCACGGGACAGTTGCTGGCAACCGCGAGTGGCAGATGACGGGCGGCCAGACGGACCAGCGCTGCCGCGCCCGGCATGGTGACGGGGTCTGCGGCGACCAACGCCGTGAAGTGTTGGAGAAGCGAATGGGTCATATCACCGGTGAGGTCAGGCTTTCCGGTCGCCTCGGCCATGAGGCTGCCGCACTCGGTGTAGTGCACCCCCTTGGCTCGCTCGGCGAATCCGGCCGGGGGCTTGAGGCCGAACTCTTTGAAGACTCTGTTGCGTGCGTCCTGCCAGTGGCGTTCGGTGTCCATCAGGGTTCCGTCGCAATCGAATACGATAGCGGCCGGGGACCAGTCAAGGATGCGATGAGCTGTCATTTCTCTGCCGTTCTCGGAGAGTTTGCCGACCCCGTTCCGTCGCCGGGTTCGTGAGATGTCGAACTGCGGGAGAGATGCACTCGACTGTTCAGCCTGGGATGCCGAACGGTCTTTCTTGACCACGTGCGCAGGTGGTCGATTCGTCTGCGTGGGGCCCGTCGCTCCGGACATCGTCCGTCTCATGAGTCGAGCCCGAAAACATCGTGGTCGCTACGTTAATTTTGTCCGAAGAGGGGCGCAATCACTCCTTCGGGTGTTTGACGGCAGGCCAGTCGCAGGTTAGACGCGAGGGGCGGGGTGGCCGGAGGCCGACTGTCGTGCTCCGCGAGACCGCTCAACTGCGCTGCGCAGTAGGTCAGTTGATGTAAACGATGCCGCAGTGGGCGTATGAGGCAAGTCAGGTTCGCGGAGTCATCGGGATGAGGTCGCAAATTTCACCGATGTCACCCACATGCACGCACGGTCGAAGAATAATAAAAGCTCCGTGGTCAGCGGAGCGGTGCCGCCAGTGCGCGGGCGCACTACCCCCCTGCATCAAACTCATTGCATGAATGAACGAAGGTGGAACATACGTGCAAGACAGGGCGAGAGCGACCCGGAGATCCCTGCTGGAAGCCGCAGCACAACTCTTTGTCGAACAGGGATACGCAGGCACCAGCATCAACGACATAAGTGGTCGATCGGGGAAGACCAGTGGAGCCATCTACTTCCACTACTCCAGCAAGGAAAAGCTCGCCCTCGCCATCGTCAGTGAACAGTTCGCTGCATGGCCGCAATTGGCCCAGCACTACACGGCCCCGGGCATCCCGCCGCTTGAGAAGCTCGTCGCTCTGAGCTTTGAAATCGCCAGAGTCCTGCGCGAGGACGTCGTAGCCCGCGCCGGCGCCCGCCTGTGGGCCGAGCGCCGGGGCATCGACGCGCCCGTGCCCGCGCCGTTCGCCGCCTGGACCGCGGCCGTCACGAGGCTTCTGGCCGAGGCCCGGTCCAGGGGCGAACTCGCCGAGGGGATCGAGCCGTCGGGCACCGCCACGACACTCGTGTGCGCGCTCTTCGGTCTGTACAGCCTCACCGACGAGGTGGCGAGGGAGCAGGAACTCGGGTCCCGGCTCGACCAGTGGTGGCTCCTGGTCCTCAACGCGCTGCAGGCGCGTCCTGACCCCGCCGCCCTGATTGCACGAGCGCGAGCACGGTTTCCCGTGAACGGCCCGCCCGCCCGGGCCGAGTGACAGTCCGGCGCCCAGCGGCTGCCGGCCACGGTGACGGCTCGTCCAGGGTGATCTCGACGGGTGTGCAGGCGATCTCGTCGGGGCGGGCGATGCTGCGGCGAGCAGGGACCCAGTGCTTCCGGTCCGGCCGGTGCCAGGGTCGGCCTCGGCGCGTCGCCAGTCGTGAACCGTGGGGCCATGAGCCCCGTTGCCGCAGGAGGGGCGCTTCCACTTCTGGTGCCCCGGTTCGGCGCTGGCGGACGTGGACGCCTACCGGCGGTGGGATCGGGCGGAGGTCGTCGCGAACGCGCAGGCCGTGGGCAGGTACGCGCAGTGGCGCAGGCCGTGGGTGGTGGGAGACCCGGCGAAGCCGTGGGCGCGCCGGGTCGGTTCGCAGTTCCGTGTCGCGGTGGAGCACCTGGCGCTGCGCGAGCGGCGGCTGCTGCTGATGGACGGGCCGAGCGGGTTGGAGCCAGCGATGCCGTGGCTCGGCGAGAGCGGGCAGCCACTGTCGTTTGTCGGTCGTCCGAGGCTCCTGGCCGGCGGGTGTGCGATAGGTTGCCCGCCATGTCTGATCCAGGACCCGTCGCCTGGCCACCTGCCCCGATCAGGACCGAGCGGCTCGTGCTTCGCGAGCCCGAGGCGCGGGACCGCGGGGCGTTCATCGAGCTGTTCGCCTCGCCAGAGGTGGGTACCTACATCGGTGGCCCTCGACCGCGTGATGAGCTCGAGCGCGCGGTGCCTGAGGTGCCCGGGCGGCGGCCTGGCCTTCTCGTGATCGATCTCGACGGAGCGATGATCGGCATGATCACGCTCGATCGGCGCGACGCGGAGCGTCCGGGGCACGTCCGTCCGGATGCCGGGGAGGCCGAGCTCGGCTACATGTTCCTGCCGGGGGCGTGGGGATTCGGGTACGCCGCCGAGGCGTGCGCGGCGGCACTCGACTGGTTCGCCGACGCGCTTCCCAGCGAGCCGGTGGTGCTCTGCACCCAGACCGCCAACGACCGCGCGATGCGCCTCGCGGCGAAGCTGGGGTTCACCGAGGTGGAGCGGTTCGAGGAGTACGGCGCCGAGCAGTGGTTCGGCGTGTGGTCCTCGCTCACGCCGTCCGGTTGAGCTCGTGCTCGACAGCGCGGATCCACGAGGCCACCGATCGGTCGTCGGCCTCGGCGCGCCGCTTGACCTCGTGGAGCACGTCGGAGGGGAAGCGTACGGGGATGGGCGATGTCAGTGGCGCTGCGCGCGGTACCGAGAGGATGCACGGCGCCGAGGACAACAATCGAGTACACCAATCTCCGAATGTATCCATTTGTCCCCGAACGCCCCCTGCTGGCGCGTGGGCTGGGTCGAGGAGCTCCACGACGACCTTGAGGCGAGGCGATGCGCCGCCTGGCTGCCTCCGTGAGCGTAGCCATCCGGCGCACCGTCGCGCGCCCGTCACCTGCCCCCCGACGTCCTGGACCGCCTCTCGCACGACCCAGACCCCCAGGTGCAGTCCAACCTCGCCTACTTCTGCGAGGACGCCATGGCAGGCCGCCTGGCGAAACTCGTCCCCGGCGGGCACACTGCCACGGTGCCGGTGGCCGTGTACTACCCGAACATGGAGAACCCGGTCCGCTTCAACGCCGAACTGACGTCGTTCTTGGAGATCGTATGAGCAGCGCCCTTCTCGTGATGGACGTCCAGCGAGCCGTCGTGGACATTGTCGACGACGGCTCCGGATACCTGCCGCGCCTGCGCAGGGCGATCGATGGTGCCCGGGCGGCAGACATTCCTGTCATCTACGTGGTCATCGCATTACGCCCGGGCTTTCCGGAAGTCGGCCCGAACAACAGGGCACTCACCGCCGTCGCGCGAGCCGGGCTCCATGTCGAGGGCGACCCCGGCACCGAAATCCACCCCGATGTCGCGCCCCGGCCGGGCGAGGTGGTGGTCACCAAGAGACGGGCGAGCGCGTTCTCGGGCAGCGACCTCGACGTGGTGCTCAGGGCACACGCCATCGACAGCCTCGTCCTCACCGGCATCGCCACCAGCGCCGTGGTGCTGCACACCCTGTGCCAGGCCAACGACCTGGACTTCGACCTCACCGTCCTCGCCGACGCCTGCCTGGACACCGACGCCGAGGTTCACCGGTTCCTCACCGAGAAACTGTTCCCGCAGTGGGCGGACGTCGTCACCGTCGACGACTGGCTCAATGCCACCACACCCCGTTAGCGGCGGAGCAGGGAGAGACTGGTGTGTGGTGGCGCACGTCGGCGCATCGCTGCTGCTTCGGGCATGACCTTGCCATGACGCTCCGTCACGGCACGTGAGAATCCTTGCAGGCAGCGATGCCGCCTTCGACGAGTCGGCCGGGGCAGCGGCGCCGGCCGAACGGGCGATCGTCGCGGCGTGCGAGCTGGCTGGCTGGTGCCCCGATGTCTCTGCCCTCCAGGACGAGTTTGTCCGCCGGGCTGAGCCGCGCGCCCGGGCGTCGCTGCCCCGTTGGTGTTCGTCGGCCGGACCGACGCCGCTGCCCGGCGGCCGACGACCCCGTCGGCCTTCAGGCCGTGGCGCTTCTGGACCGCCTTCACCGCACCCGTCGTACGCGGCCCGAACGCCCTGTCCGCGGTGACGGTGTACGCGGCGGCAGCAAGCAGCTGCTGGGCGGTGCGGACGTCCGTTGCCCGGGATCCGGTCTTCAGCAGCGGCTATGCCTTCGCGGCGACGTGGATGATGACGCCCAACCCGCTGACACCACCCCACCCACTCACACGGCCATCCACCGACAAGGCCTCGCCCCCGCGCCCGGCCGTCGGGGCAAGGGATGGTCGAATTCAAAGGATGGACCGAATGCCAGATTCCGGCGACGGGCCGGGAGGCGGGAGCCCTGACGCGGGCTGGCTACGGGGCTCGACGGCTCGCTCGCGGCATGGGGCCTTCTTCGAGGACTGCGGTTGCGCCAGGCCGACCCGGCGTCCGCATGCGTACACGATCCGGTTCAGGGACGCTCGGTAAGCAGCGCGATGAAGCCGAATACGGCACTCAAGATCCACCGGGCCACCGTCACCCAGGCCGATCCGCACTGCGTGGGATCGGCGACCGGCCCGTCCGAGCCCCTACCGGGCTCCGACCAGTGGTGCGGTCCCCGGGCCGTCGCGGTCTGACCACCGACCGACCCGTCGGCGACCGTCCGGTGTCCTGACCACCAGGCCTGGGGCGACGGAGACCGAGGCCCCCGTCGTGGCGGCGCAGGAGAGGAAACGGGGCTGCCCGGTTCGGAATTGGATCAAGAGGAGGGGACAATGTCCGTGCAGGGCAAAGTCGTTGGGTCACGGGGAGAGGGACAAGATGCTGGAGGAACTTATTCTGGTCGGGGGAACCACGGTCGTCGCGGCCATGGCCACCGACTCGTGGGCGGTCGCGCGCGGCGGAGTCGCACGGCTGTTCCGCCACCGCGGAGAGGACCAACAGACCGCCATCGCGGCCCAGCTCGACAACAACGAGGCCCTCGTCGCGAGGGCCGACGACGCCGAGCGGGTACGTCAGAGCCTGCTCCCCGTGTGGATGCTGGAGCTGGAATCGCTCCTGGGCGAGTACCCGGACGCCGCGGACGAACTGCGTGAGCTGACCGAGGAGATCAAGAAGCGGTTGCCCGAGACGCGGCAGCCCCAGGTGCAGAACAACGTGGCCAAGGACAACGGACAGGTTTTCGCGGCTCTGGGCGGCAATGTCATCGTGCACCCGGCGCCTCCTGGACAGGCGGGAGGCGCCGGAGCCGCCCAGTGAGTCGGCCTGGAGCCGGGCCACGGCAGACGGTTCGCGTCGACGGCGGGTTCGGCTACGGCGTCATCGGCGCCGACCTGCACGTCTTCCCCGACCGGGGCCCGGTCTACCTGCTCTCCCGGTATCGACCTGCTCCGGGCCTGGCCCCCGCCCTCTCACTCGGGGAGAGGGATACGGCCGGACCCGCCCCCCAGCCCAGTCGGCTCCTCAACGCCCGCTTCCAGGTCGTGGATTTCACCGGTCGGGACGAGGAGCGGGCGGAGCTGGCCGCATGGCGGGACGGTGACGGTCCACGCGCCGCCCTCTGGCTGCACGGAGCCGGCGGCCAGGGCAAGACCCGGTTGGCTGCGCAGTTTGCGGCCGACAGCGCGTCAAGGGGCTGGAAGGTCGTCTCGGCCACCCACGGCGCCGGCACGATCCACCCGCACCCGGGAAGCCAGGACCTGCGGCTCGATGGCGCTGCGGGGCTCCTCCTGGTCGTCGACTACGCCGACCGCTGGCCCCTCTCCCATCTGACCTGGCTGTTCAGTAACAAGCTGCTGGACGGGCCCCTGCCGACCCGACTGCTGTTGCTGGCCCGGTCCATCGCCCCCTGGCCTGCCGTGCGCTCCGCGCTGGAGGACACCGGGACGGAGACGGGCGCCCTCGCACTGCGACCGCTCGATGAGCGCCACGGTGGACTCGACGCCTGCCGAGCCATGTTCACCGTCGCCCGCAACTGCTTCGCCGCCCACTACGGTCTCGCCGACCCGAATGCCATCGCCGTACCCGGCTATCTGGACCGGTCGGACTTCGGCCTGGTTCTGGCGCTGCACATGGCCGCGCTGGTGGCCGTCGACGCCCACGTCCGCGGCGGCAGCCCGCCGAAGGACATGGCGGGCCTGTCCGCATATCTGCTCGACCGCGAACGCAGGCATTGGACCCGGCTCCACGAACTCCGCCTGGAGGGCCTGGAGTACGAGACCCCGCCCGGCGCCATGAGCCAGGTGGTCTTCACCGCCGCGCTCACCGGCGCGACCACGCACCACGACGGCACGACCCTGCTCGGTGGCCTCGGCATGGAGCGCCCCGCGCGGCTCCTGGCCGATCACGCCACTTGCTATCCGCCCGAGGAGCCCGGCGTGGTCCTCGAACCCCTCTACCCCGACCGGCTCGCCGAGGACTTCCTTGCCCTGGCCCTCCCCGGCCACGACACGACCGGCTACCCCACGGCTCCCTGGGCGCCGGATTTCATCGGCACGCTCGTCGCCCGCGACCCGGACGGTTCGCCGCCTGCTCATCTGGCCCGTGCCCTGACCTTCCTGGCCTCCACGGCGGCACCGCACCGCTGGCCGCACGCCGCCCGGTACCTGGAAACCCTGCTGCGCACGGACCCAGCCCTGGCCGTCGCCGCCGGCGGCGCCGCCCTGACCGCGCTGGCCGCGGTCGACCTCGACACCGAGGTCCTGGAGGCGGTCGACGCGCACTTCCCCCACCGCGGACAGGCAGATCTCGATGCCGGTATCGCCGCCGTCACCGAGCGCCTCGCCGAACGCCACCTCTCCACCACCCAGGACTCCTCCGCGCACGCCCGGCTGTACCAGAACCTCGGGTTCCGGCTGGTGAGGGCGGGCCATCGGGAGGACGCCGTGGCCGCGGCCGAGAAGGCGGTCGCTCTCTTGCGGAAGCTCGCGGCCGTTGACGCCGCCACGCATGAGCCGACGCTCGCCATGGCCCTGGCCCAGCTGAGCGAGCGTGCTCATTCGGCGGACCGCACGGAGGCGAGCCGCCACGCTGCCGAAGAGGCCGTTGGCCTCTTTCGAAGACTGGCGGCCACCGACCCCACAGCGCACGAACCCGGCCTCGCCCTGTCGCTTTCCCACCTCGGCGTGAGCCTGTCCGAGGCCCGGGACCCCGAAGCGGCCCTCGCCGTGACCCAGCGGGCCATGGGAATCTTCCAGCGGCTGGCGGCTACCGACCCCGAGACCTACGGTCCGGGCCTGGCCGTGACCCTGGTCAACGAGGCTGTTCTGTGCCGGCAGCAGCGTCGCTGGTCGGACGCCCGGACAGCTGCCGAACGGGCGGTCGCGCTCATCCGGCGCCTGGTGGCTGCCGGACCCGCAGTCTCCACGTCCGAGCTCAACCGGTCCGTCGCGGTCGACGAGTCCGACCTGGCGACGGCCCTGTCCATTCTTGGGCTGCTGCTGTGGGGCGCACGCCGTCGCGACGATTCCCTGGCCGCCCTGCGGGAGGCGGCGGACATCAGATGCCGGCTGGCGACGGCCAACCCCACCGCCCATGAACACGCTCTGGCCGATGACCTCTCCTCCCTCGGCACCTACCTCGCGCAGAGTGGTTGTGCCGAGGAGGCGCTGGCCGTGACCGCGCAGAGCGTGGAGATCTACCAGCGCCTCGCGTCGCAGAACTCCGGGGCGTTCGAGGGGCCGCTGCGCAAGGCGTACGAGGCATACCAGACCCTCCGCGAGCGGCTGAGCGGAACTGCCCTTGAAACCGACAGGACTTGGACGCTGGATGAGCACTATGTGGCGCTCCTCAACCAGGACGAGGTCTGGCAGGACGCCCAGGACCGCCGCCATCGCCTGGACGACATGGACCCCCGCTACAGCGGCAACGTGCTGCGTTTCCTGCTCCGGCAGGCCGATGTCCTCTTCGAGGGGCTGTTGGACGGGCTCGGCGCCTCCCCCGAGTCGCTCGGCCGATGGGCCGGTGAGACTGCCGAGACCTGGCTTGCCCGGCAACCGCTCGCCGTCGCTCTGCGCCGCCGCTCGGAGGGTAAGCCGGCCCGACCGGCACTCTGCTATTGCGGGTACGCCATTCAGCCCGAGTGGAATCGTGATCATTGCTATCCCGGCATCATCGTCGCCTGAACAGCGCTGCCGACCGGGTGGACGAGGGGAGACTCGTGGGGGACATAGCCGAATTCGGTCTGACGGTCGTGGAGGTCGTGCGGGTGCGCTGGGGCGTCGTCCTGCCCGCCGACGGTCTCATCGCCCGTTTCACCGAACCTGGTTGGACCTACGAGGAGGAGGTGGCACGCCCCTGCCCGGAGTGCGACGGCCGGATGCACTCGCTGCGCAGACCGTACGAGTCGGCGGGGAAGGTCTACCGCTACGTGGCCGTCGTCTGCCCGGTCTGCCCGGGGGCGTACACCCTCGCCGACCTGGGCGTAAAGACCTACGAAAAGCTGAGCGCGCGGCCCGGTACGGCGAAGTCGGACCCGGTGGAGCCCGGCGAGGCGAACGAGTCCGGTGCCGTGCCCCCGGCGCGGGCGTCTCGCCGGACGGGCGCGGTGCGGCCGACGGGGACGCGTGTCAGGGCGAGCGCACGGACGAACTCGGCATGGCTGTCCGAAGGGGCACGAGAAATCGAACGGTTCCTCGGCCCTTGCCCTGCCGGGCCGGGCGTCACCATCACCGTTGTCGCGGCTTCTCCCGCCCCTGCCTGGCCGACGGATCTGCCGATGCCGACCGGGCCGGAGAAGCGCCACCTGTTCTGGCGCAAGGTCACCGACCCTGCCTGGCGGCCGCCCGAGGGGGCGGTGAAGGCGGCCGATGACATCCGAGTCATCCTGCCCGAGGGCCGCGCCTTCGACGACCTGCGCGCCCACCTGGCCGAGCGGGGCATCGCGTTCCGCAGCGTCCGGCACTGGGTGGAGGACGAACAGGTCGGCACGGTGGGTGAGTTCGGCAGTCCCACGGATCTGGTGGCCCACCCCGCCCGCGCATTTGCGGGCCTGGGTTCCCCCATGCCGCCCACACCCGTCGCGGGACCCGGGGCGCACGGTGCCCGGGACGCGTTCGAGGCCCAGTGGGATGCCCTGGCGGACCTGCCGGACGCCGACGAGGCCTCGTACGTATCGGTCACCGATCTGGTCCCCGAGGACTGGACCCGGCTGTTGCCGCACCCCACCTTCAACCCGGCCCAGGCCGACGCCGTGCCCGCCCTGCTGGAGGACGACGGCCATGTGATGGTCGTCGCCCCGACCGGCGCGGGCAAGACACCCATCGGCATGGTGGCCGCGCTGCGGGCCCATGCGCAGGGCCGCAAGGCAGCCTGGCTCGTCCCCCAGCGGTCGCTCACCGACGAACTCGACCGCGAACTGGAGAACTGGCGACGGCACGGCATCGGGGTCGTCCGGCTCACGGGCGAGTACGCCACCGACACCGAACTCGTCCGCGAGGCCGACATCTGGGTCGCCACCACCGAGAAGTTCGAGGCGATCTGCCGAAACGGGTCGCTGGGCGGCGTCCTTGCCGAGGTCGGCTGTCTGGTCGTCGACGAGATCCACCTGCTCGGTGATCCGGTGCGGGGCGCCGTGCTCGAAGCGGTGCTCACGCGGGTACGCGAGGACAGTGCCCAGACCCGCATCGTCGGACTGTCGGCGACCGTGGCCAACGCCGGCGAGGTCGCCGACTGGCTGGGGGCCCGGCTGATCCGTACGTCATGGCGGCCGACCCGGCTGACCTGGCAGATCCCCCTGCTGCCCGCCGCACGCTCCATGGGGTCCACCGCCGCTCGGACCTCCGCCGCCGTGCGGCTGGTCCGGACCGTGACCGACGAGGACGGCAGCGTGCTCGTCTTCTGCAGCAGCAAGCGCGGAGTGCGTGCGACGGCACTTGCCATCGCCGCGGACCGCGGGGCCGCGACACGCGGCGTCGACGCGGACGACACAGAACTCGTCGAGCGGCTGTGCGGCAGCGCGGGCGTCGGGCTGCACTACCGCGACTGGCCGTACAAGCGCGAGGCCGAGAAGGCGTTCCGGGCCCGTGAGACCGACGTCCTGGTCGCGACCTCCACCGTGGCAGCCGGGGTGAACCTCCCCGCCCGCGCCGTCGTCGTGCGCGACGCCCGTCTTGGCCAGAACCGGATCGAGGTGTCCATGGTGCAGCAGATGTTCGGCCGCGCCGGACGGGTCGGCGCGGGGGAGCGGGAGGGTTGGGCCTATCTGCTGGCGGACGAGACGGAGCGCCCCGCGTGGCAGGCCCGGCTGACCGTCGGCTACACCGTGCGTTCGCGTATCGGCGACCGGCTGCCCGACCACCTGCTGGCCGAACTGGTGCAGGGACGTGTGACCTCGCTGGAGGAGGCCGAGGAGTGGTGGACCGACACATTCGCCTTCCACCAGGGGCACGACAGTGTCGAGCCGCTCCACGACGCAGTGGACTATCTGGAGGAGGCCGGCTTCCTGCGCCGGCACCCCGGACCCGGGGGCGCCACTTTCCTGGAGCCGACCGAACCGGGCACGCTGACCAGCCGCTTCATGGTGGACGCCGTCCTGGCGCACGAACTGTCCGAAGCGGTACGCGACCTGCCCGTACCGGAGGACCCCGACCACGCCGAACAGGCACTGACGAGGCTGCTGGCGACCCGGCTGCCGGAGTTGGCGGAGGCCACGTTCAGCGACCGCGCCCGTGTCACCCTGCGCAGGGTACTGAGCCACCAGGGCCGGACGGAGCAGCTGGAGACCGATCGGCAACCACCGGACAAGGACGAGGGACTGCTGCCGGGAGACCTGGCCCACGCGGTGCTGCTGCTGGTCGCCACCAGCCCCGAGGCGTTCACCGCGCGCGCCGGGTATGTGCTCGGCATCCCGGCCGAGAGCCTGACACCCGTCCTCGACGAGGCCCAGCGCTATCTGGCCTGGCTGGGTGCCCAGGGAGAGCTGGGCACCGTCCACCCCTGGGCGGCCGTCGTGGCCGCCGACCTCGCCGAACGCATTCGCTGGCGCGCCCTCGGCCCCGACCGGGGCGCCGGCCGGCTGCTGTGGATGTGCGGCCGGATGGCCACACCGCGGCTGGCACCGCGGCTGGTACCGCGCATGTGGCGCGCGGCGCGCGATCGCGGTATCGGTGCCCCCGACTGGACGGGGACCACCCCGCCGCGCGACAGTGCGATCACACCGGCGCGATACCAGGCGCTGCTCAAGCAGCGGGCCACCGGAACCGTCCTCACCCCGCACTCCGGCTCATTGCGTGTGGAAGCCCCGCACGGCGCGGTGATCTGCCTCTGGGACGGCGCGACGACGATCCGGTACGTCTCCGACGGCACCCCCGCCATGGTCGACTACCCGCCGGGCAATCTCGATGACTCTTCAAGAGGCCGACGAGGAGGCGCCGTCTTCACTCGCGGCGACCGCCATGCCGCAGGGTGGCTCGCGCCATACAACGGGCACTCCTAGCTAAGAGGTCGTTTTCTCCCGGTGTTTCATCCCGTGGATCGCGTTTCGTCCTGGGCTGTCAGGTCGCGCCAGGACACGGTGGTTTCCCCGGTGAGGCGGCGGGCCATGAGGTCGGTCATGGCGAGGTGGATCATGGCTTCGGAGCGGGTGGGCAGGGCTTCGTAGTCGCGGGCCAGGCGGCGGTGAAACATCAGCCATCCGTAGGTTCGCTCGACGGGCCACCGCTTCGGGATGGGGGTGAAGCCCCTGGTCCCGGGCCTGCGTTGGGTGATTTCCATGTCGATACCCAGGGCCGCGGCGTGCTCGACGAGGTGCTGGCGGTAGCCGCCGTCGACCCAGACCTTCCGGATCGTGGGGTGCTCGGCAGCCACCGTGTCGATCAGGCTGGTGCCGGCGACGGAGTCCTGGACGCTCGCGGCCGTGACCAGAACCGCCAGAAGCAGGCCGAGTGTGTCCGTCACGATGCTTCTCTTCCTGCCGACGATCTTCTTGCCCGCGTCCGTGCCCTGGCTCGTGGCGGGAACGCTTGTGGAGGTTTTCACGCTCTGTGCGTCGATGACGCACGCGGACGGTTCGGCGTTTCGGCCTTCGTGTTCACGCAGCAGGCTCCGCAGCAGCCCGCTGAGCTGGGCGAACACGCCGTCCTTTTCCCACTTGGCGAAGTAGCCGTAGACCGTTTCCCAGGGCGGGAAGTCGTGGGGGAGGTAGCGCCACTGCACTCCGGTGCGGTCCACGTAGAGGATCGCGTCCAGGATGGTACGCAGGTCGTGCTCGGGTGGGCGACCGATGTTCAGGGCCCTGCTGCGGCACTCGGCCCGCCAGTCGGTCAGGACCGGTTCGATCAACTCCCACCGGGCATCGGACAGATCACTCGGATACGGGCGGCGTTCAGTCATGCTCTGGACGTACCGCTCAGGGCAGCCCACGCCCAGGCGTGCGGCACCGACAACGGGAGCAAAGCCAATGCGCCCCCCACCCTGGGATGAAACAGACCCAAGGCATACTCCGCCCCACCCGTCACCCCAGAAGAGCACCTTCGAGCCACCCGCCTCAGTGGCCTCAACCGTCCGTCACGCACGCGCCGAAAGAATCGCCATCTTCCCAACCGAATTGCAGGAAAACGACCTCTAAGAGGTCGTCTCATTTGGGCTGCTCGATAGTCTGGTGTCGTGGGGATCATAGAGCGGCTGGTGCCGGACGAGTTGTGGGACCTGTTTGAGCGGGTGGTGCCGCCGGCTCCTGCTCTGGTGGGGCCTCGGGGGCGGGTACATGCTGGTGCTCGCCCTGCTGCTGGTGAAGGGCGCCGGGGTCGTCCTGGCGGTCTTCTGACCGGGTTCGTCAATCAGCAGCTGGCGCGGAACCTGGCCCGCACGACCGTGGAAGGCCGGGAGAACGGGGGAAGACGTTCACCGCGTACGTGAACACCTACCCGTGGGACTGGACGCTGGTCAGCGGGCGAGTACGTGGCCGTCGTGGGGGCGGTGGTCGCGGGAGCGGCGCAGGTCGGTGGTGACGTAGGTGCGTTGCAGCCAGCGGTCTGCTCCGTCGTAACGGGGGTGGAAGGCGGTGCGGCCATGGACGGTGACGCGGTTGTCGATGATGACCAGGTCGCCGGGTGTCAGGCGCAGGGTGCGGGCGGTCGCGTCGCAGGCGCGGCCGAATTCGGTCAGTGCCGCGGTGGCCCGAGGGGTGAGCGGGGTGGTGACGAGTTGGGCCATGCGTATGTCGGGATCCTCGACCGCTCCCGACAGCACCGGTCGGGGCTTGACGTCGGGCTCGCTCGCGGCAGTGGCGGGGCCGAAGGAGGGTGGTGGTGTGGTGATGAACTCCGGTGCGAACAGGGCCTGGCGGCTGGCTGGGGTGAGAAGCGGCAGTGCTTGGCGGATGCCGGCGATGCGCATGCCGGCGATCTGGTCGTGGTCGGCGCGCAGGCACAGGAAGATCACATAGTCGGGTGGGTGGGGGTGGAAGCCGTTCTCGGTGTGGAAGGACAGCGGCACCGAACCGGCGTTGCCGTGGAAGGTCTCCTGCCCAGGCACGGGCACGACGTCCTGCACGAGGGCGCCGGATTTCTCAGCCCGGTAGGCGAGAGGCTCGCCTAGCCCGCAGGCCACCATGGTGAGCACCGCGGCCGAGATGGTGGCCTGGCGCTGGACCGAGCCGGGTACGGTCGGTGTCGCGGGCAGGGCCGCCTGATCGACGGGCAGGCCGCTGATCAACAAGGTGCCGTGCGGGCCGGAGTGCCTTCGAAACCGGCGCACTCCACGGCGCAGCGGGAACGGAAGGTCCTCCCAGGCGTCCCGGGCCCCTGCCACCCACTCGGGGTTGTCGACCTGGTCGTGCCCGCCGGTGCACAGGGTGCGGGCCAGCCGCTCGCACGCGTCGGCATCGGCCGGGTCAAGTGCCCAGCCGGCGGCGACGGCAGAGCTTTGGGTGGTGCCGGGCGTCGTCTCGGGCATCAGGGTCTCCTGCCGGGGGGTGGGTGGCGGACACGCGGACTCACGAGTGCCGCAGGCCGGCCACGGCGTCGGCGATGTAGTGGTCCCCGAACCGGATCAGGGATGCGTACTGAGCTGCGCGGCGATGGCGCATGAGCCGTAGTTCGGCGACGGCGTTGTCGGGGCCTTCTGGTTTCTGAGCGATGGAACGATGCAGATGCACCATCGAGTACGCGAGGGTGACGTGCCGTTCACCGTCCACGATGTCGGCTTCCAGGAGAGCGGCCCGTGCCTCGGCCAGCTCCGGGGCGCGGGCCGCCAACTGCTCGTAGGAGTCGGGAACCACGGACAGCAGGTCCTTCATCGCCGCCCGGAACAGCTTGTATCCGCGATGTTGGCGCCCGCTCAACGGGACGTCCACCGACGGAGGCGCCATGGTGTGGCGTATCGCCGCCATGTAGTAATCGGCCGGGACGGTACTGGCGTGGGTCATGGCCGCCGGGAAGCCCCGCACGTACACCGTCGCATCTGTCAGCCGCAGCAGAGCGGCATCGCCGTCGCCGTGCCGCAGGTGGCGGGTGGCGTCGGCCACGGCGACCGCGGCGCAGACGTTGAACAAGACATGGACCTGGTGCCCGATGAGCCACCGAGCACTCCACACACTCTCCAACGACGACCCCTCAGCAGGCTCGGGGACGGCCACCGGCGGTACGAAGTCAGGGTCGGCGGCCGGCGCTGCGCCGGTGAGGTCGAGCACCGACTGCCGCATCCCGGCCGCCTCCAGTGCCAGGTCGGCACCCGACAGCGGAGCCTCACACAGGTCTTCCAGACCGCGGTGGACGACCAGGACACCGTGCAGGGCGGCCTGCTGATCCGACAGCTCCCCTTCACGGACCCGGAAGAAGGACTGACTGGTCGACTCCGCCGGCAGTCCCTCACCGGCCACGGCCGGAGCCAGAGCCGACAGCGCGGCCACCAACTCACCGGCAGCCGTGGCGGCCTGCCGCAGCGCGACGGTCCGCTCGACAGGTCTGGCATGGGTCGCCAACCCGGCCAGCACGCGCGCGGTGCGCTTCGCCTCAGCATCGACCCGCGGGCCCAGCACCGGGACGGACTGCCCGCCTCGGGGCTCACGGAAAACAGCGACAGCAGGATGACCGGCAACCGGCGATAAGCCCATGGTTGAAGTACTTCGCCAAGAACACTCCACACGAAACCCTGATCTGCAAGACCATTCCTGTGCGGTGCGCTGGAGTTGGCCGGCGAGGTCCGCGGCGACGGGCCCGGCATGCCCCGCGGACTCCGGTCCGAGGTCCGTACTGGTGAGCTCGCGTATCCAACTGTCGCCAATGCTCCCACTACACAAGGATGAATGTCACTCTCTGTAGCTATCGAGTACGGTAGCCCGGGGAACTCGCGACAGTTGAATACGCGAGCTCACCAGTAAAGCGCCGCGTGACCAGTGGTCTGGCTTCGGCCGGTCGCGGACCCGCGGCATCGCGCGCTGGACCTGGCCGCTGTGCATCACCCTGTCCGGCTTCGGCGGGCAGGGTGATGCAGAAGCCAGAACTGCTGGGTATGGTCGGGCAGTTGACGGGTTGAGATGGATACCTGGACATAATTCGCAGGCGTGCGGCAACGGCAAGGACCTACTCTGCTCGTCATGATCGACTGGAAGAGCGTCGAGGCCGGCGACTGTGCCGTGCCCGCTGACCGGCCCATGGACGACCTCGTCCGCGAGTTGTCCCGTGCCCTGGCAGATCCCGATCCACTGGTCCGGGACGGCGCGCCCTACACCGTCCTCGCGACCTGGATCGCCCGCGGGGCGATCGGGACGTCCCGGCGGCTGGAGCTGGGGGACGAGATGGCGACCCGGTTCACCGACGCGCGGGTCGAGGCCCGCACCTTCGCGCCCCTCGTGCTCGACATGCTGGTGGCCGCGGGGGACTTCAAGGCCGGCTGGGTGGACGCGTTCGAGCACTGGTACCCGGCGGAGCAGGATCTACGCGGCCACGACGACACGCTCGGCTGGCTTCATGCGGTGGCGCACGGCGCGGACCTGCTTGCCGGCTTCGGTCGCCACCCCGAGGTGGCGCCGGTGCGGATGCTGGACCTCGCCGCCGCGCGGCTGACGGCGCCCACCGACCACGTCTACGACCAGATGGAGGACGACCGCCTGGCTCGGGCGATCGCCCGGGTCCTCACCCGCACCGACCTGAGCGAACGCGACGCCGTCGGCTGGCTGGATCCGATCGCCGACCGCTTCGGGGCCGACCGCATCAGCACCCCGGTGCCCGCTCACATCAGCAACTGCCTGCGCACCCTGCGCCTGCTCTACATCCTCGCCGACCGGGGCGTGCGCCCCACCAGCGAACTGCCCGCGGAACCCCTCCACCACCGCGACGCGGTCAAGTCCGGCATCGCCAGCGTCCTCGACCGGATCGTCAGACGCTGACCGACGGCACCCGTTCGGCCGGGCAGGCCGGTACGCATGCCCTCCACGGACGACGGGGATGGCGCTGATCGCGCACACCGGCCTCCCCTGCCCGCATCGCCCAGTTGACGCTCGACGACGTGTTCAGCGACGGAGAAGCAACGCTTTTACGGCTCGGGGAACCCGCCTCACCCGCCCCCGCGCCAGTCGCATCCCTGCTGCTGGAGTACATCGCAAGTCGCGACAACATGAACGCCGCCACCAATCAGGCACCCCGCTGGCTCTTCCCCAGCCGGCCCGCCCCGACACCCTTCCGCGCTCATGGGCGGGATCGGCGTCGCGCGGTCGCAGCCGCCCGCGGTGCCGCCATCCGACAGCAACTCCTCGAACTGCCTGCCCCCGTCGTCGCGGACGCTCTCGGCTACCACGACAGGGGCACCAGCCGCCTCCTGAAGGAGACCGGCGGGACGCGGAGCCGTACGCCGCCGGCGATCACACAAGGTCACCAGTCGGTTGGACTCCTCGGAGAACTGGCGACAGTTGAATACGAGAGCCCACCAGTAAAGCGCCGCTGTTCCCCGGGCGCCGGGCCGGACAGCCGATGCACCCCAACGGGCTCTCGGCGTTGGTCAACGACCTCGGCGTCCCCACTATCGCCGGCCGGGCCTCTGCGATCCGCCAGCACGTAGATGCCCGCACCCGTCGTCGCCGACGCCCCTCGGCTGCCACCAGGTCACCACCGCCAAGCCGGCCGCCCAAGCCGGAGGAACCTGGAGCCGGTACGCCTTCGGAGACCACCTACGGTCACCATCCGGCTGGACTCCCCAGGGAACTCATGAACCGTTCCGGGTTCAGTAGCGACTCGATCGAGGATCGAGTCATGGCACGTCCTTCCCAGTACCCGCTTGAGCTGCGCCGTCGTGCGGTGCGGATGGTCGCCGAGGTGCGGCCGGAGTACGACACCGAGTGGGCCGCGATGAAAGCGGTCGCGTCGAAACTCGGCATCGGCACGACCGAGACCTTGCGCAAGTGGGTCCGGGAGGACCAGGTCGACGCCGGCGCCCGGCCAGGGACAACGACGGAGGAGTCCACGCAGATCAAGGCGATGAAGAAGCAGATCGCCGAGCTGAAGCGGGCCAACGAGATCCTCAAGGCCGCGGCAAGTTTCTTCGCGGCCGAGCTCGACCGGCCACACACACGCTCGTAGCCTTCATCGACGAGCCCCGGGACCGCTTCGGCGGAGTCGAGCCGATCTGTCGTGTCCTTACCGAGCACGACTGCAAGATCGCCCCGTCCACCTACTACGCCCACCACAAGCGCCGGGAATCACCGGCGGCCCGCATTATTCGCGATGCCGAACTGAAGACCCTGATCCAGGACGTCTGCGAGGCCAACTACCGCGTCTACGGAGCGAGGAAGATCTGGCGGCATCTGAACCGCCAAGGCCAGCCGGTGGCCCGCTGCACCGTCGAACGGCTGATGCGCGAGCTCGGCATCACCGGCGCCATCCGTGGGAAGAAGGTGATCACCACAATCCCCGCCCCGGCCGCACCACGCGCTCCGGACCTGGTCGACCGTGACTTCGTCGCGTCCGCGCCGAACCGTTGCTGGGTCGCCGACTTCACCCACATCGCCACGTTCTCCGGCGTCGTCTACGTCGCGTTCGTCGTGGACACCTTCTCCCGCCGCATCGTCGGCTGGGCCGCCTCCACCTCGAAACAGACCCAACTCGCCCCGGACGCCCTGGACATGGGGCTGTGGCAACGCGACCGTGAAGGCCGCCCGCCCGGCACCGGCAACCTTGTCCATCACTCGAACGCGGGGTCGCAATATACGTCGTTCGCGCTCGCCGAACACCTGGCGGCCGCCGGCATCAGGAGAGCGGGGCGAATCCCCCTGCAACCGCCTGACGATTTGTCAGAAAAGTCAGCAAGTGGTCGGCATGAGTCCTGAAAAACCTGGGGAATGCTGCCCGAAAATGCGACTCGCTGTAGGGTAGGGAAACCGCCCTTGACCTGCAAAAACGCAGGCAGGGAGCCTAGATCCAGGAGCGCCTCGATGATGCGTACAATGTTCAAGTCCAAGATCCACCGGGCCACCGTGACCCAGGCCGACCTGCACTACGTCGGCTCCGTCACCGTCGATGCCGAGCTGATGGAAGCTGCGGATCTACTGCCCGGCGAGCTGGTGCACATCGTCGACATCGACAACGGCGCCCGCCTGGAAACGTACGTCATCGAGGGCGAACGCGGCTCCGGTGTCATCGGTATCAACGGCGCCGCCGCCCATCTCGTCCACCCCGGTGACCTGGTCATCCTGATCAGCTACGCCCAGGTCGACGACGCCGAGGCCCGTGGACTGACCCCGCGCATCGTGCACGTCGACGCCGGCAACCGTATCGTCGCGCTCGGCGCCGATGCCTCCGAGCCCGTACCCGGCACCGCTACCGAACGGAGCCCGCACGCCGTCCCCGCGGCGCGCTGATCCGGCTCGACCACCGAGGGAGTACCCGTCATGGCAGAACAGACCGACCGGATCGAACTCGACATCCGCGACGACCGCGCGAGCGGCAACCTGCGCGCGTACGAGAACGGCAAGGCCGTTGGAGTCATCGCATACTTCGTGATGGACGGCGACCCCGCGGCGCTCGTGGCCGTGCACACCGTCGTCGAACCCGGCCACGAGGGCAAGGGCATCGCCGGCGCCCTCGTCCAGGAGTTCTACGCCATGGCGGGCCGTGAGGGCGTTCCCGTCGTCCCGCTCTGCCCGTACGCCGCGAAGTGGGCGCAGCACCACCCCGACCGGGCTCCCGAAGCCCCGGCCGAACTGATGGAGCAGGCGAAGGTCCAGCTCAAGTCGCACCCCGAGCTGTAGTGATCCCATCGGCCGGGGGGTGTACCGCTTGGCGGATGACACTCGCCCTGCTCTGCACACCTCCCCGGTCCATGTCCCGGTCTTCGACGCGCTCAGGGGCACGGGCCATCCCGGACTCGCCCTGTGTCATCTCGTGCCATCTCGTGTACGAGGACCTGCTCACCCGAGCAAGGGAGTCGGGAGCCCGGACGCGGTGTCGGGCGAGATCCTGGCGCTGCTCGCGGGCAACGTCGCAGAGGATGCCTCCGCAGTCCTCTGTACCTGTTCGACGATCGGCGGAGTCGCGGAGTCGGCCGCGGCGACGCTCGGCGTTCCCGTGCTGCGTGTCGACCGCCCGATGGCGGCCCGCTGCCGCGGAACGGGAACGCGTGGTGGTACTCGCGACCGACTCCGCGCCCCTGGGACCGACCCTCGCGCTGCTCGCCGAAGCGACGGGGGACCGGCCCGTAGAGGTCCGTGCCGTGATGGTCGACGGCGCCTGGGCGTGCTTCGAAGCCGATGACCGTCACGGCTGTCCGGACCTGGTCGCGGCCACGGCCGATGCGGTGGCGGACGCCGATGCGATCGTGCCGGCGCAGGCGTCCATGGCCGATGCGGTCACCCGTACGGCCACCCGGATCCCGGTGCTCTCCAGTCCCCGGCCGGGCCTCGCCGCCGCGGCCGCCGCCGCGCGCTGACCTGCCGTTCGGGTCCCGGACCCGCACGGATCATTCGGAACCTGTACGCATGGACTCACCAGGCGAGGGCAGCCGCGCCGGGGGACGGTGGAAGGAGATCCACCCCGAACCGCTCGGAGGCCCCCGATGACCAATCCGTACCCCGACCCCGTGCCACCGGCGCCCACCCCGGGACCGATGCCGGGGCCTCCGGCGCCGCTGCCGGAGCCGCCGCCCCCACCGCCGGGCCCCATCCCGCCCGGCCCGTCACCGGATCCGATTCCGCAGCCGCCCACACCCGAGCCTGCGCCGGCGCCGGAGCCGTCCCCCCGGTCAGCCGGATGAGTGCTGCCCGGTGCGCTTCACGGGCTCTGTACTCCCGGTCGGAACGCCTCAGGCCCCGGCCAGGACGGCGTTCGCCCGCGCGGTGACCTTGGCAGTACGCGGCCTGCCGCTGCCAGGTCCTCGGCCGGCAGACCCGCGTACAGCCGGGCCGTGATGTCCGCGATGCCGGTCCTGTCCGCCTGCCGGCGACCAAAATTGCAGGCGTGAGGACGACGCGGGTCGTGCTGCCCGGGACCTCCTCCAGCAGCCCCGCGACAGACTGAGCGCGTATTCGATGTTGCGGAGGCACTGCTCGGCCTGCTCGACGACGTCGTCCGAGATGGTCATCGTGCGGTAGTCGAAGCCGGTCGTCCCGGATACGTGCACCCAGTCGCCGTCGACCACGGCTCGGGCGTAGCCGATCTGCTCCTCGTAGGTCGATCCGCGGCGCGGAGCTGTGCGACGGCGGCGTCGATGTACCGGGTGGTCCAGAGAACCACGGCGTCAGGACCAGGCCGAGTGAACCGAGCTGGTCCTCGAGGAGGCCGCGGACGTCAAGGTGTCCCGCGGCGCTTTTCACCGCGAGGCGGCCCGCGCCGCCCTGAGCGCGTGGGATGCACCGGTCCTGGTCCATGCGGGCGGAGCGGACGGCGGCCCGCTTCCCCGTATCGCCGCCGACATCACGGAGTTGTTCCCCCGGGCCGAACTGGCCGTCCAGCCGGACGCCGGCCATTACCCCTGGCTCGACGACCCCCGCCGATTCACCCGGACCGTCGAGGCGTTCCTCACCCAGGGGTGTGGCGGGCAGGCGGTCTGACTCGACCGGACGGAACTCAGGCGGTGGGCGGCCGCACCGGCGCCGGTCCCAGTGTGGTGCTGCCGGGAGAGGCCTGATGCCCGAGCCCGGTCCGGTACGCGTCCATCGCCGCCTCGGTCCGGCCCAGGCGTCGTAGCAGATCGCCCAGGAGTCGGCAGATGTCCGCGAGATCACCTGCGGCGCCCGCCCGCTCCAGCAGGGCCAGCGCGGTGACGTAGTGCTCCTCGGCGGAATCGAGGTTGCCCTGTTCCTCGTGGATGAGGCCCAGAAGCCGGTGCGCGCCGCCGGCGTGGACCGATCCCCGGTCGGGGTGCAGTTCACCCAGGAGTCGATGCAGCAACTCCTGGGCCTGGGACGCCTTGCCGCGCCGGCGCAGTACATCCGCCAGCTCCACCTCGACCTGCGCCGTGTACAGGGCGGCCCGTTTCGACGCCAACATGTCACGGGCGGCGCGCAGCTCGGTCTCGGCGCCGGACAGGTCGCCGTCCTGTGCGTGGACGTAGCCGCGCATCCAGTGGCAGTGTGCCAACTCCGTACGGATCTGGAGCTGTTGGTAGATCTCGGCCGCCTTGGCGAGGGAGGCGTCCGCCTCCGTGGTGCGGCCCGCTGCGATGAGCGTGCGCGCGACGCTCCGGTGCAGTCCGGCCACCAGCTCCGGATCGGACACCTGCGGTGCGAGAGCCAGTGCCAGCTCACCCGCCTGGGCGGCGCGGGCATGGGCGCCCATGTCCATGTACGGCGCGATCGCGGCCGTGTACAGCAGCAGGAGTGCGCCGGGGTCCTGCAGGCCGGAGGCGTTGAGCTCGTCGATGGCGCTTTCCAGCAGGTAGCAGGCGTAACGGAGTTCACCCGCCAGTAGATGGGCGACCGCCCGGCCGCGGACGGCCGGGGCGCGCCGGGGGAGCGGCGCGTCGGCGAGCAGCCTCTCCGCGGCCTCGAAGTGGCCGCGGGCCACGGGCAGATCGCCCGTCTCCAGTGCGCACTGGCCGAGCCCGAGCAGAGCTGCGGCGCGTTCGCCGTCGAGTCCGTGCCCATCGGCCTCGGCGAGCAGCCGGGTGTAGGTGGCGGCGGCGTCCTCGGCGGCGCCGGTGGCCAGTGTCCGTTGGGCTTCGACGAGCTTCAGCCGCAGCTCGGTGGCGAGATGGGCGGGGCGTCCGGTCGCCAGTTCCTCGTACGTCACGCCGAGCCGGTCCGCGAGGTGGCGCACGGCCGCTTCCGACGGGCGTACCCGGCCCGCCTCCAGCGTGGAGATGTAGGCGGGGGTGTAGGAGGGCTCGGCGAGCTGCCGCTGAGTCAGTCCGCGTTCGGCGCGCAGCCGTTGTACGCGTCGACCGACGGCTCCGCGATCGTCGTAGCCCGGGCCGTGCGCATCGTCCGGCCCGTGGTCGGAGCCCGCTCCGGCGCCTCGTCCTGTTGTGCGCTTCTCGTTCATCGCGCCGCCCCTTCTGCCTCGCACGGCCTCGAAATGCGGCCCATGCATCGTAAATGCCCGGATACGAGCATCAACCACTCGGACCCTGGGCCTTGTTCAGAACCCCGCGCCCTTCTAGGTTAAGCGGCATATTAATTCCACTTAACCAGCGAGTTACGTGCTGGTCGTGCCCCGGAAGTGCCCCAGAAACCGCAGGAGTTGTCCATGCGCATACGCCCCCGCACGCGCCGAACAGCAGTATCGATGACGGGACTTGCTCTCGTCGGCCTCCTGGCGGCGGCCGCCGCCACCGCCCCCGCGTCAGCCACCCCCACGGGCACCGATGGCGGCCGGCGCGTCGAGGCCGAGTACTTCCCCGACCCCGGCGGCCCGGGCAGGACCGTGGAGGTTCCCGCCGCTTCCCCCACGCAGAGGGGCAAAGGCGCCGCCGCCCCGTTGAGCGCCGCCGAGGCCGCACTCGACGGCACGGTGGGCAAGCAGGCAGTGACAGGCCCCACCGGCGACCGCCTGGACGTCGTGATCATCGGCGACGGCTACACGGCCGGCCAGCAGGACGACTTCCACGCGGACGCCACTGCCAAGTGGGCCGACATCACCGGCCTGGAGCCGTACAAGAGCTACCAGGGTCTGTTCAATGTCTGGACCGTCGATGCCGTCTCCAACGAGTCCGGCGTCAGCGGAGATCCCGGAGCGGACACCGTCAAGGACACCGCACTCGGCAGCTACTTCTGGTGCTCGGACACCGAGCGGCTGATCTGCACCGACATCGACAAGGTGGCCGCCTACGCCGCCAAGGCCCCGGCCGCGGACCTCGTGGTCGTCATCGCCAACTCGACCAAGTACGGGGGCGCGGGCTACTCCGGACTCCAGGCCGAGGGCTACCCCTTCAACGGAGTCTCCACGCTCTCCTCCGACCACGCCTCGTCCAGCCTGATCGCCGCCCATGAGATCGGGCACTCGGTGGGCCTGCTCGACGACGAGTACACATATGAGGCGTACGGCACCTGGACCGGAGGCGAGCCGGGCGGAATCAACTCCACCACCTACACGTCCGCGCAACTCACCGAGAAACAGGCCAAGTGGTACCGCTGGCTGGGGCAGAGCGACCCGGCGGGCGGCACCGTCGGCACGTACGAGGGCAGCTCCTACTACCCGTTCGGCATCTACCGTCCGACCGCCTCATCGATCATGCGCGAGCTGAGCAACACCGAATTCAACCTGCCGGGACGCGAGGCGATGATCGCCGGGTTCTACCGCGCGGGCAACGCACTGAGCAGCACCGTCGACACGGACGACACCGTCGGACCCGGCCGCCGTATCGCGGTGACCCTGGCGGACCTCACCACCATCGGCGTCAAGCCCCACACGCACGGGCGCCCCGATGCCACCACCGGCCTCGCCAGGACCGATCTGCGCTGGTACGTCGACGGCGTCGAGAAGGCCGCCGCCCGGGGACGTACTTCCGTCACCCCGGCCTCGCTCGGAGTTCACGCGGACGGTCGCAGCCACAAGGTGACCGCCGAGGCCGTGGACCGTACGGACGCCATCCGCGACCCCGCCGTCCGTGCTCTGGCGACCGACACCCTCACCTGGAGCGTCAGGCCGACCGGGCGCCGGTAGCAGTTCCTCAGGCGATGATCGGGACGACGGCCTCGGGTGTCAGCATCCGGAAGGTGAACGCCTGGTGGAAGTAGAGCCGGATGCTGGTCGCGTCGTGGTCCTGATAGCCGATCGACAGATCCTGGCCCAGGCACAGTTCGAAGTCGCCGCCACGGGTGGACAGAAGTACACCACCCGCGACGGCGGGCGCCCAGAGGATCTGGTCGTCGAGCAGCCGGGCCAGATGGGTGGCCACCGGATATCCGTGGTCGGAGGTCTCGGTCGCCTCGGTGAAGGCGTCGGCACCGAGCAGCAGCCGGTACGGCCCGTCGACACCGGCCAGCCGCAGTTGGGTGAGTGCCTGGCTGACGGTGGCCGGGTAGTCGCGGGCGTCGGCCGGCAGCGGCAGCGGGGAGTGCGAGGAGCCGTCCCGAAGTCCGGTGATGCCGGCCGACGCGTACCCGTCGATGATCGCCATGTCCTCGGCGAACGCACAGGTGCGGGCCGCGGCCTTGACGGGCTGCCAGTCGCTGTCGTCGGAACCGCGCTCGACGTCGTCCACGGCCGACCGGGTCACCGTGAACGGCACCCGCCAGTCGATGACGGGCACCGAGGTGCGGGCCCGGGCGATCACGTCCGGCGTGGGGGGATCGATGTGGCGCAGATGGCCGTCGCCGATGGCTGCCAGCTCGGGGCCGTCCGGGCCGGTCACATCGACGACACGGCGGCCCGCCACATGGCGGCTGAAGGTGCGCCGGGCCTCTTCTTCGATCTGGTCCCAGGCGGCTTCCGTGACAGGGGCGAGTCCGCGGTGGAGGTTGTTCATGACTGGGCGCTTTCTTGCAGGCTGCCGATGTGCAGCGAACCGTCGTCCGAACGGACCGGGGCCGGCGCCGGTGCCACTGCCGGCGCGGACGCCGGCTCCGGCAGGGTCTCGGTCGCGGTCGCCACGGGCGACGGCGGCGGGGCGTCGAAGAAGTCGGCGCTGGGGACGTAGAAGAGCGTGCCGGTGACCGCCGTCGAGAAGTCGAGGATGCGGTCGTACGTGCCGGTCGGATTGCCGAGGAACATATTGCGGAGCATCTGCTCGGTCACGCCCGGGTCGGCGGCGTATCCGATGAAGTACGTGCCGAACTCGCCCTGTTCGAAGCTGCCGAACGGCATGTTGGCCCGCAGGATCTCGCGTTCCGTGCCTTCCGGGTCGGTGATCGTATTGAGGGCGACATGCGAGTCGGCGGGCTTGACGTCATCGGGGAGCTCGATGTCGGCGAACTTCGTACGGCCGATGACTCGCTCCTGCGCCTCGGTGCTCAGCGTGTTCCAGGACGCGAGGTCGTGCAGATACTTCTGCACGATGACATAACTGCCACCTGCGAACTCCGGATCCTCGGCGCCGACCAGGGCCGCCGACCGTGCACCCGCCCCCACCGGGTTCTCGGTGCCGTCCACGAAGCCGAGCAGATCCCGGTGGTCGAAGTAGCGGAACCCCTGTGTCTCGTCGGCGACCTTCACCGCGCCGCCGAGCCGGTCGAGGAACCGGGCCGCCCACTCGTAACACACGTCCATCCGCTCGGCCCGGATGTGGAGCAGCAGGTCCCCCGGAGTGGCGGGGGCACGGTGTCGGGCACCCTGCAGTTCCTGGAACGGGTGGAGCCCCGCAGGGCGCGGCCCCGCAAACAGCCGGTCCCAGGCATGGGAACCGAAGCCGGTCACGGAGACCAGGCCGGTGCCCGGGAACCGGAATCCGATGGAGCGGGCGATCGCCGCGAGATCGGGCAGCACGTCGCGTACGACGGGCTCACCACCGGGCTCGATCGTGGCGACCAGGATCAGGGCGGCGCTGGTCAGCGGCGCGACGACGGGCTGTGCCGCGACAGGTTCCGGCGTGGCGTCGGGCATACGTGGGCTCCATGGGTCGGCAGCGGTACGGAACGGCAGCGGTACGGAACGGCAGCGGTACGGAACGGCAGCGGGCTCGCGGGTGCGGGGGACAAGTGGACCCGCTGCTACTTACGCATACCTACGACGACGCCGCACCCCGGGTCACCTGACCGGGCGACTGCGCGGACGGTCCTGTTCCCCGTGGTTTCCGGGCGCGCTGCTGGCCGTCACGCGGGGCGACCGACCGGTGATCCGGGACGCGAGTTCATCCGCGTGCCCGCGGCCGAGGACCCGCAGGGGCCCGCACATGGTCGTCGGCCGCAGCCCGATCACCGGCCAGTACCCGTCCTTGTCCATACCGCCTGCGGCGGAACTGCTGAAGAAGCCCGCCTGACGATGGGGTGCCATCACCCGCCGGGCGGACGTCGACGCACCCGGGGCACGGGGTCAGCCGTCCACCATGACCGGCCGGTCCGGCGGGCCGTTTGCCGGGAGCGTCGCGATCAGCTCGGGCGCCCCGGCCGGCAGCAGCAGGTCCGTCGTCGCGGCCGGTTCCGCGGCGGTCCACCATCGGTGTCCGGGGCCGGGGTCACATGCGTCAGCCCGGTCTCCTGCAACTCCCCGCATTCGCCGAGGCTGTGGGGCGCCCACCGGCGTCGCGTATCAGCCTGCTTCGACCTCCGACCGGTCGCCGCCCCAGAGCGTGTGGAAGGAGCCCTCGCGGTCCGTGCGCCGGTATGTGTGTGCGCCGAAGAAGTCGCGCTGTCCCTGGGTGAGCGCCGCGGGCAGCCGGTCCGCGCGCAGTCCGTCGTAGTACGCGAGCGCGGCTGCGAACCCCGGCGTCGGCACCCCCTGCCGTACCGCCTCGGCGACCACCGTGCGCCAGTCGTCCTGCGCCGCACCGATCTCCTCGGCGAACTGCTCGTCCGAGAGCAGGCTCAGCAGGTCGGGGCGGGTGTCGTAGGCCGCCCGGATCCGGTCCAGGAACGCGGCCCTGATGATGCACCCGGCCCGCCAGATCGCCGCCACCGCGCCGAGGTCGATGTTCCAGTCGTAGGCCTCGCTGCCCGCCCGGATCTGGTGGAACCCCTGCGTGTATGAGACGATCTTGGACGCGTACAGCGCCTGCTCCACCCGGTCGGCGAAGGCTGCAGCCGCTGTCTCGTCGAGCGCCTTGGGCGACGGGCCCACCAGGCCCTGCGCCGCCTCGCGCAGATCTGCATGGCCGGACAGCGAGCGGGCGAAGACGGCCTCCGCGATACCGGATACGGGCACCCCCAGATCCAGCGCGATCTGCACCGTCCAGCGGCCCGTGCCCTTCTGCTCCGCCCGGTCCTGCACGATGTTGACGAAGGGCTTTCCGGTGGCCGCGTCGGTGTGGGCGAGGACCTCCGCCGTGATCTCGATCAGATACGAGTCCAGGCGGCCGGTGTTCCAGCTGCGGAATGTCTCGGCGATCTTTGCGGGGGAGTAGCCCGCCACCGCACGCAGCAGGTCGTACGCCTCCGCGATCAGCTGCATGTCCGCGTACTCGATGCCGTTGTGGACCATTTTCACGAAGTGCCCGGCACCGTCGGGACCGATGTGGGTGGTGCACGGGGCACCGTCCTTCGCCTTGGCGGCGATCTTCTCCAGCAGCGGCCCCAGCGATTCGTAGGACTGGGTCGAGCCGCCCGGCATGATGCTCGGCCCGTTCAGCGCGCCCTCCTCGCCGCCCGAGATGCCGACGCCCACGAAGTGAATGCCGCGCTCGCGCAGTTCCTTCTCGCGGCGGCGGGTGTCCTCGAAGTGTGCGTTGCCGCCGTCGATGATGACGTCGCCTTCTTCGAGGAGCGGGGCGAACTCCTGGATCACGGCGTCCGTCGGATCGCCCGCCTTCACCATGATGACCAGCCGGCGCGGACGTTCCAACGCCGCGACGAACGCCTGCGGCGTGTGTGCGGCAACGAAGGAACCCTCGTCGCCGAACTCCTTGACCAGGGCGTCCGTCTTCGCGGTCGTGCGGTTATGCAGGGCGACCGTGAAGCCATTGCGGGCGAAGTTACGAGCGAGATTGCGGCCCATGACCGCGAGTCCTGTGACGCCGATCTGCGCAGTGCCGCTCATCTGTGTGCTCTGCAATCTGTGTGGGGGATGCCGGGATCTTCAGTATGGATACGGGGCGCGGGGACGGCCTGTTCAGCATGGGCCGTATGGACCTGCTTATGTATATTAGGAAAATGCCTAGAGGGTCTAGGTATTGCTCTGATGGTGGTGTCGGATGGTCCGTGCGGGTCTCACGACCGAACGCGTGGTGGAGGCGGCGGCCGATCTGGCCGATTCCATCGGATTCGACAAGGTCACGATCTCCGCACTGGCCCGCGGCTTCGGGGTCAAGGACGCCAGCCTGTACTCGCACGTCCGGAATCTGCATGACCTGCGGACCCGGGTCGCACTGCTGGCCGCGGGTGAGTTCATCGACCGGATCAGCGCAGCAGTGGCGGGCCGAGCCGGAAAGGGCGCCCTGGTCGCCTTCGCCGACGCCTACCGGTCGTTCGCGCTGGAGCGGCCCGGGCGGTACGAGGCGACGCAGATGCATATCGACCCCGCCGTCGCCGCCCGGTCTTCCGCGTACCACCGCACCATCGAGACCACGGGTGCGATGCTGCGCGCCTACGGCCTGGCCGAGCCCGATCTCACGGACGCGGTACGGCTGCTGCGCAGCGCCTTCCACGGCTACTGCGCCCTGGAGGCGAGCGGAGGCTTTGGCGCGCCCCGCGACGTACAGACGTCCTGGGAGCGGTCCGTCGAGGCCCTGCACTTCCTGCTGGAGCACTGGCCCTCCGCGATGAACAAGGGGAAGAACCATGACTGACCGCACGACACCGGCCCGCACCGGCCGTCTGAAGGTGCCCGGAGCGACGCTGTACTACGAGGTGCGCGGCGAGGGCCCGCTGCTGCTGATGATGCCTGGCGGGAGCGCCGACGCAGGGATCTACGACCGGATGGCGGCACAGCTGGCCGACCGGTGGACCGTAGCCGCCTTCGATCCGCGGGGATACTCGCGCAGCGTCCTCGATGGGGAGACCGGCGACCAGCGGGTGGAGGTGCAGAGCGAGGACGCCTACCGGCTGATCGATCTGCTGTCACCGGACGGCGGGCCCGCGGCCGTCTTCGGATCCAGTTCGAGCGCCGTCGTCGCCCTGGACCTGCTCACCCGCCACCCGGAACGGCTGCACCGGGTGATCGCGCACGAGCCGCCGGTGGTGGAGCTGCTGCCCGATCCGGAACAGGGGCGAAAGCTCTTCGCCGCCGTGCGCGACTCCTACCGCAGGGACGGGGTGGTCGCCGCGCTGGCCACCATGACCGAGGGTCTGACGGGTCAGGAAGCGGAGCGTCCGGCCGAGGGTGAACGCCGGGCGCGAGCGGACCGTGCGGCCCGGGGCGGGCACCGGGCGGCCGCCGAACGGTCCCCGTACGAGGCCGAGGTGTTCCGGCGGATGCGGGCCAACCTCCCGGTGTTCCTGGAGCACGTGCTGTGCCCGTTCAGCAGTTACGTACCGGACTTGGAGGCCCTTGGATACGGCGCGCAGAAGCTGACCATCGGGGTCGGGCGGGACTCCCGCACCCTGCTCACAGCGATTCCGGGTGCCCGGCTGGTGGACAAGGTCGGCGGCAGGCTCGTGGAGTTCCCCGGTGGACACACGGGTTGCACCGAGGATCCTGATGCGTTCGCCACGCGGTTGCGGGAGGCCCTGCTCGACCCTCCCCTTCCTCGGTAGTGCCATCGTCCGACGTCAGCCGGTCCCTGGCGCGGTGAGTCTTGTACGCAGCAGGTTCAGGAAGACGGTGGCTGCGGGGCTGGAGGGGCCGTCCGTCCGCCAGGTCAGAGCGACCCGGCCGCGCAGCTGCGGTTGAGTGATCTCCAGCGTCCGCAGCCCGAAGGCTGACGCCGCGCCGGCGGGGAGGGCCGGAACCACTGCTACGCCGAGACCGCGGGCAGCGAGCTGTGCAAGGAACAGCGGAGCGGCCGCCTCGAAGGCGATGCGGGGCTGGAACCCCGCCTGCGCGCACGCGTGGTCGAGCACTCCGCGCAGTCCTGTGCCACGCGGCAGACTGATCAGCGGGCGATCGCGGAGCTCGGCCACCGGAATGCTCGTGCGGTCCGGGGGCATGAGGGCGGGGTCGTCCGGGGCGATGGCCGCGACCAGGGGTTCGTCGACCAGGACCTGGACGGAGATGCCCGGTGGGGGTTCGTCGTCCGCGAGTCCGATCACGGCGATGTCGAGTTCCCCGCGATTCAGCGCGGTGAGCATCCGCTCCGATGTGTCCTCGGTCAGGGCTATCTCGACTTGGGGGTGGTCCTCGTGGAAGCCGGCCAGGACGGCGGCGAGGTCGAACCCATGGGCTGCCGCGGCTGCGCCCGAGACGAGGCCGAGGGTGACCTGGCCGCGGAGCAGCCCGGTGAACTCGTCCGCAGTCTGCCGTACCGCTTCGACGGCGCTGAGCGCGGCCCGCGCGTACGGCAGTACGGCCTCGCCCACCTCCGTCAGGGTCACCGACCGGCCGGAGCGGTCGAGCAGCGGATGCCCGAGTTCCTTTTCGAGCTGCCGGACTTGGGCGCTCACACCTGGCTGCGCCAGGTGCAGCCGGGCAGCGGCGCGGGTGAAGTTGGCTTCCTCCGCCACCGTGACGAAGTACCGCAGCTGCCGAATGTCCATAACTGATCATTCTAGCTGCGAGACATACAAACTCTTGGACTTATGGCTGGGCTGCCGAGACCCTTGAGGCCATGGGGAAGACGACGTACCGGAGACCAGCGACGGACATCAGAGCCGCGATCGCGGCCGAACGCCGGGAGCTGGCGGCCATGCTGGATGGCTTGTCGGCCGAGGAGTGGGACGCTCCGACCCTGTGCGTGGGGTGGCGGGTACGGGAAGCTGCGGCCCACATGACGATGGGGTTTCGGTACTCGCTCTCCAAGATGGCGGTGGAACTGTTCAGATCGCGAGGCAACCTCCATCGGATGACCGATCGATACGCTCACAAGGACGCGGCCGCCCATTCGACGCGTGAGCTCGCCGCATTCCTCAGTGACAACGCGGATCACCCCTGGAGGCCGCCGGTCGGCGGGATCGAGGCGGCCTTGGGCCACGATGTGATCCACGGCCTGGACATCACGGTCGCGCTGGGCCTCGACCGCCGGGTTCCCGAAGCCCGCTTGCGCATACTCCTCGAGAGCGTCGACGCCAGGACCCTCAGGTTCTTCGGAGCCGACCTGGGCGGCATCGCACTCCGCGCCGACGACCTCGACTGGTCCTTCGGTACCGGAACGCCTGTGTCCGGCGCCGCACAGGACCTCCTCCTGCTCGCATACGGCCGACGGCTCCCCCCGGGACACCTCCGCGGCGAACTGCACGATCGCTTCGTCGCTGCGCAGGCGTGACTGCGCCAGTCCGTGGGCGGTCATCTGTACGCCTGCCGGCCAACGACGACACCGCAGGCAGCAACCCGCCGCCCTGCGCCGCCCCGCAGAACCAATACCGGTCGAGTTTCCCGAATCTCCGCACCGGACAGTCGGAGAACTGTCGCGGTCGTGGCCGTGACCGGCTGTCACGTCAGGTGGTCGCCGGCCTGCGGGAACACGTCGACTACCTGTGACCATGCGGCACCACCGGTCTGTCTCAGGACTTGCAACGCCGTCACCACTCAGGACGTCGAACGGACCTGGGCCCATAGCACCCATGTACTGGAGCCAACGAACATGCGCATCCGACTCTTCCAGGGACTCGCCCTGCTTGCCACCGGCCTCCTCGCCGGCGCATTCGGTTACGGTGCGGCCAACCTCGTCCCCACCTTCAATGCCGTACCGCTCGACATGCGGCTGTCATTCCATGCCGAACTGATGAAGATGAACGGCATCACCATGCAGGCGGCGATGGCCGTGTCGACGCTGAGCTCCCTCACTCTCGCGACCCTGACACGCGGCCGCGCCCGGCTGATCGCGGGTACGGCAGGTCTGCTGACCCTCGCGTCCTTCCTGATAACCCGGCTCGGAAATGTGCCGATCAACGGCCGAATCAAGGAATGGGCGCTCACCTCGGCCCCGGCCGATCACGCGGAGATCCTGCGGCGCTGGGAGCTGTTCAACAACCTGCGCACGCTCACCGCCCTCACCGCGTTCGCTCTGCTGATCATCCTCTCCCTGAGGCAACCGCTGGCCGACCACGCTGCTCCGCACAAGCAGCTGCAAACCACCCCGGCCTGAACACGGTCAGGGCCCGACTGGGGCGGTGACGAACTCGCGGGCCGCCTATGCCGCCGTGTGCGACGATCGCCGCACACGGCGACTCTCAATCGCGATGCCACACGCTAGGCAACTCTCCTCCGGAGAAGGCCGGATGACCGGCGCAGTCGTCAACCCTCGTACCCGGTAGCACGGTACGAGGGCCGACGAGTGCACCGGCCACGAACCTCGGGCGGCGGTGTCCCCTGGGCCGCCCGTGGCGGATGAGTCGCTATCGCTCCCTTGTCATCGGCCTTTGTCTGCCCATAAGTTGGGCGCTTGCGACGTGTCCTACTGCCAGTGGGGGAGCCAAGTCATGGCCGCAAACGGACGGCACCGCAGATACCAGCCCAGCCGGCTCAACCGTGCCTCGCTCACGGTCACCGCCGGCGGTGCGGGCATCGCGCTCCCGCTCATCGCAGCCGCCTCGGCAGGCGCCGCCTCCGCGGATGTCTGGGAGAAGGTAGCCACCTGCGAGTCCACCGGCAACTGGCACATCAACAGTGGCAACGGCTACTTCGGTGGCCTTCAGTTCACCCGGTCGACGTGGGCGGCCTACGGCGGCACGGTCTACGCCCCGCGCGCCGATCTGGCCACCAAGGACCAGCAGATAGCCATCGCCGAGAAGGTGCTCGAAGGGCAGGGACCCGGCGCCTGGCCGGGCTGCTCGACACGGGCGGGGCTGACCAGTGGCGGGGAAGCCCCTGGCATCAACCCGCAGTCGGAGCGGACCGGCCACTTACAGGCGCCCGGGAAGGCTGCCGTCGGGAAGCCGGAGACGAAGCGGACGACCACGCCCGCCAAGCCGACCACTGTGCCCGGCAAGCGCGAGTCGTACACCGTGGCCGGTGGTGACTCGCTCTCCGCGATCGCGGCGGGTGAGCATGTCCGGGGCGGCTGGCAGCACCTGTACGCGGCGAACCGCACGGTCGTGGGGGACGATCCGGATCTCATCTTTCCCGGACAGCGCCTGAGCCTCGATGTGGCCCAGGCACCGAAGGCGGGATCCAGGACGGGCTCGACACCGGCCGGGAAGCCGAAAACCGCACCGCACCAGAGGGCGAAGCCGCAGCACGAGACGACCAAGCCGAAGCAGCACCCGGCCACGTCACAACACCAAACCGCGAAGCCGCGGCACCAGACCACCGAGCCGAAGCAACACCCGAAGAAGGCCGAGAGCCACAAGCCGCAGCGGGCGGAGAAGCAGTCCGACGGTCTCGTCGCGCCGATTGCGGCAGGTATCGGTACCCCGTACCACCGGGCCGGTTCCTGGGCCAGTGGCTATCACACCGGTGTCGACTTCCCCGTCCCGACCGGCACTTCGGTGAAGGCGGTCGGCTCCGGCACCGTCGTCTCGGCGGGCTGGGCGGGGGCGTACGGATACCAGATCGTCATCCGGCACAGCGACGGCAAATACAGCCAGTACGCGCATCTGTCCGCGCTTCACGTGCGTGAGGGCCGGCATGTCTCCGCAGGCCAGCGGATTGCGCGCTCGGGCTCCACCGGGAACGTCACCGGTCCGCACCTGCACTTCGAGATCCGTACCGGCCCCGGTTACGGCTCGGACATCGACCCGCTGGCCTACCTGAGGGCGGGCGGGGTCAGCGTCTGAACGACCGCCTGGGCCCCGGCTGTGTCAGCCGGGGCGGCAGGCTCCGCGGACGCGCCGCCCCGCCGTGCTGCGGTGCCGGTGTGCGACGACCGTCCGGGCCCGAACTCCACCTGCCCGAGACGACGCTCCAGCGGCATCACCAGAGGCATTACAGAGGCTGCCGAGAACGTTTCCGCGATGGTCTCGACGGCTGCGGCGGGCGTCGGCGGTGCGGGCTCGGGATGAATGACGACCTTCTGCGTCTCAGCCGGCCGGGCCAGGTCCACCGCCGGTTCCGCAATACCTCCGGCGCCGGGCTCCGCGTCCGCCCCGTCTCCCAGAGCGTTCGGGTACTCGCTCGCGGCCGGCTGCCCGGCACGGTGCTCCGCGCCCAGCCGCTCCGTCGTGAGAAGTATCAGCCCGCCCGCGGCGACCACCCCGCAGGCCAGCGCGAGCAGGGTGCCCGCCGTACCGTGCCGGAACTGCTCATCGAACATGGTGATGCCGACAGCCGCGGCTATCACCGGGTTCACCACAGTCACCGTGGCCAGCGGCGCGGTCAGCCCGGCGCCCCGGTACGCGGCCTGGGAGAGCAGCAGCCCGGCGGCCGCGAACGTGCCTATCGCCAGCAGCGCCGGCATTCCGGCCCCCGCCGCACCGGAGGTCCACTGCACGGCCACGGTCTTCGTGAACACCGAGGCGATCCCGAAAGCGACACCCGCGGCCCCGGCCAGGATCACGCTCCGTACCACCGGCCGGTGCAAGCCCTTGGAGATCAGGAAGAGCGCTGCGACCGCACCGAGCGTCACGCCGGCGAGCGTCAGCTGATCCGGGCCGCTCAGGGTGTGCGGCTCGGCGTTCCCGGTGAGCGAGAGCAGGCCCGCCAGACCGACGGTCGCCATGATCGCGCCGCGCCATGCGATGGCGCCTGCCCGGCGGCGTACGAAGAGTGCCGCCATCGGCAGGGCGAAGACGATGGTCAGCGCACCGAGCGGCTGGACGAGACTGAGCGGACCGTAGGCCAGCGCCACGACATGCAGGACCGCGCCCACGCCGTTCATTGTCACGGCGGCCCACCAGACACGGTTGCGCAAGGGTGCGAGCGAGCGGCCGTCTCCAGCCGTGGCCACGCGCTCCTGGACGATCGCCCCGGCCGCGTAGGCGACTGCGGAGACCAGTGAGAGAAGCACGGACAGCGCAAGGGAACTCATGTACACCACGATGTCCCTTCAAAGCCGCTGCGTCGTCGTCCTTGAGGCGGCAATCCTGCGTACTGCCTTGGTAGTACGTGAGTACTCCCAGTGTCCTCCTCCCGACGGCAGTCGTCCCTCCGGAGGGCCCCGGAGCGATCAACCCGAGGGGCTACGGTGAATGGCGGGTCGTGGTACTCCGGGTGCCCGCGATGTCACCAGTAGCGGCCGGGGAGCCGAGAAGGAGCAGCACGATGGACGAGCCGGCAGCGGCCTCTGTGGGCGGATTCTTCACGCTGCGTACCGCTTCGCCGTCCGACGGGGCGCATCGCCCGCTGGCACTCTTGTACGCGGGGGAGGTCGCACCGCTCACGGCCCGTATCGACACGGTCGCCACCCGGCTCCGTACCCCTGAGCGCAGAGTCGCCGCCTCCGTCGCGCACCTGGGGCTGGCCTCCCGCCTCTGGTCGATCGCACTCGGCCCGGCGGCCCTGACCGGCCGTTTCCCCGATCTCTCGCCCGATGCCCTGCACTGGGACCCACAGCACACCGCCCCCGACGACCTGTGGCTGAGCACCTCCGGATCGCTACCCGCTACCGCCGCCCGGATGCGGGAAGCCGTGCAGTACGCCCATCTCGTGCCCCTCGCCGAGGCGATCCACCGCGACGGTCCCTTGTCGAACGGGCTGCTGTGGGGCAACGTGGGGTCGGCGCTGGCGGGAGCCCTGCGCGAACTGGTCGCCTGGGCCCGTATCCACCACCGACCCGACGTGTCAGGACAGGCCCGCGCCCTGGTCGCCGAACTCCTCGACCATCCCGACCTCCGGAACACCGGCGCCCCGCACGACCCGGCGTTCCGCCGTCGCAGTTGCTGCCTGTACTACCGCTGCCCGGGCGGCGGTCTGTGCGGCGACTGCGTCTTCGAGAACGTCTGACACCCGGACGCGCCGGAGCCGGGCGGGAGGCCGCGTCACCCGCCGGGCACCACCTCGACGGAGCCGATGTACTCCTGGGTCTCCTCGTCGGGGAGCCGCACGGCCTGGGCCCAGAAGTAGATCACCAGGCTGAACGCGGCGATGAGCACGACGTCCCACCACAGCGGCACGGCATCGGTCGCACCGCAGGACGCCGACGACGCCGGGCCGGTGCTGCAGAAGCCGCCCTGCCAGGAGATCAGCCCCATGCCCACGAGGTACACCGGCAGCCACTGCGCGGACCGCCAGTCCATATGCGGAACCTTTGGGTTGAGCTTGAGCAGCGCGGAGCCGCCCAGCAGCAGATAGCCGAGCACGATGGCCACGCCGAGCCGCCACAGGGTGTCCCAGCCCGCCCAGTAGATGATCAGGTTCGAGACGATGAAGGCCACGGGCGCCCAGAACATCCCGCCGGGCAGCCGGTACGGGCGAGGCCGGTCCGGGTCCTGCTTGCGCAGGCATCCGAAGGCGAGCGGCGCCCCCGCGTACATCAGCACACTCGCTGACGTGACGAAGCCGACCAGCTTCTGCCACGTGGGGAACGGCAGGAACACGATGAGGCCGACCACGAACGCGAAGAGCAGGCTGAACCACGGGACGCCGCGCTTGGTGGTGCGCTCGAAGACCGCGGGGACGTAGCCGTTGCGGGACAGGCCGTAGGAGACCCGAGAGGTGGCGGTGGTGTAGATCAGGCCCGTACCGGACGGTGACACGACCGCGTCGATGTACAACAGCGTGGCGAGCCAGCCGAGTCCGACGGAGGTGGCGAGCCCGGCGAACGGGCCCGCCTTTCCGCTGAAGGAGAGATTGGCCCAGCCGTGGGCGAACGCGCTGTGCGGCAGGGCGGCGATGAAGACGACCTGAAGCGCCACATAGACGAGGACGCCGATGAGGATGGAGCCGATCACCGCCCGCGGGATGTCCCTGGCCGGGTTACGGCTCTCGCCCGCGAGCTGGTCGGCCTGCTCGAAGCCGAGGAGCGCGAAGATGATGCCGCTGGTGCTGATGGCGGAGAGCACGCCCCTGGCGCCGAAGGGGGCGAAGCCCTGGTAGCCGAAGTTGCCGCTGTGAAAGGTGGTGGCGGCCAGCACGATGATGGTGAAGACGGGGACGGCCACTTTCCACCACGTCGCCACGCTGTTGGTGTGGGCGAGCCATTTGATGCCGAGGAAGTTGACGACGACGAAGAACGCCATGAACGCGACAGCCAGCCCGTACCCCGCGGGTGTCAGGTGATTCTTGCCGGTCTGCACCCAGGGGGCGTGGACGCTGAGATAGTTCAGCGACGCCATGACCTCGATCGGCGCCACGGTGACGGCCTGCAGCCACGAGAACCATCCGAAGGACGCACCCGCGGCACTGCCGAAGGCATAGTGCGGGAAGCGGGCGGTGCCGCCCGCCACCGGGTACATGGCCCCCAGTTCAGCATGGACGAACGCCAGCACAATGATGGCGAGTGCCCCGATTCCCCAGGAAATGAGCGCCGCCGTGCCGGCTGCCTGCGCGGCGAACAGGGCGCCGAACAGCCAGCCGGACCCGATGATGGACCCCTCCGAGGTCCAGATGAGACCGATCAGCCCGATTTCCCGCTTGAGGCCCGGATTCGTGGGCGCCGCGGGTGCGACAGGCTTGGACATCCGCATGCGGCATGCACCCCTTGTTCCGGTGGGGATGAGGCGTGGGGTGTAGGTCTGCGTCCAGGGGGGACCTCAACAGGATGCCCCGATCTTCGTGAATCGTTCCCGGAGCACGCGGAAGTTGCGCCAGTCGGTTCGCACCTGAGGTCGTTGCCCGATGGTGGATCCGAACGACCCGGAGGGGATGTGTGTCAGTCGTTGTGCGGCGTGGACAGCACCCATCCGTCGATGCGGCCGGTCTGGATGACCGGCGGTCCGGCGCAGCTCGACAGGATGCTGACCGAGGCCGGGAAGAGTACTGCGTGGCTGCGGGAGGGCAGCTCGGTTCCCCAGCAGCAGGTCATCCGTGATTTCGGGAAGTCCAAGGCCAAGGCGCAGAGAGACATCAGGGAACGGCTGCCCATGCATCGCCGGGCCGGGATGCCGAAGTGCAAGAAGAAGCGTGAAGCCCTGCCCTCCCTCAACTACACGCGGCGCGGCTTCCGGCTCAGCGACGGGAAACTGCATCTGGTCGGAGGCGTTGTGCTGACGGTGGTGTGGTAGCGGGAGCTGCCATCGGCGTGGGCCCCGTGCAGCACGGCGGCGCTCATGAGCACGGCCCGCTGGGCTCCGTGCCGTAACCCGGCCACCTGCCGGGCCACTTGCGGACCGCGGTCGGTCATCGCGTCGCGGGCACGAGCGCACCATTGGGCGAAGGCCTCGCAGTCGGGAGCGGTCGCCCGGGCGCGGACGATGAGGCGGGCGAGGTCGGCGATGTCACGCATCGGACGCTGGACACCGAGGAAGCCGCCGAGCGCCGGGGCGGGCTGAACGAACGCTGACGGTCAGCGCACCCGGCACCTCGGACACCGACCGCTACATCCAGTCGGCCCGGCTCGACGGGACGGTGCAGTCCCGCACCTACCTCACCACCGACGACATCCGCTCGACCCGTTCGCTCTCCTTCACGGTGGGCGGCGAGCCGTCGGCCTGGGGCACTTCGGCCGCGGACGCCCCGCCCGCACTGGGATGACCGTGGTCGTGGGGCGGGCGGCGTCCCGCCCGCCCCACAGCTCAGCTGCTCAGCTGGAACTCGGCCCGGATGCGCTTGCCCACCGGCACGCGCTCGGCGGTCAGCCGGTCGCACAGCGCCACCACGATCTCCATGCCGTGGCCGCCGGGGCGCGTCGGGTCGGGTGAGTAGAACAGCGGCAAGGCCGTGCTGCTGTCGTACACCGTGACGCTCACGCGCTCCGCGGTGCCCTCCAGCTCCAGCAGATACGGGCCCTGGCTGTAGCGGTCCGCATTGGTGACCAGCTCGCTCACGGCCAGCATGAGATCGCTGCGGGTGTGCTCGCCGAACACCGCGAGCCACTCCGCGGCCAGCCGGACCAGGAAGCGGTCGGCCAGTGCCCGGGCCTGCGCGATGCAGCCGGGCTCGCCGTCGAACACCTCGGCGCTGTGCAGAACGTCCGTGAGCCGGTCTTCGCCGGGGCGGCCGGCCGGTCGCGAGGTGACCTGTTCGTTCATGTGCTCCAGCCAGGGCGACGCAGGGGTGTTCGATGACAGCTGTTCGACGTTCGCCTACCCGCGACGAACGGTCCCACTCCGGGGAAAACCCGACAGATCTCAGCCATGGCCGGGCCGCCCGACGAGGGATTCCGCGACGAGCGGCTCAGCAGTGGTGCGCGCGGGTACGGCGGGAGCGACCGGCAGCGTGAAGCGGATACAGGTGCCTTCGGCGGCCTCCGGCTCCAGCCAGATCCGGCCTCCGTGGAACTCCACGATCTTCCGGCACAGGGCCAGACCGATGCCCGTTCCCTCGTACTGCTCCCTGCCGTGCAGACGCTGGAAGATGACGAACACCTTCTGCGAGAACTCCGGCGGGATACCGATGCCGTTGTCCGCGACGGAGAAGCGCCAGTCGTCGCCGTCCCGTACACAGCCGATCGTGATCCGGCACGGTACGTCGGGGCGGCGGAACTTCACCGCGTTGCCGATCAGGTTCTGCCAGACCATGGAGAGCGCCGTCGCGTCCCCGGTCGGTTCGGGCAGCGGGCCCTCCCGTACGACCGTGGTACCGGACTCCTCGACGACCAGCGCGAGATTGGCCAGCGCACGGTCGAGGGAGCCGTCGAGGTCGACCGCCTTCCACTTGTCGTGCACCCGCCCCATACGGGAGAAGGTGAGCAGATCGTTGATCAGCACCTGCATCCGCTTGGCGCCGTCGACCGCGTAGTCGATGTACTGCCGCGCCCGGTCGTCGAGCTCCGTGGCGTACCGCTTCTCCAGAAGCCGGCAGAACGAGGCGACCTTGCGCAGCGGTTCCTGCAGATCGTGCGAGGCGACATAGGCGAACTGTTCCAGTTCGGCATTGGACCGGCGCAGCTCCTGTGCCTGTTCCGCCAGCAGCGTCCCGCGGTCCTGGGATTCGGCGAGCTCCTCGACGATGCGGCGGCGCATGTCCTCCACGGCCGCGGCCACCGCCCGCACATCGGACGGTCCGTCGACCTCGATCCGGTTATGGAACGCCCCGGAGCTGACTGTGTCCGAGGCGGCGGTCAGCCGGCGCAGCGGCCGGCCCACCATCCGGTTCAGCAGCAGACTCAGCGAGACAACCGCGAGCAGAAAGCCCACGACCAGTGAGATGAGCACCTGGTCACGGGTGGTGCGGGCGGTGCTCAGATCGGCGCGGGCCCGGTCACGCGCCACGTCGAGATGCGCCTGCTGTGTCGTGTACAGCCGCCGCAGAGTGTCGAATTCGCCCTTGCTCCGCCGGATCGGGGCCGAGGACTCGGACGCCGGGCCGTCCCGGCGGACCGCGGCGACCAGCGGCTCGGCGTGCCGGCTGCGCCACTCCCGCGCGGCTGCGGCGATCCGGTCGAGATCGCGGGCGAAGGGCTGCTCGTCCCCGACGAGGGCACGCACCTTGGCCAGCCGCAGCTTCTCGTCCCGCATCCCCGCCTCGTACGGCCGCAGGAAGGTCGAGTCACCGGTGAGCGCGTATCCGCGGACCCCGGTCTCCTGGTCCAGCAGGGCGTTCTGCAACTGGAAGGACGACGAGCGGGCGGGCTGGATGCGGTCCACCAGCTCGGTGGTGCGGTCGGATATCCGGGACAGCACCAGGGCACCGACGGTCAGCCCGGCGCAGACGACCAGTACGAAGACGGCGAGAATCAGATGGACCCAGTTCTGGACCGACAGACGTGAGGCGAGGCCGCGCCGGCGGGCCGGCGATGCGTCCCGGCCGCTCATCGCGGATCCCCCCGTCCCCAGCCCAGATGGAGCACGGCGACGTCGTCGGCGAGACCGCCGTACGGGGACGCGGCTCCGGCGGCCTCGTCGACCAGGGTGTCCACAAAGGCGCGGGCCGCCAGCGCCCCGTGCCTGCGGGCTACGGCGAGCAGTCCGTCCTCGCCCAGCCGGGAGCCAGGCCCCGTGCGCCCCTCGAAGAGGCCGTCCGTGAAGAGGACGATCCGGCCGTCCCCGGGCAGGGACAGCTCCGAGACGCTCCACCGTCCCGCACCCGGGAGCAGCCCCAGGGCCATTCCGGGCTCGGGCTCGACCCAGCTCACCCGGGCACCGCTGCGCAGCAACAGCCCGGGGTGGCCGGCCCGCACCACCCGCACCCGACGGCGGTCCGGCGCGAAGGACAGTGAGGTGACGGTGGCGAAGACATGCGGGTCGGAGCGTTCGGCGACCAGGATCTCCTCCAGCAGCCGGACCTGTTCGAGCTGGCCGGTGGCGCACAGCACCGCGGTGCGCCAGGCCACCCTCAGACAGACACCCAGCGCCGCCTCCGCCGCCCCGTGCCCCGACACATCGCCGATCACCGCGTGCACCGTGCCGTCGGACGTCTGCACCACGTCGTAGAAGTCACCGCTGAGCAGGGCGTGCGCCCGGCCCGGTGCGTATCGCGCCACCGCTTCGAAGGAGTCGTCGCGCAGCAGGGGCACGGGCAGCAGCCCGCGCTCGAGGCGGGCGTTCTCCTGCGCCATCAGCCGGTTGGCACGCAGCGCCGCGGCGGCCCGCTCGACCTGCTTGCGCTGGAGGGCGTACCGGACCGAGCGGCCCAGCGCCTCCGGATGGAGTCGCCCCTTGACGAGATAGTCCTGGGCGCCGGTCGCCACGGCCGACAGGCCCGTATCGGCCTCGGCCCTGCCGGTCAGCACCACAATGGCCGCATCGGGCGCCGACTCGACGATCTGGGTGACGGCGTCCACGCCGTACACATCGGACAGGTGCAGATCGAGCAGTACGCAGCACGGGGTCCGGCAGCCGGCCAGGAACCGGCGCGTCTCCGCGAGCGTCCGGCACCAGGTCAGCGCGGAGTCCAGCTCGCTGTCCGCGAGCATCTCCTCGACGAGGAGCGCATCACCGGCATCGTCCTCGACCAGCAGGATCACGGCATCGACGTCCCACACCGAACCGTTGCCGAGGCTGTTGCCGACCGGCACAAGTGCGTTCTGTACGGGGATGGCGGCCGGGAGCACAGGCCGTGCAGGAGAGCCGCCCGCGGGGGGTTCGGCCACTCTCCACCCCCTTGTAACGGACGGCACAGCTCAACCCTGGCCGTTTCGCAGGGAAGCATATGTGACCGATCCGTGGAGGAGCCGTCGGGGCGGAGGGGCGCAGCCATGCACACGCGTGCCGGCGAACCGCGGGGAACCCCTTGAAGTCACGCGAACGGAGCAGCATCCGGTGCATGGCAGACTTGATCGGGGCGTTCGGCCCGGCAGGACCATGTATGGCGGTCGGCGCCACGAGTGACAAGCGACAGAGGAACGGCAATGACGGTGACAGAGGACAGCCCGGGGTTCGCTCCCGGTACTGAGGAGTTCGGTCCCGGTATCGACCCGGAGCGGCTGGCCGTCTGCCTGAGCGTGCTCGACGAACTCGACGACATCGACGTCGACCACCCCGACGCCATCGCCGTGCGCCGCGCCACGGCCGGGATCTACCGGACCGTGAAGCAGCGCCGTCGTCAGGAGCGCCGCGCCGCCAAGACCGCGCACGACAAGGCCGTCACCGAGGCCACCGCGACCGGCTCGGCCGACCGCATCGACGACGAGACCCAGGGGGTCCTGCCGTCGTCCTCGGCCCGTGCCGAGATCGCGGGCGTCCTCCAGCGGCCCCGGTCCTGCTACATCTGCAAGACCAGGTACGTCGAGGTGGACGCGTTCTACCACCAGCTCTGCCAGCAGTGCGCCAAGGAGAACCGCTCGCGCCGTGACGCACGGACCGACCTCACCGGCCGGCGCGCGCTCCTGACCGGCGGCCGCGCGAAGATCGGCATGTACATCGCGCTGCGACTGCTGCGAGACGGTGCGCACACCACCATCACCACCCGTTTCCCCAACGACGCGATCCGCCGTTTCAAGGCGATGCCGGACAGCGACGAGTGGATCCACCGGCTGAAGATCGTCGGCATCGATCTGCGCGACCCCGCCCAGGTCGTCGCGCTCGCCGACTCGGTCGCGGCCGAGGGCCCGCTGGACATTCTGATCAACAACGCGGCGCAGACCGTGCGCCGTTCCGCGAACGCGTACAGCGAACTGGTCAACGCCGAGTCCGCCCCGCTCCCGGCGGGCGAGCTGCCCGCCGCCGAGGTCATCGGCACCTTCGGCAGCGGCACCGTCGACCGTGTCGCGGCCCTCCCGGCCGCCCGCAAGGAAGGCCTGAGCGCGCAGGACGTCACCGAGCTCGCACTGGTCACCGGGTCTGCCTCCCTGGAGCGGATCGCCGCCGGAACGGCGATCGACGCGGGCGGTCTCGTACCCGACCTGCACGACACCAACAGCTGGATCCAGACCGTCGAAGAGGTCGAACCGATCGAGCTGCTGGAAGTCCAGCTCTGCAACTCCACCGCGCCCTTCATCCTGATCAGCCGGCTCCGTCCGGCGATGGCGGCGACCGCCGCCAAGCGCGCCTATGTGGTCAACGTCTCGGCGATGGAGGGCGTGTTCAGCCGTGGCTACAAGGGCGCGGGCCACCCGCACACCAACATGGCCAAGGCCGCGCTGAACATGCTCACCCGCACCAGCGCCCAGGAGATGTTCGAGAGGGACGGCATCCTGATGACCGCCGTCGACACCGGCTGGATCACCGACGAGCGCCCGCACCCCGACAAGATCCGCCTTGCCGAAGAGGGCTTCCACGCCCCGCTCGACCTGGTCGACGGCGCTGCCCGCGTCTACGACCCGATCGTGCGCGGCGAGGAGGGCGAGGACCTGTACGGCTGCTTCCTCAAGGACTACGCGCCCGCCAACTGGTAGTCGATCGATCACGCGGTGTTCGCGCGGAGCAGTGGGCCCGGCCCGGGACTCGTTCCCGGCCGGGTCTTTTCCGTACTCGATGGCCGAAAGTGAGCCAGTGCACACATTCCATCGAGCGTGAACGCGCTCATTTGGTTACTCTGATGCGAACGGACGTCATCGAGGAAGCCACGAAACCTCTTCGACCGTCCTGGGACAGGCTTGTCAACCAAGTCGCCGTCCCGCCCCGTACCCGGCGCCACCGCGACCGAACTGTTCTTGCCCCTGCCCCTCGCGGGTGGTCGACTCCCGGGTATGAGGCCGGGGCGTCGGCGACGCCCCGGGGTTACGCGACACGAAGGAGTGCGCGGTGACGACACCAGAACTGGCGAACGAGAAGCGACCGGCCGAACGGCACGGAGAGCGGACCCGCAAGACCGAGAAGCTCCAGAACATCGAGGTCTGGGCCAGGTCCGCGCCGATCCGGCTGGCCGGCTACGAGGACGACCTTGCCGAGCCGCACATCCTGCCCAGCGTCGACTGACCGCTTCGTACCTGCACATCCGAGCTCCGGCCCGAACCCCGCGAGGGGTGGGCCGGAGTTCGGCCGCTCCGGGGCATCCGCCGGTCAGCGGACCGCGTCCGCCACAGCGGCCCCGGCGAACGAGAGCCCGACCCCCGCGCCGACGCTGAGCAGCAGATAGCCGCTGCGATGCCCAGGCGACGGGCCGACGTCAGGCTCGCTGGTGATCGACGTACCGGCGGCGGCCCGCAGGGCCGGGAAGCACGCCTGGGTGTTCAAGATCGCCTGGTCGGGCTGAGCCAGGAGGGACCGAGCGAGACGGGGGGCATGAAGTCCCGCACATAGGTGCGGTGCCACCAGCGTCCCGTGGCCCGCAGTTCGCGCCAGGTCGTGTACCGGTAGTGGTACAGCCTGGCGCGGACATGCGTGGGCGGGGCCTGAGGGAACGGGTTGTGACGCAGCAGCCGCAGCGTGTCCCGGTCGTTCTCCAGCAGCCGCTCCACGAACTGGCCGAACCAGGGGCCCGCGTACGCGGGGGAGAGCGCAGCGAACCACATCAGCCAGTCGAGCCGCAGATGGTACGGGGCGAACTGGCGGGGCAGGCGGCGCGGATCGCCCGGCTTGCCGCGGAAGCCGTACTCCTGCCAGACCGTTCCGTCGTGGAGTTCCTGCTCGTCGGTGCCCTCGACCACCACCTCCAGCCGGACCCGGCTGATGCTGCCGAACGCGCCGTAGGTATTGACCAGATGCAGTGGGTCGAAGGAGCGGTTCATCACCTGGCGGCGGGAGACCAGATTGCGCGCCGGGCGGTAGCTGAGGAACACGACCAGCGCGGTGACCGCGATGACGACGGTCTCGTACCAGAGCGGCGGCGCGGACTGCGCGGGCGGTTCGGTGAACAGGGACCAGTCGACGGCGGACAGGGCGAGAGTGATCGTCACCCAGTTCAGCCAGGCGAAGTTCCCCGAGACGACCAGCCACAGCTGGGTGACGATCATCAGCCCCGCGGCCGCACTCGCCACCGGCTGCGGAGTGAAGAGGAGTACCGGCACCAGGAGTTGAGTGACATGGTTGGCCGCCACCTCGGCCCGGTGGACAGGCCTCGGCAGCCGGTGGAAGAACCAGCTCAGCGGGCCCGGCATCGGCTGGGTCTCGTGGTGGAAGTACAGACACGTCAGGTTGCGCCAGCACTCGTCGCCGCGGATCTTGATCAGCCCGGCGCCGAACTCCACCCGGAACAGCACCCAGCGCAGCAGCCACAGCACCAGCACGGGCGGCGCCGTGTCCGCGTTGCCGAGAAAGACGGCGAGGAAGCCGGTCTCCAGCAGCAGGGACTCCCAGCCGAAGCCGTACCAGGTCTGGCCGACCTGGACGATCGACAGATAGAGCGCCCACGGCAGTGCCCAGAGAACCATCGCGGCCCAGAGCGGAACATACGCGTCCAGGCCCGCGATCAGTGCGACGGCGAGCGCGCAGCCGGTCCAGCAGACGAGAGCGAAGAAGCGGTCGGAGTAGTGGAGCCGGAAGAGGCCGGGCGTGCTGCGCCAGTCCGTACGCCGCAGGAAATCCGGTACGGGCAGCATGCCGCGCTCGCCGATCAGCGCCCGGAACTGGAGCGCGGCGGTGAGAAACGCGACCAGATAGATGCCGGCCAGAGCCCGCTGGAAGATCAGCCGGCTGAGCCAGTACCCGTCTGCGGTGAACCACTCCATTGTTTCCAGTATCGGTCCCGTGACGCGGCTCGGCCTTCAGACCCGCGCGCGCCGGCCTTCGGTGACGATCCGGCGCAGCGTGCTGCCGAGCCGGCGGGCATACCACCGCTGAATCACCGGTACGACGGGCCCCGCGAGCCGGGTGTGCCAGGCGGCCGGGCGGCTGAACGCCATGACGGCGAACCACACCGCCCCGTCGTCCGCGAGCTCCACCACGAATGACTCCTCGCCGCACTCGGGGTGCCGGACCAGCGTCCCGTAGGCGAATCCGATGCGGTCCTTCTCGTACGCGGCCCAGACGACCCGGCAGGGTGCGGTGAACCGGAACGGGCCGATGCCCAGCGACACCCGAACTGAGACCCCGGCCTCGGCGCGGGCCGCCGACGCGCGGACCCCGGCTCCGCTGCTGCGATGCATGCGCCATTCGGTGACCGCCGCGCCCGCTGTCTCGAAGTCGGCGCGGCCGCGCCCGACCCGGGTCCGGTGGTGGAGGTGGTTGTAGCCGTCGGGGAGCGGGCCGAGGCGAGTGGCTCCGACCTCGGGGTAGGTGTAGGTGAAGGTGCTCATGTGGTCCTGTCCTCGTGAACGGTGTGGTTCCGGAGCCTGCGCCAGGCAAGCACGGAGCAGAGTGCGAAGCCGAGTGCGTTGCCGAGACCGTGGGTGGCGGCCATCCACGTCAGCGTGGGGTGAGGGAGCCCGGTGGCCTCGCCCAGTGCCCAGCTCAGCGCGAGCACCATGGTGACCACGAGCACGGCGGACGAGGTGGCGAGCAGCAGCCGGGTGATCCGGTCCCGTTGCCCGCCGCGGATCGATCGCCAGGTGAGCAGGGCGACGGTCCACATGCCCGCTGTCAGAACGACTGCCCCGGCCAGCTCGGCCCGGTCCCCGATGAAATATCCGATCAGGACGAGCAGGGTGCCCAGCGGAACGCTCAGCGCAGCGAACCTTCCTGCGGCGCTGTCGGCGGTCCGGCAGACGAGCCCCGAGACCAGCGCGGCGGCGAATCCGGCGAAGTGGAAGTGCGGCACGGTCAGTGCCAGGATGCCGAGCCCGAAGCCGAGGAATGTGTGCCCCGAGCGTTCGGCGACCAGCGCGATGGCGGCGATCGAAGGGGTGACCAGGGCGGTGAGCAGGGCGATCTCGGCGGGCGCCACGGCGGAGGTTTCGGGCGCTGCGAGGTTTCGGAGCAGCCGTGGCGGGGCGTGCATGGCGAGGAGTACGGCACCGAGCGCGTAGCAGGCCGCCAGGATGGCGGCGGGCCCGCCGCGCGGCAGCCAGAGTGCGACGGCGCCTGGCACGGCGAAGAGCGGCCACAGACGGCGCACCCGGTCCAGTTCGGGTGCACCGGTCAGCCGGAGCCCCGCCGGAACCACCACCAGCATGCCCAGCATGACGATCAGACCGACCAGTACCGACATGGCCACCCCCCGACTTGAACGTGTTCAAGTGTGCTCGGTGTTGACTCTACGGCTTCTCTTGAACGTGTTCAAGAGAAGCCGCGGGGTGCGTCGGGGGAGGCCGGGTCCGGTCACGGTGGCAGGATGCCCGGCGTACGGATCGACCCCGGACGCGGCGTCGGCCTCGTCACGACCGGGTGACCCGGATCCGGCGGCCGGAGAGGACGGCGAACGGGCCGTCCGTGAGGGCGTGTCCGTTGCGCCGCATGCCTACTCCAGCGGCGAGTGACAGCCCTCGAAGGGCCTCACAGCACTCCCCGGCGCCACTCCCGTACCAGCAGCCAGCCGAGGTACACCCCCCCGATGGCCATCGTGTAGATACCGACGGGCAGGTTCTCGAACAGCGGCAGTTGCTGGGCGCAGAGATCCGCGATCACCAGCAGCAGTGCGCCCGTCAGCGCCGACAGCAACAAGTGCGGGCCGGAGACCCGGGTGATCCGCTTGGCGATCTGCGGGGCCGTCAGCGAGATGAACGCGATGGGCCCGGCGACACTGACGGCGCCCGCCGAGAGCACGATCGCCAGCACGATGGCGATCGTCTTCGTGCTGCGGGGCTCGGACCCGAGTGCGCCCGCGATGTCGTCGCCCATCTCCCCGATGTCCAGCCGGCGTGCGATCAGGGCGGTGAGCGGGGCCACGATCAGCAGCACCAGCCAGATCGTGGTGGCGTCGTCCCAGGACCGCGCCGACAGGCTGCCGTTGACGTAGGCGGTGAGGACGGCGGCCCGGTCCCGCTCCATGGCGTAGACGACGTACTGGGTGACCGCCGTGCCGATCGCGGCGACGCCGATCCCGGCGATGACGAGCCGTGCGGGGTTACGGAACCCGGTGCCGGTCGACACATACACCAGCACCATGGCGAGGACGGCACCGAGCAGTGCCCCGAGGGCCACCGGCACGGTGTCCGGGAACATCAGCGCGCTGATCGCGGCGCCGGCGCCCGCGCCGGACGCCAGCCCGATCACATCCGGGCTGCCGAGCGGATTGCGGGTGACTGACTGGAACAGTGCCCCGGAAAGACCGAGGGCTCCGCCGGTGCCCATGGCGACCACCAGACGCGGGCCGCGCAGGCGTTCCAGGACGAACGCGTGTCTGCCCTCGGCCCCGCCCGTCACCGCCCCGGTGAGATCCGTGAGCGGAATGCCCAGCCGCCCGAGCGACAGCGTGGCGACGGCGGCCACCACGAGCAGCACGAACAGCACGAGTGCCGTCAGCACGGACACCCGCCGGAACGGCAACGCCACCGTCCTGCCGATCGTCAGGAACCCCCTGGGCGAGGCGGTACGGGATCCGGCCTGATGCGACGTCATGCGTTGCCCCTCATCCTGCGTACGGCAATGAGCAGTGCGGGCGCTCCGATGAACGCTGTCACGACACCGACCATCAGTTCCTGCGGGCGCATGACCACCCGCCCCACGACATCCGCGAGGAGCAGCAGCGAGGGACCGGCCAGCGCCGAGAAAAGGATCTGCATACGGAAGTCGACACCGACCAGGGCCCGCACCACATGCGGAACGGCCAGGCCGACGAAGGCGATCGGGCCGACCGCCGCAGTTGCCGCGGCGCTCAGCAGCGTGGCCGAGAGCAGCCCGCCCGCCCGGACGAGGGCCGGATTCGCCCCGAGGGACGCCGCGGTCGAGTCACCGAGTGCGAGTGTGTTGAGGCCGGGCCCCAGCACTGCGGCTATCACCAGGCCGACCACAGCGAACGGCAGAACCGACAGGAAGACGTCGAAGTCCCTGCCGCCGAGCGCGCCGACGACCCAGTACCGGTAGCTGTCGAACACCTGCGGCCGGCTCAGGGTCACCGCCTGGATGAACGCCATCAGCACGGCGGAGAGCACCGCACCGGCGAGCACGAGCCGCACCAGTCCGCTGCCCGAACCCGCCGATCCGATCGCATGGACGAGCAGACCGGCAATCAGCGCGCCGGGCAGCGCCCACCACATGGTGTCCGTACTGCCCGACGCCCCCAGGAAGGCCGTCGCGGCGACGACGCTCGCCGAGGCGCCCGCGTTGATCCCCAGGAGGCCGGGATCGGCCAGCGGATTACGGGTCACGCCCTGCATGAGTGTGCCCGCGACGGCAAGACAGAGACCGGCGAGTACACCGAGCGCGGTCCTCGGACAGCGGCTTTCGATGATGGTGGTGACATTCGGATCGGCGGTGCCGGACAGGACGTGCAGCACATCGCTGAACGAGGTGGTCCGGCTGCCGAACATGACGCTCGCGAACACGGCGAGCACGAGAACGACGAGTGCGATGACGAGGGAATACACCCGCCGAGCGGTGCCGGTCCGTGAGGTGCCGGCACCACTCGGCGGTGCATGCGTGGTGGTGGCCATGTGGGCGGTGGCCGGCCTCAGCCGTTGTCGGCGGCCTTGATGGCCTTGTCGATCAGCGGCAGGTATCGGTCGATCACCCACGGCACGGTGAGCGGGTTGATGATCGAGGAGGCGGTGACGAAGGAGTTGTCCTTGCTGTACACCATGGCGCCGCTCTTGACTGCGGGCATCGCCGCGTACAGCGGCTGAGCCTCGATCTCCTTGCGGGACTTGTCATCCATGTAGAAGGTGAAGAGCAGATCGCTGTCCTTCAGCTTCTCGGCGTTCTCCAGACCGATGAGCGCCGAGTCGGTGCCCTTGGTCTCCTTGAAGGTGTTCACCACCGGGTCGACGGTGAGACCGAGCGAGGAGAGCATCTTGACGCGCTGCTCCTCGGGCTTGAACACGCCGAGGGTGCCGGGACCGGTGTTGTAGATGTACGAGAACTTGTAGTTCTTGTAGTTCGGCCGGGTCGCCGCCGCGTCGGACAGCTGCTTCTCGATCTTCGAGACGAGGCCCTTCGCCTCGTCCGTCTGTCCCAGCGCCTTGCCGATGATGTCGATCTGCTGGTCCCAGTCCGTGCTCCACGCCAGATCGGGGTAGGCGACGGTGGGGGCGATGTCCTTGAGGATGTCGTAATCCTTCTGCGTGATCCCGGACCACGGCGCGAGGATGACATCCGGCTCCAGCTCGGTGATGGCCTCGAAGTCGATGTCCTCACCACCCGTGAACTGGGTCGGCAGCTTGTCGCCGGACTTCTTCACCGCCTGGTGGATCCAGGGCAGATAGCCGGTCTTGTCGCTGCCCCACTCGTACTTCTCCATGCCCACCGGGGTGTGGCCGAGCGCGATGGCGGTCTCGGCCGAGCCCTGGCCGAGGGTGACGATCCGTTCGGGCTGTTCCTTGATCTCGGCCGTGCCGAGCGCGCTCTTGATCGAGACGGGGAACGCTCCGTTGCTCTTCCCGGATGCGCCGGAGGTCTCCTTGGCGTCGTCGCTCGACGAACAACCACCGAGGACGAGAACGAACGCTGCGGCGGTGGCAGTTGCGGCGAGCGTCCGGCGACGCACGCGGGTGAACCGGGACATGGATGTTCCTCATGGGTTGGCGGGCAGAGCAGTTGGATCCGCGCGAACCGCGAGGATTTAGGTAAGCCTAAGCTAAGTCAACTTCCGCCTACAACCGGCCTCCGGTTATCGGTATCCGCCCTTGGTCCAGACCCATTGATGAAAGGTCTGGACCAACTTGCGTTGGGCGCATCGTGGCGCGCGGAGCCGTGCGGGGAACGCTTGTCGAGATGCTTGTCAGGGGCATGACCGTCATCATCCGATTCGTCCGGGAAGGGAACTGAACATGATCGGTCGGACATCGCGCCTGCTGGGGCTCGGCCTCGCGGCGGCCTGTGTCGTGCAGATGCTGGTCGGCGCAACGCCGAGCGTCGCGCAGGAGGACACGTGCGCGGTCAAGTCGAAGCCCTCGGGCAAGGTGCTCCAGGGGTACTGGGAGAACTGGGACGGCGCGTCCAACGGCGTGCACCCGCCACTCGGTTGGATTCCGGTCACCGACAGCCGCATCATGGGTCACGGCTACAACGTGATCAATGCGGCCTTCCCCGTCATCCTCCCGGACGGCACCGTCCTGTGGGAGGACGGGATGGACTCGACGGTGAAGGTCCCGACCCCGGCCGAGATGTGCGAGGCGAAGGACGCCGGACTCACCACCCTCATGTCCATCGGCGGTGCGACCGCCGGTATCGACCTCGGCTCCAGTGCCGTCGCCGACCGGTTTGTCGACACGGTCGTGCCGATCCTGAAGGAGTACAACTTCGACGGCATCGACATCGATATCGAGACCGGCCTGACCGGCAGTGGCGACATCAGCCAGTTGTCGACCTCGCAGGCCAACCTCATCCGCATCATCGACGGTGTGCTCGCCCGGATGTCCTCGAACTCCGGCCTGACGATGGCGCCGGAGACGGCCTATGTAACCGGTGGGAGCATCACGCACGGCTCGATCTGGGGCGCCTACCTGCCCATGGTGAAGAAGTACGCGGACAACGGCCGCCTGTGGTGGCTGAACATGCAGTACTACAACGGCAGCATGTACGGGTGCGCGGGCGACTCGTACTCCGCCGGCACGGTCGAAGGATTCACCGCGCAGACGGACTGTCTGAACAAGGGCCTTGTCATCCAGGGCGCCACGATCAAGGTCCCCTACGACAAGCAGGTACCTGGACTCCCTGCCCAACCAGGCGCTGGTGGTGGCTATATGACGCCGGGTCAGGTGTCGCAGGCGTGGAACCACTACGGCAGCAGTCTCAAGGGCCTGATGACCTGGTCGCTGAACTGGGACGGTTCGAAGGGGTGGGTATTCGGGGACAACGTCAGGGCGCTGCAGGGCCGTTGAGCCAATCACGAGCCGGGCAGCTCTGTCGAGGTGAACGGATCCGCCCTTCCGGTCGGCCGCCGACGGCGGCCGACCGGAAGGGCGGCGCGTACTTCAGGAGCGGGGCTCGGAAGCGTCCAGCATGGCGTCGCGCTCCACGACCTTGATCCTCTCGCGTCCCTGCTCCGTGCCCAGTGCCTGCTCGTGCGTGTCCAGGCGGTACCAGCCCTCGCGGGTGGTGTAGCGGACGCCGCGCTCCTCCAGGAAGGCCGTTACGGCCTCCGGATCGGGCTGTGCCGGGGTGGCCAGGCGGCCGGTGGCATGGTCGTCCAGGAGGCAGGCGACCGTTTCGTTGGCATCGCCCTTGGTGTGGCCGATCAGACCGATCGGGCCGCGCTTGATCCACCCCGTGACGTACACCGACGGCATGGGCTCCTCGCCCTCGACGACACGCCCTGCGGCGTGCGGGACGGTGCCGGAGGCCACGTCGAACGGGAGCTTCGGGAGCTCCTGCGAGTAGTAGCCGACCGCGCGGTAGACGCTCTGTACGTCCCAGTCCGTGAAGCGTCCGGTGCCCTTGACGTTCCCGGTGCCGTCCAGCTCGGTCCGTTCGGTACGCAGACCGACGACCCGGCCGTCCTCGCCGAGTATCTCGGCCGGGGACTCGAAGAAGTGCAGGAACAGCTTGTGCGGCCGGTCGCCCACGTCGCGGATGGCCCAGTTCTCCAGCGTGGAGGCGACCATGTTGGCCTGCTTGTTGCCGCGCCGGGTCTCGATCGAGCCCGCGTCGTACTCGATGTCCTCGGGGTTGACGATGACCTCGATGTTCGGTGAGTGGTCCAGCTCCCGGAGCTCCATCGGGCTGAACTTGGCCTGCGCGGGACCGCGGCGCCCGAAGACGTGTACTTCCAGGGCCTTGTTGGCCTTGAGGCCTTCGTAGACGTTCGCGGGTATCTCGGTCGGCAGCAGTTCGTCCGCCGTCTTGGCGAGCATGCGTGCCACGTCCAGCGCCACATTGCCCACCCCGAGCACGGCTACCTTCTCCGCATCCAGGGGCCAGGTGCGGGCCACATCGGGGTGTCCGTCGTACCAGGAGACGAAGTCGGCCGCGCCGTGGGAACCGTCCAGGGAGCCGCCGGGGATGTCGAGCGCGCGGTCCGCGTCGGCGCCGGTGGAGAAGATCACCGCGTCGTAGAAGGACCGGAGATCGTCCAGGTCGATGTCGGCGGGGTAGTCGACGTTGCCGAACAGTCGCAACTGCGGCTTGTCGAGCACCTGGTGCAGTGCCTGGACGATGCCCTTGATCCGCGGGTGGTCGGGGGCCACTCCGTAGCGGATCAGGCCGAAGGGGGCGGGCATCCGTTCGAACAGGTCGATCGAAACACCCGGGTCCTGAGCGGCCTCGGATTTCAGCAGCGCGTCCGCTGCGTAGATTCCGGCGGGGCCGGCTCCGACTATGGCGACGCGGACGGGGCGGGTCATGGAGTGCAGGTCCTTAGAACGGGCTGACGCGGGCAGTGCGGCGCAGGGTAGAAGTAAGGATGGGCTTACCGTGCTCCACGGGACACGGTATCCGCTGTTGACCTGCGGCCTCTGGGCGGGCACCTTTCGGGGCGGTCCAGGGCGCTGCAGCCCGGTGCCGGCGGGAGGGCGGGAAGGTGCCCCGACTGTGCGACACCGGATTCCCCGCCGGTTCGGGGTTCGCTCGAAGAATTGGACAAATGATGACAGAGTGACCCGCATGGATGATCGGGTAGCGGGTGCCCTGTCACTCCCGGACGATTGGCCCGCCCACCCGGATCTCAGCCTCGCCCTGAACCGTATGGGCAGTTTCGACTGGGACCTCGACAGTGGCCTCATGCACATGGACCGGCCCGCACTCGATGTGTTCGACCTGCGGGCCGAGGAATACGACGACCGGCCGGAGTCGCTCGCGCCGCGGGTGCCGCCGGACGAGGGTGTCCGGCTCGACGCGATGGTCGCGCAGGCCCTCAAGGGCGGGCAGAGAAATTACGGCGCGTATTTCAGGATCCTGAGGCGTGACGGCACTCTGCGCTGGACCCATACCCAGGGCTTCATCCAGCGCGACGAGACCGGCCGCCCCCATCGCATCATCGGCATCGTCCGGGACGCCACCCAGGAGCTGGCCGACTCCACCGCCCGCCGCGAACTGGACATGGAGCGGCAGCGCCGCACCAGCCTGGTGGAGGGCACCACGGCCGCGCTGGCCCACGCCCGGACGGTCCGGGACGTCATCGACGTGCTGAAGAACTCGCAGGGCCTGGCGCATCTCGGTGCGACCAGCCTGGTCGTGGGCCTGATCGAGGCGGGACGCATCCATCTGGTGGCGGACGGCCCGGACGGCTCCTTCGTACCCGGTACCCGTTACACCCGGACGGACGAGCCGTACCCGATGAGCGAAGTGGTGACTACGCTCTCGCCCCGGTTCATCGAGTCCGCCACGGATTTCGCCACCTCGTACCCGATTCTGTGGCCCCACATCAGCCACCTCGGCATCACGTCCGCCGCCTATCTGCCGCTGATCGCCCAGGCCCGGCCCATCGGCGCACTCGGACTGCTCTACAGCGAGAAGGACGGCTTCACCGGCGACGAACGCAACCTGCTCGTCGCTCTCGGCAGCTCCATCGCCCAGAGTCTGCAGCGGGCCATGCTGTACGAGCAGGAGCACGATCTCGCCGAGGGCCTGCAGCAGGCCATGCTGCCGCGCCGGATCCCGGACGTGCCGGGCGCGCAGGTCGCCGTTCGGTATCGGTCGGCCCGGCTGGGCCGGGACATCGGGGGCGACTGGTACGACGTCATCCCGCTGCCCGGCGGCCGGGTCGGGGCCGTTATCGGGGACGTGCAGGGCCACGACACGCATGCCGCGGCTGTCATGGGGCAGCTGCGCATCGTGCTGCGCGCCTACGCGGCGGAAGGGCACAGCCCCGCCACTGTGATGGCCCGGGCCTCGGTGTTCCTTCATGAGCTGGACACCGACCGCTTCGCGACCTGCTCCTACGCCGAGGCCGACCTGACAACGGGAGTGGTGCAGCTGGTCCGGGCCGGTCATGTCGATCCGCTGGTGCGCGACACCGACGGCAGCTGCCGCAGGCTGCCCGTGGAGGGCGGGCTGCCGCTGGGGCTGTCGGCCGAGTTCGGGCGGCTCGAATACCCGGTCAGCACGGTCGAGCTGGACCCCGGTCAGACGCTGGTGCTGTTCACCGACGGTCTGGTGGAGCTGCCCGGAGCCGATCTCGACGAGGGCATGCAGCTGCTGGCGTCCATGGTGCGCAACGGTCCGCAGGGCCTCCAGCGGCTGGCCGACCAGCTCTGCGAAGAGGTCGACGAGCGTGGCGGCGAGGACGATGTGGCGGTCCTGCTGCTGCGCCGGCAGGCCGCTCACGCACCCCGGCCGGGCGGCCGGCTCCAGCAGCATGTCGCACAGGGCGACCCGGAGGCGCTGAGCTCCGCGCGGCACATGATCCGTGCCGCGGTGCGGGCCTGGGGTGCCAGGGCGCGGGCCGACGAGGTCGAGCTGGCCGCCGACGAGCTGGTCACCAACGCGCTGATGCACACCGACGGCGGGGCGATCGTCACGATCCGGGTGCTCACCGGGCCCGAGCGGCGGCTGCGGGTCGACGTCGAGGACCGTTCCAGCGCGCTGCCCCGGCGCCGGGACGCGGGGCAGGCCGGGGTGTCCGGGCGAGGGCTGATGCTGGTGGACCGGCTGGCGGACCTGTGGGGTGTGGAGTCGCGGGGCAGCGGCAAGTGCGTGTGGTGCGAATTCGTCATTCCGGAACGCGAATGACGGCGATGTTGACTACTACCCGACAGTAACAGAACGTAACATGTCTGTGCTTGACCGTAACCGACCGCGAACGATTGACTGCGACTCCGTCAGTCTTTGTCTTCGATGACATGAGGACCCGTTGGGCACTGAGCTACTGGCACCTCTCGATCTGGCCTTCTGGCACCTCGAATCCGATGCCCACCCCATGCACCTCGGCGCGCTCGCCGTCTTCTCCCCTCCGCCCGACCCGGCGCACAGCGTCGGCCCGGAGGCCGTGCTGGAGCTGCTGGGCATCCGTGCCGCCGCGATTCCCCGGCTGCGGATGCGGGTCAGGGACGTACTGCTGCCGGTCGGCGGTGCGGCCTGGTTCGTGGACAAGGACTTCGATGTGCACCGGCACATCGAGCGGGTGCAACTGACCGAGGCTGAGTCGCGGGGTGAGGACGGCGGATTCATGGCGGGCGCCACCCGGCTCGCGGGTGAACTGATGGAGCGGCCCCTCGAACGGGGTCTGCCGCCCTGGCAGATGTATGTGATCGGCGGCGCCGCGGGCGGCCCCTTCGCGGTGCTCGTCAAGCTCCACCATGCGCTCGCCGACGGAATGCGCGCAGTCGCCATCGGAGCCGGGATCTTCGACGAGATCGCCTCCGCCGCCGGACGTGCCCACAGCGGCATGTCCGCCCGCCGGGCGCGCACGGTTCCGCCCCGCTCCTGGATGCCGGGCCCGCGCCAGGTCGCCGGCCTCGCGCTGGGCCGGATCGAGGATCTCGGACGGGCGTTCGGGGTTGGTGCCTCCATGGTGCGGGCCAGTCGCCTCGACCTGCGCGGCGCGCCCGCACTCACCGCGAGCTCCAGCGGCACCCGGCGGCTGGTCACCGCGGACCTGGACCTCGACGCCGTCCAGCGCATCCGGCGGGCCGCCGGAGGCACGACCAACGATGTCCTGCTCGCAGTCGTCGCGGGGGCGTTGCGCCGCTGGATGCTGGAGCGCGGCGAACCGCTGCCCGCCGAGGACCCGCGCGCCCTGGTGCCGGTCTCCCGCCGCAGACCGGGCCAGGCCGCCGCGAGCGGGAACAAGCTCTCCGCCTATCTGCTCGGGCTGCCCGTCTCCGAGCCCGACCCGTGGAAGCGGCTCCGTACCGTCCGCACGGCCATGGACCGCAACAAGGCTGCGGGACCCTTCCGCGGCGCCGGCGCGGTGGCCGTACTCGCCGATCAACTGCCCTCGCTGGCCCACCGCTTCGGCGCACCGATCGCCGGGAACGCGGCCAGGATGCTCTTCGACGTCCTGGTCACCAGCGTGCCCCTGCCGCGTTCGGCGCTCTCGCTCGGCGGTTGCCCGCTGCGCGCCGTCTACCCCATGGCGCCGCTGGCCCGCGGCCAGTCCCTGGCCATCGCCCTGTCCACATACGGCGGCCGGGTGCAGGTCGGGCTGGTGGCCGACGGCAAGGCGCTGCCCGATCTGGAGCGGCTGGCGGGCTGCGCCGACGACGAGGTGGCGCAGCTGCTCGCCCTGCTGCCCGCTCGATGAACGGCCTGCGCCCAGATCGGCCATAGATCGGACAGATTTCTGGGAATGTGCTGCGGATCATGGCGTCTGAGGTGTTGACGCGTCCAAGTGATCCGATGAATATTCGCTGTGTGCAGGAAGCGATCACCGGGGAGGGCGGCGGAAGCATGCGGCGCAACAGGCTGGGAAGCAGCGCGGTCGAGATCACCGAGCTGTCCTTCGGAGCGGCTGCCATCGGCAATCTCTTCGCCGCCGTCGACCCCGCGCAGGCGGCGGCCGCCGTCGACGCCGCATGGGACGAGGGCGTCCGCTACTTCGACACCGCGCCGCACTACGGACTCGGCCTCTCCGAACGACGGCTCGGCGAGGCCCTGCGCGCCAGACCCCGCGACTCGTATGTGCTGTCCACCAAGGTGGGACGGGTGCTCGACCCGCTGCCCGCCGACACCGGTACGGCCTGCGAGCACATGTCCGACGGTCTCTCCGAGGGCTTCGCCGTACGGGCCACGCACCGCCGCCGGTGGGACTTCAGCGCCGAAGGCGTACGCCGCAGCATCGAGGACAGCCTGGAACGGCTCGGCCTCGACCGCCTCGACATCGCGTACCTGCACGACCCGGACGACCACGCGGAGGCGGCGTTCCACGAGGCATACCCCGAACTGGAGAAGCTGCGTGCACAGGGTGTCATCGGCGCGATAGGCGCGGGCATGAACCAGACCGCGATGCTCACCCGCTTCGTGCGCGACACCGATGCCGACGTCGTGCTCTGCGCGGGCCGATACACCCTCCTCGACCAGTCCGCCCTGACCGAACTGCTGCCCGAGGCGGCCGCCCGCGGCCGCAGCGTCGTCGTCGGCGGGGTCTTCAACTCCGGGCTGCTCGCCGACCCGCGCCCCGGTGCCACATACGACTACACGGCCGCGCCCCTGGCACTCCTGGACCGGGCGCTGCGCATCAAGGCCGTAACCGAGGGCCACGGCGTCCCGCTGCGGGCCGCGGCCCTCCACTACCCGCTCGCGCACCCGGCCGTCGCCGGAGTGCTCGTCGGCACCCGCTCCCCGGACGAGGTGCGCGACGCCGCCGCCCTGCTCCGCCGCGAGATCCCGGACGCCCTCTGGGAAGACCTGCGCGCCGAGGGCCTGCTGACCGAGGACGGACACTGACATGAGAATCGCCCTGCACACCAAGGTCCGCGCGGACCGCATCGAGGAGTACGAGGCCGCGCACCGCGAAGTCCCCGCGGAGCTGACCACCGCGATCCGGGCAGCGGGCGCCACGTCCTGGACGATCTGGCGCAGCGGCACCGATCTCTTCCACGTCATCGACTGCGAGGACTACGCCGCACTCCTCGCCGAACTGGAGAGACTCCCCGTCAACGTCGCCTGGCAGGCGAGGATGGACGAGCTCCTCGATGTCGCGCACGACTACTCGTCGGACGGCGCCGAAGCCGGTCTCCCGGTTGCCTGGGAGCTGTGACATGACCGGTCAGCAACGGATCGTCGACGCCCACCACCACGTGTGGGACCTGTCGGTGCGCGACCAGGACTGGATCACCGGCGACGCACTCGCCCCGCTCCGGCGTACGTTCACCCTCGCCGACCTGGAGCCCGAGGCGCGCGCCGTCGGGGTGTGTGCCACCGTCCTCGTCCAGACCGTCACCGTCCCGGACGAGACGCCCGAGTTCCTGGCCCTCGCCCACGACAACGACCTCGTCGCGGGCGTCGTCGGCTGGTGCGACCTCACGGCGCCGGACGTCGCCGACACCCTTGCCGCGCTGCGTGAACTCCCGGGCGGCGACCGGCTCGTCGGTATCCGCCACCAGGTCCAGGGTGAACCCGATCCCCAGTGGCTGCTGCGCCCCGACGTCCGGCGCGGACTGCGAGCCGTCGCCGACGCAGGGCTCGTCTACGACCTCGTCGTCCAGGCCCACCAGTTGCCCGCCACCATCGAGGCCGCCGCCCTGCTGCCCGGGCTGACCTTCGTACTCGACCATGCCGGCAAGCCGCCCGTCGCCACCGGCGAACTGCACCCCTGGGCCGACGACCTCCGAGCCCTGGCCGCCCGCCCCAACACCGTGTGCAAACTCTCCGGCCTGGTCACCGAGGCCGATGTGCACTCCTGGACCGTGAGTGATCTGCGCCCCTATGCCGACACCGTCCTCGACGCCTTCGGGCCCGACCGGCTGATGTTCGGCTCGGACTGGCCGGTGTGCCGGCTCGCCGCCACGTACCGGGAGGTCGTCGACACGGCACGCACCCTGACAGACGCCCTCACCGAGGACGAGCGGCACCGCGTCCTCGCCGCCACGGCCGAGCGCGTGTACGGCCTCTGACAGGCGGCCGGCCGACGCTTCCGGCAGTCTGGAACCATGCCCGAACTGCCGGAAGTCGAAGCCCTGCGGGTCTTCCTCGACGACCACCTCGTCGGCAGGGAGATCGACCGCGTCCTGCCACTGACCGTCAGTGTCCTCAAGACGTACGACCCGCCCCTCACCGCGCTGCACGGCACCACGGTCACGGCCATCGCCCGGCACGGCAAGTTCCTGGACATCGCCGCCGGGCAGCTCCACCTGATCACCCACCTCGCCCGGGCCGGCTGGCTGCGCTGGAAGGACGGTTTCCCCGCGGCGCCGCCGCGCCCCGGCAAGGGACCCCTGGCGTTGCGCACCGTACTCACCGGCGGCGACGGCTTCGACCTCACCGAGGCGGGCACCGCCAAACGCCTCGCCGTATACCTGGTGCACGAACCGGCCGAGGTGCCCGGCATCGCCCGACTCGGCCCCGACCCCCTCGACGATTCCTTCGACCGGGACGCGTTCGCCGCGCTGCTCGCCGGGGAACGCCGCCGGATCAAGGGCGCCCTGCGCGACCAGTCCCTGATCGCGGGCATCGGCAACGCCTACAGCGACGAGATCCTGCACGCGGCGAAGATGTCGCCGTATCTGCTCACCGCGAACCTCACCGACGACCAGATCAGCCGGCTGCACACCGCGCTGCGCACCACACTCCGCGACGCGGTCGCCCGTTCCAGCGGACTGCGGGCCGGAGAGCTCAAGGCCGAGAAGAAGAGCGGGATGCGCGTCCATGGACGCACCGGCGAGGCGTGCCCCGTCTGCGGCGACACCATCCGCGAGGTGTCGTTCAGCGACTCCTCGCTCCAGTACTGCCCCACCTGCCAGACCGGCGGCAAACCGCTGGCCGACCGCCGCCTGTCCCGACTGCTCAAGTAGCCCGGTCCGGCGGGTGCCCCGCACTCCGGCCCGGCACCCCCACGCACGTTCTACACTCCGCCCATGCTGCGCGTACTCGCCGTCGACGACGAAGAACCCGCCCTGGAGGAACTCCTCTACCTCCTGCGCGCCGATCCCCGCATCCGCAGCGCCGAGGGCGCCACCGGAGCCACCGAGGCGCTGCGCCGCATCGGCAGCGCCGTCGAGGCGGGCCCCGACGACCCGTCCGCCATCGACGTCGTCTTCCTCGACATCCACATGGCGGGCCTCACCGGTCTCGACGTCGCCCAGCTGCTGGCCGGATTCGCCGCGCCCCCGCTCATCGTCTTCGTCACCGCACACGAGGGCTTCGCCGTCCATGCCTTCGACCTGAAAGCCGTCGACTACGTCCTCAAGCCGGTACGCCGCGAACGCCTCGCCGAAGCGGTACGACGCGTGGCCGAACAGGTCGGCGACCGCTCCGCACCCGCACTCGACACCGCGAACGACCAGATACCGGTGGAGCTCGGCGGAGTGATCCGGTTCATCCCGATCGGCGACATCGCCTACGCCGAGGCCCAGGGCGACTACGCCCGGCTGCACACCGACAACGGCAGCCACCTCGTCCGCGTCCCCCTCACCACCCTGGAGGAACGCTGGCGCTCGCGCGGCTTCGTACGCATCCACCGCCGCCATCTCGTCGCGCTGGGGCGGATCGACGAACTCCGACTCGACGCGGGCAGCATGAGTGTGCGCATCGGCACTGCGGAGCTCGCCGTGAGCCGTCGCCACGCCCGCGCGCTGCGCGATCTGCTGATGCGCCAGACCGGCCGCTGACCAGGCCCTGCCCGGGCTCGAACCCCTTCCCACGACCGTCCGGTGCTGCGTACACTCCGGGCCCATGTCCGCAGAGCCAACGCCCCGGCGTGAAGTGGTGACGGGGGAGCCCCGGCGGGTGCGCCCGCTGCCGCGCTACCGCACCCAGTCGGAGATCGACGAGCAGACCGCACTCGGCGGCGCCTACGTCCGCTCGCTGATGCGCAGCCAACTGCGGGCCGGACTCACCGCGTTCACCGTCCTCGCCGTCGTCGTCGGCACACTGCCGCTGGTCTTCGAAGCCCTGCACAGCGCCGCGCTCGTCTGGGCCGTCCTGGGGTTCGCCGCGTACCCACCACTGACCCTGGCCGCCTGGTGGTACGTGCGACGGGCCGAGCGCAACGAACGCGACTTCGCCCGGCTCGTGGAAGGCCGCCCCGCACAGTGAGCCGTACCTACGCGGTGGCGGCCGTCGCCGCCGTCGTCGTCGCGACCGTCCTCGTCGGCGGTTTCGGGCTGCGCATCTCCCGTACCACCTCCGACTTCTACGTCGCCTCACGCACCGTACGGCCCCGGCTCAACGCCGCAGCGATCAGCGGCGAATACCTCTCCGCCGCCTCCTTCCTCGGCATCGCCGGCCTGGTGCTCGTGCACGGCCCGGACATGCTCTGGTACCCGGTCGGATACACCGCGGGCTATCTGGTGCTGCTGGTGTTCGTCGCCGCACCGCTGCGCCGCTCGGGGGCGTACACCCTGCCCGACTTCGCCGAGGGGCGGCTGGAATCGCGGCAGGTGCGCAGGCTGGTGAGCGTCTTCGTCGTCGCGGCGGGCTGGCTCTATCTCGTACCGCAACTCCAGGGCGCGGGGCTGACGCTCAAGATCCTGACCGGGGCGCCCGGCTGGCTCGGTGATGTGCTCGTGGCCTCCGTCGTCGTCATAGCCGTCGCCGCGGGCGGCATGCGGTCCATCACCTTCGTACAGGTCTTCCAGTACTGGCTGAAGCTGACCGCACTCCTCGTCCCCGCGATCTTCCTGGTGCTCGCCTGGCGGGGCGACGGGCAGCCCCGCGTCCACTTCGACGAGCAGCTCTCCGTGTTCCGCGCCGACCATCCGCTGTACGCCACCTACGGGCTGATCGTCGCGACGTTCCTCGGCACCATGGGCCTCCCGCATGTCGTCGTCCGCTTCTACACCAGCCCCAACGGCCGCGACGCCAGACGCACGACGGTCGCTGTCCTCGCCCTCATCGGCCTGTTCTATCTGCTGCCGCCGGTCTACGGCGCACTGGGCAGGCTGTACGCCCCCGAGCTGATCCACGGCGGGGACGCGGACGCCGCCGTGCTGCTGCTGCCCGAACGCGTCATCGGCGGGCTCGGCGGGGACCTGCTCGGCGCGCTCATCGCGGGCGGCGCCTTCGCGGCGTTCCTGTCGACCGCCTCCGGCCTCACGATGGCCGTCGCCGGAGTGATCACCCAGGACGTGTTCCCGTCGCGCGGGGTACGGCACTTCCGGCTGGCCACCGTCCTCGCCATGTGCGTACCGCTGGCCGGTTCACTGATGGTGAGCCGGGTGCCGGTGGCCGACTCGGTGGGGATGGCCTTCGCCGTCTCCGCGTCCTCCTTCTGCCCACTGCTGGTCCTCGGCATCTGGTGGCGGCGGCTCACCCCGCCCGGCGCGATCGCCGGGCTGCTGCTCGGCGGCGGCTCCGCGTTCCTGTCCGTCGCCATCACCGTCAGCGGCGCGGTACGCCCGCCCGGCTGGCCGCACGCTCTGCTCGCCTGGCCCGCCGTCTGGTCGGTGCCGGTCGGATTCCTCGCCATGGTCCTGGTGTCCCTCGCCACGCCCGGCTCCATACCTCCCGGTACGAACGCCGCCATGACCCGCTTCCACCTGCCGGAAGCGCTGTGAGGGCCCGGCAGCGGGCTTCGCGGCGTCGCGGGGCCGGGGCACGCACCTCGCGGCGTTGCCGTCAATCACCAACGCTCCTTCCCCAAGCTCTCAGCTGCGTTCGAGCAGGGAAGACCCCATCTGCCCCGATCATCCGCCTTGCGATGCACGTACCCCAGCCCCGCTCCTTCACCCGCGCTGCCCACTGCCGGGCCCTCCCGACCTCGGGGGGACACCGATGACCGGGGCCGGATACGCCGTACTCGTCCTGCTCGTCCTCCTGCTGCTCGGCGCGGGCTTCCTGCTCGGCCGCCGCACCGCCCGGCCGGTCCGTACCAGCGACGTCGGAACCCCCGTCGAGCACGCCACCTTCGAGACCCTGCACACCGCCTCGCTCGCCGCGCCCCCACTGCGCGCCGGACTCACCGAGGAGAGCGCCCGTAAATCCGCCCGCAGGCTCCGCTCCCTGCTCGGCACCGACGCCCTCTGCCTCACCGACCGCGACCGGGTGCTCGTCTGGGACGGCGAGGGCGAACACCACGGCCGGCACGTCATGGACCAGGTGCGAGACCTCCTCGCCAGCGGCCGGGACACCGCCTTCCACAGCGACTGCGACGACCTCGACTGCCCATTGCGCTGGGCCGTCGCCGTGCCGCTCACCGTCGACCACCGGGTCCTCGGCACCCTCATCGCCTACGCCCCTCGCGAATCCGCGGTGCTGGCGAGAGCGGCCGGAGAGGTGGCCCGCTGGGTCTGCGTACAGCTGGAACTCGCCGAACTCGACCGGTCCCGCACTCAGCTCATCGAGGCCGAGATCAGGGCGCTGCGGGCCCAGATCTCCCCGCACTTCATCTTCAACTCGCTGGCAGCCATCGCCTCGTTCGTCCGCACCGACCCCGAGCAGGCCCGTGAACTCCTGCTGGAATTCGCCGACTTCACCCGCTACTCGTTCCGCAGCCACGGCGACTTCACCACCCTCGCCGACGAACTCCACTCCATCGACCAGTACCTGGCACTGGTACGGGCCCGCTTCGGAGAGCGGCTTGCGGTCACCCTCCAGGTCGCCCCCGAGGTACTGCCGGTCGCCCTGCCGTTCCTCTGCCTCCAGCCCCTGGTCGAGAACGCCGTCAAACACGGCCTCGAAGGAGCCGTCACCCTTCCCCGAACTCCCGACTCCGTTCGAGCAGGGGAGACCCCGACCCGCATCACCATCCGCGCACTCGACGCCGGTTCGGAGGCCGAGGTCGTCATCGAGGACGACGGCGCCGGGATGGATCCGGAACGCCTGCGCCACATCCTGCGCGGCGAGGGCGGCAAGTCGACCGGAATCGGGCTGCTCAACGTCGACGAGCGGCTGCGCCAGGTGTACGGGGACGACTACGGACTCGTCATCGAGACGGGCATCGGCGCCGGGATGAAGGTCACGGTACGGCTGCCGAAGTACCGTGCGGGGGTGTACGGCTCCTGACCACCCGGTGGGGCGGCGCTCAGTGCAGATGGATCGCCAGATGCCCCAGCGGCAGCCCCAGCTGCCAGGCCGGCGTCCACACCTGGGCCTCCTCCTCCGTATCCGCCCCGTCGCTCATCGGTCCCCAGGGCGGCGGACCGATCGTATCGAGGTCGGCCGCGAGCAGCTCGGTCTCCTCCAGCCACCGCCAGGCCGCGCGGGCCAGCGCCAGATCTGGATCCGCGTCGCCGGGCGCGAGCCCCGGGGCCGTGTCAAGTGCGTCGAGCCGCTCACAGACCCAGCCACGCCAGGCCGCCTCGTACGCCGTCAACAGCCGCAGCTCGTCCATCCGGGCCGCGGGCAGAGCATCGGGCACCCCACCGTCGGAGAGGAAGACGGTGAGCGCGAGCGCGTCCCGCCCCGCGCGGTACTCCAGGGTGGACGGCTCCATCAGATCGCCGGTCCGCAGCAGTTCGTCGGCGATGTACTCGGCGTACATCCAGGCCATCGGGACCAGCAGCCCGCCCCCACTGGTTCCATCCTGACGTTCCGGGCGCATCCCGTCTCGCCTCTCTCTCTTCTCGGCACCGGGCTTCACGGAGCATTGAACCGGGGGAGCGCGCCCTACGTGGCCAGAAAGACAGGATCCGTCATGACCGGATCCGTCCACGACACGAGGATGCGATGACCGCCGATCACGGAGAGGGCGCGCACGTGCGGCAATCGCTCGGCGCCTATGTTCTCGATGCGCTCACGGCCGACGAGACCCGAACGGTCTCCCGCCATCTGCAGTCCTGTGACCGCTGCGCCGCCGACTACATGGAGGTCGCGGAGGCCGTGTCGCTGCTCGCCCTGATCACCGTGGAGGATCTGCTGGAGTAGCCCGGCAGGTTACGGGAGAGCTGACGCAGCGCGTAGTGGGACCGGGACTTGACCGTGCCCGCCGGAATACCGAGAGTCCGGGCCGTCTCGCCCACGCTCAGCCCACGGAAATATATCTGGACGAGGACCGCACGGTGTTCCGGGCTGAGGGTGCGTACCGCATCGCGTACGTCGAGGGCCGAGACCGTGGACTCGGCGGTGTCCTCCCCGCCCGCGGCGGTCTCCAGCACGATGTCGCTCACCTCGGTCGGCCGGGCCTGCCTGGAGCGGCGCGCATCGATCGCGAGGCGCCGGGCCACAGTGAAGAGCCAGGGCCGCATCGAGTCGTACGGAGCGTCGAAGGCCTCCGGGTTCTGCCAGGCCCGCACCAGCGTCTCCTGGAGCAGATCCTCGGCCCGCTGCCGGTCGCCGAAGGTCAGCCCGAGCAGGAAAGTGAGAACGGCGGGGCCGTGGTCCCGCTGGAGATCCGCCAGGGCCCGCTCATCGGTCGTCGTGGTGGTCATCGTGAACGCCCTTCCCCGCAGTGGCCCCTTGCCGCTTCGCTGCCGACTGGCGTATACGAACGCATCGCGGCGCCGAGGAACAGGCGACGGGCGGCTCCGTGCGACGAGCGGTCGCACAGTGCGGCGAATGGTGCGGTGAACGGTCGGGCGGCGGTCGACCGGGCGTTCTTACAGGCGATGGATCAACCTGTACCTGTACCAGCCCCCGTACCCGTCTCCGGTGTCTTCGCCATCTCCGACTTCCGGTACGAGTAACCGAAATAGATCACCAGACCGATCAGGAACCACACCGCGAACCGTACCCACGTCTGCCACTGCAGAAAGGTGATCAGCCAGATCGAGAACACCACACCCAGGGCCGGCACGAACGGCATGCCGGGGGTGCGGAACGTACGCGGCAGATCGGGCTGCTTGTAACGCAGAACGATCACCGCGACGCACACCACCACGAACGCCAGCAGAATGCCGATGTTCGTCAGCTCGGCAGCCTCGCCGATCGGCAGGAACCCGGCGATCACGGCCGAGGCCGCACCGACGATCCAGGTCACCCGGGTCGGTACGTGCCGGGTCGGGTGGGTCTTGGCGAACCACTTCGGCAGCAGCCCGTCGCGGCTCATCGAGAACCACACCCGGGTCACGCCGAGCATGAAGGTGAACATCACCGTGAGGATGCCGATGATCGCGCCCACCGCGATCACATCGGCGAGTCCGCTGAGCCCCACCGACTTGAAGGCAGTGGAGAAGCCGGACTCCGGGTCGATGTCCTTGTAGCTCTGCATCCCCGTCAGCACCAGACAAGCCGCCACATAGAGCACCATGGAGATCGCGAGGGAGTACAGGATCGCCTTCGGCATGTGCTGCTGGGCGTCCTTGGACTCCTCGGCCGCCGTCGACATGGCGTCGTACCCGAACACCGCGAAGAACACCGTGGCCGCACCGGTGAAGGCACCGCTCACCCCGAACGGGAAGAACGGGTTGTAGTTGGCGGTGTTGATGTGGAACACGCCGACGCCGATGACCAGCAGGACGACCAGGACCTTCAGGACCACCACGACCGTTTCGAAGCGGGCCGCGTTCTTGATGCCGAGGGTCAGAAGGTACGCCACGAGCAGGCAGAGCAGCGCGGCGAACAGGTCCACGCGATGGCCCGACCCGGTGCCGGGCGCACCCAGCATCCACTTCGGCAGTTCGAGCCCCATCTCTCCGAGCAGAAAGCTGAAGTAGCCGGAGATGCCGATCGCGACCACGGCCACGATCGCCGTGTATTCCAGCAGCAGGTCCCAGCCGATGAACCAGCCCACCAGCTCGCCGAGTACCGCGTATCCGTAGGTGTAGGCGGAGCCGGCCTTCGGGATCAGGCCGGCGAACTCCGCGTAGCTGAAGGCGGCCGCCGCGCTCGCCACACCCGCGATCAGGAAGGAGATCAGGACCGCGGGCCCGGCGGTGCCGTTCGCCACCGTGCCGGCGAGGGTGAAGATACCCGCGCCGATGATGCCGCCCACGCCGATCGCCGTGAGCTGCCACAACCCGAGCGTTCTGGTGAGCTGAGTGGTGGCGTCCCCCACCGGCCCCTTCTCGTCGATCTGCTCGATCGGCTTGCGGCGCAGCACACCCTCGCCCACTCGGAGCCTTGCCATGAGTCACCTCTCCGCTGACGGCTGTCCCTGACGGGCGCTCATGATGGCCCAGGTGGGTCCGGTGCGAAAGACGGTGTGCCGTCCGGCTGAGGTGAGGATTCCGCGACGGTTACGGCACCACCGTGACGGGCCAACGGCCCGCCTTCACCAGCCGGATCGCCACCGATCCGATGAACCGGTGCCCGGCCGACTCCGACGCTCCCACCACGACGGCATCGGCCTTCAGCTCGTCCGCCGCTGTGACGAGCCCGTTGTAGGGATCACCGCGGAAGGTGTGGAACTCCCAGCGCACATCCCATATGTCCTTCATCCGTTCCGTCGCCTCCCGGATCTCGTTCACCAGCTCCTCCGCGACCTCTCCGGTCGTATCGGCGACCGGTGCGCCGAGCGCGGCCCCCGCGGGCAGCACGGGCTGGACATAGACGAGGGCGAGCATGGCCCCCTGACGACGGGCGAGCCCCGCCGCGTACGCCGCGGCATGCATGGAGGAATCGGACCCGTCGAGGCCTGCGACGATCACTCTCGGGCCGTCTGTGCCACGTTCGAACTGGTGGGGCTGTTGGTCTGTCACGGCAGTGAGGCTATCCGGTCCCGGCACCGACCCCGGCCCGGGCTGTGACAACGCCCCGGACAGGGCTGCCGCTGGGTACTCCGGGGGCCGCCCGACGGAGGTCGACCGACGTGGCGGCGGCCGGCCGGGGAGGGCCCAGGGAGAAGTCCGCGCCGTTCTGTATCAATGCCAGGCCGGTGAGCAGCACCAGGGCGATAGCGCCCCAGGGCGAGTGCCTGGTCCGTTCGACGCGCCAGTTGTCCCGGCCCATGGTTCTCCCTTCGTCGCGACGCTTGGAACGTTAAGCGCGGGACGGCCGGGCGGCGATCAGTGAAGGGCGAACGGGTGGTGTCGGCCCGACACGCCCGTCGCCCCAAGTCCTGCCGGAGGACTCGGGGCGACGGGCGTATCGGGCCGCACTGCCCTGCTCTCAGTGCGGGCGGCTCCCCTTGCGCTCACGTATGACATAGATGGTGCCGGTGGCCGTGACCACCGCCAGCGCCGTTCCGGCGGCGATCTCCGCGGCGTTCATCCTGTCGACGCTGCCGCCGAGTCCGCCCTGCACACCGGCCGGCGAGGCCGGGGTACTCGTGGCGGGCGCGTCGGAGGCCGCGCGGACCGTGAGTCCGGCCTTCGCCGTGGAGCCGGGTGACGTATTGCAGATGAACGTCACCTCGTAGGCGGCGCCAGGTTTTGCGTCCCGGTCCACCGTGGTCGCGACGGCCGCGCCCCTGGGAATGGTGACCGTGTCGAACACTCCGGAGCCGGCTGTGGCAGTTGTGGAGCACCCCCGGGCGGCCAGGATGACCTGGCTCCCCGGCACGATCACCGACGGAGTGACGGTGTATCCGGTCGCGGAGGACGCGCCTCCCGACGTCGCGGCGTATGCGGTTGCAGCCGGAGCGGTCAGGGCGAGAGCGGCGGCGCCGAGCAGGGCGACGGGTGCGGCACCTATTGCGCGCATGGAATCCTCCGGGTCCCCGAGGAGCAGTTGCGGAACGGTTTTCCACATAGCGTCAGAAATGCGCCTCGACGCGCCAAACGCTAGAAGTTGCGCATTCTGTTCGCGATCGGAGTGCGCCGCCCGGGGCACCTGTTTCCCCCGAGCGGCGCACCGCCGGTATTTCGGCGGACCGCTATCCGCCCGCCGCGCCGGGGAACAGATCGAGGAACGGTGCCGCGGTGGCCGAGATACCCCGGCCGAAGGGGGAGTCGAAGTCCCAGATCAGGAAGAGGAGAAAGGCGATCAGGACGCTGAAGAGGCCGGCCAGCAGCAGTTCGCGGAAGGTTCTGCGGATCTGCAGCGTGAAGATCAGCCCGACGGTCACCAGCGCCCCGGTGATCAGGCCGAACCAGACCACGCCCGGCATGGTCGCACCGGCACTCTGCCCACGTCCGCTGCGCGCGTCGTCGGCTGCGGCGACCTGATCGACCAGTGGTTGATATGCCTGCCCCTCGTGATCGTTCCTCGGCCGGTAGTCGGTGACATCGGTGCGCACCTTGCCGAGGAGCAGGGCCCCGTCGTCGGTGAGAGAGCCGTGCTCGGTCATCGACTGCCACTCGTCGTGGACGACGTGGCGGACGTAGGCGTCGACATCGGCGCGGATGCGCGTACGCACCTCGGCCGGGTAGACGGCGGAGCGGACGTTCACCTCGTGCAGCGCCTGGGCCTCCTGGCGCACGTACTCCTGGGCGGCGCTGCGGCCCTCCCAGACGCCCGCGATGGCGAGGCCCAGCACGATCGCGTAGACCACGCCGATCATCATCGTCATGTACTCGATGACGTCAGGGGTCTCGGACGGGTCGTCATCGTCCCCGATCCGGCGGTTGTTGAGTACGGCGATGGTCAGGACTACGGCGCTCACCGCGACCATCGCGAGGGTGAGAACAAGCCATTCCGACATGGGTTCCTCCGGAGGTCATCGGGAGCGGGGACGCAGCACGGCGACGGCGAACACCGCGGGGGCCGTGATCAGCAGGGTGAGGGTGACCAGGGAGGTGCCGCGCCGCGGGACCTTGCGCGGCGGCTTGCGGTAGGCGGGGAGCGCCACGGGCCGGGGCGCGGGATGCGTGGGGCGCACGGAGGGCGAGGGTGAAGGAGGCGGTGGCGCGGGCTCCGGATCCGGTCGTGGTGGTGCGGGGGGCGGTGGAGGAGGGGGCGGTGGTGGTGGCGGTAGCGGCGGTGGTGGTGTGGGTGGTGGTAGCGGCGGTGGTGGTGTGGGTGGTGGTAGCGGTGGTGGTGGTGGAGGAGGAGGAGGAGGAGGAGCGGGGGGTGGAGTCGGCTTGGGCGCCGGGCCCGCGTGACAGTGACCGGTGCCCGACACGGCGACCGCCGAACTCCCGCCGCTCTCCCCGATGGAGGCGTAGGCGCAGCTGTCCGCCACCGCGGGTGCCGGGGCGGTCAGCAGCCAGAGAAGTGCGACGGCTGTCGTGAGCCGTCCTATGAGTGATCCGTACACGACGGGGAGCATGTTCCGGCCGGTAGCAGCGCACGCCGGGTGCGCACCGGATTCCCCTGATGGTGGGGATATGTGGCGTCGGGTGTTTGCGTCTCAGGGTAACTATCTGGACGCGTTCAACGAAGAGGGGGCTGCCGCCCGTACCCATGGCCATGGATGACGCGAAGACGCGTCACAACTCGCTTTATATGAAAGGAGTTGGCATGAGCTCCTGGCGGAACGCCTCACTCGCAGTGACGGCGGCGGCTCTGTTGGCACTGACGACGGCGTGCGGTCCGGAAAGGGGAACCAAGACTCCCAACGGGCAGAACGTGGGCAACGCCGACCCGGCCGGACGGGACACGGGAAGCGGCTACGGATCGGACGGTTACGGCTCCGGCAGCGGTTACGGCTCCGACGGCGCGGAGCAGGGCAGCTCGGGCAAGCAGGCAGGCCGGCTCGGGGTGTGGAACAGCAAGAAGCTCGGCAAAGTCCTCACGGACAGTGAGGGTTTCACGCTCTACCGCTTCGACAAGGACACCGCGAGTCCGCCCGAGTCGAATTGCGAGGGCGAGTGCGCGAAGATCTGGCCGGTGGTGCTCGCGGGCAATGTCACGCGGGCAGCCGGGACCGATCCCGCACTGATCGGAAAGGTCACCCGCTCCGACGGCACCCAGCAACTCACCATTGCGGGCTGGCCGATGTACCTCTATGCCAAGGACACCGCGCCCGGCGACGCCAACGGGCAGGGCGTGGGTGGCACCTGGTTCGCGTCCGCGCCGGACGGCAAGAAGGCCGCGGTGAACGCCGACAGCCCGGCCGGCGCCGAACCGGCCGAACTCGCGGGGCTTTCGGTCCGCAAGGACCCGAAACTCGGGGACTTCGTCGTGGACAAGCGCGGCATGACGGTCTATCGGTTCAAGAAGGACGTCGCATGGCCGATGCCTGCCTCTCGAAGTGGCCGGTCGTTGCCCATTGACAAAGAAAGACGTCAAAGGCGTCACGACCAAGGGCTTTGTCACCTTCAATCGGCCCGACGGAATCAAGCAACAAGCCATCGACTGCTGGCCGGTCCATACCTTCTCCGGCGATGTGAAGCCCGGAGACGCCAACGGCCAGGGCGTCGGGAGCGCATGGTACGCGGTGTCCCCCGACGCCGAACTGGTGGGCGTCCCCAAGTAACCCGACAGCGCCCCTCCGGGGCCGGTCCGCCACCGAATGTCACACGCAGCGACGGACCGGTTGCACATGCCACTGGTGTGTGACCAATAACGGACGGCTAATTTCCGTTTCTGCTCGCTCTCCTGGCGGTCGATCAGTAGCCTCTGGTCAACACTGACCATGAACATGGCCGGATCGCCGTGGCGACTTGTTGGAGACATCGATGGAGCGTCCCGCCTGGGCACCGCAAGGCATAGACATTTCGGTGCCGAGCGTGTCTCGCATGTACGACTTCTATCTGGGCGGATCGCACAATTTCGAGGTGGACCGGGAAGCGGCTCGCAAGGCCATGGAGTTCATGCCGGGACTCCCCAAGATCATGCAGGCGAATCGCGCCTTTATGCGCAGGGCCGTGCGATATGCGGTGAGCCAGGGCATCACCCAGTTTCTGGACATCGGTTCCGGAATACCGACTTTCGGGAATGTGCACGAAGTCGCACAGGCGGCCGACCCCGAGGCCCGGGTGGCGTATGTCGATCACGACCCCGTTGCGGTCGCGCACAGCCGGGCCGTACTCGAAGGAAACGACCGGGCGGTGATCGCCGCCGCGGATCTGCGCCGCCCGCAGGAGATCGTGAAAAGCCCGGCGATCACCGAACTGCTCGACCTGGACCGACCGGTGGCTCTGCTGCTCGTCGCCGTACTCCACTTCATCGAGGACTCCGAGGACCCGCACACCTCGGTCGCCGAACTGCGCGAGCAACTCGCCCCCGGCAGCCTCATCGTCATCACCCACGCCTCGTACGAGGGGATTCCGCTCACCCGGGAGCAGGCGGGCGGCGCGGTCGGCGTCTACAACAACATCCGCAACCCGCTGGTCATGCGGTCGCGTGAAGAGATCGCCCGCTTCTTCGAGGGATACGAGATGGTCGAGCCCGGACTCGTGTCCATGCCGAACTGGCGCCCCGACACTCCCCACGCGGTGGAGCACGAGGACCCATTTGCCTTCTCGGGCTTCGCAGGGGTGGGACGCAAGGCGTGAGCATTCCCGCCCAGTCGTCCGGAGCGCCCGACACGGAGCCCGACGGGCCCGAGGACCGGCTCCGGAGATTCGCCACGATCTGGAGCCGGGCCACCTTCCCGGCGACAGCCACCTCCATGACGCGCACGGAGTTCGAACAGCATCTGCTGCCGCTGGCCCGCGGGCTCAGCGACATCCTGCACGCGCGGCCCTTCGACGCGACGCCCGCGAGCGACGTGGGCGTCGCCCTTGTGGCCGCGCACTGCACGGACCCGGACGCACTCAGCAGCACGCTCGGCGTCATCGACTCCTACCTCGTGCTCTACTGCGGAAGCAACGGCGCGACGGCGCTGTCGACCGAGGACAGCAGAGCCCGCTGCGCCCGGATACAGCATGCCCTCGCCGGCGGCTTCACCCATGCGCTGCGCGAGCGGACCCTCGCCGAACAGGAGGCCATCGCCCGCTCGGCGCTCACCGCCCGCTCGGACGCCGAGCAGGCTCTGCACGCCACCGAGGCACGCTTTCGCGCCGTCTTCAAGGACGCGGCCATCGGCATCGGGATCGCCGACCTGGACGGCAATGTGCTGGAGGTCAACGACACGCTCACCCGGATGTTCGGCGGGCTCGAACACCATGTGCGCAGCCACAAGCTCAACGAGTGGGTCCACCCCGAGGACTCGCCGCAGGTATGGAAGTACTACAACGAGCTGGTACGTGGCGAACGCGAGCACTACCGGGTCGAGAAGCCGTACTACCGCAATGACGGCACCGTGCTGTGGACCAATCTGACGGTGTCACTGCTGCGCGACTCCGAGGGCAGGCCGGAGTATCAGCTGGCGTTGATGGAGGACACCACGGAGCGTCGGCTGCTCAACCTGCGGCTGCGGTACGAGGCCACGCATGACGCGCTCACCGGCCTGCCCAACCGGACGCTGTTCTTCGAACGGCTGGAGAAGGCGCTCTCCGCCGACGACAGCAGCCGCTTCGGCCTGTGCTACCTGGACCTCGACGGCTTCAAGGCGATCAACGACAGCCTCGGCCACGCGTCGGGGGACCGGCTGCTGGTCGAGGTGGCCGACCGGCTGCAGAGCTGTGCGACCGCGCCCGGCGAGATGGTGGCTCGGCTCGGCGGCGACGAGTTCGTGGCCCTGACCACCGGCCCCGACACCCGGACGGAGGTCGACGAGCTGGCCTGCCGCATCCTCGGCGTGCTCGGAACCCCGATCCGGCTGGAGGGCCGTGAGCTGACCGTACGCGGCTCCATCGGGGTCGTCGAAGGGCCGGCCGGTGAACGCAGCGCCGCCGAGGTACTGCGCAGCGCCGACATCACGATGTACCGGGCCAAGTCGGCGGGCGGCAACCGCTTCGAGCTCGCCGACGCCGAGGCGGATGCCCGTGCCATCACCCGGCACGGGCTGACCACCGCGCTGCCCGCCGCCCTGGAGCGCGGTGAGTTCTTCATCGAGTACCAGCCCCTCGTACACCTCGGCGACGGCACGGTGCACGGCGCGGAGGCACTGGTGCGCTGGTGCCACCCGCAGCACGGGGTGCTCGGTCCCGACCGGTTCATCCCGCTCGCCGAGGACACCGGGCTGATCGTGCCGCTCGGCCGCTGGGTGCTGGAGGAGTCCGTGCGGCAGGCCCACTTCTGGCAGGAGCGGCACAGCGACGGCGGTCCGCTGCGGATAAACGTCAACCTCTCGCCGACCCAGTTGCACCATCCGCGGCTGGTCGCCGAGACGGTCGACGTGCTGGAGCGGTCGGGGCTCGAACCCGGGGCCCTGTGCCTGGAGGTCACCGAGTCCGCGCTCATCGGAGCGGACGACGATCTGCTGAAGCCACTGCGGCAACTGGCGGAAATGGGCGTCGACATAGCACTCGACGACTTCGGCACCGGGTACTCGAACCTGGCGAACCTGCGCAGGCTTCCGGTGAGCGTCCTCAAGCTGGACCGTTCCTTCACGCAGGGCATGCAGCAGCATCCGGCGGATCCGGTCGATCTGAAGATCGTCGAGGGAATCGTCTCGCTGGCCCACAGCCTGGACCTCGCGGTCACGGTGGAGGGTGTGGAGACCGGGGCCCAGGCGGAGCAGCTGCGGGAGCTGGGGTGCGACACGGCCCAGGGGTGGTACTACGCCCGCCCCGGTGCGCCCGACCGGATCCACTCACTGCTGCTGGCCGACGCGGTGTGAGGGGGCGGGGAGTGAAGGCGCCGAGGCCGTCCGGTCGACGTCTCGTCGTCAATCGCGAAGAACAAGCCCGTCCGGCGATGGGGGACAAAGGGCGGCCGTGGGCCGCGTGACAGGCGGCCCGTGACCGGCTCAGGCCCGGCCGGCTGCGAGTACCACCTTCTGCAGCTCGCGCGCCGCGCGCGGTGGGGCCACATCGCTGCGGTGCGCGAGCGCGATCGTGCGCCGCAGGCCCGGGCGGGCCAGCGGTGTGGTCCGCAGGTCGTGGCCGGCCCGGACGGCGACCATGCTGGGCACCACAGCGATCCCGAGTCCCGCCCGGACGAAGCCGAGCACCGCGTCCATCTCCCCGCCCTCCACCGTGAACGACGGCTCGAAGCCCTCCGCGCGGCAGGCGGCGACCGTCAGCTCGCGCAGGTCGTAGCCGTGCCGGAACATCACCAGGGATTCCCCCTGGAGGTCGGCGATCCTCACGCTCCCGCCCCGGCCGGGCCGCGGCGCCTGTGCCGACGACACCACGACCAGATCCTCCTGGAGCAGCTCGACCGTGGTGAGCGCGGGGGACGCCGCGGGCAGCGGCAGCACGATCAGGGCCAGATCGAGTGCTCCGCGCGCCAGCTCCCGCACGAGGTCGAGCGAGCCGCCCTCCTCCAGCAGCAGCTGGATTCCCGGATGCCGGTCGTGAAAGGCGCGCAGTACGTCGGGGAGCAGGCCCGTACAGAGACTGGGCGTGGCGCCCAGCCGGACCCGGCCCCGGCGCAGCTGAGCCAGCTCCTGCACCTCGTGGCGTGCGGTGTCGGCGTCGGCGAGGATGCGCCGGGCGAGCGGCAGCAGGGCCTCGCCCGCATCGGTCAGGGTGATGTTGCCGCGGGCCCTGCTGAACAGCTCCGCCCCCAGCTCGTTCTCCAGCGCTCTGATCTGCTGGGAGAGCGAGGGCTGTGAAACGTGCACCTCTTCAGCGGCGCGGGTGAAGTGACGGGTCTCGGCCACGGCCACGAAGTACGTCAGCTGCTGGAATTGCATACACTCAGCATAGCGGCCACAATAGTCCACGCCTATGAAGATGAGCTGCTCCATGTCTTGGACTGATGGGGTCTTTCGGCCCTAGCGTCGTGTCCATGGCATTGGCAACACGGACGGACCGACGGCCGTCCATGACGCGTACGCTCTGGGACTCGTCCGTCGGCAAGAAGACGATCATGGCCGTGAGTGGCCTGATCATGCTCCTCTACTTGGTTGTCCATATGATCGGCAACCTGAAGATCTTCTTCGGGTCCGGTGAGTTCAACCATTACGCGCACTGGCTGCGGACCATGGGCGAGCCCTTCCTGCACTACGAGTGGGCCCTGTGGATCGTCCGCGTCGTGCTCGTCGCCGCCGTCGTGCTGCACGCCACCTCCGCATACCAGCTGAGCCGGCGCGACATCAAGGCACGGCCCAGCAAGTACGTCCACAAGAAGCCCAGGGCGAGCTATGCCACGCGGACCATGCGCTGGGGCGGGATCATCCTCGCCCTGTTCATCGTCTGGCACATTCTCGACCTGACGACGGGCACCGTGCACTCCGGCGGATTCCAGTCCGGGCACCCGTACCAGAACGTCATCGACACCTTCTCCACCTGGTACGGCAACACCATCTACATCGTCGCCATGCTCGCCCTCGGACTCCACGTCCAGCACGGCTTCTGGAGCGCCGCCCAGACCCTCGGCGCGGGAAACGCGACCCGCGACCGAGCCCTCAAGACCATCGCCAACGTCCTCGCACTGGTGCTGACGGTGGGCTTCATCTCCGTACCCGTCGCCGTCATGACCGGAGTCGTGAGCTGACATGACCGACTATTCGCACTACGAGACGGGCGCACCCGTCGTCGACACCAAGTCGCCCGAAGGCCCCGTCGCCGAACGCTGGGACACCCGCCGTTTCCAGGCGAAGCTGGTCAACCCCGCCAACCGCCGCAAGCACACCGTCATCGTCGTCGGCACCGGCCTCGCCGGCGGCTCGGCCGGGGCGACGCTGGCCGAACAGGGCTACCACGTCGTCCAGTTCTGCTTCCAGGACTCGCCCCGCCGCGCCCACTCCGTCGCCGCCCAGGGCGGCATCAACGCCGCGAAGAACTACCGCAACGACGGCGACTCGATCCACCGGCTCTTCTACGACACGGTCAAGGGCGGCGACTTCCGCGCCCGCGAGTCCAATGTCCACCGGCTCGCCCAGATCTCCGTGGAGATCATCGACCAGTGCGTCGCCCAGGGCGTCCCCTTCGCCCGCGAGTACGGCGGCCTCCTGGACAACCGCTCCTTCGGCGGCGTACAGGTCTCCCGTACCTTCTACGCCCGCGGCCAGACAGGACAGCAACTCCTCCTCGGCGCCTACCAGGCGCTGTCCCGGCAGATCGCGGCCGGCAACGTCGAACTGCACGCCCGCACCGAGATGCTCGACCTGATCATCGTCGACGGCAAGGCCCGCGGCATCGTCGCCCGCGACCTGGTCACCGGGAAGATCGACACCTACTTCGCCGACGCGGTCGTGCTGGCCAGCGGCGGCTACGGCAACGTCTTCTACCTGTCGACGAACGCCATGAACTCCAACGCCACCGCCATCTGGCGCGCCCACCGCCGCGGCGCGTACTTCGCCAACCCGTGCTTCACCCAGATCCACCCCACCTGCATCCCGCGCACCGGCGACCACCAGTCCAAGCTGACGCTGATGAGCGAGTCGCTGCGCAACGACGGCCGGATCTGGGTGCCGAAGGCCAAGGGCGACAACCGCCCCGCGAACGAGATCCCCGAGGACGAGCGCGACTACTACCTGGAGCGCATCTACCCGGCCTTCGGCAACCTCGTGCCGCGTGACATCGCCTCGCGCGCCGCGAAGAACGTCTGCGACGAGGGCCGCGGTGTCGGCCCCGGCGGACAGGGCGTCTACCTCGACTTCGCCGAAGCCATCCAGCGGATGGGCAGGGCCAAGGTCGAGGAGAAGTACGGCAACCTCTTCGACATGTACGCGCGGATCACCGCGGAGAACCCGTACGAGACCCCGATGCGCATCTACCCGGCCGTGCACTACACGATGGGCGGACTCTGGGTCGACTACGACCTCCAGACCACCATCCCCGGCCTCTTCGCCATCGGCGAAGCCAACTTCTCCGACCACGGCGCCAACCGGCTCGGCGCCTCGGCGCTGATGCAGGGCCTCGCCGACGGCTACTTCGTCCTGCCGTCGACCATCAATGACTACCTGGCCCGCAACCCGCACCACGACGAGGTCGACGCCTCGCACCCGGCCGTCGAAGAGGTCGTGGCGGACACCGAGGACCGGCTGAACCTGCTGCTCTCCGTCGACGGCGACCGCACCCCCGACTCCTTCCACCGCGAGATCGGTGAACTCATGTGGGAGTACTGCGGCATGGCCCGCACCGAGGAGGGGCTGCGCAAGGCCCTCGACCGGATCCCGCAGATCCGCGACGAGTTCTGGCGCCGCATCAAGGTTCCCGGCGCCGGCGACGAGTTCAACCAGTCGCTGGAGAAGGCCAACCGCATCGTCGACTACCTGGAGCTCGCCGAGCTCATGTGCCTCGACGCCCTGCACCGCGCCGAGTCCTGCGGAGGCCACTTCCGCGAGGAGTCACAGACCCCCGACGGCGAAGCCGCCCGCCGGGACGAGGAATTCTCCTACGCCGCCGCCTGGGAGTTCTCCGGCACCGGCGAGGCACCCGTTCTGCACAAGGAAGACCTCGTCTTCGAGTACGTCCACCCCACTCAGCGGAGCTACGCATGAAGCTCACCCTGCGCGTCTGGCGCCAGAAGAACGCCGACGCCCCCGGCGCCATGTCCACCTACGAGGTGGACGGCATCTCGCAGGACATGTCGTTCCTGGAAATGCTCGACACCCTCAACGAGGAACTCATTCTCGCCGACGACGACCCCGTCGCCTTCGACCACGACTGCCGCGAAGGCATCTGCGGCGCCTGCAGCCTTGTCATCAACGGTGATGCCCACGGCCCCGAGCGCACCACCACCTGCCAGCTCCACATGCGGTCCTTCCAGGACGGCGACACGATCGACATCGAACCGTGGCGCGCCTCCGCCTTCCCGGTCGTCAAGGACCTGGTGGTGGACCGCTCGGCCTTCGACCGGATCATCCAGGCGGGTGGCTACATCTCCGCCCCGACCGGCACCGCCCCCGAGGCGCACGCCACACCGGTGCCCAAGCCGGACGCCGACTTCGCCTTCGAACACGCCGAGTGCATCGGCTGCGGCGCCTGCGTCGCGGCCTGCCCCAACGGCTCGGCGATGCTCTTCACGTCGGCGAAGATCAACCACCTCAATGTCCTGCCGCAGGGCGCCCCCGAGCGCGAGACCCGGGTGCTCGACATGGTCGGACAGATGGACAGCGAGGGCTTCGGCGGCTGCACCCTCACCGGCGAGTGCGCCACGGCCTGCCCGAAGGGCATTCCGCTGCCGTCGATCTCGGCCATGAACAAGGAGTGGCTGCGGGCGACCCGGAAGGTGCACCGCTGAGACCACGGCCGAGTTCCTGGCCCCGGAGGCCGCCCACCTCAGGGGCCAGGAAGTCTCAGCGGCTCAGGCAGGTCACGACGTCACCGAGATGTCGTCGCCGTAGACCGTGCCCTGCCCGTACCAGCCGTGCAGATAGACGGTCACCGTGCCGGTAGAGCCGGTGGTGAACGCCACCGACTGCTTGGCATAGCCGCTCGACGAACCCCAGGTGCTCGCCGAGGCGTCGCCCCGCACACCGAGGTAGCCGTAGTTGCCCTGCACCCAACCGCTCAGTGTGTACTTGGTGTTGGGGGACAGCGTGAGCGTCTGCGTGCACTCGCCCGTCCGGGACGAGCCGGCCGCCGCAGCGAGCGCGTGCGAACCGCCGTGCACAGGAGTGGAGACGACCGCGCCGCCGGATTCACAGGTCCAGGGACTCAGCGAACCCGTCTCGAAGTCGCCGTTCACCAGTGCGCCGGTGCCGCCACCCGGACCCGACACCGTCAGGGTGAAGGTCGCCGCGTGGCTGAGCGTGCCCGCGGTGCCGGTCACATTGATCCGGTAGGTGCCGGGCGCCGCGGAAGCCGACGCGTCGACCGTCAGCTTCGACGCACCCCCTGCGGTCACCGAGGCCGGGCTGAGGTTCGCCGTCACCCCGGCGGGAGCCCCGCTCGTCGTCAGCGCGACGGTCTTCGCGTTGCCGGAGGTGACCGCGGTGTTCACGGTCGCCGTTGTGGAGCCACCGGGGGCGACTGTGGCCGAACCGGGTGCGACGGCCACCGAGTAGTCGTCCGTCACCGGACCGGTGCCGCTCGTGAAGGGCTCGAAGGTGTGGGAGAAGTACCACGTGTCCTGCGCGATGCCGGAGCAGCTGTCGCTGCCCCCGGTGCCGGGGCAGCCACCGTTGTCGCGTTGCAGCGCCCAGAACGACAGGGTGCTGACGCCCTTGGACACGGCCCAGTTGTAGACCGAGGTGGCGTCGGCCGTGGTGAACGTCTCGGCCGGGCCGTAGTCGTCGATGCCCGGCATCTCGATGATGCCGGTCATGCTCCACAGCTGGGCGTCGGTCCTCGCCGGGTACAGGCCGGCCAGCTGGCCCTTCAGGCCGGTGATCGCCGTCTGGGTGTCCTGCGCCATGTTGTGCGAGGCGCCGTCGTAGTAGTCGAACGTCATGAGGTTCACGACGTCGACCCTGGCGCCGTTGGACACGGCGTTCTCCAGCACCGCCAGACCGCTGTCGGCGAGACCGCTCGTGGTGGTGGGCAGGGTGTAGGAGATCTGCACCGAACGCCCGTTGGCGGCGGCCCAGTCCTGCACCTTCTTGATCGCCTTGTTGCGGCGGTCGATTCCTGCGCTGTTCTCCAGCGAGTTGTCCTCGATGTCCATGTCGAGGCGGGACACGTCGTAGGTCGTGATGACCTTCTCGTACGCCGCGGCGATCGAGTCGACGCTGGTGCAGCTGTCGGCGATCTCGGTGCCGCCGTTGTCGGCCGCGTAGCCGCCGAACGACGGGATCACATCGCCGCCGCGCGACCGGATGGTGGTGAAGTCGGCGCCGAACTCGGACGGTGCGATGGGCCGGCCCGAATCGCCGTTCCAGTACGGGGTGCAGGAACCGCGGGCCTCCGTCTGGACGAAGGCCATGGTCAGATACTTGGCACCGGACTGCTCGGAGAGAGCGGCCGGGCTGTCTCCGTTGTACGCCTCGAAGTAAGGGGCGAAGACATGCGCGGGCAGGGGCGTGGCGGCGGTCGTGGCGGCCTGCGCACCGGCGCCTGATCCGAGAATCAGGCCGGCGGACGCGATGGTCGTTGCCAGGACACTCAGGACTGCGCCGAGTGTTCTTGGACGTCTCATGGGGTGCTCCCAGCGGGGTGAGACAACGGGCGGATCGCACGGCTCAACCGCGCCCCGTCGGGGGCGCGGCCCGTTCCTGTGAATCCCGGCCGGGGGTCACGTGCCGCACGGCATGGAGCGGCCGTGAGGCATGCCCATGATTGGTCTGGACCAGCCTGTGGTCAATGTTCTTTGCCTTTTCATTTCCCATTGCTTGCCCGATGCGGCAACTCTCAGTGGAAACTGGGCAGTTGAAATCGATGGAATCCTCAGGCGAGACGGAGGGACGCCCTGAGGTACGCCGCCGTACGGCTGCCCTCCGCACGCGCGACCTCGGCGGGCGGTCCCGCCGCAACGATCCGGCCGCCCCGGTCGCCGCCGCCGGGACCGAGGTCGATCACCCGGTCGGCGCCCGCCACCACCGCCATGTCGTGCTCCACGACCACAACCGTGTTGCCCGCGTCGACCAGGCCGTGCAACTGCCGCATCAGCACCTCTACATCGGCAGGGTGCAGCCCGGTCGTCGGCTCGTCGAGCAGATACATGGTGTGGCCCCGGCGGGTGCGCTGGAGCTCGGCGGCGAGCTTGATCCGCTGGGCCTCACCCCCCGACAACTCCGTGGCGGGCTGACCGAGCCGCAGATAGCCGAGGCCGACGTCGAGCAGTGTCCGCAGACTGCGCTCGGCAGCGGGCGTACCGGCGAAGAAGCCGGCCGCCGACTCCACCGTCAGGTCCAGTACCTGCGCGATGTCGAGACCGCGCAGGGTGATCTCCAGGGTCTGAGGGTTGTACCGCGCACCGTGACAGTCGGGGCAGGGCGCGTACGTGCTGGGCAGGAAGAGCAGTTCGACGGAGACGAACCCCTCGCCCTGGCAGGTCTCGCACCGCCCGCCCGCCACGTTGAACGAGAACCGTCCGGCCTTGTAGCCGCGCTCGCGCGCCGTGTCCGTCTCGGTGAACAGCTTCCGTACGACATCGAAGAGCCCGGTGTACGTGGCCAGATTGGACCGAGGGGTACGGCCGATGGGCCTCTGATCGACCTGCACCAGACGGTCCACCGCCTCCAGTCCCTCCGCCGACGCGCACCCGGGTGTGGGACGCTCGGTGGGGAGGTCGGCGGTGGCGGAGGCCTGCCGGTCGGCGAGGACACCGGCCAGCACCTGACCGACCAGGGTCGACTTCCCCGACCCCGAGACGCCGGTGACGGCCGTGAACACCCCGAGCGGAAACTCCGCGTCCACCCCCCGCACATTGTGGCGGTCGACCCCGTTCAGCTTCAGCCACCCCGACGGCGTACGCACCTCCCGCACCGGAGCGGGTCCGTCGTCGAAGAGGAAGCGCCGGGTCGCCGACTCCGCCACTGCCGCAAGTCCGGCCGGGGGGCCGCTGTGCAGCACCCGGCCCCCGTGCTCACCGGCCAGCGGTCCCACATCGACCAGCCAGTCCGCCCGGCGCACCACATCCATCTGATGCTCCACGACGAAGACCGAGTTCCCGGCCTCCTTCAGCCGGCCGAGCACCCCCAGCAGCGACTCGGTGTCGGCCGGGTGCAGACCCGCCGACGGCTCGTCCAGCACATAGACGACACCGAACAGACCGGAGCGCAACTGGGTGGCGAGCCGCAGCCGTTGCAGCTCGCCGGAGGACAGTGTCGGAGCCGTGCGGTCGAGGCTGAGATAGCCGAGTCCGAGCTCGGTGACCGTCTCGATCCGGGCGAGCAGATCTGCCGTCAGCACCCGCGCCGTGTCACCGCCGCCCGCCTCGCGCAGCACCTCGGCGAGCGAGGTGAGCGCAAGCGCGGCGAGTTCGGCGATCGAACGGCCGGCGAAGGTGACGGCCATCGCCTCCGGACGCAGCCGACTGCCACCGCAGACCGGGCAGGGGGCACTGGTCAGGAAGCGCTCGGCCTTCGCCCGCAGAGTGCGGCTCTTGGAGTCCGCGAAGGTGTGCATCACATAACGGCGAGCACTCATGTACGTTCCCTGGTAAGGGCGTTGGATACGCCCCGCGTCACGCACCGGATGGACCGTCACCACCGGCTGCTCATCGGTGAACAGGATCCACTCCCGGTCCCCGGCGTCGAGCTCGCGCCACGGTCGGTCGATGTCGTAGCCCAGCGCATCCAGCACATCGCGCAGGTTCTTGCCCTGCCAGGCCCCCGGCCAGGCGGCGATCGCACCGTCCCGGATCGACAGCGAGGGGTCGGGTACGAGCAGCTCCTCGGTGGTGCGGTGGATACGGCCGAGACCGTGGCACTCAGGACACGCACCGGCGGCGGTGTTCGGTGAGAAGGAGTCGGAGTCCAGCCGTTCGGCACCGGCCGGGTAGTCCCCGGCGCGCGAGAACAGCATGCGCAGGGAGTTCGAGAGCGTGGTGACCGTCCCGACGGACGAACGGGCACCGGGCACCGAGCGGCGCTGCTCCAGCGAGACGGCGGGCGGCAGCCCGGTGACCTCGCCGACCGCGGGCGCACCGACCTGATGGATCAACCGGCGGGCGTACGGGGCGACGGACTCGAAGTAGCGGCGCTGCGCCTCGGCGTAGATCGTCCCGAACGCGAGGGAGGACTTCCCGGAGCCCGAGACGCCGGTGAACACGGTGAGTGTGTCGCGCGGGATGTCGACCGAGACGTCCTGGAGATTGTGTTCCCGGGCGCCGCGCACCCGGACGTACGGATCATGGGGGGTGGACATGTGCGCGGGGACTCCGTACGGATCGGGGCAGGGCCGGCAGCCTAGGGACAAACACTCCGATTCTAGGCGTCGGGGGTGGCTCAGGCGTGGCGAGGCCCGTAGGTACGGGACCGGTCGGCGCAGGGCTGCCGGACCATCTCCCCGGCCCCGGCCCCGGCCCCGGACGACCGGAGGCCGGTCCTGCCGGACCGGCCTCGGATCAGGTTCGGACTGGTCCTAGCGCGACGGGCGCAGGGCGCGCTTTATGGGCCTTCCCACGACACTGCGGGCCCGCTGGTACGTGGAGCGCTGGACGGGCACCGCGGTGCTCTTCGCGAGCTTCCGCTTGAGCTGCGTGTTCTGGGCGGTGAGGTCCGTCAGCTGGGACTGGAGCCAGTTGAGTCGCGCACCCATCGTGGAGGCGTCGGCTCCGACCCACGGGCGGATACCCGGAGGGAAGGCCAGCGAGCTCATCCGTGCCTCGAAGGCCGCACCGCTGTCACCATGGGTGAAGGTGTTCTCCAGGCCGTTCTTGTCGAGGAAGTTCATGAACCGGTCGAACCGCTCCTGGTGACCGCGCATCAGCGGCCCGAAGTCCGCCTCGGCGCAGAGGCCGGCGGGATCGAGGTCGAAGGGGGCGTCGGCGAGCATCCGGTGCGGGATGTCGAAGTAGCGGCACAGCTCCAGTGTCCGGGAGTCGCCGCAGAGCACGGTGGCGGGCGTTCCGGCCAGCAGCGCCGCGATGTTGCCGTGGATCCGGGAGCCGAAGGAGAAGTCGAAGCCCCGCAGATCGTCCATCCAGGTGACCGGGTCGATGTAGACCCGGACCTTGTCCTGCCCGTACATGGGGTGGTCGGGGTGGGTGGGGATGTCGGTCAGCGAGGCGTTCTGATGGGACAGGTCGCGCCAGTGCAGCTGACGTGCTTCGGAGAGGTTCTGGCCGATGAACCGGAGGTGGGGGTAGCGCGCGTGGGTGTGGTTGATGATCCGCCCGAGCTTGTGCTTCCGCACGGCGTCGTGCGATCCGTTGATGGCGATCCGGGACTCGGGCCCGAGCGCCCGGCCGCTCTGCCGGATGTCGATCCTGCTGCCGTTGAGGAACATCGAGGGACAGCCGATGACGTCCACGTCACGGAAACCCATGTCCCGCAGATACCGCTCGGTGAACTCCCCGCGCACGCCGATGGAGGCGCTGTGGTCGAGCACGGCCGAGACGAACGCGTGGACCGTCGGCTGCATGGGCTTCAGCCGGTCCGCGGAGTAGTTGACGCCGGTCTGGGCACCCACACCCGGGACCACGACCGGGATCTTCAGTTTCGAGATCAGCTGCGTCAGGCGCTCCAGCTGGCGCTCGAAGGACGGCCGGAAGGCATTGGCGAGCGGGATGACGAAGACGTCGTACTCGCTGTTGATCCGGTCGGCATCGGCGACCCTGGTGGCGATGCCGTTCGACACCACCTCCGAACGCGGCGTCTCCAGGATCTTGTGAGCGGCGTCGCTGAAGATCAGATTGCCTGAGTTGGTGGCGAACACGTCCTCATGGAGAGCTCGCTCGACAGGGACGACGTCGTAGGGGCTCTTCCCTGAACGCAGGAGTATTCGCTTCACATGGTTAACGTTGGATGCCACAAACCTGAATATAGCTTTACGAACGCTTTTGGTTCCATGCACATCCTGGACAACCTTTTGCGATCTGCGCGGAACGTAGGGACATGATCACACATCCGCGCGTGTGTGGGCGCGGGGGTTGTGCAACGGACGTCTCGGGGCGGTCCTCGTGAGGTCCTCGCGGCGCACTCTTGAGTGGCGGACGGCCCCGCCCGTACGCTGCGTCCTGCGCACGGGCGCGCCTACCGGGGAGGTGGAAGCGCCGTCATGGCCGATTCACTGTCCGAGGACGACATCCTCGAAGCGGTCGCCCGGCACACCGGCCGGCCCGGACAGGGGCCGCAGCCGCGGCGGACCGGCGCCGACATCGCTCAACTCCCGATGCTCGACCTGAGAATCGTCCGGTGCGTGGAGACTCGGACCACGCGGCCGGAGACCAGGCCCGGCACCTACGACACGTCGGGGCGGCCCACGTACGAAGGCGATCTGCGCGACCATCCGGTCGAGCCGCCCAAGGATCCGACGGTTTCGCGGACGGCGGAGTTCGTGCTCCGTGGCTCGGTGAGAACGGTGCCCTGCGGCTGCGACGAGGGACGCCAGCCGTGCTCGCGGTGCCGGGCCGAGGGAAAGCTGCGCTGTGACACCGGCCCGATGTGCCCGGCCTGCAAGGGTGTCGAGCCGTGCACCTGGTGCGATGGCACGGGCGAACGCCGCAAGGGCCGCACAACGGCCGAGTCGGCGCGGGAGAAGCCCGTTGTCAGGCGGGCCACCTGTGTGAAGTGCCGCAAACCCCACACCGCTTGTCCGGAATGTCGGGGATGGGGCACCAAGAAGTGTCCGCAGTGCGACGACACGGGCTTCAGGGTCTGCCCGGTCTGTTCGGGCGAGAGGTCGACGGAGCACACCCCTGGTCGCGGCGCCGGTCCCTGCGCGTCGCCGCAGCGGTGGCCGGGCTGGTCGTGCTGGTGCTCCTGGTGGTTGCGCTGGTCTGATTTGCTGGGGGAGTGAGAAGCGACCACCGGCCCCTGGCCGTATTCGACTTGGACGGCACGCTCGCGGACACCGGCCATCGGCAGCACTATCTGGAGGGTCGACGGCGCGACTGGAGCGGCTTCTTCTCCGCAGCCGTCGACGACCCGCCGCTTCCCGAAGGGGTGCGGCTGGTACTGAGCAGTGCCGAGGAATGCGAGGTCAGGTATCTCACCGGGCGGCCCGAGCGCTGCCGCCGGGGCACCGTGGCCTGGCTGGCGGGACAGGGGCTGCCCGAGGGGCGGTTGTACATGCGCCGCAACGACGACCGCAGGCCGGCCCGGCACACCAAGCTGGAGATCCTGAAGCGGCTGGGCCGGGAGCGTGAGGTGCGGATGCTGGTCGATGACGACGAACTCGTCTGCGATGCGGCGGAGCAGGCCGGCTTCGCCGTGGTGCGGGCCCGCTGGATGAAGGTATCGCCCCGGCTTGAGGACGCCCAGGAGCGTGAGGGCCGTACGTGATCCCGGCGTGGCGGCACCGGCCGGACGCGGCCCTGATCCGGTCGCGCCGGATCAGCTCGTCTCGTCGAGCCGGAAGCCCACTTTCAGGCCCACCTGATAGTGCTCGATCCGGCCATCCGTGATCTCTCCGCGAACCTGCGTGATCTCGAACCAATCGAGATTGTGCAACGTTTCCGAAGCTCTCGCGATGCCTCTGCGGATGGCGTCGTCGACGCCTTCATGAGAGGTTCCCACGATTTCCGTGACCCGATAGGTGTGATTCGACATCTTATGTCTCCTCTCGCTCCCTACCACGGTGCCCTACCCGGCCCGAGGGCGCGAGAGGTCGGTGTGCAGAATGCGTGATGAACGGGACTTGACCAGAGCAATGGTCCATACCAAAATCCAGCCACGCCCGTGCGAGCGCCGCCCGCATTCCCCCACACCGGGTTCTGGATTTCGTCGTGCCGTTTCGCAGAAGGTGAACCTGGTGAAGAACCGCATACTCGTCGGAGCCGTTGCGCTCGTTTCCACCTTTGCGCTGGGCGGATGCGGCTTCGTCCCGGGCTCGGAGGCGTCCAGCAGCAAAAAGGTCACGATCTGGCTGATGAAGGACAGCGTCTCGGCCGACTTCCTGAAGCGCTTCACGAAGGCGTACGAGGACGAACACCCCTCCGTCGAGCTCGAGTTCAAGATCCAGAGCTGGAGCGGCATCGGCCCGAAGGTCACCAATGCGCTCAACGGCAAGGACACCCCGGACGTCATCGAGGTCGGAAACACCCAGGTCCCCCAGTACGCGGAGAGCGGCGGGCTGCGCGACCTCACCCTGGAGTCCGCGCGTGACCTCGGCAGCGAGGACTGGCTGCCCGGTCTCGCCGACCCGGGCAGCATCGACGGCGTCCAGTACGGCATCCCCTGGTACGCAGCCAATCGAGTGGTGATCTACAACAAGGACCTCTTCGAGCAGGCCGGTATCAAGACCCCGCCGAAGACCCGGGACGAATGGATCGCGGACAGCGCACAGCTGAACCGGAACGGCAATCAGGGCATCTACCTCGCCGGCCAGAACTGGTATGTCTTCGCCGGATTCATCTGGGACGAGGGCGGCGAACTGGCCGAGGAGGGGGGCGGCGACTGGGAAGGTGCCCTGGACAGCCCCGGCGCAATCAGGGGCATGAGCTTCTACAAGGAACTCCAGGCGCTCGGTGACGGCCCCAAGGACGCGGACGAGGAAAGGCCCCCGCAGGCCAAGGTCTTCGCCAAGGGCGACGTCGCGCAGATCATTTCGGTGCCCGGCACCGCCGCGCAGATCGAGCAGCTGAACCCCGAACTCAAGGGAAAGCTGGGCTACTTCCCGATCCCGGGCAAGTCCGCGAAGGCCCCCGGCTCCGTGTTCACCGGCGGGTCCGATCTGATCGTTCCGCAGAAGGCGAGTCAGGGCACCGCGGGTATTGATGTGATCAAGGCGCTTGCGGGCCGGAAGTGGCAGGAGGAACTCGCCAGGACCATGAGCTACGTGCCCAACAAGCCCGGTCTCGCGCGTGCCATCCTGGGGCAGGAAGGTACCGCGGCGATGGCCCGGGGCGCCACGAAGGGGCGTGCGACGCCCAACTCGCCGCAGTGGGCGAATGTCGAGGCCGTCAACCCGATCAAGCCGTACATGACGGCTGTCCTCCAGGGCGGCGACCCGCAGGAAGAGGCGAAGGCGGCCTCGCAGAAGATCACCGACCAGCTCGCGGGCGGCTGACACACCCAGTATTGATCCGCTCGGACACACCCGGGATTCAGCCTTCGCACATCCCGGCTCCTCCATGCGGTCATGTCGAATCCAGCCGGTCACGGAAGAAGTAAGGGGCCGGGCTTCGCAGCAGTGCGTAGGCCCGGCGGCCGCCCTTGCCGATCCGTCCCCGGAGACCGTCATGAACGCGCTGCCCGTCACCTCTCTCCCCGCCGCCCCCGTTGTTCCCGCTCAGCCCGTCCCTTCCGCCCCGTCGCGCTACCGGGTGTCCCTCGCCGTCGACCAGGAAGACGTACGTGCCGCCCAGCGCCTGCGCCATCAGGTTTTCGCCGGAGAGCTCGGCGCCAGGCTGGACGGAGCCGAACCCGGTCTGGACAGCGACGCGTTCGATGCCTACTGCGACCATCTGCTGGTACGGGAGGAGACCACCGGCGACGTCGTCGCCACCTACCGCCTGCTGCCGCCCGACCGGGCACGGATCGCCGGGCGCCTCTACGCGGAGAGCGAGTTCGACCTCGGGCGGCTCGGACCGATCCGCGAAGACCTGGTCGAGGTCGGCCGGTCCTGCGTCCACCCGGCCCACCGGGACGGCGCCGTCATCGCGCTGATCTGGGCCGGACTCGCCCGCTACATGGAACGCACCGGGCACAACTGGCTGGCCGGCTGCTGCTCGATACCCCTCGCCGACGGTGGCATCGCGGCGGCCGGGGCCTGGGAAACCGTACGGACCAAGCACCTGGCACCCGAGGATCACTGGGTCACCCCCCACCGCCTCTGGCAGCCCACCGCCGGATCCGCAGGAAGGGGAGACGCGCCCACCGGACTCACCACGCTCCCTCCCCTTCTCCGCGGCTATCTGCGACTGGGTGCCTGGGTCTGCGGGGCGCCCGCGTACGACCCCGACTTCAACGTCGCCGACCTGTACGTACTGCTGTCGCTGCGCCGCACCGACCCGCGCTATCTGCGCCACTTCCTCGCACTCGCCCCACTGCGATGAACCCGTGGCTGCCCACCTCACCCTGCACCCCGCTCACCTGCGCAGGTCACGACGGACGCACGCGGGGCCGCGCGGCGGCCGTGGTCCTGCTGCTCGCCGGGTGCGCGTTCATTCTGGCCGGGGTGCTGGGTGCCCCGTTCGTGCTGCTGCTCGGCTCGGTACGGCGGGAGCGGTTGATCCGGCTCTGGGCGTACGGGGTCGTGCGGGCCTTCGGGATACGTGTGCGGGTCATCGGCACACCCGGGGCAGGCGCACCGGGCACGCTCGTCGTCGCGAACCACATCTCATGGCTGGACATCCCGCTCGTCGCGGCCGTGTTCCCCGGCCGGATGCTGGCCAAGAGCGAGATACGGAACTGGCCGCTTCTCGGCCGGCTCGCCGTCGTCGGCGGCACGCTCTTCGTCGAACGTGAACGGTTTCGCGCACTGCCCACGACCGTGCGCGACATCGCGGCGGCACTGCGCGGCGGTTCACGGGTGGTCGCCTTCCCGGAGGGCACCACCTGGTGCGGGCGCGGCGGCGGGCGGTTCGGGCCTGCCGTGTTCCAGGCCGCGATCGACGCGAACGCCACCATCCAACCGGTACGCATCACCTACCGCACCGCTCCACCGCGCAGCACTGTCGCCGCCGGCCGGACGGGGCCCGCCGTCGCTGCACGTGCGGCCGGTGAGGGCGGCCGGTCGCCCGGCCACGAGCGCGCCGCTCCGGCGGAGCACACGGCCCCGGCCGGTGCGGCGGCGTTCGTCGGCGACGATCCACTCATCGCCTCACTGTGGCGGGTGGTGACGGCGGCCGGGCTGATCGCGGAGATCCGCGTCCTGCCGCAGATTCCGGCGGGCGACTGCCCCGACCGCCGCACCCTGGCCCGTCTTGCTCAGACCGCCGTCGCCAACGACAGCGCGAACCGGTCCCCGGAGTCCGTCCACCACTGATCCATGCTCAGACCGGCCGCGGCGAGTTCGGCCCGGATGCCCTCCTTGCGGAATTTGGCCGACACCTCCGTACGCACCTCCTCGCCGGCCTCGAAGGCCACCACCAGATCCAGATCCGGGACCTTCACCGTGAGTGCCTCGCGGGCCCGCAGTCGCATCTCGATCCACTCCCGCTCCGGGTCCCAGAGCGCCACGTGATCGAAGTCGGCCGGGTCGAAGTCCGCGCCCAGCTCCCGGTTCACGACCCTGAGGACGTTCTTGTTGAACTCTGCCGTCACCCCGGCCGCATCGTCGTAAGCGGCGACCAGCGCCTTCTCGTCCTTCACCAGATCCGTGCCGAGCAGCAGCGCGTCGCCGGGGGAGAGCAGCGACCGGACCGACTTCAGGAACACCGACCGCTCGTCGGGCAGCAGATTGCCGATCGTCCCGCCCAGGAACGCGATCAGCCGCGGCCCCGGGGTGCCGGGCAGCGCCAGACCGCCCGTGAAGTCGGCGATCAGGGCGTGCACGCAGAGGTCGGGCCGCTGCGCGAGCAGGGCCTCGGCGGCGCCGTGCAGCGCGCTCTCGCTCACATCGACCGGCACATAACTGTGCAGCGCGGGCAGCGCGTCCAGCAGGTGCCGGGTCTTCTCCGACGACCCCGATCCCAGCTCGATCAGGGTCTGCGCCCCGGACGCCGCGGCGATCTCCTCGGCGCGGTCGATCAGGATCTCGCGCTCGGCGCGGGTCGGGTAGTACTCGGGAAGCCGGGTGATCTCCTCGAACAGTTCACTGCCGTGCGCGTCGTAGAACCACTTGGGCGGCAGTGTCTTCGGGTGCCGGGTCAGGCCGTGCAGCACATCGGCGCGCAGCGCCGCGTCCGTCGCGTCCGCCGGCAGGGTGCGGGTCAGCAGAAAGGGACTCACTCAGTGGGCTCCTTGAGCGGGGTCAGCAGAACTTCGGCGCGGGTCGCCGTCAGCAACGTCCGGTCGGGGACCGTGCGCCAGTGCGGATCGTCGTCGTACGGCTCCGAGGCCACGACCGTGCGCAGGCCGGGCTCGGCGAGATACCACAGGGTGTCTCCCCAGGCCGTCGCCACGATTGTGGTGCCATCGGTGAGCAGCAGATTCAGCCGCGATTTTGGCGCCGCGGCTGCCACGTCGAGCACGGTGTCGGCGACGGCCTGCGGCAGTTCGTCGCCGTCGGCGAGGCGGTGTCGTACGAGGGCCCAGATCAGGGCCGAGTCGCAGCGGGCGGTGAGGGTCAGCAGTTCGGCCGGGGGCAGCGCGGCGGCGAGTGACGCCAGGGACCGAGGCCAGCCCTTCACCGCGCCGTTGTGGCTGAACAGCAGCCGTCCGGCGGCGAACGGCGCGGCCGCCGCCTCGCCGTCGGCGCCCGCCTCCGTGGCGTCACGCACCGCGGCGAGCAGCGCCGCACTGCGCACCACTCTGGCCAGATCGGCGAACGTCTGGTCGCCCCAGACCGGGCCCCGGCGCCGGTATCGTCCGGGCACCGGATCGCCGTCCGCGTACCAGCCGACGCCGAAACCGTCTGCGTTGACGGTCCCATGCCGCTGGTGTCTCGGCGCCCAGGACTGGCGCACCAGGCTGTGGGGCGGTCGTGCCAGCACCTCGCCGAGAGACACCGACGGTCCCAGATAGGCGATATGACGGCACATCAGAGATCCCTCGCGGTACGGAATCCGGAGAAGATCTGGCGCCGCACCGGCAGGTCCCAGTTGCGGAACGTCCCCCGGCACGCCACCGGGTCCACGGCGAACGAGCCGCCGCGCAGCACCTTGTGTGCCGGTCCGAAGAACACCTCGGAGTACTCGCGGTACGGGAACGCCGCGAAGCCGGGATACGGCAGGAAGTCGCTCGACGTCCACTCCCATACGTCACCGATCAACTGCCGTACGCCGAGTGGCGACTTGCCCGCGGCGTACGCCCCCGCAGGTGCCGGCCGAAGATGGCGCTGACCCAGGTTGGCCCGCTCGGGAGTCGGGTCCTCGTCGCCCCACGGGTGGCGCAGCGAACGACCCGTCGCCGGGTCGTGGCGTGCCGCCTTCTCCCATTCCGCTTCCGAGGGCAGCCGGCGCCCTGCCCAGCGGGCGTATGCGTCCGCCTCGTACCAGCTGACATGGAGCACCGGCTCGGTCTCGGGGACCGTCTCGGTCACTCCGAAGCGGCGGCGCAGCCACTGACCGGCGTCCCGGTGCCAGAACAGCGGAGCGGTCAGTTCGTGCTCGCGGACCATGGCCCAGCCCTCGGGGGCCCACCAGCGCCGCTCGGTGTAGCCGCCGTCCTCGACGAACCCCTGGTACGCGCCGCAGGTGACCGGGGTCGTGTCGATGAAGAAGTCCGGTACGTCGCGCACATGGGCCGGGCGTTCGTTGTCGAGAGCCCACGGCTCGGTGGACGTACCCATGGTGAACGGGCCGCCCGGGACCAGTACTTCGGCAGGGAGACCCGCCGCGTCGGCGGGTGCGGGCGGCGGAACCGGCGCGGTCAGAACGGCAGGTCCCGATCTCAGCTGATGGGTGATCAGCATCGTTTCGTCGTGCTGCTGTTCATGCTGGGCGATCATGCCGAAGGCGAACCCGGCCCGCACCAGCGGGCGGTCACCGTGCAGTGCCGTGCCGTCGAGTACGTCCAGCGCGCGACCACGTACCTCCGCGGCGTAGGTACGGGCCTCGGCAGGCGCCAGCAGCGGCAGCGAGGGGCGGGACGCCCGGGGATGCTCGAAGGCGTCGTACAGCCCGTCGATCTCCGGGCGCATCGCCTCCCGACCGGCCACCCCGCGCAGCAGCCACAGCTCCTCCTGATTGCCGATGTGCGCGAGGTCCCATACCAGGGGGGACATCAACGGCGAGTGCTGGGCGGTCAGTTCATGGTCGTCCACGCTGTCGGTGAGAAGTGTGGTGCGTTCACGGGCGGTGAGCAGCGCAGCGAGGGCCCGCTGCCGGAGCGCTTCGGTGTCCGCCTCGTCCGGAGCGGCGGTGCTGTGCGGACCGGAAGTGGCGGGCGTGGGGGAGTCGGTCATGAGCGGGGCCCCTCGAAGTGATGGCCCGAATCACCCGCTGAACCCGGCGCGAGCAGTTCGGGAAGATCGTCGGCCGGACATCGGCCCCGGGCGACGAAGCGGTCGTTGAAGTCCGCCACCGCCTCCTGCACGGCCGTGGTCGCTCCCATCCGGGGCAGCGCCTCCAGCGCGAGTTCGAAGCAGGTGATGGCCGCCGACCGCAGTTCGGGATCGGTCAGGCCGTCGCGGGCGGCGCCCACCCAGAGCGGATTGCGCGGCGCGGGCCGTGGCCCGGCCGTCTCGGCCAGTGGTTTGACGGTGCGGTACACGGTCTCGGCGGCCTCCGGGTCGTCGAACAGGGCAGTGGTGACGGCGAGCGGCACCAGCCACCCGTCCGCGCCGTGCTGCGCGTCGATCATTCGCAGCTCAAGATGTCCGCGCGGGCGCACGGGCGGAAAGAGGGTGCTGATGTGGTAGTCGAGGTCGGCGCGCACCGGTGGTCTCGGCGTGCCGGTGCGGATCCAGTCGCGGAAGGTCAGACCGTCCGGCACTGCCCATGGCTCCTCGTCGTCCCGGATGCACATCACCGGGGTGTCCAGGACATGCGTGGCCCACGCGTCGCGCGGCGGCAGACAGCCGGGCGGTGCCAGGGACCGCCATGGATCGAGGTCGGCCCAGAGCGACTGCCGGGTGGACCGCCACGGTGTCGGGCGGCCGAACTGGAACGGCGAGTTGGCGAACACCGCTACCAGCACCGCGCCCAGCAGATGGGACAGCTGCCAGCGCCGCCCGTAGCCGAGCGGACCCGGTTCCTCCTCTCCTGCGTCCAGACATACCTGGACGGACGCGGTGGTGCACATCATGGCGCGGCCGGCCGGTCCCGACCGGTCGAACGAGATCTCCATGGCGTCGTAGCGGGGCTCGTGCAGAAGACGGCGCGGTGGATGCCACGGATCGACGCCGAGACCCACCGGTGCGAGATCCACCCGGTCCAGGGCGTCACGTACCGCGTTGAGATCGGCGGCGGTGGCATCGATGCACGCCATCAGGGAGCCGGCGGGGCGCGAGCTGAGCTCCAGCTGGCCGCCGGGTTCGAAGGTGAGCGCCGCACTCAGGGGCAGGGCCCGGAGGATGTCGGCGGCCGCGTCGAGACGGTGGTGGGGGACAGGGACGCGGGGCTGATCCCGGTGGTGAATGAGCCATTCGAGTTCAACGCCGACCGTTCGGGGCGGTCCGGTCTTGAAGCAGATGCAGCGCAGTAAATCCTCCGCCTCGCCCTCGCCGAGGGGCGGGTCCTGGCCGGGCGGACCGTGCTCTCCGGGTGTGTCGGATGACATGCCGGGGCCTCCTTCTGCTCGGTTCGTCCGTACCAGCCAAACCCCTACGGGGAGATCGCACAAGAGTGCCCCTGTGCGTCGGAAATACGGTTGCATCCATGCCGCTGGAGCGCAGAGCATGCCCCGTATGCACCACACGGGGGAGTACCGATGAGCGCACGGCTGCGCGGCATCGCGCGAGAGACCGAAGCCATTGTCGAGGCCGGCCGCTACCGCACGCGGGAAGGGCGTGAGGTGAGCATCGAGCCTGCGCTGACCACCGCATTGTCGGGCACCAGGCTGTACGGTCCCGAGCCGGTACCGGTCGCGGCACTCGACTTTGACCGCACGCCGGTCGTCGAGGTCACCGACGAGAGCAGCCTGCAGGCGGCGCGGCGGATGGCCGGCGAAGGGCCCGGCGAGATCGCTGTCCTGAACTACGCCTCCGCCCGCAATCCCGGAGGCGGCTATCTCAACGGCGCACAGGCCCAGGAGGAAGCCCTGTGCCGTGGCTCCGCCCTGTACGCCACGCTGCTGCGCGCCCCCGACTACTACGCCCACCACCGCACAGAACGCAGCGCCTTCTACACCGACCGGGTGATTCATTCACCGGGTGTACCGGTGTTCCGCGACGACCGGGGGCGGCTGCTCGACACTCCGTACGCCGCGGGCTTCCTCACCTCCCCGGCACCCAACGCCGGAGTCATCCGCAGCCGCGCCCCCGAGGACGCGCACCGCATCCCCGCCGCGCTCGCGTCCCGGGCCGAGCGGGTGCTGGAGGTCGCGGCGGTGGGCGGGTACCGCAGGCTGGTGCTGGGCGCCTGGGGCTGTGGTGTGTTCCGCAATGATCCGGCAGAGGTGGCCGGTGCGTTCCGGGCGCTGCTGCTGGACGACGGCAGGTTCGCCGGGCACTTCGAGCAGATCGTCTTCGGCATCCTCGACCGCAGCCCCGAATCCGCCACCAGGTCCGCCTTCGCCCGGACGTTCGGCGGTCAGTTCCAGTCGTAGCGTTCCCGCATCCGGCCGACGACAGAATCGAACCGGTCCCGGTCCAGAGCGCACGCCTCACGCCGCATCCCGTCCTCGTGCACCCGCAGCACCCGGTCCAGATCGACCCAGGACGGGCGGCCCGAGCTGTCCCACGGTCCGGCCCCGAGCGCCACCCACTCGCGGTCCCGGTCGTGCTGCTTGCTGGAGAGCTGCACGGCGAGCAGCGTGCCCGCCGCCTCACGGGCCACCACCAGAACCGGACGGTCCTTGCCGCGCCCGTCGTTCTCCTCGAACGGCACCCACGTCCAGACGATCTCGCCGGGGTCGGGGTCGCCGTCCCGGTCGGGGGCGTACGAGGTGCGGACCGGGCCCACGTCGCGCGGGTCGGCCTCGGATGTGGCGGTCGCGCCGGTGCGGCCGGGGAAGGCGGCCGGACCGTCGGTGCTGTCGTCACGGTGCTGGATGGTCATCCCCACACCGTAGGACCTGCACGGCCCGTTCCACGGAGCGGGGCCGGTGAACGGGCAGCAGGCCGCACCCTCGACTTCGAGGACCGGAGCTGCGGCCGGTGCTTGCCCCGGGCTGAGGGGCGTGCACCGGCCACAGCCGACGGGACCGGTCAGGAAGGCGTGCCGTCCTCCTGATCACCCGTCACCGCAATGTGCTGCTTACGCGGCGAGGGCGTAGCGGCCGGCGTGACTCCGTCGACCTTGGACGCCGGTTCTGCCGGGCTGTCCTGACTCATCGTGGACAGCAGCTGCCGGGCCAGTCCGAGGCCCGTGCCGCCCATCGTCAGCGCCTTCGCGAACATGTCCGACATGCCGTCGGCCCCGTTCAGCAGCACCATGTGGTCCACACTGCTGAAGGCGCCCGCGCCCGCCTCGACGATCTCCGGCCACTTCTCGGCCAGCTGCTGGGCGACCACCGCCTCCTGGTTCTCCGCCAGGGCCGCGGCCCTGGCCTTGATCGCCTCCGCCTCTGCGAGGCCCTTGGCACGGGTCGCCTCGGCCAGTGCCAGCCCCTTGGCCTGGGCCGCGGCGGCCTCCGCCTCACCCGTCGCCCTGGTCGCCGTCGCGGCGGCGGCGCCGCGCGCCTTCGTCGCCTCGGCCTCCGCGAGCGCCGCCGTCTTGACCCGGTTGGCCTCCGCGACCGCGGCGAGCTCCGTCTCCCGCGCCTTCGCCTCGGCCGCCGAGATCCGGGCGTCGCGCTCGCCCTCGGCCAGGGTGCGCTTCTCGTACGCCTGGGCGTCCGCGGGCTTGCGCACATCGGCCTGCAGCTGCTGCTCGCGCCGCTGGGCCTCCAGTTCGGCGACCCTGGTCTCCTGAACCACGACCTCCTGCCGCGCCGCCGCGTCGGCCAGCGGACCCGCCTGCCGGGAGCTGGCCGCGGCCTTGTCGCGCTCGGCCTGATACCCGGCCTGCAGGATCTCGCTGTCGCGGGTCGCCTCCGACATCCGGGCGGCGGCCTGCTGCTCCGCCTCGGTGGCCCGCCGGTTGGCCTCGGCCTGCGCTATCCGGGCATCCCGCTGCACCGCCGCCGCATGCGGCATCGCCAGGTTCTTGATGTAGCCCGTCGGGTCCTCGATCTCATGGATCTGGAGCGAGTCGACGATCAGCCCGAGCTTCTCCATCTCGGTCCCGCACGCCGCCCGGGTCTGCCCGGTGAGCTTCTCCCGGTCCCGGATCATGTCCTCGACCGTCAACCCGCCCACAATGGAACGCAGATGACCGGCGAACACGTTGTGCACCCGCTCCGACATCATTTTCTGCTGGTCGAGGAAGCGGCGGGCCGCATTGGCGATCGACACGAAGTCGTCGCCCACCTTGAAGATGACGACGCCCCGCACCCGCAGCGGAATCCCCTGATGCGTGACGCAATCGACCGACAGCTCGGTCTCGTTGAGATCCAGGGACATCTTCCGCACCGCCTGGACCCCGGGCAGGACGAGCGTGCCATGACCAGTGACGATCCTAAATCCCATGCCCTGCCCGAGACCCTCGGTCTTGTGCTTGGAACCGGAGATGACGAGGGCTTCGTTCGGCTCGGCCACTCGCCACATCAGCTTGAACAGGCCGATCAACACAATGATGGCGGCGAGTACGAGACCCGCCGTGACGCCGATGACCATCGGCATGCGCCCCCTTATCGCAGTGCCCCGTCGGCACCGCTGAACAGGGGGAGTCTTCTCCTGCTCGCGGCGGTGGAGAAGACGCGTGCGCAACCTTGCCGAATTCTTGACGACGAAAGGTGTGAAGACCCTCCCGCCGGGGCCTCAACTACCGTATGCGCGAGCCACATACACCGTCCGCGGCGGCAGATACTCGATCACCGTCACCACCGTGCCGGGCTCGATGCGTTCCTTCGCGGAGGCCGGATGCGCGAGGAAGTGCTCGGCGCCGCCCCGGATCCGTACGATCACCTCGCCCACCAGTCCCGGCCCCACCGTCCCGGTCACCCGGCCGATCAGTCCCACCATCGAGGAGTCATCCATGCCCCGGAGCGTACCCACGCCGCACAGGTCTGGAAGACTGCCCGACGCCATGAGCCAGTTACCGAACCAGCCCACCGAAGGCCCCGTCCCGACCAGTGCCGATGTAGCACGGCTCGCCGGCGTCTCCCGGGCCACCGTGTCGTACGTACTGAACAACAACGTGTCCGTGCGGATCAGCGAACCCACCCGCCGCCGGGTCAGGGAAGCGGCCACCGAACTCGGCTACGTACCGCACGCGGCGGCCCGCAGCCTGCGTGCCGGACACACCCGCATGGTGCTGCTCCCCACCATGAACTTCCCGGCCGGCCCGCTCCACCACCGCTTCTTCCACCAACTGGAATCCGGGCTGCGCCGCCTCGACTACACCGTGGTCCAGTACGGCAGCACCGGCCTGGATGCCGAGGACGCGCCACGCGCCTGGGCCGAACTCCGTCCCGTCGCCGTCATCGCACCCGGCACGATCGCCCTCACCCCGCAGGGCATATCCGTACTCAGGCGATCCGGAGCCAAGGCCGTGATCACCCTCGGGCCCCGTCCGGTGGCTGGTGCCCATGCGCTGGTCATGGACCAGCGGGAGGTCGGCAGCTGTGCGACCGGACATCTGCTGGAGCGCGGCCGGCGCCGCATCGGCGTGGTCATGCCCGAGGAAAGCGGCCTCGGCCTGTTCGCCGAACCCCGGCTGGCCGGAGCCCGGCAGGCCGCACTGAGCCACGGAGCCCGTATCGAACCGCTGCCGTTGCGGTACGAGGAGGAATCGGCCGCCCGGCTGGCCGCCCGCTGGCGCACCATGGGCCTCGATGCAGTGTTCGCATACAACGACGAATACGCGATGCTCCTGATGCGGGCCCTTCAGGACGCGGGCATCGAGGTACCCCGCGAGACGGCCGTGGTCGGCGCCGACGACCTGATGCTCGGCAGACTGCTGCGGCCCCGGCTCAGCAGCGTGCGGATGGAGCTGGCCACGCCACAGCCGCTGGCGGACCTCGTCGACCGGCTGGTGCAGCACCCCGGCGGTGCCCCCGAGCGCCACGACCTGCTGCGGGCTCGGACGGTCCACCGCGAGTCCAGCTGAGCCGCCGACTCCGCACGGTGCAGCAGCGCGGCAACGTGCGCACCGCGCGCTGCTTGCCTAGCGTCATGACCATGAGTCATCCGCAGAGTTACGAGATCCTGCTGGTCCCCGGATTCGCCGAGGACACCACTGACGCCGCCGAGCCCGGCGGCGCCATCCGTTCGGCGGTCGTGGCGGCGACCGGTGAGACGGGGGCATCGGGCTACCCCCGGTATTCGGGCGAAGGCATCGTGGCGGACATCGACCCGGCGACGCGCACGGTAGAGGCCCTGCTGGTCGACGGGGCCGAGCTGGACTACGGCCTCTCGGTCCGGATCAAGGAGAAGAACGCCGAGGACAAGGCCGACAGCTGAGGCCGGGCCGCCCGTTTCCGGCTGTGGAAGGCCGCGGAACGCCACGGAGAGAGACCCGACCGGTGTGGTCGGGTCTCTCTGCCTGCTCATGTGCGCGCGGAGCCTACTTCTGTTCCTTCTGCTGATCCTCGATGGACTTGCGGACCTCGTCCATGTCCAGCTTCCTGGCCTGCCCGATGATGTCCTCCAGCGCCGCCTCCGGCAGCGCCCCGGGCTGGGCGAACACCGCCACATTGTCCCGGACGATCATCAGCGTGGGAATGGAACGGATCTCGAAGGCCGCTGCCAGCTCCTGCTGCGCCTCCGTGTCGACCTTGGCGAAGACCAGGTCGCCGTGGCGCTCGGACGCCGCGTTGTAGACCGGCGCGAACTGCCGGCACGGGCCGCACCAGGAAGCCCAGAAGTCGATCAGGACGAAGTCGTTGTCACTGACGACCTGATCGAAGTTTTCCTTGGTGAGCTCAACGGTGCTCATGCTCTGCTACCTCTTCCTGTGCCCGTTCGGACCTGTCCGACACAACCGTGCCTGTACTTGCGCTATTCCGCCTGCCCATGTGGCCGCCGCGCACACCCACGACCAGACTGTCCCCATGACAGATGCTTCCCTGAACACCGAGTACGACGTCGTGGTGATCGGAGCAGGTCCGGTGGGTGAGAACGTCGCCGACCGGGCCCGTGCCGCCGGGCTGAGCACGGCGGTCGTCGAGGCGGAACTCATCGGCGGCGAATGCTCGTACTGGGCCTGCATGCCCAGCAAGGCCCTGCTGCGCCCGGTCGTCGCCCGTGCCGATGCCCGCCGAGTCCCCGGCCTCAGCGACGCCGTGCAGGGACCGCTGGACACGGCAGCGGTCCTCGCCCACCGTGACGAATACGCCTCGCACTGGAAGGACGACGGACAGGCCGCCTGGCTGGAGGGCGTCGGAGCGGACATCTACCGTGGCCAGGGTCGGCTCACCGGTAAGAAAACGGTCTCCGTCACCGCCCCCGACGGCACGGAACACCGGCTCACCGCCCGGCAGGCCGTCGCCGTCTGCACCGGCAGCCGCGCCGTCGTCCCCGCCCTGCCCGGCATCGACGGGGCCCGCCCCTGGACCAGCCGGGAGGCGACGAGCGCCAAAAAGGTACCCGGCCGCCTCGTGATCGTCGGTGGAGGCGTGGTCGGTACGGAGATGGCCACCGTCTGGCAGGCCCTCGGCGCCCGGGTGACGATGCTGATCCGCGGCAAGGGACTCCTGCCGAAGATGGAACCTTTCGCGGGCGAGCTGGTCGCCCGGGCACTGACGGAGGCGGGCGCCGACATCCGTACCGGAGTCTCGGCGACTTCCGTACGGCGCGCGGTCCCGGACGGCCCGGTCACCGTGGATCTGAACAACGGAGAGCGCGTCGAGGCCGACGAGATCCTTTTCGCCACCGGCCGCGCCCCGCGCACCGATGACCTCGGCCTGGAAACGGTGGGACTGAAGCCCGGCTCCTGGCTCACCGTCGACGACAGCTGCCGCGTCGACGGCACCACCTGGCTCTATGCGGTCGGCGACGTCAACCACCGGGCGCTCCTCACGCACCAGGGCAAGTACCAGGCACGCATCGCGGGCGCCGCGATCGCCGCCCGCGCCGCAGGTGTGCCGCTGCTGGAGACCGACCGCTGGGGTGCCCACGCAGCCACCGCCGACCACGCGGCCGTCCCCCAGGTCGTCTTCACCGACCCCGAGGCCGCATCGGTCGGCCTCACCCTCGCCGAGGCCGAGGAGGCCGGCCACCGCGTACGCGCCGTCGACCACGACCTCGCCGCGGTGGCGGGCTCCGGCCTGTACGCGGACGGCTACCGAGGCCGCGCCCGCATGATTGTCGACCTCGACCGGGAGATCCTGCTCGGTGTCACGTTCGTCGGGCCGGGCATCGGCGAACTGCTGCACTCGGCGACGATCGCGGTCGCGGGCGAGGTCCCCATCGACCGGCTGTGGCACGCGGTGCCCGCGTATCCGACGATCAGCGAGGTCTGGCTGCGCCTGCTGGAGGCCTACCGGGACGCGTAGGGCCCGGCCCGCCCGTCTCCAGCAGCTCCCCCGGGCGGGGCGGCATCCGTACCGATCGTGACGACGGCCGCGAGCAGCGCCTTCGTGTGCGGATGCCGCGGCGCGTCGAACACCTCCTCGGCCGCCCCCTCCTGCACCACCTGAGCGTCCTTCATCACCGGTATCCGGTCACTGATCCGCCAGACCCCCGGTAGATCGCGTGAAACGGACCACAGGCGGCACGTCAGTTGTTCATACCGTGGGCCACGGGAGGGCGTCAGTCCCCCGGAGCGGGGGACAGCGGCTGCCCACAGTGCAGGTTCCACCGTCCGGAGCGGCCGCTGAGCCCGGTCAGCGTCAGCGGGGCGACGTCCAGCCGCCAGAACGCCTCCGTCGGGAGAGCGAGCGCCCCTACGATCACCGCCCGCACCACCGCAGGCTCGACGACCCCCAGCACACGGCCGCCCTCGTCGCCGTACAGGGGCTGGAGGGCATCCAGCCAGCGGCCGACCCTGGCGCAGAACTCCAGCAACGGTTCGCCGCCGTGCGGAGCCGCCGAAGGATCGGTCATCCAGGCCGACACCGCCTCCGGCTCGCTCCCGCTCACCTCCTCCAGCCGCTGTCCGTTCCACCGGCCCATGTCCCAGCCGCCGAGCGCGAGTTCGTGCTCGGCGTGCAACCCCAGTGCGTCGGCGGTCCGGGTGCACCGTTCGGACGGCCCGCAGACATACCGGTCGGCCGCAGGCACCGCTGCCGCAGCGGTCCTGGCCCGCCGGACCCCGACCGCGTCGAGCGGCGCATCGCCGTCGAAGCGGGCCTCGCGCAGCGCGGCGTTGAGCGCCGGTGAGATCAACATCACCTTTATCGTCATGACCGGGTCAACTCCCTGAAGTCTGGCCCCTCAAGTGCACCCACCATGGCATCCGGCCGTTCCGGCCCCGCCGACGGCACCATGGCCGTGCCTGCTCCCAGGCGGTATCGTCCGATGAGCATGACGAAGTGTGACGGAAGTCCGGTGAGAATCCGGCACGGTCGCGCCACTGTGAACCCGTACCCGTACGGGAAGTCAGACCCAGCACCTTCGTCTCAGGCACCACGAACGGGACGCGTGTTCCCTCAGGAGGTTCTGCCATGGCACAGACTGCTGCCCCCGCCACCGCCGTACCGGCAATCACCCCCATCTCCCTGAAGGCCATTGCCCCTTGGGCGGTCTTCTTCGGCATCCTCATGCTCGTACTGCTGTACTTCGTCGGCGCCGAGCAGGGCGCCACCGCGGTCATCTCCGGCGAAGGTGTCCACGAGTGGGTCCACGACGGCCGCCACCTCCTCGGTTTCCCCTGTCACTGACGTACCGTCCGATCCAGGGGAAATCCTCATGAACTCCATATCTGTCAGAGCCCTGCTCGTCCGCGGCATGCTGGCCGGCCTCGCCGCGGGCGCGCTCGCTCTGGTCGTCGCCTACTTCCTCGGCGAGTCCCGGGTGGACGCGGCCATCGCCCTCGAAGAGGCGCACAGCCATGACCACGGCGGCGGCGGGGAACTCGTCAGCCGCACCATGCAGTCCACCGCCGGCCTTGCCACCGGTGTGCTCGTCTTCGGTGTGGCGATCGGCGGCATCGCCGCCCTCGTCTTCTGTTACGCACTCGGCCGGATCGGCAGATTCGGCCCGCGGGCCACGGCCGCCCTGATCGCGGGTACGGCACTGCTGACGGTGTACATCGTGCCGTTCCTGAAGTACCCGGCCAACCCGCCGGCCGTCGGCAACCCCGACACGATCGGCCGACGCACCGCCCTGTTCTTCCTGATGGTCGCCCTCAGTGTGCTGCTGGCCGTCGCTGCCGTCATCTGCGGCAAGCGGCTGGCTCCACGCCTGGGCAACTGGAACGCGACGATCACCGCATCCGCCGCCTACGTCGTCGTGATCGGGGTCGCCTACGCGTTCCTGCCCTCGTTCAACGAGGTCGGAAAGGACTTCCCGGCCGGCCTGCTGTGGGAGTTCCGCCTGGCCACGCTCGCCGTGCAGGCCACTCTCTGGATCACCTTCGGCCTCGTCTTCGGCTGGCTGACGGAACGGCTTCTCGTGCCGAGTACCGACTCCGTCAGGACCGGGAACGGTGCGGCGAACCGGGCTGCCACCGCGGCCGGCTGACCGACGCACCACTGACAACCGGAAGACATCGGAACCCGCCGGGAGTTTCCCGGCGGGTTCCGTCGTCCCGTAATGCGCGGCCGAGCCGGTGCCTACGTACCCGCAAGGGGCCGGGCGACCGGGGACTCACTCCTACGCCCGCTGATCCCAGTCGATCCGGTAGTGCTTCAGCTGCGCGTCCTCCTTCACCAGGCGCATACCGACGGCTGTCATGACGTGCTGCGACGCGAGGTTGTCCAGATCGGTGTCGCCGTGCACGCAGCTCACACCCTGGTCGCGGGCGAACAGGAGCAGTGCGCGCAGCGCCTCGGAGGCGTAACCCGTGCCTTGAGCCGAGGGGACGAGGCCGTAGCCGATCGTGACGTGTCCGTTCTCGTCCGGAGCGCCATGGAATCCCAGCCCGCCGATCACCTCTCCGTCGTCGCGGCGACGTATCTCGTACGAACCGAAGGGGCTGGGATCACCCGACGTCGCGCATGTGTGGAGGAAGCGCTCGGCCGCGGCCATCTCACCGGGGGACGGGTATCCGGGCGCCCAGCGGGCACCGTCTCCCGGCTTGCCCGCCATCACCTGCAAGGCATCGGAGGCGCTCATCAGCCGCAGGAAGAGGCGGGGAGTCTCGAGGTCGGTCATGACCGAGTGAAGTATCACGCGGGACGGGCGGAAGGCATCCGGATTGTCCGACGGGAGCGTCCGAAACGGGCGGGCACCCCGGCGAGGTCCTGCAGAGACCTTGCAGGGCGCGGGGTAGCGCTGGAGCAGGCGCCTGGTCGCGGAATCCCCGAACGGGGACATCTCCACCCGGGCCGTGTGCGAGGCCGCGCAGGTGGGCGCCCCGGCGCGCTACCGCCACTTCGGCGACAAGGAAGGCTTGTTGTCCGTGGTGGTGGACCACGGCTTCGACAAATACTTGGCGACCAAGCGACAGCGTGGCGAGAGCACGGACCCCATCGAGGATCTGCGCAACGGCTGGGACAGCCACGTCGAGTTCGCTCTGCGGAACCCCAGTCCGTACCGGCTGATGAATTCTCCGGCCATGCGTACACCACCGGCCGCGGCCCTTGAGTCCTACCGGATCCTCACCCGGGACCTGGAAACGGGCCGCGGCTGTGGGCCGGCTGCGCCTGACCCCCGATCCGGCCGCACAGATGGTGATGTCGGCCAATGTGGGCATGGCGCTGATGCTCGTCGCCCGCTCCGCGACCTTCGGCGACGCGAGCGTGTCACGGCGGGGACGGGACGCCGTGCACGCCGCGGCCTTCACCCCGGATGTGTCCGGCGCCTACGCCGACGACACGGGGGCCGCCGTGTCCGAGGCCCACGTGCCGTCCAGCGCGGCCCGGCTGAACGCGCTGCTGCGGCGCCGGATCCAGAACTCAGCGCGGCCGAGGGCGTCCTCCTGACGGGATGGCTGAACCGCCTGTCGAACGCCCCATGCGACCGCTAGAGCCCTGTCCGGTCCGCGTCGAAGTCCAAGTCCCCGGAGAACGCCGCCGCCATCCGCAGATGACCGGTCGCCTCCGCGCTCCGCCCCTGGCGCTCAAGCGTGCGGCCGAGCATCAGCCGCGCGTAGTGCTCCACCGGGTCGCGCTCCAGAACCGCCCGCAGCTCCGTCTCGGCCCTGCCGAGCCGAGCCGAGTGGTAGTAGGCCCGGGCCAGCAGCAGACGCGGGGAGACCTGCTCCGGCGCCTCCTCGACCAGACCTTCCAGAATCCGGGCCGCAGTCATGTACTCCTTCGCTTCGAAGAACATCTGCGCACGGTCCCAGCGGTCGGCGGAAGTACCGAACTCGAAATAGGTGTCGCTCACTTGACCTCCTCGTTCACGGACCGTCCCGGGATCGCTCCCGGCCCTGTCCAGCCACTGGCCCGGCCATACGCTCAGCCGTGCACCACTCACCCGAACATGGCACACTGGTTGAATATTCCACTAAATTATCGGCGTGGGTACCGGCACCCCGGGCCCGCACGGGAATAGGTTGAGCGCCATGAGCAATCTCGATCGCCAGGCCGCAGTCTCCGTCTGTGGAGGACGGGGCTTCGTCGTCGCCGAGCCTGTACGTGAACTCCTCACCCCGCGCCATGTCCGGCTGGGTGAGTCCACCGAGGTCCGCAGACTGCTGCCCAATCTGGGTCGCCGGATGGTCGGCGCATGGGCCTTTGTCGATCATTACGGCCCCGACGACATCGCCGGCGAACCAGGGATGCAAGTACCGCCCCACCCCCACATGGGCCTGCAGACGGTCAGCTGGCTGCACGACGGCGAGGTCCTGCACCGGGACAGCCTCGGCAGTCTCCGCACGATCCGCCCGCGCGAGCTGGGGCTGATGACCTCCGGCCGGGCCATCAGTCACTCCGAGGAGAGCCCGAAGTCGCATGCGAGGTTTCTGCACGGCGCCCAGCTCTGGGTCGCCCTGCCGGACGCCCACCGCCATGTCGAGCCGCACTTCCAGCACCACACCGAACTGCCGACCGTCACCGCCCCCGGCCTCGCCGCCACCCTGATCCTGGGCGAACTCGACGGCGCCACTTCGCCCGGCACCGCGTACACCCCGATCGTCGGTGCCGACCTGGCCCTGTCCGCCGGCGCCGAGGCTCGTCTGCCGCTCGACCCGGACTTCGAGTACGCGGTGCTCTCGATGTCCGGCCAGGCCGAGGTCGACGGCGTACCCGTGCTGCCCGGTTCCATGCTCTACCTCGGCTGCGGCCGCACCGAACTCCCTCTGCGCGCGGACACCGACGCGGGCCTCATGCTCCTCGGGGGCGAGCCCTTCGAGGAGGAGATCGTCATGTGGTGGAACTTCATCGGGCGGTCCCAGGAGGAAATCGAGGAGGCCCGGCAAGCGTGGGCGGAGGGCTCCCGCTTTGGTGAGGTGCACGGCTACGACGGCGGCCGGCTGCCTGCTCCCGCGCTGCCGCCGGTGGCGCTGAAACCACGGGGACGGGTGCGCTGACCTGGGGTGATGCGCCCTCCGACGCTCCCCGTTGCGTGCGCTCTCTGCGTCCCTTCGCCGGTACGGCGGGGGAACGCAGTTGTGCCTGCCGTGGGTCGGTTCCGCGGGCGGTCGGCAGTTGCACGTGTTGGCACCTGTGACCAGGTCTGATCAAACACGTGCTGACCCTTTGCTGACCTTACTGATTCGTAATCAGGTTGGTGGGGTCAACGAACCGCCGGTGCCGGCCCTGCCCGGCTAGTGCTCCCAGTGGGTGCTCGCGCGGTGCGAATCCGGGTAGTGAGCGCACTGGCTGCCTCGCTACAGTCGCTTTGCCTTTGACGGCCTCGCTGCGGCGTGACGCACCCTTTGCATTCCGGATTGCTCGCGGAAATCACCCAGGTGTGGGCGGTACTGGATCTTCTTGAGGCTGCGTTTCACGGCGGTGGCCAGCTGGTCGAGGATTGCGGCGGCGAGGTTGCCGATGGTGCGTTTCACCAGCGACCAGATGCCTTCCTGTGGGTTGAGGTCGGGTGCGTACGCGGGGAAGTGACACGGGGCGCATCCCCAGCGCTGAGTATCTCGGCCGCCTTCTTCGGCAACTACGTCAGATTCCCCAACCACCCATCACACTGCCGAAGTGGACGCCACTCACTTCCTTCACCCAGACACTTGCGCACGCGAACTCAGTGCCCGACCCCCAGAAGGACTGGGTCGCCACACGCGCACGAGCTCATTGCCGCCTTCGAGGAACTTGACTACGCCTTGGCCCCCGGCCTCGTCCACGGTGACGCATACCTCGGCAACTGCCTCTGGGACGGCGACCATGCGCTCCTTGGCGACCGGGATGAGGCTGCCATCGGGCCACGGGAGGTTGACCTTGCCAACTACCAAGGCCGGCGATTCGGAAAGCGTATGGGTAAGAAATCTCAAGCCGGCCCGGTCTACCCATGCTCATCCGCATCCGCGACATGCACACACGCGGCTCGGACATCCGCCGCGCCGGCATGGGGAACGCAGCAGCAGCCCACGAACTCGGTCGGAGATTAGCCACTCTTCAACGAGGTGACAGTGCGGCAATCTGGAAGGCGGCTTGAGCAGCTCCTGATTGGGCAAACTCGCCGAGACCGTAGTCGGAGCGGCTCGGTCCCGGCTCACCGCGCTGCCCGGCGAGAGGCCGGCGGCCGCGGTGGTGGCTCGCCTGGCGAAGGGCGTGATGGCCCTCGATGAGGAGATCTCCGAGCTTGACGCGCTCACTGAGGGGTCGTAGGCCGTCCTCGCCCTCACCACGCCTCAAGCTGAAGTTGAGAAAGACTCCGGGGCCGCGCTATTCCTGCTGTTCCCCCCTCCCATGACGGGTCCTCCCAGGACGGGTCCTCCCAGGACGGGTCCACGGGGACGTTCCAGCCTCTCAGCATGGCCAAAATCTCCGCCCGGGTCTTCGGCCGGGCGAACCGGAAGGCGCGGTCGAGTACTTCCCTGCTCTTCAAAAAGAATTCCACGAAAGTGAAGTAGGCCGTATCCACCAGCCAGCCACTGGGGTCCTCCTCAAGCCCCTCGATGAACTCGAAACAACGCGCCAGGAAGTCCTCTGCTTCCGCATCGATCTCCGGAGATTCCATCAGGGGTTGAAACAGAGGGTAAGTGAGCACTTCGGACAGGAGCGTTCCCGGGTGGGAGTTGACCTGGTCCCAGTGAGTCACCTGCGACACACGCAGGCCGTGGCGCTCAGCTGCCTTGTCGAAATAGGGCTCAACTTCCGGGAGCAGCCGCATGAGATGCGTGACCAATTCATCGGAGGAGATTCCTTGCATGTTCATACTCCTTCGTATTGTGCTGAATAATACTGCGCCACCGGCCAGGAGCTTCTCCCGGCCGGTGGCGCGCGTCTGGTAGGCGGTCATTTGCCGCCGCTTGGTGAAAATCCGGGGGCTGTGGGCGGTGCTGGGGTCAGTAGGAGTGGGGCGCGTACTGGCTCCAGTGGCCGAGGTGCGGCTTGAGCTTTGCGGCGCTGGGCTCGGGTGGCGTGAGGAAGTGCGGCGTCAAGGCGGTCTCGGGGAGATGCCGCGTGTGCGTGTCCGCGAGATCCCAGGTGGACCTCACTCGCGGAGGCCAGTGGGATCCTCCTCACATGGGCCCCCGGTTTCGCTGGGTGCTGAAGTTCCACGCGACAAACCTGTCCAAGGTCACCTGCAGTGCCAAATCAGCTGCAACAGCGAGAGATCCGCGGCACGTGTACTTTGATCGTTCTCCTACCACGTGAACGCCGCAAGCGGTACGTTCTATGCGCCCGACGCACATCACCGGGCATATGTCGCCATACGCGGAGGTGGAGCACAGATCATGAGGCTCGTGGGCGATCTCACCCTGGAGCGCGGCACCTCCCTGCATGAGAAGCCGGGTACAACTTGCACTGGGGTCTCAGCGAAGGGCCCGGCCGTTGAGTGGGAACTACGCCTTCCCGACCGCCCGTTGTTGACAGTGCACGACACCCGCTGGGACAACGGCGAACGAGACCTCGTGCTCTACCAGCCCACGGTCGTCCCCGAAATCCCCGCGGCGCTATCCAACCTGCACAACCGGCTGCGTGTCGGCATCGCTCGCGCGCCGGGAAACACAACCACCCTGCGCATCATGGCCTTCCCTGCCTGGGTGGACGGGGAACGCCCCAGGATCAAGAAGTCCCTCACCACGGCTCAGCTGGCGGCCAAGTACGGTCTCCAGCAGCTGCGTGACCTGACCGCGCGTCCGGGCGTTGCTCTGCACTCGGCCGGCGGCCGTGTCGACGTTCCTGGGTACGACGTGGATGATCCGCAGGACGATATACGTATCCAGCACGCCTTGTCCTTCCCGGTCGAGGACGATGAGACACCCGTGATCGCCTTCACCCACCTACGCGTGGTGCCCGTTCTCCGCCACGTCGGCTGGCTTTGCACGGTCGCCGTGTAACACACGGCGTTGGACGTCAGGCGCGTACGTCGCCTGCCTGCGTAGCGACCATGAGACGCACAGCGCCTGACATTGAGGGGTTACCCGTGAGCGATCACCGACCGAGCCAGCGCGTCAGTCTGGAGAAGGCGATCCGCGCGCTTCGCGGCCTATGGGACACCCAGCGCGCGCTTACCGCACTGCGCGACGCCGGTCATGAGGCAGAGGAAAAGCACACGCGACAGATCCTCCGCGATCTCGCGAGCAGCGGTCTGCTGGTCAAGGTGCAGGAGCGGCCGGTCCTAGTACCGCGCAGAGCCCATGAACGAGTGAGGCAGGCCCTCACGCGGCACGGGGCCCGGAGGGTACCGGTATAGCCCTTGGTCGGACAGTTCGTCCGTTTCCAGGAGGGGAGAAGTCTCCTGGCTCTGTCCACAGGCTCGTGGCCGCACCCTGCGGGGGAGTCGCAGTGATCCACGCGGTGACCGCTCTGTGAGGAGATCCGTATGCCGTACCTGATTCCCTCCCGTACGCCGCTCGTCTCGGAGCAGGTGGAGCGCGCCTTCGCCCACATCCCTGCCTTGCAGATGGGCGGTGGGACCGGAGTCGGTGTGCATCGTCCCGTGCCTATGAGTAACTGGCTTTCCCGGGGCGTCCGGCGGGTTCAGCAGCTCGTTCGTGAGGTTGATGCCGAGGGCGGCGGCGCGGTAGCGGGGTGGGGAGCGTCCTGCCGGCGGGCGCCGAAGGAGTCGATGAACACGTCGGGTGTCACGGAGCCTCCAGGCACATAGGGGTGGAGACGTCCGGAGCGCCGCCCCCGGTCGGCAAGGTCGGGACGGCGCTCCGCGGCGTCAGGGGTGTTACTCGGTGGTGGCGTTGGTGGCCACGAAAAACTGGTCGCTGCTCAGGTCCATGCGGCGTCCGTGCCCTGGGCGTGCTGGACCGCGGCGTATTCGTCGGCGGGCCGGCTGCCGCAGGGGTGGCCGGCGGGGAACCGCTCCAGGGCGGTGCGCGGGGTGGCGGTGGTTGTCATCGGGGGTGACCGCCGTTCTCGAAGGCGTCGCAGATCATTCGTCGACCCCGCCGGGCTGGTCCTGCGCTTGCTCGCCATCAGCTCCGCTCCTTTGTCACTCGCGACCGTCAACCGGGCCATACGTCGGGCCCGCCCGGCGGCCGGGCGCCCTGCTGGGCGGGCGCTTCTTGCGAGCGGCGATCCGGTTCAGCTCGGCGCGGACTCGCTCGGAAATCATGGGCAGGAAGAGGGGCGTCATTGCGCAACTAACGGTTGCACATGCCTGAGGAGGTCGGCTAGATTGATGCGCAACCAAACGTTGCAGAAGGTGGCAGGCATGGAACTCGGAACGATCGAGCGGGAGATCCACATCGACGCCTCACCCGAGGTCGTCTTCGACGTGGTGAGCAGTCCCGAGCACCTACGCGAGTGGTGGCCGGACGAGGCGGAGTTCCCGGCCGTGCCCGGGGGAGCGGGGCGGATCGGTTTCGGGGACTTCTCGCAGGGAGGCACCTGGGTGCAGTTCGCGGTCGTCGACGCCGTGCCGCCGCGGCGCTTCTCCTTCCGGTGGACCCACGACGAGGGGGAGTCGGCCGCCCCGGGCAACTCGAACCTGGTCGTCTTCGAACTCGAGCCCGCCGGGACAGGGACGCTCCTGCGGATGACCGAGAGCGGCTTCCGGGAGCGCGGCTGGGACGAGGCGAAGGCCGCCGCCAAGTACGCCGAGCACGTCACCGGCTGGGACTTCTACCTGCCGCGGCTGCCGGCGTACGCCGCGAAGGTCGGAGCGGGTGCATAAGCGTGATGGTGGACGACGACCTCTGGTCGGCGGTCGGTGACCCGACCCGGCGCCGGATGCTCGACCTGTTGCTGAGCGAAGGCAGCGGGACGGCGACCAGCCTGAGCGAGCACCTGCCGGTGACCCGTCAGGCGGTGGCGAAGCACCTCGTCGTCCTCGACCGGGTCGGCCTGGTGCACGCCACCACCGCCGGCCGCGAGAAGCAGTTCCGCGTCGATCAGGCCCAGCTCGCCCGCGCCGTCGCCCAACTCGCCGACGTCGGAGCTGCCTGGGGCTCCCGTCTCCAGCGCATCAAGCGCATCGCCGAGACGATCCAGCGCGGCAAGGACACAAACAACGAGACCGAGAAGAAGCAGTAGAGAGGAACACGGAGATGGCAGACATCCTTCACCGCATCGGAGTCGAGCAGTCCTCGCCGGAGCAGGTGTACGACGCGCTCACCACCCTGGACGGCCTGTCCGGCTGGTGGACCGAGAAGACGTCGGGGGAGACCGACCTCGGCGGCGTGATCGAGTTCCGGTTCGGGCCGGGCGGGTTCGACATGAAGGTCACCGGGCTCGATCCGGGCCGGCTCGTCCGCTGGGACGTCGTGGACGGACCGCAGGAGTGGATCGGCACCAGCGTGCAGTGGGACCTCCGACAGGACGGCGACTACACGATCGTGTTGTTCAAGCACGAGGGCTGGCGTGAGCCGGTCGAGTTCATGCACCACTGCAGCACCAAATGGGCCGTCTTCCTGATGAGCCTCAAGCGGCTCCTTGAGACCGGGGAAGGAGCCCCCGAGCCGCGCGACGTGAAGATCAGCGACTGGCACTGACCCGGCAACGCTCGCCGAGCCAGCCGTTCGCGCGGGCTTCGCGGATGCGCGTGGGTGGAAGCCGTTGAGGTGGGGGAAGCGGAGGTCGCCGAACGGGATCAGGCAGATCGGGCGCACGAGGGTGGCCTCCTGGTCGCTGGTGATGGACGCCGAACACTGGAGCGCCGCGCCCGGCCGGGAAGGTCGGGCGCGGCGCTCGGGGATGCGGTGCTACTCGGTGGTGGTGTTGGTGACCACGAGGAACTGGTCGCTGCTGAGGTCCATACCGACCTGGGCGTCGGTGCCCTGGGCGCGCCGGGCGGCGGCGTTTTCGTCGGTGGGTTACGATCCCGCGCGGCTGGCCGGCGAGGAACCGCTCCAGGACGGTGCGCGGCGAGCCGGCGGTCGTCATCGGGACGCAGCACCGTTCTCGCAGGCGTCGATCAGGCCGCCGATCGCGTCGGGGCCGGCCGCCTCACCGACCCACGTCCCGGACGCGGTGAAGACCGGGACATGGTCGCGGTCGGCATCGAACACCACGACGTAGATGCCGTACCGCCTCCAGCACCATCTCGTGCAGGAACTGCGCGGTACTGCATCTGATGCACGATCCGAACTCCTTGCAGACGGGTGACTTCTGCCGACGGGGCACCGCCCAGCCATCGGGATCACGATCTACATCTGGAGTACTGGTAGGTCCCCCGCCCGGAATGCCGCTGGACCGTCTCCGGGCACCACGCGCATGCCCAGCCCGCGTACGAGATAGATGCACGTGTCGTCGCCCCACAACGACGCCTCCGCGGTCGCATAGGGGCCTCGTGCGTCCCTGCCGGCCTCCAGGATCTCCATCTCCACCCTGATCAGCCGGTTGGCCGGGGTGATCTGACCGCGGTACGTCCAGGTAATCTCGCGGTCGGGTAGCACCGGCTCGAACCGGGGATGCGGGACACCCGCGGTCATGCCGCGTTCGAGCAGGTAGTACTGGAGCAGCTGGCACATGGCCTCGATACCCAATGAGCCCGGCTGCACCGGGTCCTGGAAGAAATGAGCCCTGAAGAACCACTCGCCCGCATCCACGTCCTTCTCCGACCGCAGTCGGCCGAGCCCCGCGCTGCCCGCGTCCGGCCAGTAACCGGTGATGCGGTCGAGCATCAGAAGCATGGGGCCGGGCAGGCGCACCGGGCCTGCGCAGTAGCGGGCGGGCCGGGCGGTGAGGTCGACGGTGTGACTGCAGGGTTCGTCGAGACGGGCCCGGTCCTGCGCCGACACCGCGAGGCCGGCCTGGTTGTCGAAGGACGAGGGCGGGAAGTATCCGAACACCGTGGACAGCTCGAAGAGCGGTTTACCGTCGGCCGTGCACCGGACCTCGAACGACTCGATGATCATGTCACCGCTGCGGGAGATACGGGTCAGTTCGGCGTGGGTGCGTACCGTCCGGGTCGCGGGGGTGACCTCGCCGGTGACGGTTCCCGAGCCGTCGAGGTTGCGGAACAACAGGTCCGTGCCGGTGGTCAGCGCGCTGCCTACGTACGAGGCCAGCCACCCGCACGGTTGCAGCGCGGTCTCCAGGAGGACGGCGAACGGCATCGTATGACCGCCGCTCTGCTCGAAATACCAGGCCAGGGCGGGCACGTCGTATTCGGCGACGACGCTGCTGCCCTCCCGCATGCCGCCCTGCGGGCCGTCCACCCCGGCGATACGGCTCATGAAGTGGTACGGGGGGCCGGGCAGGCGTGCGACCTTGCGGGTGCCGTCGAAGGGCTCGTACGCGGCGCCGAACGCCTCACTCGGCCGGCCCCACGCGCACGCCAGTAAGGAGGCGTAGCCGAAGGAGAATCCGTCCACCGCGGCCACCGGTCCGTTCTCGCGGTGTCCGGCCAGCCCGCCGAGCGTGGCGAGCGGCACCGGAGCACCTCCGGTCTGTACGGTGGACGGGCCCGACCGCCGCCAGTGCGACAGCGGCCAGTCGGGCACCAGCCGCAACGTCACGTCACTGCCATGGAACGCCTTGACCCCGTCCACGGTTCCCAGGACATCGGCGTGCAGCGTCGGCAGCGGCCCGGACGAGACACCGCGCACGAACACCTCGTACACGATCCGGTGGCTGTCCGGGGTCACCTGGCCACGGCAACTGGCCGAGCAGGGGGCGTTGTCGACGGGCTCGAAGCGCCATCCGTCCCTGTCCACGGTGAAGCCCATGGCCGCCAGGTAGAACGCCATCGCCTGGAGGCCGCCCTGGAGCATCAGGGTGCCAGGCATGCAGGGATCGTTCTTGAAGTGCCCCGCGAAGAACCAGTCGTCCGGCGAGACGGGCGTCTCGGCGCGCAGGTAGCCGCGGCCCCACGGTCCTCCGGACGGGTCGAACACGGTGACCTCGTGCAGCAGACGCAGCCGACCGCCGCCGATCCCGGGGGAGCGGACGTGGGCCGCGGTCGTCTCCCAGCCGGGACCGAAACAGTCCGCGGGCCGCCCCTCCGCCAGGGCCCGTACCCGCTCCGCGGTGAAGCCGGTCAGCTCGCAGCGCACCGCGGGCGGGTCGAGCGGCAGTGCGTCGCCGGGCCGGCAGTCGGCAGGGTCCCACCGCACACCACCGCTGCCGCCGAGTTCGGCCGGGGTGAAGAACCCGGCCCGGCCCTTGCGGACGCTGAGCCGGAGTTCGCCGTCCACGTGGCAGTCGTAGCGGAAGAAGAAAAGCCGGACGCCGTCGTGTTCGGCGTGGCCGTCGATGTGGATCTCGTAGCGCAGCGTGTCCCCCGCTTCGGGCGGGCTGCCGTGGAACGTCAACTCGCAGCCGAGCAGCCGGTAGACGCGCTCGCCCCGATTGAGGAGGTCGACGCCGAGCCAACTGAGCAGAAGCAGGTCCGCCTGGCCGGCCTCGACCATCAGACCGGTCGGCATGCGGCCCGTGGCATCGAGATACCAGCTGTCGGGGCGGACGTCGGTCTCGGTCCAGATCGTTCCGTCGGCGTGTACTGGTCCGGGCTCGACGAGCGCCGCCGGTACCGCGTCGATGCCGGTGACGCGGTCGGCGAGCAGCATGGGCGGTGCGGGCATCCGGGTCTGCACCGCGTACGCGTCCTGTGCGGCGAACCGTGCGCCGAAGAGCGCGGAGATCTGCCGGGAGGCGAGATGTTCGAGCTGGGCGCGGTCGAACTTCGGTCCTGGCAGCGGTCCGTGTGGAGACCTCGGTACAGGCTTCGGCCGAGTGGCGGGAACGTACTCGGGTCGTGGGGACGGCAGCGGCCCGGCAACGGTGGGAGCGACCGGGCGCGGCGTCGTGGGACCGGGCATCTGTACGGGGAACGCGGGCGTCCTGCCCCCTGCCCCGGCGCGTGTCAGCAAGGTGACCGCCTGGGCCGACATCCGCAGGAATCGCTGATGGGCCTCGGTGTGCCTGGCCGTGATCTCCTGGTGGAGCGCGATCGCCCGGCGGCTCTGCCGGGCGACCAGGGCACGGACGCTCGCCGGTTGTGGCTCCGAGGGCCGACCGGTCGGCTGTCCCTCCGGCAGCGGTCGCCGCACGGCACCGGGGGAGGACGCGGTGACTGCCGGTGTGCCGGGCCGGTCGGCCTCCAGGTCCGGCACCGGTGCCAGCTCGGGGGCCCTGGGCATGGTCACCGCGGACGCCTCCGGGGACGTCAGACGCGGAGTCCCGGGCACGGTCACCGTGACGGTGGGACCGGGGGTGGTGAGGTCCACGGCAGCCCTCCCGAGCTGTGCGAAGAGTTCGTGGGCACGCACCGGCACCCCGGCGACGACGAGTTCGGCCACCGCGAGACACAGCTGCCGCAGCCCCTGGTCGTGCGGGGCGTCCAGAGCGACGGCCACGTGGTCCCGGTCGCCGAGCACGCGCTTGATCCAGCCGGTGCACAGGCTGCGCGGCCCGTGCTCGACGAAGATCCGGACCCCATCGGTCCACGCCTGTTCGACGGTACCCGCGAAGTCGATGGTGTCGAGGCCCTGCGCGGTCAGTGCTTCGGCGACTCGCTCGGGCGTCGGGGAGTACGACTGCCCGGTGGCTCCGCTGTAGAACCGTACTCCGGGCACTTCGGTGGTGGGACGGTGGTGGACCTGGCGCCACTTGTCGCGAACGTCGGCCAACTCCGGTGCGTGGGCGGCCATGTCGTAGTCGATCGCGATCGCGCGGCCGGCGCCGAGCCGGGCCACGACGGCCGCGCACGCCCGCGACTCGCCGCCGATGACGCATACGCCGGGTGCGTTCACCGCCATCAGGTGGACTGCGGGTTCGGCCGCGAGTTCGGTACGAACCGTGTTGAGGGGCGCGCTGACCAGGTAGCTCGACCAGCGGGAGCCCTGGACGCCCACACGTTCCCATGCACGCCGGACCGCCCGGAGTTCACCGGTGAGTTCCGTCGTGAACAGACCGCTGTCCCTGGTGGCTTCGTACAGCCCCGCGGCGTCCTGCCAGGCACCCAGAGCCATCAGGGCAGCCGACTCGCCGGAGGAGTATCCGATGGCGGCGTCCGGCCGCAGACCGAGCAGCTGCCGGGTGAGTACGGTGTGGACGGTCGCGAGCTTGGCGGCGCCCCAGATCTGGTCGAGCACCCCCGCTGCCGATCGGGACCGCACCCGGGCGCCGACGGGCCCATGCTCTGCCCTGACGGTCTCGCCGAGCGAGGGCAGCGCGAGCATCAGCGCGTGGCCCATGCCCGGGTAGGAGGCCGAGCCGTTGGTGTACACGAAGGCGGTCTGCCCCTTCACCGGCTCGTCCCGGTACAGCACGTCGGCCGGTCGGATCCCGCCCTCCGTCAGCCAGCGTCGGGCGGCCTCCTTACGGCCCGGCAGCTCGACGTCGTCCTGAATCACGAGTGCCAGCCGGGCCGGGCCGTCGGAGGACTCCACACCGGACTCCAGCGCGGCCAGCACTTCTCGGCGGTCGCCCCCGGAGAAGAGGTGCAGACGCGGAGCCGGCCCCCGCAGCCAGGGCCGGGCGTCACCCGCGCGCAGCCGTGCCCGGGCGGGGGGCCCCTCCAGCGGTGACACGACGGCAGCCGCGGTCCGCGGAGACGCGCCGGTGTCCGCGGGCTCGTCCGGGCGCGGCACCGCGCGGTGCTGAAGGGCGGTCGCCGCGACCGCGACGGAGACCAACCCCTGGGCGGCGTGGGCACGGCCGAAGGTCGACGCAGGGTCGAACGCGGCGTCGGAACCGTCACCGATGACCATGTCGGGTTCGCCGGTGGACTCCTCGTCGAGCAAGGCGATCACGGTGTCGCCGTCCCTGCGGGCGGCGTCCAGAGGCTTGAGGACCAGGACCACGGCGGCGTCACCCGGATCGGCCTCATGGCCGAGTTCACGCAGGGCGGCCCGATGGACCGGCTCGCAGGACAGGTCGGCGGCACCGACGAGCGCGGCGTCCGCCTCGCCCGCCCGGACGGCCCGTGCCGCAAGGTCCAGCGCCACCAGGCCGGATGCCTCTTCCGCCGACACTGCGAAACCCGGCCCCGCCAGATCGAGCTGGGTGCTGATCCGGTTCGCCATGAGGTTGGGCAGGCTGCCGACCACCCGATCCGCGGTCATGGGCGGTGCGAAGGCGTCCTGGGCGTGGGCCGGCGACTCTGCGACAGCGGTCGGTCCGGCGTGCTCCAGCCAGTGGGGAAGCCGCCAGCGGGCACCGGAGCGTGCCACCCCGGGGTCGACGCCCATCCCGATGACCACCATGGTCCGCTCGCGGGGCAGCGAGACAGCCCGTACGGCCTCGCGGGCAGCCTCGAACACCAGGAGCTGCTGGGGCAAGGTCTGCTCCAGCGCCAGCGGCGGGAAGGACAGGTCCGTCAGTTCCACGGCGATCTCCGTGGCGGGACCCCGCCGTTCGCCGCCGAGCACCGCGCGGCGGAAGTCCTCGGCGCTGGTTCCGTCGCCGACCCGGGCGCCGAGGGCGACGATGGCCACCGGCGTGCGGCCCCCCTGCGATTCCGGCACCGGGACGCCGGGCGTCGGGCGGTCGGAGGATTCCGGGGCGAGGGAGCCGGAGTACGTGAGCGTCGCGGAGTCCGGAACCAGGGCGTCCGGTACCGCGCGGGCCGACGCGGGCACGGCGAAGACCGGGTCGCCGTCCGGGAAGTCCACGATCAGATGGGCGTTGGTGCCACCGAAACCGAAGGCGCTGACGGCTGCCCTGCGCGGCCCCGGCCATGGCTCCGGTGCGGTCAGCACCCGTAGCGGTGTGCCGCGCAGTCCGGTGATCGGACGCTCCGCGCCGAGCGTCGCCGGACGGATTCCCGTGCGCATGGCGCCAAGCACCTTCAGCAGCCCGGCCACGCCCGCCGAAGCCAGCAGGTGCCCGACGTTGGACTTCGCCGAACCGATGGGCACATCGTCTCCGGCAGCATAGATCCGGGCCATGCTGCGCGCTTCCACGGCATCCCCGAGCGGAGTTCCCGTCGCGTGGCACTCGACGAGCGAGACGGTCTCCGGCGCGATGTCCGCCGTGGCGTAGGCCAGGCGCATGGCACGTACCTGGCCCTCCTCCGCCGGGCTGAGCAGCCCGCCGCCGCGCCCGTCGTTGGACAGCCCGATACCGCGGATCACCCCGAGAACGGGCAGGTCGGCGGTGAGCGCCTCCGACAGTCGCACCAGAGCGACGAATCCGGCGCCTTCGCCGTGCATCAGCCCGTCGGCGTCCTGGTGGAAGGGGCGGCTGCGGCCGGTCCGGCTCACCGCGGACAGACCGCAGAACCCCACGTGCAGATAGAGGTTGTCGACCCGGTTGACCGCGCCGGCCACCATCAGGTCCGCCGTGCCATCGTGCAGGCGGTCACACGCCAGCTTGATCGCGTACAGCGACGAGGCACAGGCGGCGTCGAGCGCCCAGGCGCCCGCGCCGAGCCCGAGCGCCTGGGCCGCGAGATGGGCCGGGAGCCCGGACGAGAAGCGGTTGCGCGCGTCGGGCCGCCTCCGGCGTACGCCCGTCAGCAGGGCGTCGCGCAGGGAGGGGGGCTGGGCGGACAGCCATACGTGTTCGGCGAAGGCCGATCCCGCGGCCGTGGGAAAGGACAGGTTGCCCAGCACCAGGCCCGCGCGCGGCAGCGGACCCTCACGTCCGGCCTCCGTGAGTGCTTGCCGGGCACCGTACATGACCCACTGGAAGAGCGGGTCCAGTGCCAGGATCCGCTCCGGGGCGATGCGGAAGCCGCTCGGGTCGAAGGCGGACTCGAACCCCCGTACGTACCCGCCGACATCGGTCCAGGTGCGGTCCAGGTGCTCGTCCACCGAGCCCATGGCCCAGTGGTGCGGCAACCGCCATCGGCCGTCCGGAACGGCCGACAGGCTGTTCCGGCCCGCGGCGATGTTGTTCCAGAACGTGTCCGGATCGAGTGCGTCGGGCAGCACACAGCCCCGGCCGACGATGGCGATCGGTTCGAATCCCATACAGGTCTCACTTCATGACACGGACGCGGTGCGGCCGCGTGCGGTACGGACGGCTGTGCGCCGGGGCGACGGCAGTTGCCGGCAGGGCTCAGGAGGGACGGCGGACGAGTTCCACGCCGAGCAGTTCGATGCGCACGGACGCGTCGGGGTCGATCAGCGCGACGTCGCACCGTGCTCCCGTCTCGTGCGTCTTCCGCGCCCGAACCACGCACCGCATGGTCTCGGGTGCCGGGCCGCGCCGGTGCACCCTGCACTCCGCGACTGCCATGGGCAGCGTCGCCTCACCGAGTACGTTCTCCGCCCAGATCAGGGCGAGTTGGAGCGCGCCGTCCACGGCGGCCGGGTCGAGCGGCCAGTGGTCACCCGCCCAGTCCAGCGCGTGCAGGCCCACAACGGTCGCCTCGGCTCCGCGGCCGGAGACACCGTGCAGGGTGCGGATGGACTGGAACCGGGGGCCGTGGAACAGGGTCCGTCCGTCGTAGACCTCAGGGCGGGTCGGCGGCTCCAGCCCGTCCGGGGTGATCCACACGGCCGGATCGGGTTCCACGGCCTCGAACTCCAGCACGGCCCGGAAGTGCGCAACGCCGTCCTTGCCGCGCAGTTCCACCTCCAGGTCCGAGGGCGCACCGACCGTGCCGCGGCGGCCGTGCACGGTGATCCGGTGGCCGTCGCCGGCGAGTCGCGGCAGGACGAGCTTCTTGTACACCCGGACGTCGCGCAGGACGATCCGGTCGGTGGCAGGCCGCCAGGCGGCGGCCGCGCCGGTGAACCAGTTCAGGACCATCGCCACGGGCAGTACGGGAACTCCGGCGATCTGGTGGTCGGACAGCTGCGGATGGCTGCTCTCCCGGATCAGCACCTGCGCCGGGCGAGGATCGCCGACAGGCGTCATGGCTGCCGGATCGTCGCCGGCCGCGATGACGACGCGCGGTTCGCCGACCGTACCGTCCAACTCGGCCGAGAAGGCGGCGGCGCCCTGCTCCAGGGGGATGAGCGCGACGCCGGCGCGGCCGAAGTGCCCGGCCAGGGCGGGGGTGACCATTCCGCCGTGCCACGGGCCCCAGGCCACGGAACGCACCAGGCAGTCGGGGCGGCGGGACCGCTCGGCGGACGCCACGTGATTGAGCACCTCATTGGCCATGGCGTAGTCGCTCTGTCCCTCGTTGCCGAACACGGCGGCCACCGAGGAGAACAGGCAGATCACGTCGAGTGGATCGTCCGCCGTCGCGGCCAGCAGCGCGCGCAGGCCGTCCACCTTGGTGGACATCACCCGGTCGAACTGCTCGTCGGTCTTGTCGGCGATCCGCTTGTCGGCCAGTACCCCGGCGCCGTGCACGATGCCGGTGATCGGACCCCACGATTCGCGTACGTCGCGCAGCGCGGCGGCGAGCGACTCGCCATCCCTTGTGTCGACCGGGACGTAGCGGGCGGCGGAGCCCGCCGCCGTCAGCGCCGCCAGCGTCGCCCGTACCTCGCGAGCCGCCAGGATCTCCCGGGCCCGGACGGCGATCTCGGCCGGGGAGGATCCATCCGCGTCCCCGGCGGAGCGCGCGGCGAGCAGACGGGTGAGCGCGGGTTCGTCGGCGGCCGACTCCAGCCCGGGCGTCTCGGTGGCCGGTTCGGTCCGGCCGAGCAGCACGATCCGGGGCCGGTGTGTCCTGGCCAGGTCCAGCAGCGCGGCGGCGGTCACCCCGCGTGCCCCTCCGGTGGCCACGATCACCGACTCCGAAGTGATCCTCGTCGCGCCGCCGGGTGTCAGAGGTGCGGGGACCGCCCGTGGGATGGTGCGGGTACCGTCCGCGCGAAGGCCGACCTCCGTCTCGGGGCCGCCTTCGAGGAGTTCACGCACGATCGCCTCGGCGACCGTGTCGAGGTCGCGCCCGCCGGCCTCGCAGTCGATCGCCTTGACCGAAGCTCCCGGCCACTCCTTCGCCGCGGTCCTGGCCAGACCGGCGATCCCGCCGAGCCACGCGCGATCGGGCCGGCGGCCGTCGAGCCCGAAGTCACCACCGGTGTCCTGCACGGTCACGAACAGCCCGCCCCGTGAGGCCATCCGCGCCGCGACCGAACGAGCCGCGTGGAACGCCGAACGGTGGACTTCCCGTGCCTCGTCCGGCGAGCCGGTCCCGGTCAGCCCGCCGAGGTGGACAACACCGTGCGCGTTCTCCGGCACGTCCGTCACAGCGGTGGCGTCGATGCCGTGTGCGGTCAGCTTCCGCGCCACGAGACCGGCGATTCCGGCGTCGTCGATGCCGTCACTGTCCCCTCCGGTCACCACGAGCGGCCCGTCCCCGAGGGCAGCCACGGCCAGGCCGGACGCGGGTGATTCCGCCGTACGCGGGACCAGCCTGGTCAATGCCGCGCGCTGCGGCGGCTCGGTGCGCATGGCCGGGATCTCCGGGACTGCGGCAACCTCCGTGGTGCCCGGGGCGGCAGCCGCGGCCAGGGAGTCCGGTGCTGCAGCCCCGGGAGACACCGGGCCGGTGCCCGCGGTGAGTGCGTCGACGATTTCGCGCAGGGTGCGGAGTCTGCCGAGCTGGGCGATGCTCTCCGCCGGCGCGTCGCCCGTCCGCTGACGTACGGCGGACAGGATCTCGACGCGCTTGATCGAGTCGACTCCCAGATCCGCTTCCAGATCCATGTCCACGTTGAGCATGTCCGTCGGATAGCCGGTGAGCCGGGCCACCACCGAGAGCAGCAGTTCTTCGAGTGCCTGCGCCGACAGGGCCACCGCCGGCGTGATGTCCGGATGGGTGTCCGGGGCCCGGTCCTCGGCGGTCGACGGTCCGGGGGAAGGCAGTCGGGCGGGCGGCCCGGCGAGCACCGCAGGCGTGGGGGCCTCGAACAGCACGGGCGCCGGGGGCTGCGGCACGGCCTGTGTCCGCGCGGCCGACGACTGCTCCGGGAGCAGTGACGGTGACCGCTGGGGGAGCAGCGGTGGTGACGAGGAAGCTGTGTCATCGAGCACGCCGTTGACGCCCTGCGCTCCCAGCATCGCGCAAAGGGTCGTCTCGGTCATCCTCAGGAACGTCATATGACTGTCGATCAGCATGCGCTGACAGGCCGCGTGGGCTTCCGCCGTCTGCCGCTGGACACTCTCGACCATGGCGTACCAGTCGGAGCCCGCAGAGGACGCGGGCACGGACAGGGGTGCAGACGCGAGCACCGGTTCGTACGCGGACACCGGCTCGTCTGCGGGCGTCGGGGCTACCGGGGCCTCCGGTACGGGTACGGATTCCGCCTGCTGCCCGGGCGGGTTGGGCGAGTCGGGCCGGGCCGGCTCACTCGGCGCGGGCAGTACGGCGGCCCCACCGGCGGGCGGGTAGGGCTGACCGTAGTTGGCTCCGCTGATCTTCACGGTCATTCGGGGCTTGCGCTCCTTCGCTGGTGCTCCGGGCGGCCCGTAAGGCGCCCAGAGGTGGTCGTAATCGAGTGGGATGCCGCGTACGGCGAGTCGGCCGAGCGCGGTGTGCAGGCTGCTGACTCCGGACCGGCCCGGCCGGTCCAGGGGGATTGCCGCGTGCTCGCGGTCGCCGAGGATCTGCCCGACCAGACCGGTCAGCGTGGTGCCCGCGCCGACCTCGACGAAGGTCCGGACCCCCGCGGCGTACATCGCCTCGATCTGGTCGTGGAAGAGCACCGGTGAGGCAAGTTGGCGGGCGAGCCTGCGGCGCACCTCGTCGGGCGGTGCGGGGTACGGTGCCGCGTCCGCGTTGCCGTAGACCTCGATCCGGGGCTCCGTGAGCGGGATCCCGCTCAGGAAGGCGGAGAGCCGTTCACCCGCCGGGGCGACCAGCGGGCTGTGGAAGGCGGTCGATGTGTTCAACCGCCGGGTGTCGACGTCCTCGGCTGCGAAGGCCTTCTCCACGACCGCGATCGCCTCGGTCGTGCCGGAGAGCACCACCTGCCGGGGGGCGTTGTGGTTCGCCGGCCAGACGTCGTCGAGCCCGATGCCGGCAAGGACCGCCGCCACCCGCTCGCGGTCCGCACCGACGGCGAGCATCGCGCCCGGAGCGACGGCCGCGTCCCGCATCAATGTGCCGCGCTTGCGGGCCAGAGCGACCAGGGACTCGGCGTCCAGGACGCCGGCGCAGTGCAGGGCCACCAGTTCGCCGAAGCTGTGGCCCGCCGCGCAGTCCGGCCGCAGACCGAGCCCACGCGCCACTTCGAGCAGGGCGAGACTGTGCACCGCCAGCGCGGGCTGCGCCCACTCGGTGGCGGCCAGCCGCGAACGCCGGGCCGCACGTTCCTCGTCGGTGAAGGCCGGCGGGGGGAACACCACCCGGTGCAGGGGGCAGCCGTCAAACCCGGCACTGCCCAGCCGGTCCCAGACCGCCTGGGCATCCGGTGAAAGCATGGCCAGATCGGCGCCCATGCCCACGTACTGGGCGCCCTGTCCGGGGAAGAGGAAACCGATCCGGCCGGGCGCGGGGGTCCCGGTGGCGTACTGGATACCGGTCGGCGTGGAGAACGCGGTGTCCGGCCGCTGCCGGATCAGCGCGGTCGCAGCGGCGAACTTCTCGGCCAGGTCCTCGGTGTCGGTGGCGACGACGGCCAGCCGCACCGGGTCGGTGGGCGAGAACGTGCTGTGGCTCTCCCGTGCGATCGCGGCCAGCGAACGGTCGCCGTCGAAAGCCGATGCCTGCAGAGCGGACGGCGAAGAGGCGCTGAACAGGACGAGTTCGGTCGGAGCGGAGCGGTGGCGCCACGCCGTACCGCCCGATGCATCCGACGGCACGTACTCCTCCAGCGTGACATGGAAATTGCTGCCCCCGAAGCCGAAGCTCGACACCGACGCCCGGCGGGGGTGGTCGGGTGAGCGCACCCACGGGCGCGCCTGGGTGTTGACGTAGAACGGGCTGTCCGAGGCAGTGGTCGCAGGGCTGGGCCGGTCGACCTTGATGGTCGGAGGCAGCACCTTGTGGTGCAGGGACATGACCGCCTTGAGCAGCCCTGCCGCGCCCGCCGCGCATTTGGTGTGGCCGATCTGCGACTTGACCGAGCCGATCGCGCACCACTGCTGGTCCGTGCGCCTCGATGCCCCGAACACAGTGCGCAGCGAGGTCAGTTCGGCAGCGTCTCCGGCCTTGGTTCCGGTGCCGTGCGCCTCGACCAGCTCGACGGTGTCCGGGCCGTAGCCTGCCTCCTCGTAGGCGCGCCGCAGGGCCCGCGCCTGTCCGTCGGGCAGGGGCGCGTAGATCGCGGTGCTCCTGCCGTCGGACGAGGTGCCGATTCCGCGGATCACCGCATGGATCCGGTCGCCGTCCCGTTCCGCGTCGGACAGCCGCTTGAGGGCGTACATGACGACGGCCTCGCCGAGCATCGTGCCGTCCGCCGCTTCGGAGAACGGCCGGCAGTCACCGGTGGGGGACAGCGCGGGTGTCTTGGAGAAGCACAGGAACATGCCGATGTCGTTCCCGGTGTCGACGCCGCCGCTGATCACCAGGTCGGACCGGCCGAGCGCCAGCTCACCGACCGCCGTGGACAGTGCCGCCAAGGAGCTGGCGCAGGCCGCGTCGGTGGTGTGGTTGGTGCCGTGCAGGTCGAACCGGTTGGCGATCCGGCCCGCGACGACATTGCCGAGCAGTCCGGGGAAGGTCGATTCCTGCCAGGGTGTGAAGTGCTCCGTGATGCGGTCGCACGCGGCCTGCGCTTCGGCCTCCGCAAGGCCGCTCTCCCGCAACGCCTTGAGCCATAGCGGGCGGTGGGCGCGCCCGTACATGTGCGGAAGCAACTGCAGGGCGGCCGCGCCGAGGACGACGCCGACCCGGTCCCGGTCCATGCGCGCCAGACCGCCGGCGTCGGCGAGCACCTGGTCGGCGACCATCAGGGCGAGCAACTGGGCGGTGTCCGTCGCCGGCAGGTTGGCGGGTGGCACGCCGTAGGCCAGCGGATCGAAGTCCACCTCCGGCAGGAACGCGCCCCTGCGGGCGTAGGTCTTGTCGGGGGCGGCCGGATCGGGATCGTAGTGGTCCTCCACGAGCCAGCGTGAGGCGGGGACTTCGGTGATCAGGTCCTGACCGCCGACCACGATCCGCCAATAGCCTGCCGCGTCCGTCGCGCCGGGAACCAGCGCGCCGATGCCGACCACGGCGACGGGTACCTGGCGGTGGGTGGCGAACACTGGCTCTCCCTGGTGTCGAACGAATGCTGCTGATGTCTCCGGGGCACCGGGGCCCGTCATGCGAGCCTGCACGGTGTGTAGGCGAACGCCGAAGCCGGCAGCGGGACGCCGTAGGTGCGCAGTTGGTGAGCGCGGGTGAGCACGGCCGCGCCTTCGAGGAGGTTGAGCGCGATCTGCACCACGGACCGGTTCGCCGGTTCGGCCAGGAAGGTGCCCGCGGCCCACCGGTTGAACGCGCCCATCGCGGGCCCGCACCAGATCTGGTAGTCGGTACGCCGTGCCGGTTCCCCGGTGATCGCCCATCGGCTGGAGTTCCCGAGGTACCAGCGGAAGACCAACGCCATACGGTGCTTGGGGTCGGCCTCCGCGCGAATGACCTCCGACGGGTCGCGCTGGTGCCAGAACTCGCGTGTGCGCTGCCAGACCTCGTCGATCGGGGCGCGCAGCACGTCGCGTTCGATGGTGGCGCGCAACGGCTGCGGGAGTTCCTCCAGCGAGCCGTGCTCCTGGTACGCCGCGTGGAGCCGGGCGGCTCGCTGGGCGAACATGGTCCCGCGGGCGAGTACTTGCAGCTTGACGCCCAACTCGAACATGTCGGCCGCCGGTGCCATGGTCACGTCCGCGATGTCGGCCTCGGAGAGCATCGTCTTGGCCTCGTCGGACAGACCCGCCTCCGTGGCGGTCTGGTTCACCGATCCGATGACCACGTAGGAGGCGCCGAGCGCGAACGCGGCGGCCACCGCGCTCGGCGTGCCCAGCCCGCCGGCCGCGCCGATCCTTACCGGTTGGTGGTAGCCGAACCGGCGGGTGAGTTCGTCGCGCAGGAGGACGATTCGCGGCAGCAGTGCCGCCAGTGGGCGGTTGTCGGTGTGCCCGCCGCTGTCGGCCTCCACGGTGATGTCCTCGGCCACCGGCACCCGTGCGGCCAGGTCGGCTTCCTCGGAGGTCAGTTCTCCCTGGGCGACGAGCCGGCGCAGCAGCTCGGACGGTGCGGGCGAAAGGAACTGCCGGGCCACCTCGGGGCGGGAGACCTTGGCGAGCATCCGGGAACGCCGGGTGATCCGGCCGTCGGCACCCCGGCGCAGTCCCAGGGCCGAGCACAGCACGACGGCAGGGGTCAGTTCCATGAACGCCGAGGCCGAGATCCGGGGTACGCCGTGTCGCAGCAACAGCTTGGCGACGCGGAACTCCAGCGCGGGCTCGGCCGGTGAATGGATGAGGTTCACGCCCCAGTTCGGACTGTCCGGCAGCTCGTCGGCCAACGTGCGCACGGCCCGCTCGACGTCGGCGTATCCGAGGCCACCCGCGCCGAAGAACCCGAGCATCTCCGCCCGGGCCATCGCGGTCACCATCCGGGTGGTGGCGATGCCGTTCGCCATCTCGCCCGCCACGTAGGGGAAACGGACGCCGTGCGCCTCGCAGAAGGTGCGCCCGCCGAGCCACTCGGGATACAGCGGGGGCAGCGTACCGAGCACCGGGCCGCTGGGCCGGGGGCCGGTGGCAAGGCCCAGCTCACGGCCGGTCGGGTCGGTGACGATGTGCACGTGTTCCCGGATCCGCCGGGCACGGGCGGCGATCCCTTCGGCGGAGAGGACCGGCGGGGGCGCGGCGGCGAGGTCGGGACCAGCGAGGACGGACAAGGGCGGGCTCCAGCGGGGATGGGCGTGTGCGGGTCAGGCGTACCCGGGGGTCGGGAACGCAGTCGTGGTCGCGATCGGTGGAGAGGGCGCGTGGTTGGGTGCGGGCGACGGTCAGCCCGCCGTCGCCGGCCTCGGACCCAGACCGGACCACAGGTAGTCCAGGTCCACCCGGAACCCGGTTGTCGACGGCCCGAACAGGGTCCGGACGCGGGTGTCGTCGAAGCGGCGACGGTGACTGAGATAGGCCGTGAAGCCTGGGTAGAAGTCCAGCAGGGATTCCAGCACGGACGCGTCGTCGGGCTTCCTGGCGACAACGTCGAGGTTCAGGTGCACAAGCCGTTCCAGGAGCGCGACGATGGTTGAAACGGGGACGTCGTGACCGTGGACGACGTTGTACGTGTCGACTCCCCCCGAGGGCGGCCGGCCGGCCAACCGCACCATGACCTCGGCCGCGTCCTCCACCGGCATCAGGTTCAGATGACCGTGCGGGTGGCCCACCAGCCGTATCTCCGGACGGCTGGACCCGGGGATTCCGGGGCCGGCGAGACCGGCGGTGCGCAGCGAGTCCTGCAGGATCCGTTCGATGACCTGAAGGGGGTGCGAGGGCAGGTCCGGGTGCGGCGGCAGATCCGTGACCAGGATGCTCGGCCGCAGGACCAGGACTGGGCGGTCGTGTGCCCGAGACCACGCACGGACCAGGACCTCCGCCTCGTACTTGGAGCGCTCGTAGGCGTTCTCGAAGCCGTACGTGTCGTCCAGCTCGTCCTCGTATGCCACACCTTCGCGCCGTGCCCCGGCCACGAAGGCGGTGCTCACGTGGTGGACCGCGGGGTTCCTGTGTCCGGCGGCGGCCAACTCAAGTACGTGCCGCGTGCCTTCGACGTTGATGCGGCGCAGCCGTGCGAGGTCGTCCTCGAGGTTGATGCTTCCCGCGCTGTGCCAGATCGCGTCGAGTCCGTCGGCCAGCTTCTGGAAGTCGTTTCCGGACAGCCCCAGCCGTGGCCGCTCCAGCTCGGTCTCCACCACTCGCAGCCGGCTGGGGAGTGCCGCGATCAGCGTGTCCGGATCGCCGGACAGCTCGAAGAACCGGGTGATGCGGTGCAGCGCGTCGCCCGACCTCGCATGGGTCAATACCGTCAACGACGCGTGCGTGGTGAGCAGTCGGCGTAAGAGACGGAGCCCGAGGAATCCGGTGGCGCCGGTGAGGGCGACGTGCACGACCATGACTCCAAGAGCTTCGAAAGGGACAGGAACGCACGCAGTGGTGCGGACGACCGGTGGCTGACGGGGTCCGTCCCGGCTCGTCCCGCCCGTGCGGCGCGAGCTCGCCGACCCTCGGTCCCCGGGCCTCCTCCGACTCGGCGACCACCGATGCAAGAGGAACAGTGACAGATGGTGAACGGCGGCGGGGCCCCCGGTCTGCCGGCTCACCCGAACGGAGTATCAGGGCGAGGGAACGGGGGACGCCCTGTGCCCCCTGCGGTACGCCAACAGCCCCGTTGCGCAGGCTCGATGGGACACGCTGTCACCCGTCCGGGCCGTCCGCGACCTTGTCATCATTTCGGGTGACTTCGCGGCCGGTTTCCGCGAGCCGGTCCAGGCGGCCCGGTGGCGCGGCCGGCAGGCGGCGCACGGCACGTAGCTCTGCGCGACGCGACCGAAAATCCGCGCGGGCAGCGCGCGAAACCGGGTTCCGGGCGTGCGACTGCGCGATATAAACCGTGGTCATACGAGCGGGGCGACGAATCGGTGCCGCGCGGGTCCGCCCGATCGGCTGTCCGCCCGTCCGTCTGCGCGCCCGTCGGCCGACGAGACTGGAGCCCTCATGACCGTGTCCGTTCAGTCCGCCCACCACCGCACTCACTCCGTAGACCGCGCGTTCCTCAACCTGGAACGGACTCATCCCGACGTCCGTTGGGATGCCGGCGGTGTCGCGTATCTGAGCGGTCCGCCTCCGAGCCTGGCCGACTTTCGCACGTACGTGGGCATGTGCGTGGCCCGGCTTCCCATGTTCACGACCCGCGTGGACGGCGAGACCCGACGCTCCAGGTGGCGACCGGACGCGGACTTCACCGTTGAGCGGCATGTCCACGAGGCGGTCGCGGACGGTCCGGCGGAGTGGGAGTCCGCCATAGACATGGCGCTCAACGCGCCGTTCCCGCCCGGCGCACGCTGGGGGATCTGGCTCGTCCACGGCCACGCGCCCGACGAGTACGCCGTGTGCTACCGGTTCCACCACGCCTGCCAGGACGGCTCGGCCGCAGCACAGACCTTTCGTGTCCTTCTGGGCGAAGGAGAGCCTTCCGCCCGCCCCGTGCTCCGGGCAGGCCGCCGCGCCGACCTGCCGCGGAGGGCGGGACTGGCGCTCGGCCTGGCCGCGAAGTTCGGGTTCGCGGCCCTCGCCGCCCTCGCCACCCGCAGTCGCGGACCGGCTGCGTCCTTCGTGCCGACGGGCGACAGGCGGCTGTGGCGGGGCCGCGTACCGCTGGACAGTCTCCGGCGGATCGGCACAGTGCAGGGCGGATCGGCTCACGACGCCCATCTCGCCGCTCTTGCCGGGGCGTTGTCCGCCTGGTCGGCACAGTCCGGCGTATCGCTGCCGCGGATCTCCGCGCTGGTGCCAGTCGACGCCCGGCGCCGGGACGAGGAACAGACGTGGGGCAACCGCTGCTTCGCCCTGCCGATGGAACTGCCCGTGAACCCCGCTCCTGGGCGCCCTGGGGGTTCTTCGGACGACGACTTGCCCGTGCGGCGGCTGGGGCGCGTCATGGCGACGACCGCGAGGCTGAGGAGCGAGCCGTGGCGGCAGGCCATCCAGGATTTGGTCAGATTTATGCCAGACCGTCCAACCGAGTGGTATATGCGGGGCGTGTTCTCGCCCCGTGTGACCGACATCTTGGCCACGTCCATGCCGCTGGCCAACGAGGGCAGCCTGGGCGCCACCCAGGTGACCGGTACCGTCCTGCTCCCCCTGCTCCTCCCCGGCCACCTCTTCGGGGTGGGTCTGTCGTTCTTCGGCACCTGGGCCGAGGTGTCCTTCGTGACCGACCGCGGCCTTCCGCTGGCGGAACTGCTGCCGAGCCTGTGGGAGCAGGCCGTGGGCGAGTTGGAGGAGGCCTCGGCGCCGGTGCCAACCAATTGACGGCATGAGCGGGCCGGCCGCTCGGTCAGATCCGTGCTTCGAGCTCCTGGAGAGCGGCCAGCCACAGCTGCGGGATGTCGCGGCCCTGGGGGAGAGCTCCGTCGTGGACGACGGACAGCTCACACTCGGTTCGGCGTCTGAGCAGCGTCAGGTGGCAGAGCTGACCCGGCAGAGGGGCACCCAGCCCGAGCGCACCGTCCAGCCGAGCGTCCCCGAAGGACGGCTGCGGCATGGCCGTGGGGAAATAGGTTCCGACGACAGGGACGTGGCGTGGGCTCATGAGCCGCCGAAGCGTCCAATGGGTCACGGGACGCGGTGCGAGCCGCATGAGGGCGAGGGAGGTCCGGATTCTCCGCTCGGTGTTCCCGGGTGACAGCTGGCGGGTGATACGGGAGAGGCGGCGAAGGGGGCAGGGTTCGTCACACGGCAACTCGACGCGCAGCATGGTGAGGAAGTTGCCCACGGCTCCCCTCTCGCTGCCCGTTCGGGTCGAGAGGGGCCAGGAGAGCGGGAGCGGTGCCAAAGGCTCCCCCTCGGCCAGAGCGACGGCGCGCATGGCTCCGGTCAGGGCGGTCAGGAAGACCGCGCTGACGTCTGTGCCGAGAGCTCTGGAAACGGTGAGCAGCCGTCGTGTCCCGACCGTGCAGAAGGCCGCGGAGAGCTTCCCCGTCGGGGGCCGGCGCAGCACGCGCCAGGTGCCGGCGCCCCGGAAACTGTGCGCGATGTCGTTCACGACGCCGAGCACGCCCCGAAGGGAGACGCGTCCCGCTGCATGACGCGGCGGATGTCCGTCCCCGGATCCGGCCGACCTTCGCGGGGTGAACAACGTCTGCAATACGTAGTGGTGCCCCGCGCCGTCCTCCATGGCGTGGTGAATGCGGAACACGAGAACGTACTCGGGCGTTTCGGTGTATCCGTGGATCAGCCAGAGGTCCCAGGGGGGATGGGGAGCGGTCGGCAGAGGCCGTCCGAGCACCTCCTGGACACAGTCCTGCCACCGCTTCAGGGGAGCTGTCGCGGTCAGACCTCGCACATGCCTTCGGGGGTCGAGGTCCGACGCGGGCACGAACCGCGGCGCCGGGAAGTCCTGGATGCAGTGGGTCAGCGTCGGTAGTTCGGCCAGCCTCTCCCATAGGTGCCGGCGCAGTTCGTCCGGTGTGGGGGGCTCTCCGCGGAACCGTACGGCCCATCCCACGGCCAGTTGGTGCTTGCCGGTCATCCGGTGGAAAACCTGACTGAGCGGGTCACAGCGCGTCGGCTCTTGGAGCGAGGTCAACCATGGTGGGGAGGTCCGGGGCTGTGCTCCGTGTGCGACGCCGGCCTGCTCGACGTTCACGGCTGAGGGCCCTTCGGTAGGAGCGGAAGTCAATTTCGATCCCGTGGCGGTAGGTGGGGGCGTAGGTCTTCCGGTGCCGACGCCATTCGCGCCGGATCGCTCGCGTCATGTGCGACGCCGACGGCAGAGCGGCCGAGCCGTCGATCAGGTCGGCGATCCATTCCGCTTGTGACTCGAGCAGAGGGAAGGCCGCACCGGACGGTTGCGCGAGACCCATGAAGTAGAGCCCGGAAATTCCAGGAGGAACGGTGCGCAGGTAGAGCTCGGTGCGGCCGTCCTGGGCGGCGAACACGGCGGGTTCCAGAAAGGGGAAGGAGATCTTGTAGCCCGTTGCGTACACCACGGCATCCACCCGCTCACAGGTCCCGTCCGTGAAGACCGCGGTGTCGGGGCCGAAGCCGCTGACGCCGGGCCTCGCGGTAACCGCCCCCCGGGCCAGCTGCACAAGGAGTTCGTCCGAAGTGGAGGGGTGGGTGGTGAGGAGTTCACGGTCCGGTTCGGGAAGCCCGTAGCGAGCCGGACCGCCGCGGGCGAGCCACAGGAGGAGCCGCAGGGCGGGACGTTTCAGGAACAGCGGGAAATCGGACAGCGGGCTCGACACCAGATGGTCGGCCGGGCGGCCGAGGAGCATCTTGGGGAACACATGCGCACCGCTGCGCGCGGAGAGAAGGGTCCGCGCCGCCGTGCGGGAGATTTCAGCGGCGATCTCGCACGCGGAGTTGCCCATGCCGATCACCAGTACACGCTGACCGGCGTACGCGTGGGGAGCGCGGTACTCGTGCGAGTGGATCGTGGTTCCCTCGAAGTGTTCGGCCCCCGGAACGGCGGGGTCCGGGAAGTGCGGGTCCCAGTGGTGTCCGTTGGCAACCAGTACCTCCGAGTAGCGCCGCGACTTCTCGGCCGGATCGCCACGGCGCCGATACGCGACCTCCCAGCTGCCGTCACGCTGCGGCCGAGCCGCCGTCACTTCCGCGCCGACGTCGATGTGACGGTGGAGATCGAACGACGTGGCGTAGTCCTCCAGGTAGGACAGGACCTGGCTGTGATGCGGAAAGACCGGGTAGTTCTCCGGCATGGCCATGGACGCGAAGGACATGCTCTCCTTCGAGATGTTCGCGTGCAGCGACGCGTAGATCCCGGACAAGCCGTTGTCGTTGGCGAATCGCCACAGCCCGCCGATGCCCGATCCGGCTTCGTAGCAGTCGAACGGAATGTTCCGCGACGCAAGGACCTTGGACGCGGCCAGCCCTGACGGGCCAGCTCCGATCACGCACGTTCTCCGCATGATTGACCTTCACTCGTACGTGATCGGGATCGAAGGGGCGAGGGCTTCCGCCGACGCCATGACTCCCGCCCCGTCCGGGATGCCCGGACACGAAGCACCGAGAAGCCGCCGGCGCTCGGAGGCGCTGAGGAGCTCGCCGGCACGCGCCACCCTAGCGGCCCCTGCCGCCCCTGGGACCGGTCCTTCCGCGCGAATTCCGCCCTACGTATGACACTGCGTGACCAGGTTGACGCCGAGGATCAGTACTGGTCCCGGCACCGTTTCTGTTGAGCGGTCGGATCGTTGGGCACGGGCGGATCGGGTTCGCCGCTATCCGGAAGACCTGGCACGACGGAGCAGCACGATGGAAGTCAGAGATGTGCACCATTCCTATCGGCACCACGCCGTCCTGCGAGGCGTCGACCTCACTCTGCGTCCGGGTGTCCTGGCCGGGATCGTGGGGGAGAACGGTGCCGGCAAGACGACGTTGCTGAAGACCTTCTCCGGCGAGCTCCGGCCCGACCGCGGATCGGTCCGCCACAGCGGCAGGTTCGGCTACTGCCCGCAGGCCGTGGTTCTCGACGACTCCTTCACCGTCCGCCAGCACCTGGACTTCTTCAAGAGCGCCTTCGGGCTCGCGGACCTGCGGCGAGCCGAGGAGGTGATGGAGACGCTGGCCTTCACCGAGTACCTCGACCAACGCGCGGGCCTGCTGAGCGGCGGCTCCCGGCAGAAGCTGAACCTGACGTTGGCGCTCATGCACGATCCGGAGGTTCTCCTGCTGGACGAGCCGTACCAAGGCTTCGACTGGGAGACCTACCTGCGCTTCTGGGAGCTGGCGATGAGGCTGCGCGACGCCGGGCGCTCGGTGCTGGTGGTCTCGCACCTGGCGTACGACATCGGGCGGCTGGACGAACTGTGGCGCCTGGACTGCGGCCGCCTCCACCGCCAGGACTCCCGGACGGAGGCGACGACATGAGAAGGCACTGGTCCCTGTTCGTCACCGCCTCCCGGTACGCACTGATCGGGCACGCCCGCAACCGGTTCGCCATGCTGCTGGTGGTCCTGTACATCCCGATCTGGATCGCCCTGGCCTACGTGACCATTCCCGACCGTCCGGCGCCGTTCCGGCTGCGGGCCACGGGTCAGGTCCTGTCCCCGGCCGGCAACCACCTCACTCAGATCACCGGTGCGTTGAACGCCGTCACGCTGATCGCCGGATTCATGATGTTCGCCGCCACGTTCACGGGCGGTGCCTTCGACCGCCGCCTGGCAATGGCGGGCTACCCACGCTTCCACCTGGTACTCGCCAAGCTTTCCGCGCTCACCCTGGTCTGTGCCGCCATCTCCGCATACGCCACGGCCGTCACCGGCGTTGCCTGGTCCCCCCGACAACCCCTCATGCTCGCCGCCGCGCTGTTCTGCGCAGCCATGACCTACGGCGCGCTCGGAGTGGTCTTCGGGTCAGTGCTGGGCCGCGAGGTGGAGGGCATGTTCGCCATCCTGATGATCAGCATCATCGACGTCGCCCTGCAGAACCCCCTCTCCAACTCGGGATCGGACAGCGCGGTCATGCGCTTCCTGCCGTCGTACGGGGCCGTGCAGGCCAGTATGTCCGCGGCATTCTCAACCACATCGGTGTCCCAGGGCCTCGCCATCCAGCTTCTCTGGCTCACCGTGGCAGCGTTCGCCGGCTTCCTCGTCTTCCGCAGACGCACCCGCAACGCGCTCCCGTCCGAACGAGAACGACGCCCGGACCGGTCCGAGCCGGACATGGACGCGGGGGAGCCCGGCACACCCTCGCAGCCCGTACGACCCACATGACTTGCCCGACCGTCGCGTGCTGGGATCACCGCCGCTTCCGCAGGGCTCGGTTTCGACCGTGTCCTGCACAGCCCGGTGATCGTTCTGTAGCCGGGCCGCTGTTCGCGCCCTGATCGGAACACCCTCTCTTTCAAGGAGTATCAGCCGTCATGACTCTCTGCCGTGCCGTCCAGCGCACCGTTCTCACCGCGGCTGTCCTGTCCGCCTCCGCCCTGGCCGCACCCTCGTTCGCGCACGCGGCCCCGCTGCCCCCTGCGTGCCAGGAGTCTCTTCTCAAGACCCTCGACAAGTTCCCCGTCGTGTACTTCACGGTGCCCGACAAAGTCCAGGAAGCCCTGCTGAACGAGATCGTGACGCTGACCGAGGCCGACCAGGCTGCGTTTACGCAGACCGCGTGCGCGGCGTGGAACGGCTGGGCCACCACGAACGGCAAAGCCGTAGCCAAGGACCTGGACACCCGGTACCAGAACGCCACCGGACCGGAGTGCAGCAAGTTCACAACGGCGGCCATCGGGACGATCAAGAAGTACGCGCCGAACGTCCCCGCCGAGACCCGGGGTCTGGAGAGCGTGGCCAAGAAGGTCTGGAAGAACGCCATGCAGAAGCTCTCCGTCGAGGCGTCCAACGCCACCTGCCGCCAGTCCTACAACGGGGTGAAGACCGGCTGGTAGCGAGCGAACCCGCCATGGTGCAGGGGTAGGTGAGTACGGAATCCCCTGCGGGAAGGGTCGAGAGGTGGGTGCTTCCCCGCACCCCTTCTCGGCCCTTGACGCGCTTCAGGGCTGTGAGAGTTCCGCGCGTTCCGTGCGGGTGACAGACGCGGTCCGCCTTGGCCGATGGCGCGGAACTTCCACTCCTCGCCTTTGCGGTAGAGGGCGCCGAAGACCGTTGCGGTCTCGCCGGTGGCGTCGTAGGAGAGTTCGTAGCGGCACATCTCGGGGCCGGTGAGGTTGTCCACAACGGGGATGAAGGCTTCGCTGACCTGCCCGAAGTTTTGGCCGCGCCGTTCCGTGTCGTGGATGGAGACCGTGAAGGCGACCTGCTCCATCTTCTTGTCCGGCCTGTGGAGGTCGATGAGGATCTGTTCGTGGTCCTCGTCGGCTTCGTAGGTTGTGTTGTCGCCCGTGTGCCGAACGGCGTCGTCGGGGCTGGTGAGGTTGTAGTGGAAGGCGAAGTGCTTGTCGGAGATGGCCTTTGTCTCGGGGCCGTAGATGATCGTGGAGGTGTCGAGGTCGAAGTCCGTGGCGCCGACCGGCCGGCCGGACGTCTCGGCCCAGTTCGACGGTGACGTCCCCGAGTGGGGTGTTGTCCCGGTTGAGGACGACGTTGTGACCCTTGGCGGGGCTGACGCCCATGTGTGCTGCTTCTCGGCGAAGTCGAGCTGCGTTCGGGGCCGCTTGGTGGAGCCCCGGAGTGACGAGTTTCACAATAGTTCAAAACTTGCGCAATAATTAAACTATGCGCATGGATGCGAACGACTTGACGGGCTCGGAGAGCGCGGTGCTTGACGGCGGCCCCGCGGACGGGCTGTGGATGCGGGTCACCGGCCGGCCCTCGGTGCTGCAGGTGACGTACCCCTGCCGGCTGGAGGCCCCGCCGGGCGGCGTGCGGGTGGAGGCGCTTTATGTCTACCGCCGGGATCCCGGGGTGCGGAGTGAGCCGCTGAGGTACGGCTTCGACGGCGCCAGCCCCTGACGGCGCCGCCGCGTGCGGTTCAGTGGGTGGTGTTGGTGCTTTCCGTGGCCGACCGGGCCGGAGTCGGCTCGCCTGTGGTCCGGATCGCCGAAGGTGCGACCTGCGCGGACGGGTCGGGATCGGAGGCGGTGCTCGTCGCTCCGTCCTCCTTCATGGCCTTGGTCTCGCTCTTGAGGATGCGCAGCGACTTGCCCACCGCCCGGGCGGTGTCCGGCAGTTTCTTCGAGCCGAACAGCACGATGACGACGATCGCCACAATCAGCAGATGCCAAGGCTCCAGACCGTTACGCAACATTTCCAGCTCCGCCTTTCGTCTCATCAAACGGGGCGCGCACCTCGGGGTGGCTCCCACTGGAAAGCTTGCTACATTGCGCAACTGTACAACCTCGGGGTGGGGCGAGTCGTCCCCTCTGTATCGGTCGGACGGATGAGGGCGCACAACACATGGCAGGCACCCGCCAGGAGATGGCACCCCCGCGTCGCAGCGGCGCTCGAGCCGCCGTCCGCACCCGGCGGCGCAAGCGCAGCCGGGTGCGGAGGGTGCTCGTGATAGCTGTGTCGTTTCTCCTACTGGTGACGGCGGGAGCGGGGTGGGTCTACCTCCGGCTGAGCGGCAACATCGAAACCTTCAGCTCGGACGGTATCTCCGGCGACAGACCGGATGCCTCCGCTTCGAAGGGCGCGAACGTCCTGGTCATCGGCTCGGACGCGCGCACCGGCGGGAACAGCGATCTGGGTGGCGGTGACAAGACTGACGTCGGCCGCTCCGACACCGCCTTCCTGCTTCACATATACGCCGACCACAAGCACGCCGTCGCCGTGTCCGTTCCGCGCGACACCCTTGTCGACATCCCGCCGTGCAAGCTCCCGGACGGGAGTTGGTCCAAGACGCAGACCAACACCATGCTCAACGCGGCGTACTCCGTGGGTCAGACCGCCAAGGGCAACCCGGCCTGCACCCAGAACACCATCGAGAAGCTCACCGGACTACGCGTCGACCACACCGTCGTCGTCGACTTCAAGGGCTTCTCGGAACTGACCGAGGTCGTCGGCGGCGTCGAGGTGTGTCTGCCACAGAACATCTACCAAAGGGACCTCAATCCCAACCGCACCACGCGCGGCAAGCTCCTGTTCGCCAAGGGCGAGCAGAAGGTCTCCGGGCAGCAGGCACTGGACTACGTGCGCATCCGGCACGGCATCGGCGACGGCTCCGACATAGGCCGCATCAAACGCCAACAAGCCTTCGTCGCAAGCCTGATCAAGAAGGTGAAGAGCGACGGGCTCACCCCCACCAAGCTGCTGCCGCTCGCGGACGCCGCGACCAAGTCCATGACCGTCGACCCCGGTCTCGGGTCCGCCGACAAGCTGCTGTCCTTCGTGATGTCGATGAAGGACATCGACCTGCACAACACCAAGTTCGTGACCATTCCTTGGCAGTACCGGGGATCGCGGGTCGCGATCGTCGAGCCGGACGCCGACGCCCTGTGGGCCGCGCTGAAGTCCGACCGGACCATCGACGGCAAGGACGCCAGCGGCAAGAACGGTGACGAGACGGCCTCGGCCTCCCCCTCGGCGAGTGCCGACGAAGCGGTCTCCGGGGACGGTATCGACGTCGCCGTCTACAACGGCACCACGGTCACCGGACTTGCCGCCGACGCGGCGCGGACCCTCAAGGGCCACGACTTCACCGTCACGAGTACCACCACCGCCGCCAACCAGGACCACAGCACCACGCTGATCGAGTACGGTCCCGGCCAGAAGGACCGGGCAGAGACCGTCGCCCGCCTCTTCCCCGACGCGGATCTCCGGGCGACGACCACGGCGGGCATCAACGTGATCCTCGGCAAGGACTACGCGGACAGCCTCGCGGACACCGGCTCCGGCGGGCCGGCCTCCGTACCCTCCGAAGTGGCCGACGGTGCCCGCTCCGCCGACGACGACCTGTGCACCAACCTCTCCTACGGCTGAGCGGACATCGCCTTCCCGGCCTTGGCCCAGTTGGCATGCAGCCGGTCCAGGTAGGACTGCGCCTGACTGCCTGGGTGCGCGCCGCGGGCGAATGCCAGCATGTTGCCCGACCCGGTGTTGTAGCCCAGCGCCAGCAGTTCGCTCTTCGTGTACATCCCCGGCCGGCGGGTGGGCAACTGCGCGGCCAGGTCGTGCAGATGCCAGGCGGCCGCCTCAATCGCCAGGTCCCGGTCGTCGGGCAGTTCCTCCCACCGGCGGTTCGTGAAATCATGCCGCCGCTTGGTCTCGTCGAAGGCGGCACGGTGCATGTTCGCGATGCCGAAGGCGGCATCCGGTTTGTAACGCTGCCAGGCCCGCTCCAGCTCCGGGTCGTGTGGCTTGTAAGACTCGTTGTAGAGGACCGCCATCAACAACTTCGGATCGACGTCGGCGTGGGCTGCGTGGGTACGAACCTGCGGCGCGTAGGCGGCGGGGTCGTAGGCCCCGGTCGTCGACGCGTGCGGGCTGCTCTCATCGGATGCCGGAGCACTCGGCGCGGCATGGGCAGTGGCGGCCGGTGAAGCGCTGGGCGGCGTGGTTCGTGAAGCATCTGCGGACTCGGGCGTTTGGCCGCCGCGCACCAGGGCCCATGCTGCCAGTACGAGTACCAGCACCCCGATCCACCGCCGGCGCGCCCCGGAGTCTGCCACCGTCTGCTGCCTCCTCCCGCGCACCGCCTGAGTACCCACAGCCTACGGAGTTCAGTCGATGTCGGCGCGCGGCAACGCCACATCCGAGATTCAGTGCAGTACCGCCACCGCCATGGTCCCGATGACCGCGTTCGCCGCGACACGCACGATGTACGGAATCAGGATTCCGCCGCTGCGCAGGCGCATGATGCCGAGGACGAGCGCCCAGCCCCCGGCCATCACCATGCCGATCGGCCCGGAAGGGAATCCCGCATCGTTTGCGGACCCGAACAGCACGGCCTGCACGACGACAGCTGTGCGGGGAGCGCACTCGCCGGACGGCGCCACTACGGATGTGTACCACGACGCTCGTAGCGATGTCTGGCGGTCGCAAGTCCCGCCGCGTACAACCCGAGCACTACCACGAGCAGCAGGTAGTAGAGGCTGGGCAGGGCCATCAAGCCCAGCCGCGGGCCGAGCGGGGAGAGCGGCAGCAGCAGTCCGGTGGCGGCGAGCGCAGCTGCGGCCCAGCCGACCGGGCTGATTCCGCGCGTCTCGGCGGTGCGGCGGCCGGTCCGCAGGAGCAGCATCACCAGGGCCTGCGTGAGCAGGTTCTCGGTGAACCAGCCGGAGTGGAACACCGCCTCGTCGTCCGTACCCCCGGGACCGTGCAGGGCGACGGCGAGCACCGCGAAGGTGGCCAGGTCGGCGACGGCGTTGAGGGCTCCGAAGGCGGTGATGAAGCGGAGGAGGTCGCGCGGTCGCAGCATGGTCGGGTGCTCGAGTGCGGCGGGCGCGGGCCGGTCGTAGGAGAAGGTGAGCTGGGCGGCGTCGAAGCACAGGTTCTGGACGAGGGCCTGGGCCGGGAGCATCGGCAGGAAGGGCAGCAGGAGGCCGGCGGAGAGCATGGCGATGACGTTGCCGAGGTTCGAGGAGAGCGTGATGCGCAGATACGTCGCGATGGTGACGCTGCTGTGCCGGCCTGCCGTGATCGCGTGCTCGATCGTGGACAGGTCCTTGCCGTGGTCGGCAAGGACCACGTCGGCATTCTCGCGGGCCATGTCGACGGCGTCGCGCGGGCAGATCCCGACATCGGCCGCGTGCAGTGCGGGCAGGTCGTTGACGCCGTCCCCGAGGAAACCGGTGGTGTGGCCCGCGGCACGCAGGGCGGTGACGATGCGGGCCTTGTGCTCGGGGGTGCAGCGCGCGAACACGGTGGTCCGGTGGGCGAGGTCGGCCAGCTCCGGGTCCGTGAGCTCGTCGATGCGGTCTGCTGTGCATACGTCACCGGGGTCGAGGCCCAGATCGCGGCAGGCGCGGGCCGCGGTGCCCGGGTGGTCGCCGGTGAGGACCTTGACCGTGACGCTGCGGTCGGCGAGGGCGCGCAGGGCAGCGGCGGCGGAAGGGGCGAGTTCCTCGCGCAGAGCGATGAAGCCGATGAAGGTCAGGCCGCGTTCGTCGGCAGGTGTGTATGCGCGGCGTCGCGCAGGACGTTCGGCGGTGGCGACCGCGAGGAGCCGCAGCCCGTCGTCCGCTCGGCTCGCTGCGAGTTCGAGCAGCCGGTGCCGCTCGACGTCGTCGAGCAGGCATCGTTCCAATACGTTCTCGACTGCGCCCTTGACGACGAGTGTGTGGACACCGAGGCGGCCGGGGTCGCGTACGACGGCAGTGGAGAGGCGGCGTGCCGGATCGAAAGGCACGGCCGCGACCCCGTCGTGGCGCAGTGCACCGTCCTCGTCGGCGGCGTCGAGAACCGCCTCGTCCAGGGTGTCGGGAACGGGCAGATCGGCGAGCTGCAGCGTCCACCAAGCGTTCACGGCGGCCCAGCGCAGCACTTCGGGATCAGCCCGGCCGTCGGCACTCAGCGCGCGGACCACGACTGGACGGTCTTGGGTGAGCGTGCCCGTCTTGTCCAGGCACAGCACATCGACCGCGCCCAGGTCGTGCAACGCGGGCAGTCGTCTGACGATCACGCCGTGGACGCGCGCGAGGAGCGATGCGCCGCGTGCCAGACACGTGGTGACGATCACCGGCAGCATTTCCGGGGTGAGCCCCACCGCCACCGCCACCGCGAACGGCAGCGTCTCCAGACCCCGGCCGCGCAGAGCGGCATTCGCCATCAGCACCAGCGGCGGCGTCAGCAGCATGAACCGGATCAGGATCCAGGAAATCCCGTGCACCGAGCGGTCGAAGGCGCTCGGGCCACGTGGGTGTACGGAGTGGTGTGCGGCGGCGAACCAGGTACACGCCCCGGTCGCGACAACCACCGCGGTGCCGCTGCCCGACATGACGCTGCTGCCCTGAAAACACAGCTGCGGCTCATCGAACGGACCGTTGTCCAGCGGGCCCGGCGCATCAACAGGATGCTTGGAGACCGGAGCCGACTCCCCGGTGAGCACTGCCTGATCCACACTCAGGCCATTCGAGCGCAGAAGTCGCACGTCGGCGGGGACCAGGTCTCCGGGGCCGAGGCGGACCACATCCCCCGGCACCAGCTGATCGACCGGAGTCTCCCGAGGCACCGGCGCCGCGTCCTCATCCGTGCGGCGCAGCACCGTCGCGGTGGTCGTCACCAGCTCCCGCAGCCCGGCCATCGACCGGTCGGCTCGATGTTCCCCGGCCGACCGCAGCACACAGCTGACCACCACAAGCACGGTGATCACACAGGCGGTGCCCCAGGCCGCGACGACCGCGGACACCAGGCCGAGGCAGAGCAACACTGCGGTGAACGGGTCGCGCAGGCTGCGTAGAAAACGCCCGCCCCATGACACGGTCCGCCGGGCAGGCAGCGTGTTCTCGCCGAACCTGACCAGGCGCGCGTCAGCTTCCACGTCCGTCAGCCCGCGAGGGCCGCTGTCCAGCGCGCGCAGCACCTGAAGCGAGGTCAGTTCTTGCGACGCCCCGCCGACTGCAGGGGCTCTGCGCGACGGTGGAGCGGTTGGCTGGCCGGGCACCACAAAGGCCGGCCCCTCAACCGCGGAAGTGTCAGGCACCGGTCCTGCGGAGCGTTCGTACCGACGCGGATGCGGCATCGGCGCGCGCGGTCAACTGGCCGACCATGAGCCGAACCACGGTCACAATATCGGGGTCGTCCACGAAGTAGACCATCCGCCGGCCCTCGCGGCGGGAACGCACAAGACCCGCGAGCTTCAGCTTCGTCAGGTGCTGACTGACAGCGGGCAGCGCGCCTCCCACCCGCTCCGCGAGTCCGGTCACATCACTCTCGCCCTGGGCCAATGTCCACATGATGTGCAGCCGTGCCGAGGACGCCAGCAGCCCGAAGGCCGCGGCCGCCTCCGCGAGTACCTCGGCAGGCGGGTCCTCGAAGCTGTCGACGCCTGTCGCCACCGTCGTCCCTCCCATTTCCGCGGGGTCGCTTGCGAACCTCCCCAGTCTAGGCCGCCCTGCGAAGCTCCCGAGCGACGCCGTCCGCCGCCACCGAGGACCCGTCTCGCTCCGCCGGCATCGTCGACGCCACGGCCCGAACGCGGCCGGCTGTCGACGCTGGCTACGACGTGCCCCGCCTGACCTTCCTGCTACGGGATCTGCCGGTACAGGTGCTGGGTCGCATGCGCTTGGAGCGTGTCCTTCGCCGCCGGGTTCCTCCACGGGAGCGCGGCACCCGGGGCCGCCCGCCCCGTCACGGCGGCGAGTTACGGCTGTCCCGACCAATGGCGGCTGATCTGCGCCGGCCGTGGGAGAAGCCCAGCCCGCCCGACCGGCTCACTCCCGCCTGTCAGCCCTGGGTCAGGCCCTGGCGATATTCCTGCCCGGCATCGGCTCCGCGAGTGCTGTCCGCCATTCAGGCGAACCGAAGGCGTCCGCGAAGTACTGCGTCTCGTGCACCACATGCCCATGGGCAAATTCCATAATGCTCACTGAGTAGGTGGGCACCCCGTCGTACGTGATGACACACTCGCTCACCCACAGATCCCCGCTGCCAACGATCCGGTGGACGGTGAAGTGCCGACTGGCGGGGTGCCCGCCACGTTGCGAGGAAATCGTCGCGCGGCCCCGGAATCGTTCACCTGACTGGGGGTAGTCGAGGATCGCGTCCGCAGCGTAGATGGCGTGCTCGGCTTCGGTATCCCCACGTTCCGATGCCTGCCAGTGTTCCTCGAGTGCGGCCCTGGTCCGGATATCAGGATCCATCGTATTGTCCCTTCTGCAGGCGGCCGGAGCGATCCGGGGACCTGGGAACGCTTCGAGGCTTCGTCCCGGGACGCTGGGCCGTTGAACGTAATGGGCAACGGTGACAGCGTAGACCGCCCAACGCAGCGACTCGGGCCACCCTGCGCGAGGAGCCCATGCGGCACCGAATCATCGGAAGGAATCCCTCCGCGGCGATCAGTGGTTAGTGTCCGTCGCATGACACATATGAGGAAGATCCAGGCGCGACGGATGACGGTGGCGCTGGTCGGCGCGGCCGCCGCGATGGTGCTGGGTGTGGGCGGGGCGATCGCCGTGGCCGCCCAGGACGGCAGGGCGTCCGGCCCGACTCCTGTGCCCGCGGAGACGTCCGATACGGGAAGCGGCGGTCTCGCGGGCGGCGGGGACACCGGCGCTGGGGGCGGTGGCTCCGTCAGCGGTTCAGGTGGCACCGACGGCGGCAGCTCCGGGAGTACGGATACGGGAGGCTCGGGTGGTTCCGAGTCCCCGGCTCCTACGGACGGACCCACATCGCATCCCACGGCTCCGGCAAGCCTGGACGACCTGGCGGAACGCATCGACGGTCTGGAGAAGAAGGTGGATGAGCTGCCCACCAAGAAAGAGCTGGCCGATGCCCTCCGCGCCTTCGCCGACGCGTTGGAGCAGCAGGACTGAGCCCACGGAACATGCTGCGGCGCACCCAGGGCGAGGCCGTACCGAAGGCTGATCCGGCAGATCTGCTTCGTCGCGTGCTCGTCGAGCCAGTCGGCCACTGGTCGGCGAGCGCCTCGGTGGCATTTTCGCCGCGCACGGCTTCGGAGTGGTGCGCCCGGTGGCGGGCGTCAGTCGCCGTGCAGTTCCCGCTTTGCGTATTCCGACGAGCCACCGGAATTGCGCGGAGAGGTAGGTGCTCTTCGAGCGGGCGGCTGCCGCGGTGGCGATGCCAAGGACTCCTTCGAGCCGCGCATCGCCGTGGCGGGTGCGGCCGCTGGTGACCTTGCCGGCGGACTCGTGGTTGCCCGGGCAGACTCCCGCCCACGAGGCGAGATGGCTTGCTGTGGGGAACCGCTGCATGTCGACGCCGATCTCCGCTATTACGATCTGAGCGGCCGTCACCGACCGGCAGGTGCTGGCGGCCATTGTGTTCGTGGCCACGACGGGCTGTACGTGCCGCCAACTGCCGCCGGGCTTCGGCCCGTCCGGGCCGACCGCACACCGGCGGTTCACCGAGTGGAGCCGGGCCCGGGTCTGGGGCAGGCTCCACCGCCTGGTCCTGGACGAGCTCGGCGCGCGCGAACCTCGACTGGTCGCGGTGCGCGATCGACGCCGGCGCCTCTCGCGGCAGGCGTGAGACAGCGGGCTCCCGTTACGGCACGTTCCAGGCAGCAATGAAAGGCCGCTCGTCCTCGGTGGCCAGGAAACTGAGAGTGCCTGGATGTGGGTGACCAAGTAGTCGGCTGGCGGACGCGTCAAGGCCGAGCCAGCGCACGGCGAGCACGCGTGCCAGATGTCCGTGAGCGACGACGGCGACGTCGCCATCGCCCAACAGCGGCCGGATCCGGTCCAGCACCGCGTCCGCGCGCACGGCCACCTGCTGGAGCTGTTCGCCAGGATGGGCGGCGTCGCCGGGAATGACACCGTCCTGCCACAGGTCCCATCCCGGCCTTGTCTCCTGGATCTGCGCCGCGGTCAGGCCCTCATAGCCACCGTAGTCCCACTCCACCAGGTCCTGATCGGGCCTGACGCCGGTCAGGCCCGCCAACTCTGCCGTCCGCAGGGCGCGGCTGAGCGGGCTGCTGAACACAGCGACCAGATGGCGTCGGGAAAGCCGCGGGGCGAGCGACTTGGCTGCAGCCTTGCCCGCGTCAGTCAGCGGAACGTCGGTGCGGCCGGCGTGCTGGCCCGACAGGCTCCATTCGGTCTGGCCATGCCTGATCAATATCAGTTCACCCATGGCTGCGCACGATATCTGATCATGCGACATGACCGAACGCTTCCGCGCCTTCGCCGCCATCGCCTGCGCCCTCATCTGCCACAGCCGACTCACCAGTTGAGATGACCTCTTAAGCCTTGCGGGCGACGGCACACCACATGGGCAGGGTGTCATCCGGAGTGTCGGACGGTCCGGGACGCCAGCGGGTCAGGGTGACAACGCCCGGTTCCAGGATTTCCAGGCCATCGCAGAATCGTTGAACCTCTTCGTGGGTGCGGGGGGTGGCGGAGGCGTGGCTGGCTGCGCGCTCGTTGTAGATCCGCATGGATTCGGCGACCTCGGGGGCGGTGACGTCGACGGCCGGATGGGACAGGACGAGGTGACTGCCCGGGGCAAGGCGGTCCAGCAGCCGGTGGGTGACGTCCCACGGGTCCTCGGCGTCCTTGATGTACTGCAGTATCGCCACCAGCATGAGGCCGACCGGCTGCTCCAGATCCAGGGTGCGGGAGGCGGCGTCGAGAATCGTGTCCACGTCCCGCGCATCGGCCTGCACGTAGTCGGTCTGCCCCTCGGGGCCGCTGACCAGCAGCGCCCGCGCGTGGGAGAGGACGATCGGGTCGTTGTCGACATAGACGACACGCGATTCGGGAGCGGCCCGCTGGGCCACCTCGTGGGTGTTCTCTGCGGCGGGAATGCCCGTACCGATGTCGAGGAACTGGCGGACTCCGGTCGCCGCGAGGTGACGTACGGCGCGGCCCAGGAAGGCCCGGTTGGCCCGGACCGACGGCACAATTGTCGGGTTCGCCCGGGCAGCGAGTTCGGCTGCCTCCTGATCCACCGGATAGTGATCCTTGCCGCCCAGCCAGACGTTGTAAACGCGGGCGGGGTGTGCGTTCGTGGGATGCGGTGCGGACAGTGCGTAATCGTTCATCGTTCGTCACCTCGTGCGGCCGAAACGGCCAGGTCGGACTCAGGTTCGGCCACGGTACCGCCGTGATCCGCCCCTCACTGCCGATCAGCGGAAATCGCTCGGCGAGCGTTCTGCGCTGGCGTGTTCCATGGTGGGCTGGGCGTAGCGGCACGGAGCCCAGGGGACGCCGACAGGCCGGCGGTCCTCTTGCAGGACCGCGAAGAACATAACGGGGGCAGCTGAGCAGGGCATGGTGTGAGCCCGCTCCCTGGGTGGCCCGGACTTGCAGGTGTTGGCACCTGTGACCAGGTCTGTTCAGACACTTGCTGACCCCTTGTCGACTCTGCTGACGAGTAATCAGATTCCGCTGGGTGCCTGCCTCGACGACGAGGGTGGCGTCCGGGTCAGGCACGAGCAGGCCGGCTTGGGCCGAAGTCGCCGCCGACCTGTCGCACACGCATGCTTCCCCGCCCTCGTGGCATCGTGCGCCGGTGGATCGCCGACTCCTGGTACCGGTGGGTCGTTGAACCGTGCTGGTTACTACCGAGGAACCTCAGATGTTCCGCAAAGATCTCCAAGATCCATTGCTGATGAGGCCGGCTGTTGCCAGAGTGCCAGCAATTACCCTCGCCCGAGGCCCTCGGAGGCTTGATGATCGCCCGCCGTGCCCTGGTGTCTGCCGTGTCAGCGGCAGCCCTCGCTCTCCCCCTGCTCGTTCCCACTGCAGCCGTCGGCTCATCCCCGGCAGACGGCGCCGCGGTACCCTCCGGCTCCCGGCTCCAGCCGCCGCCCAAACAGGCCGTCGCCACCGGCAGCGGGGGTGCGGTCTCCAGTGTGAACCCGTACGCCTCGCAGGCCGGCATCGAGGTGCTGCGGCACGGCGGCAACGCGGTGGACGCGGCGGTGGCGACCGCGGCGGCGCTCGGTGTGGTCGAGCCGTACTCGGCAGGCGTAGGAGGCGGCGGTTACTTCGTGTACTACGACGCCGCCCAGAAGAGGGTGCACACCATCGACGGCCGCGAGACGGCCCCGGCCCGGATGCGCTCCGACTCCTTCGTCGACCCGTCCACGGGCAATGCCATCCCGTTCCAGGAAGCGGTCAACTCCGGCCTGTCCGTGGGCGTTCCGGGCACCCCGGCGACCTGGCAGAAGGCTCTGGACGACTGGGGGCACGGTCTCGCTCGGGCGCGCACTGCGCCCGGCCACCCGGATCGCCGGCGACGGCTTCGTGGTCAACGACGAATTCCGCGCCCAGACCGCGATGAACGAAGCCCGCTTCCGGGACATCACCTCGACCTCCGAGCTGTTCCTGCCGCACGGTGAACTCCCCGTGGTCGGCTCCCGCTTCCGCAACCCCGACCTCGCCCGTACGTACCGGGAGCTGTCCCACAAGGGCATAGACGCGCTCTACCACGGCGACATCGGGCGTGATGTGGTGCGCACCGCGCAGAACCCGCCGGTGGCCGCCGGCTCCGACCGTACGTTCCGGCCCGGACTCATGGAGCGGAGCGACCTCGCGAACTACGGGGTGGTGCGCCGGGACCCGACCCTCACCACCTACCACGGGCTGGACGTCTACTCCATGGCGCCGTCCTCCTCCGGCGGCACGACAGTCGGCGAAGCGCTCAACATCCTGGAGAACTTCCCTCTGTCGTCCGCCGGCCGGGTCCAGGCGCTGCACCACTACCTGGAGGCCAGCCGGATCGCCTTCGCCGACCGCAACCGCTGGGTGGGTGACCCCGCCTTCTCGCACGTGCCCACGGGGGCGCTGCTGTCCAAGAGGTTCGCGAAGGACCGGGCCTGCCTGATCCGGCCCGACGCGACCCTGACCAGTCCGCTGGCCCCGGCGGACCCGCGCAGCGCGACAACCGGCTGTGCCCGGGGGAAGGGCAGTCAGGAGCCTTACGAGGGGCCCTCGACGACCCATCTGGTGACCGCCGACCGTTGGGGCAATGTGGTCTCGTACACCCTGACGATCGAGCAGACCGGAGGCTCGGCCATCACCGTGCCGGGACGTGGCTTCCTGCTCAACAATGAGCTCACCGACTTCGACTTCACCCCGCTCACCCCCGGGGTACCCGACCCGAATCTGCCGGCGCCGGGCAAGCGCCCGCGCAGCAGCATGTCGCCGACGATCGTGCTGCGGGACGGCAAGCCGTTGATCGCGGTCGGTTCGCCGGGTGGTGCGACCATCATCACCACGGTGCTCCAGACCCTCGTCAACCGCCTCGACCTGGGCATGTCGCTGCCCGATGCGGTCGCCGCTCCGCGGATCTCGCAGCGGAACCGGACCACGACCGAAACCGAACCCGCCTTCCTCGACGCACCCGAGCGCACCGCGCTCGAAGTCCTCGGCCAGCACTTCGTCCTGGCCCCACAGACCTTCACCCCATCCCCTGAGATCGGAGCGGTGGCCGCACTGGAGTTCCGGCGCGACGGGAAGGTCACGGCGGTCGCCGAACCCAAGCGGCGAGGCGGCGGCTCGGCCATGGTGGTGAACGAGAGCCGCTGACCCGGCGAAGGACGCATCGATCCGGCCTCGTGCAACGCCTCGGCGCGGCACGCCCGGGGCCGGCACGATCACCACAGTCGGTTTCTCGTCCGACCGGCTTCTGGCCCCTGTCCGACGCCGTAGCCGTAGGACAACGATCACAGCGCGCGGTACTGCCATGTTGATCGCCGGCACCCGCCCAGTCCTCCCGTCGGGCAACGGCCGCGCTCGACCGCTCCGGACGGATGACTCAGCCGCTCGTGATCCCGAACCGGGAAGCCTCGTATCTCAGTTGCTCGGAGTCGGCGGCACAGTGTTCTCCTGGCCGGATTACCGGGGATCACCGTCGAGCGCCAGGGGATCCGTCGCCCGGACACATCAAGAGCAGGTTGGGGCCGCCATGAGACGGGGCGGCCCCAGCCGTCCGACAACCGGCGGTGCTGCCGGCCGGGGAAGGCGCGGATCCGGTGCGGGAACCGCCCTGCCAGGACCGCCGATGTGACGCCGTGGATGTGATGCCACCCATAGGAGCTGTGTCACATCCTAAGGCGGGTAGTAGGGCGGCGGGTCGCCCGAACAGTACACAAGCACCACAGAATATGTCATTTTGGACATTTCTCCGATGTTGGGTAGTACGTCACATCATTGCGCCCCGCCCCGCACGTCGCTAACCATGGCTGTCGTTGCGGGAAGCCGCGACAGGGCCGGGTGGATTCCTTCGGATCCGTTCGTTCCGGCCCGCAGCGCGGGGCACCGCCCCGCAAGCCACCGCAACCATGACCGGTAGGCAGCACCGTGACGTCCCCATTGGAGAGTTCCTTCCGTATGACCACGAACACGCAGACCCGTACCAGCCGCATCGCCCGCTTCCGCACCATGTCCGTCGCCGGCATCGCCACCCTCGGTGCCGCGGCCGCCGCCCTCACGCTGACGTCGACATCCGCGCAGGCAGCCGAGAAGGCACCGGCGAGCGCCTCCGTGGTCAGGGCTTCCGTGGACGGCGCCCAGGGCGGCAGGGGCTACGCCAACAACCTCGACGGCTGGATCAAGGAATCGCTGGCCATCATGAAGGCCAAGGGCATCCCCGGCACCTACGAGGGCCTGCACCGCAACATCATGCGTGAGTCGAGCGGCAACCCCAACGCCCAGAACAACTGGGACGTCAACGCGCGCAACGGCATACCCTCCAAGGGCCTGCTCCAGGTCATCCAGCCGACCTTCAACGCCTACCACGTCGCCGGCACCGCCCACGACCTCACCAACCCCGTCGCCAACATCACCGCGGCCGCCAACTACGCCGCCCACCGCTACGGGTCGATCGACAACGTCAACTCCGCCTACTGAGCCACAGACTCAGCCCCCGCACCGCAAGCCAGGACCGGCACAGGCAGCAGCACCGCTGCCCGCGCCGGTCCTTCGGCGTGTCAACCGGTGATGAGCCTTTCCGGGCTGTCCGGCTCGGGTGGTATCCCGATCGGTGCTCGGTGTCAGCCGTTCGATATGCCCGAAATGACAGTCTTGTGGAGCGTAAGTACGTTCAGTCACGGGTCGGCTACGCAGCTGGCCTCTCTGAGACAGGAGAAGTGACATGGTTACACGTTCCACCGTCGTGACCGCCGCCCTCGCGGGCGCCATGGCCCTGACAGCCACCGGCAGCACCTTCACCTCGGCCGCCACCATCGAGTCGGCCCGGCCGGCCCGGCCGGCCCAGCCGGCCCCGGCAGTCCCGGCAGTCCCGGTCGTGCGACAGGCCGCAGCCCCGGCTTCGGCCCCCAACGGCGAGGGCGACGCCGGAAAGGGTGACCAGGGCAGAGGTAACGACGAGGGCAGGGGCAACGGCGAAGGCAGGGGCAACGACGAGGGCAGAGGTAACGACGAGGGCAGAGGCAACGAGGGCAGGGGCCACGGCGGGGGTCGGGGCTACGACGAGGGCAGGATCCACTTCAACGAGCGGACGTACTCCGCCTACCCCGGCGGCTGCATCACCGCGGCCAGCGGCCTCGGCGCCACGAGCTTCAACATCTTCAACGACAGCCGGAGGACCGTCGAGGTCTTCAGCGGGGCGACCTGCGACAACGGCGGCCCCGTCGCCGTCGTCGGACCCTACGGCGCCACATCGGGCGTGTTCCCGCAGCGCGTCGAAGGAGGCGTGTTCGTCAACGACGGCGTGGGAGCGAGCTTCCGAGTGATCGGATACGACTTCGAAGGCGAGTGACGGATCCGCCTGCGTGACGTGACGAAGAACCCCGGCCCGCCGGAATCGGGCCGCGGTGTCCTTGTCCGGGCACCCCGATCGGGACGCACCGGTTCCAGAGGCCCACGCCCTCATCCGACCCACGCCCGATCGACGCGCGCATCTGCCTCGACGTGCTGAAACCGACGGCGAGGCACTGTCGGCCCAGCCGGACCGTACCTCCCATCGGTCTCGGCCGGACCCGGCAACCGGGACGGCGGCGCTCCCGCGGACGACCGTACTTGCCGGGTGCCGTGTACCGGCGCCCGGTCTCGAACCCCTGGAGGCGGCGGTCATGAGCACACCTCTGCACCAGCTCAAGGCCGACGCCGCCGCGCCCTCAGCAGGTGCGCCCTCTCGTGCCCGCCGGGCGTGACGCCGCGCACCGCCAAGCCCCTGGAGCCGACGATCACCTCTCGAATGAGTCCTACAGCCGCCGACGCCATGATCGCGCCGGACCTGCAAATCAGCGACCACGTCAGCATCGACAGGGCACTCGATGTCCTGCGCGGATCCCGCACCCAGTACGTACTCATCCGCGACGACGCCGGCCGGTGCGCCGGAATCATCACTCTCGACCAGCTCACCGCCCACGCAGCGCAGCCCTGGTACGCCGAGGACACCCGGGTCCGTGACATCGCACACGACAGCGGCCCGTTCGCGCACCCCGGCATGCCGGCGTCGGAGGCCGCGGCCGCCATGCGCGAGCGGTCCCTGACAATCCTGCCCGTCGTCGACGAGGACGGCTTCGCGGTGGGCATCCTCACCACCGCACGGCTGCAGGCACTTCTCGGCACCCTTCCGGAGGACACCGACCGGCCCTGATCCGAGAGCGGCAGCCTGACGCAGAGCGGGGATCTTTCGGCACCGGCCAAGGAACGAGGAGAACCTGTTTCCGGCGTGGCCGACCCGGCGGGCACCCACTTCCTTGTTGTCATTGCGGAACAGGTGGACCGCTCCGGCAGGGTCTGGCACCACGACTCCGGCTGTCCGTCCGGGAATCCGCATCGCAGACCCTGCCGGAGGGATCACAACTCCGCTGATGCGGGCTCCGTCACGACGAGCACGATCTTTCCCGAGGTCCGGTCGGTCTCACCGAGGGCGTGGGCCTTGGGTGCCTCGGCGAGGGGAAACGTGGTCTCGACGTGGGCATGGAGGGAGCCGGCCTCGACGAGGTCGGCGATGGCGTTCATGCCGGCGTGGTCGGCCTCGACAAGGAGGGTCTCGACACGGACGCCCAACTCGGCGGCCCGCTGCCGCTCGTTCGGGGACCCGCCGTACAGGAGCGAGACGAGAACACCGCCAGGACGCAGGACGTTCAGCGAGCGGGCGCGGGTCTCGCCCGCCAGGGGATCGAGGACGACATCGATGTCCTTGACGGCCTCGGCGAAGTCGACGCTGTGGTAGTCGATCATCTCGTCCGCGCCAAGTGCCCGGACGAAATCGTGCTTGGGAGCGCTCGCGGTACCGATCACGTACGCCCCACGGGACTTGGCGATCTGGACTGCGAGGTGGCCGACGCCGCCTGCGGCCGCGTGGACGAGGACCCGCTGCCCGGGGCGCACGTCGGCGGTGTCGACGAGGGCCTGGTATGCGGTGAGGGCGGCAAGCGGGAGGGCCCCGGCCTGGACATGGTCGATGCCGGCCGGCTTGCGGGCGAAGGCACGGGCCGGGGCGGTCACATACTCCGCGTGGGAGCCGACCCCGTACGGGTAGGGCAGCATGCCGAAGACCTCGTCGCCCGGCTTGAACAGAGTGACGCCGAAGCCGACGGCCTCGACGACTCCTGAGACGTCCCAGCCCAGGACCAGCGGAAGCCGGTCCAGGAAAAGCCCGTTGGCGCGGTGCTTCCAGTCGGTGGGGTTGACCCCGGCCGCGCGGACGGCGACCAGGATCTGGCTCGGTCCCGGGACCGGCTTCGGCAGTCGTACTTCCTTGAGTACGTCCGGGGTTCCGTGGATGTCCTGGCTCATGGCGCGCATGGTGGCGGGGCCGGTGGTAGCCGTGCTTTCCGCTGCGTTCTGACTCATGCGTCCAGCGTCGCGGGCCCCGCCGTTCCGTACCATGGCATGATTGCCATCTTTCGACAGGATCCTGCCATGGGAAGCGTTCACCGTGTAGCCGTTCTGGCCCTGGATGGGGTGTACCCGTTCGAGCTGGGCATTCCGAGCCGGGTCTTCGGGGCCGCGGAGGGCTTGTACGAGGTCGTGACCTGCACCGTCGACGGTCGTCCGGTGCATACCAACTCCGATTTCTCCATCACTGTCGAGCACGGCCCGGACGCTCTGCGCATGGCCGACACCGTGGTCATCCCACCGTTCGCCACCTCGCTCATCGCGCGGGAGGCGCCTGCGGCCGTCACGGAGGCTCTCGCGTGCGTGGCACCGGGCACGCGCATCGTGTCCATCTGCACGGGCGCCTTCGTCCTCGCTGCAGCCGGTCTGCTCGACGGACGTCCTGCCACTACGCACTGGGCGCTTGCCGGCGTCTTCCGGGAGTGGTTTCCGCACATCGCGCTCGATCCGGATGTGCTGTTCATCGACGACGGCGATGTGCTGACATCCGCGGGTGCCGCGTCCGGTGTCGACGTCTGCCTGCACGTCGTACGCAAGGACCACGGCAGCGAAGTGGCCAACCGGGTCGCTCGTATCTGTGTCGTACCGCCCTGGCGGGACGGCGGGCAGGCGCAGTACATCGACCAGCCGGTGCCCGACGCCTCCTCGAACGGCACGGCCGCCACCCGCCAGTGGGCGCTGGAGAACCTTCACGAGCCCCTGAGCCTGGCCGAGCTCGCCGACCATGCGCGGATGAGTCTGCGTACCTTTGCCCGCCGCTTCCGTGAGGAGGTGGGAACGAGTCCGGGGCGATGGCTCATTCAGCAGCGGGTCGCCCGCGCACGGCATCTGCTCGAATCCACCGACCTGCCGGTGGACGATGTCGCCGCCCAGGTCGGCTTCGCGACGGGCACGTCGCTCCGCCAGCACCTGCACGCAGTCATCGGTGTGTCGCCGCTCGCCTACCGGCGCACGTTCCGAGGGATTCCCGGAGAAATCCACTGAGCGTCGCCGCGGTCACCGCCGGGGCCGGCTTCACCGTTCTGCCCCGCTGCCTCTGCCTCACCGAACTCGCCTCCGATGCGCTGGTTGCCGTCCAAGAGACCGACGATCCGCCCATCGATACCGGCCACCTCGTTCAGCGACCGGGGACGCCGGACAACCCCGACGTCACCCTGGTACGCGGCCGACTGCTCCGCCTGGGCCCCGCCTGGTGAAACCCGTCGGAACGTCCGCGACCACGGCGTCAAGCGCAGCCCGACATCCGAGCCACTGGCCTGTGATCAGGGCCCGGCGGAGCTGTCGAGGCGCTCCGTCGGCCCGCCGAAGGGCAGGACGAGGGCCCGTTTCACCAACAGCCAGGTCACGTTCCCCCCAGGTCGTCGTCGATAGAAGCCTCGCAGAACTCCTGCGTTCCACGGGACGGTTCCGACTGGCTGCCGGGGTGGATCCGACGCAGGAACATCTTTTGACATACCTATGGCATCAGACCTATTCTCTCGCTCATGCCCGTTTCCCGCGCGTCCGTCCAGGACCTCGACCGTGTGGCCTCTGCGCTCGCGGCGTGCCTGCCCGCGCTGAACCGGGCCCTGGACCGCCGGGTCGCCCAGGACTTCGGGCGGCCCAAGCCGCCCGAGGGGCAGCTCGCGCTGCTGCGTTTCGTTTCGCAGCAGGAGGGCGCCACCGTGCGTGAGGCCGCCGACGCCCTGCTGATGCGGCCGAACAACGTCAGCGCGCTCGTCTCCCAGCTCACCGAGCAGGGACTGCTGGAGCGCCGGCAGGACACCGACGACAAGCGGATCGCCCATCTGCATCCGACCTCAAGGGCTCGGCGTGAACTGGCCGAGGTCCGGCGTCTCGAAGGCGCGCACATCGCGCAGGCCCTGCAGTCCCTCACCGACGGTGAGCTGGACGCACTCGGTTCGGTCGTGGGCGCGCTGACGTCGCTGACGCGGCATCTGCACCCCGTGCCCGCAGCCGAGTAGACCCAGCGGTCCCCGCCGAGGGACCCGACCGACCGCGAGCACTGCCGTCTCCGTGCCCGTGGGGCCTTCCCCTGCGCGGAGGCAGCCCGCCCCGACGCCCGTCGGCGCGGCGCATTCTGCTTCGTCCCTGTTTCCCGCAGCGCTTCCGACAGACAAGGCACTTCCATGCCATCCACCACCGTGGATCACTCCTCGCTGCCCGTTGCCTCCCTACCGCAAGTGGAGCCGCCCCAGGGCAGGCGCTTCAACCCGTGGCTGACTCTCCTTGCGGTCGCCTTCGGCCTCTTCATGGTTCAGCTCGACGCATCCGTCGTGGCGATCGCCAACCCCGAGATCGGCCGCTCCCTCGAAGCGTCCACCGCGGATCTGCAGTGGGTCACCAACGCCTATCTGCTCGCCCTGGCGGCATCGCTGATCCTGGGCGGCAAGCTCGGCGACCGCTTCGGACGGCGCACCTACTACATGGTCGGCGTCGTCGGGTTCACCCTCGCCTCGGTCGCCATCGGCCTGTCGGGCTCGATCGAGGGTGTCATCGTCTTCCGGGCGGTGCAGGGCTTCTTCGGCGGGCTTCTGATGCCCAACACCCTGGGCCTGCTGCGCGCCGTCTTCCCACCACGGAAGTTCGGCATCGCCGTGGGTATCTGGGCCATGGTCTCCGCCGTCTCCACAGCGCTCGGCCCCATCGTCGGCGGCCTGCTCATCGAGAACGTCAACTGGGAGTCCGTCTTCTACCTCAACGCCCCGATCGGTGTGATCGCGCTCCTGGTCAGCGCCGCCGTCCTGCCGCAGAGCAGAAACTCGACCGGCCACCACCGCTTCGACGTCCCCGGCGTCGTGCTGCTGGCTCTCGGCCTGCTGTGCGTGGTCTTCGGCGTCGTCAAGGGCGAGACCTGGGGCTGGGCCTCGGCCGGCACCCTGGGCGTCGTCGCCGCCGGCGTGCTCATCCTGGTGGGCTTCGGCTGGTACGAGAACCGGATCGCGCACCCGTTGCTGCCGATGCGGCTGTTCCGCATCCGGGCGCTGACCGTCGGCACGATCATCACCGCCCTCAACTTCTTCGTGATGCTCGGCGTGATCTTCTTCGTGATGCTCTACCTTCAGAACGTGCGCGGCTTCTCGCCGGTCGAGGCCGGCGTACGCACACTGCCGCTCAGTCTCGCTTCGCTGGTGGCCTCCCCGCTGGGGGCGGCGCTGACCGGCCGCTTCGGGCCCCGGCTCTCGATGCCGCTGGGCATGCTGCTCCAAGCCGCCGCGACCTTCGGCCTGCTCAGCTGGGACACCGGCTCGTCCTACGCCACGATGTGGCCGCCGTTCATCGCGCTCGGCCTGGGGGTCGGCATGGTGCTGTCGGCCTCCTCCGACGCCATCGTCGGCCAGGCCCCCGTCAAGGACGGCGGAGTGGCGGGCGGCCTCCAGGCCACCGCCCTTCAGATCGGCGGCGCGCTGGGCACGTCGGTGCTGGTCTCGTTGATCAGCAGCCGGGTCGACTCCACGCTCGTCGACGAGCTGACCGACGCGGGGGTCCCGGCGTCTGTCGCGGGCGGCCTGAGGGAGGCCCGTGACGCGGTCGCCATGGGCGTCGCCCCGGTATCCGGCAACATGACCGAGCAGCTCCGGGCGGCCGTCGTGGAGGGCAGCGGCCAGGCGTTCATGAACGGTGTGCACACCGCCGTGACCGTGACCGGCGTTCTCTGCCTGCTGGGAGCGGCATTCGCGGCAGCCGGGCTCCGCGGCACCTCCCCGGCTGCACAGCACTGAGAAACGCGGACGGTGCCCGCCCCGGCGGGCACCGTCCGCGCCCGGCCCCGGGGAACAGTGGCTGGTCGGACCAGGTGGGCCGATGGTCTCAGCCGTGTTTTCCAGCCAAAGGCGACTCGAGTGGGCCCTGGTGCGACCCGGGCACTTCGCCCACGGAGCGAGCTACGGAGAAGTCCTTCAGCACAAAGACGCTGCATCAGACCGTCAGCCGGATCCCGGTGACCAGATGCGGACGGATGCGGACCGCACAGTCCATCACCCGGTCAGACCAGGGCCTGATCAGTCGTTGGTAGCGCCTCAGGGCATCGGGATCGGTCACGGGGCGGCAGTAACCCGTCGCGACGACGCTCCAGCCCAGATGGGTCAGCGGATCGATGTCATCAGCCTGGTAGGCGACCACGACTCCCTGGCCGCCATGGTGCCGGGCCTGGGCGAACAGGTCCGAGTCCTGATGGGTCCGGATGACGATCTGGCCGAGGTCCAGCAGATGGTTCACCGGCCGGATCGCGGGCAGCGCGCGCTGGGTGAATACGATCCGCCCGAGCGGCGCCCCGCCGAGCAGGCTCAGCGCCTGAGCGCCCGTCAACTCGACCGTGCGGCGTGGTCCGGTGGCCGCCGGGCCGTGAGCCGGGGCCGACGACGTGGGCGCGGCCGCGGGCACGGACGACCGCGGCGATTGATGATCTGCGTGGCTCATGGGGCGGCCTCGTCTCCTGATCTGCTCGACTGCCGCACGAGTACATCGCGTGCTGCCGTCCCCACGCCAGGGCCGAACGGCCCAGGGCCGAACGGCCCTAGCGGCGTCGGACCCCCGATGGATTCACTGCGGTGGACCGCATGCCGCGGGCCGGCCCAACGGCGGCTCCGGGGGCCGGGCCGTGGCTTGTGGAGCGTTCGGTCGGATCGGGCAGTGCGGATCTGCACAGGAGGGGAACACGGTGATCGCGGTCGTTGGACACAGAGACCTCAACAACAGAACTCTGGCGCTGGTGGAGGCCGAACTGAGAGCGCGGCTGGACTGCCTGGCAGAGGGCGTGGCCGCTCTTGTACGGGTCGGGGCGGGGCTGCCGCTCGTGTTCGGGCGCGCCGCCCGGGAGGCCGGACGGAAGCTGACGGTACTGCTGCCGGCCCAGGGCGCGGTACCCGCAGTGCTGCCCGAGCGGGACCGGCGGGCCGCAGGGGAACTGCTGGTCCTGGCCGAGAGCGTACGGCTGCTGGCATTTGATCCGGCCGACCGCAACGCTTGCGTCAGCGCCGATGAACGTCTGGTGGAGACGTGCCGGACCGTGCTTGCCGTGTGGGACGGTTCGCCGTCGGACGGCCGGGACGCCACCGCACATCTGGTTGCCTTTGCCCGGGCGCGTGGAATCCGGGTGGAGGTCGTCTGGCCGGACGGCTCCGTGCGGGGGCGGTCATGAGCGCGTCGGCACGTGAGTCCGAGCTGGTGGCGGAAGCCTTCGAGGCCGATGACCGGGAGGTTCACGCCTCGGAGGACCGGGCGAACGACGGTGCTTCGGGGACGCTCGACGAACGGGAGCGGACCGGGGCGCGCCAGGGATTCGCATGGCTGCTGCTGATCACCGCCGCCCTCGGGCTGCTCGGCTCTTTCGTGATCACCATCGACAAGTTCGAACTGCTCGCCGACCCAGGGTTCGTTCCCGCCTGCTCGCTGAGCCCCGTGGTGTCCTGCGCCGATGTGATGCGCAGCGAACAGGCGTCGGTGTTCGGCTTCCCCAATCCGCTCATCGGACTGATCGCCTTCGGGGTGGTGATGGGGACCGGCGCGGGCCTGCTCGCAGGCGCGCGCTACCGACGGTGGTACTGGCTGGGGCTGAACCTGGGCACCCTGTTCGGCGTCGGCTTCTGCATGTGGCTGATGACGCAGGCGCTGTACGACATCGGCGCGCTCTGCCTGTGGTGCGTACTCGTGTGGGTGGCCACGATCTTCGTGTTCTGGCACACCACCGTGCACAATCTGCGCCATGGCGTCCTGCCCGCCCCACGCGTCCTCGTCGCGGCGGTACTGGAGTTCCCCCTTGCGGTGCCGGTGACTTGGTGCCTGGCCATCGTCATGCTGATAGCAATCCGGTTCTGGTCGTACTGGCAGACGTTTCTGTGACCCGCACCATGCCGGTGATGTCGTGATGGACGTGCGTGGCCGGGACTCCGGCGGCGGCCAGCCGGGCGGCGACGGCCCGCGCCGAGTCTGTCGTGGACGCCTCGGGTGCCAGGGCCAGATAGACGTGTTGCCGGGCGACGGCCCCGGGACGCTGCGCCAGTACTCCGGCTATGGCCCGCAGACCGGGATCTGCGGAGGAACCGGCCGGATCGGCCTGACCGGCCGTGAGGACGGTCAGCCAGGGGCGTCCGCGCCGGAACGCTTCCAGGAACGCCGAGTCGTACACGCCCTCACCCACCCCTCCGTCCAGCAGCAGACGCACCCGGTGCGCACGGAACCGTTCGGCGTCGATCTGCTGGAGCAGCGCCTTCATCGCGGCCCATCCGGTACCGGAGGCGATCAACACCACGTCGGCGGACGGGGTGTGATCGGGCAGGGCAAGCGAGCCGCGCGGTGCGCTGAGGCGGACGGTGTTGCCCTTTTGCGTGCCGTGCACCAGCGCATCACTCACCCCGTCGGCACCCCGGGCCCGTACATGGAACTCCAACTCCCCGTCCGGATGCGGCGCGCGGGCCAGATAGTAAGGACGCCATGCCTGCTCCAGCAGCGGCGACTCCAAGGACGCGAACTGCCCGGCTCTGAAGGGGTAGGGCTGATGGGGGCGCACCCTCAGCACCGCGAGATCCGGCGTACGGAACTCGTGCGAGGCCACCGTCGCCTCCCAGCTCGGCGGTTCGGCGATCGCCTCGTCCGCGCCCCTGACCATCGCCGAAACGGCGAGCCGCAGCATCCGCAGCCAGGCATCCTCCAGGGCACCGGTCCACCGGGCGCCCGCACGCATGCGCAGCGTCTCGATCAGCGCTGCCTCGAACGCCTCGAAGTGCGCGGGGCGCACACCGAGCTTGCGATGGTCGCGGCCCAACTGCGCGAAGATGGCGATCATTTCGTCCGTACGGTGCAGATTGCCGATCAGATAGCGGAAGATCCCGACGAGATGGGCCTGCTGGAACGCCATCGACTCGGGGAACAACGACCGCAGATACGGATGCCGCTCGAACAGGACCCGGTACAGCTCGGCGATCAGCTCCTCCAGCGGGCTCACCAGCGGCAGGAATTCGCTGATCAGCTGCTGGTCGGACGTTCCGTCGTACGGCTGCGGTGCCTCGGCGCACCACGGTTCGGCGCCAGCTCCGGCCGGGGACAGGATGCGTCGTCGCAGCCGCATCGCGTCATGCCGCGCGAGCAGTGCGTGGTAGTCCTCGCTCGGGGTGTTCATGGACCGGTGACTCCTTGGGACAGCACGGTGGGGTGGCCGGGACGGAGAGACGTCCGTAGCGCCCGGACGATCTCGGCGGCGTCAGTATGGCACCGCGTCCAGCCTGCCGACCGGCCCTGGCCACAGGGCCTTTCGGCCCTGTTCAGAGCCTCTACGACATGCTGTGACACCCCGGCGAACCGGCCTGCGGACCGACGCACATACTGGTCCGAGATCCCCCTTCCCCGAACCGATCGAGCATGGTGTGAATGACCTCGCGAAGTCCCCGCTGAGCACGCCGCCGCCGCAGTCCGCGGCCCCCGTACGCGTCTTCATCCTCGACGACCACGAGGTCGTCCGGCGCGGCGTACGCGATCTGCTGGAGGCCGAAGACGGCATCGACGTCGTCGGCGAGGCGTCCAACGCCCGGGAGGCGCTGGCCCGCGTACCGGCCAGCAGGCCACAGGTCGCTGTACTGGACGTAAGGCTCGGCGACGACCCCCGCGGTGACCACGCCGGTATCGAGGTATGCCGGGAACTGCGCGCCCTCATGCCCGAACTGGCATGTCTGATGCTGACGTCGTTCGATGACGACGAGGCACTGTTCGACGCCATCATGGCGGGCGCGGCCGGCTACGTACTGAAGCAGATCAACGGAGCCGATCTGATCGCCGCCGTACGCACGGTCGCGTCCGGCACCTCGATGCTCGATCCCAGGACGACCGCTCGTGTGATGGCACGGTTGCGGGGCCACCAGCGGACCCCCGCCGAGGAGTCGGAGGCATCGGAACTGGAACAGCTCACAACCAGGGAACGTCAGATCCTGGACCTCATCGGCGAGGGCCTCACCAACCGCGAAATCGCGGAACGCCTCTTCCTGGCCGAGAAGACCGTCAAGAACCGCATCTCCTCGATCCTCGCCAAACTGGGCGTCGGCCGCCGTATTCACGCCGCGATGCTCGTCGGCCGGATCAAGGACCGCCAGGGGCAAACCCCGGTCCGGCGAATCTGACAGTTGCTCAGGCGTCAGTCGTGGAGCGGGACGCACCATGTGATCCGAGTGCCGCCGTCCGCCGGCCGTTCGATGGCGAGTGTGCCGCCGCACAGCTCCGCCCGCGTACGCATGTTGGCCAGCCCACCGCCGCGCCTTGTCGGCTGACCGCCGTCATGGATCGCTGTCCCCGTTCGGGGAGCTGTCGTGTCACCTGCCGTGATCCCGATGCCGTTGTCCGTGACGGTCAGGGTCACCGCGTCGTCGGCCGACAGCACGATGCCGATACGACTCGCACGGGCATGGCGGGACGCGTTGGACACCGCCTCGGCGGCGACCGCCACCACGTGTTCGGCGAGTTCGTCCGGGATGGTGGTGTCCACCGGCCCGTCGATCCGCACCGTGGGCCGGAAGCCGAGGACATGTGCCGCCGCACGAGCGGTCTCCGCTATCCGGTGCCGCAGCCCGCTGCGGCCCGAACCGTCCGCCGTGCGCAGATCGAAGATGGTGGACCGGATGATCCGGATAGTGGTGTCCAGATCATCCACTGCCCGGCTGACCCGCTCGGCCGCTTCCGGGCGGTCCGCGATGGCCCGGGTGGTGCTCTGGAGAGTCATCCCGGTCGCGAACAGCCGCTGGATCGCCAGATCGTGCAGATCGCGGGCGATCCGGTCCCGGTCGTGCATCACGGCGAGTTCCTCGGACTCGGCCCGTCTGCGGGCCAGTTCCAGTGCGATGGCCGCCTGGTCGGCGAAGCCGGAGACGAGTTCGACCTCGGTCTCGTCGAACGGCGGGCGGTCGGCCGGCCGCCCCAGGCGCAGTGCGCCCAGTGCCCCGGTATCGATCTGCAACGGCACCGCCACCACCGGGCCCAGACCGTCCTCGGTACCGTCGCTGAACGGATGGGCCCGGGGATCCGTACGGACGTCGGCGCAGTGCACAGGCGTTCCGGTACGGGCTGCGAGCCCGGCCAGCGATCCCGACGCCGGAACGGACAACCCCGTTACACGGTCGGAGTCCCGGCCATGGGCGACGGCAACGGTGAGGCGTTCCTCGGCCGCTGCTGCCGCCGGAGCCTCTGAGAGGGGCGCGGAACCGGGCCGTGCCGTGGGCAGCAGAATCGCTGCCCGGTCGGCGCCCGCCACTTCCATCGCCCGCTCGGCGATCAGATGCAGCACCTCGTCGGTGTCCGTTCCCGAGAGCAGAGTGCGGGTGATCTCGCCCAGTGCCTCCAGGCGCCGTTCCCGGCGGCGGCTCTCGTCGTACATCCTGGCGTTGTCGATGGCGACTCCGGCGGCGATCGACAAGGTGGTCAGTACCGCCTCGTCGTCGGCGTCGAAGCTCACCCCGCCCCGTTTCTCGGTGAGATAGAGATTGCCGAACACCTCGTCACGCACCCGCACCGGTACGCCGAGGAAGGTGCGCATCGGCGGATGATGAGGCGGAAAACCGAAGCTGCGCGGGTGGCTGCTCAGATCGGTGAGCCGCAGCGGTTCCGGGTGAAGGATCAGCTCTCCGAGGATTCCGCGGCCACACGGTGACTGCCCGATCCTGGCCGCGAGTTGTTCCGACAGGCCCACCGGCAGGAACTCCAGGAGCTTCTGCCCGTCCCCGACAATGCCGAGTGCTCCGTACTCCGCGTCGGTCAAGGTCACCGCTGCCTCCACGATGCCGCGCAGCACCTCCGGGAGTTCCAGGCCCCGTCCCAGACTCATCACGGCATCCAGCAGACTGCGCATCCGGTCCGGTCGGCTGGGGTGTGGCCACGCGGCCGGACCGGGGCAGGAGGGGCCGGGCGAGCCGAGCGTGGGGGAGGAGGGGACGGGGCAGGGGACTTCGAGGGGGGAGCCGGGCTCGGGAGGTGCTGTCTCTGCCATCGGGGTGCCGTTCTCTGGGGCCGTGTGCCGTATGCCGGGTATCTGCTCACCGGATCACCGCGGGGCTGGGACCGGTCCACGGACGGTCAGCCTACGACAGCCCACATGCCGAGGGCCCGGCGGTGTGTGGTCTTGAAGGAGGGCGTGGGCAGGGCCGGCTGGCTGCCGGATGTACACGGCAGTAGGGCCGGTCGGCCCCGTGGAGGGTGCCCGTCGGCCCCTGGAGAGCGTCGCGGCTCGCGGCCAGCATGGTGCGGCCGGGAAGGTCCGGTCCGTCCCCTCGTGATCCGCCGGACCTTCCCGACCGCTCCCCGGACACGCCCCCGTGCGGCCGGGGAGTGCTCGGAGAACTGCCAGAGCTGGAGGACACGGTCCGGTGGACGCAATGGAATCGCAGGGCAATCAGGCCATCCCTGCATATGGCCCCAAGCCTCCTGGCCCCGGGGCCGGCCCCGCCGGCGCGGAGGCCACCCCGGGCGGCCGCGGGCCCACTCGGGCGGGCACGAAGCAGCCCGGCACGACGCAGCCCCGCACCGATCTGCCGGGCCGTTCCTCGCGCGGCCGGATCGTCGTCTCGTGGCTCACGACGACCGACCACAAGCAGATCGGCACGCTTTATCTCGTCACCGCGTTCGTCTTCTTCCTGATCGGCGGCGCGATGGCGCTGGTGATGCGTGCCGAACTCGCCCGTCCCGGCACGCAGATCATCTCCAACGAGCAGTTCAATCAGGCATTCACGATGCATGGCTCGGTGATGCTGCTGCTGTTCGCCATGCCGCTGTTCACGGGATTCGCCAACTGGCTCATGCCGCTCCAGATAGGCGCACCCGATGTGGCCTTTCCGCGACTGAACATGCTGGCCTACTGGTTGTTCCTCTTCGGCTCGCTGATCGCCGCGGCAGGGTTTCTCACTCCTCAAGGTGCCGCCGACTTCGGTTGGTTCGCCTATGCTCCGCTTTCCGACGCGACCCACTCACCGGGCGTCGGTGCCGATATGTGGATCATGGGCGTGGCGTTGTCCGGATTCGGTTCCATTCTCGGAGCGGTGAACTTCATCACCACCATCATCTGCATGCGCGCCCCGGGAATGACCATGTTCCGGATGTCGATCTTCACCTGGAACGTACTGTTGACCGCCGTACTCATCCTCCTGGTCTTCCCGGTCCTCGCCGCAGCACTCTTCGCGCTGGAGATGGACCGGAAGTTCGGCTCGCACATCTTCGACGCCGCCAACGGGGGTGCGCTTCTGTGGCAGCACCTGTTCTGGTTCTTCGGACATCCGGAGGTCTATGTGCTGGCTCTGCCGTTCTTCGGCATCGTCTCCGAGATCATTCCGGTCTTCTCCCGGAAGCCGATGTTCGGCTATGTCGGCCTCGTTGCCGCGACGATAGCCATTGCCGGGTTGTCCGTAACCGTTTGGGCCCACCACATGTATGTCACCGGTGGTGTACTGCTGCCCTTCTTCGCCTTCATGACCTTCCTGATCGCCGTACCGACCGGAGTGAAGTTCTTCAACTGGATCGGCACGATGTGGAGGGGGTCACTGTCCTTCGAGACGCCGATGCTCTGGGCCACCGGATTTCTGATCACCTTCGTCTTCGGTGGACTGACCGGAGTCATCCTGGCCTCACCACCGCTGGACTTCCACGTCTCCGACTCGTACTTCGTGGTCGCCCACTTCCACTACACACTCTTCGGTACGGTCGTCTACGCGATGTTCGCCGGATTCCACTTCTGGTGGCCGAAGTTCACCGGCAAGATGCTCGACGAGCGCCTGGGGAAGATCACCTTCTGGGTGCTGACGGCCGGCTTCCACCTCACGTTCCTCGTGCAGCACTGGCTCGGTGCGCAGGGAATGCCCCGCCGGTACGCGGACTATCTCGCCGCCGACGGTTTCACCGCCCTCAACACCCTGTCCACCATCGGTTCATTCCTGCTCGGGCTGTCGTTCCTCCCCTTCTTCTACAACGTCTGGAAGACCGCCCAGTACGGCAGGAAGACAACCGTCGACGACCCATGGGGTTATGGCCGCTCCCTTGAATGGGCCACGTCCTGTCCTCCTCCCCGGCACAACTTCACCGCCCTGCCCCGTATCCGCAGCGAGTCCCCGGCGTTCGACCTGCACCATCCGGAGATCGCCGCGCTCGACCCCGCCGTACCGCAGTGACCCCTGACCTCGTCCACCACCACAATCCCCGCCCCTGAGGAGAGTGCTGCCCGATGTCCCATGGTGTTCTGGCGCTTGGCGTAGCCGTGCTCTGCGTATCGGGCAACGTCTGGTACCTGCCCGCCTGCATCGACCTGCGTGCCGGCCAGGACCGGCCGCGCTCCCGCCGGCTGGCCGCGGCCGCTGTACTGGCCGGGTGGGGATCGGCGGCCCTCACGATGCTTCTGCTGCTCATGCCGGTCACCCTGTCCGCGGTCGCACTGGTGGCGGTCGCGGGTAGCACCACCACGGTGTCCCTGGCCGTCCGCGCGCGGCTGTGCCGAGGCCGGGAGCAGTGTGAAGAGGAGGCCCGGTGGGCCGCCCTCTTCCGTTGACCACCGTCCGCCCGGAACTCGCCCCGTCCGCCGTCGGCGCCTTCCCAGACGCCTCCGACGGCCGGGCGGTGGAGGCCGCCGCCGGGGCAACCGCCGCCGAGACCGGTGGCCATGCCCCGTCGCGTCGCTGAGTGTGCCGTTCGCACCGTGTCCAGCCGCGGCCGGCTGCCCGCGCACCCCACTGTTGCCTCGGACTTGCGCGCAGCCGGCCGGGAGTCGAGGGTGCAAGCGCACCCCAAGGGTTCAAACAGCCCTGCCCCCCACGCGCGGGTCGACCGGTGTGAGAACTCCGAGCCGGTCCTCGATCGCCTGCGCCGCGCCCAGGCACAGGTCTTCCCGGAAGGCGCGCCCGACGACCTGCACCCCGGACGGCAGTCCGTCGACCACTCCGGTCGGTACGGCCACGCCGGGCACACCCACGAAACTGGACACGGTGCACAGGCGCATCGCCGAGCCGACCCGGTCCCGTCCGGCCCTGTCGCGCGACTCCAGCCCCGGCTCGACCGGTGGCTCGGTGAATACCGGGCCGAGCAACAGCGGGTATTCGTGGAGGAATTCGGCCCATGAGCGGCGGATGCTCATCCAGGTGCCCATCAGCTTCATGAACTCGTCCGCGCTTGCCGGCGGCGTCTGCTCCATCATCATCTCGATATAGCGGTCCCCGCCTGCTCCGAGCAGCTTCCGCACCACTGGCCAGGTCGCAGCGAACTCGGTCACGGTGATCCGGCCGTACGCTTCGAGCGCCTCGTCCAGTCTCGGAACGTCCTGCACCTCCCGCACGTCGTACCCGGCGTCGCGCAGCACCTCGGCCGCGGTCTCGACAGCCCTGCGTACCGTGGGGTGAGCGCCGTGCCCACCTGGGTCCGCCACGACCGCGACCTTCACCGGCCCGGGGAGCGGTTCGCCGTAGGCAGGCACCGGTACGGCCCGTGGGTCGCGCGGGTCGGTCCCGGCCAGCACCTCGAACGCCAACCGGAGGTCGCCCACACTCCGCGCCAGCGGGCCGTCGGTGACCAGCATCTGGGACGCCGGGCCGGGGTCGTCGGGGCCGAGGACGCGGTGGTCCGCGGGGAAGCGCCCGGTTGTCGGCTTCAGCCCCGCCACGCCGCAGAACTGGGCCGGGATGCGCACCGATCCACCGGAGTCGTTGCCGAGCCCGAGCGCTGCCATGCCCGTGGCGACGGCCACCCCGTCGCCTCCGCTGGTGCCGCCCGGGGTCCGGCCGCGGTCCCATGGGTTGGCCGTGTCGCCGAAGAGCTCGCTTCGCGTGTGCATCCCCGCCAGGATCAGGGTGGGCATGTTGCTGTGGCCGATGGGAATGGCCCCGGCTGCGCGCAGCCGGGCCACCGGGGGCGCGTCGGCCGACGCCACCAGATCGCGGAAGCGCTCCGCGCCGAACGTGGTCGGTACGCCTTCGACGGCGGTGCTCTCCTTCACCGTGAACGGCACGCCCGCCAGTGGCCCCAGCGCCTCACCGGCGGCCCGCCGGCGGTCTGTCTGCGCCGCGGCGGCGCGGGCGCGCTCCGCCAGGAGCTGCGTGACCGCGTTCACCTGCGGGTTGACCTCGGCGATGCGCTCCAGGTGGCTGTCGACCAGTTCGGCCGCTGAGACGTGGGCGTTGCGCACTGCCTCCGCCTGCGCGGCGGCCGACATCTTCCACAGGGCGTCCTGCATGTGTTCGTGTCCTTTCCCATGCATGTTCCGATGCGCTTGCATCGGAACTGTAGCCCGGGAATCGATACGAGCGCATCGAATAAAGTGGGCTACGAAACAGAGGACCGTGAACCAGGGAGGCGACCGGGTATGCCCAGACAGGTGGATCACGCAGACCGACGCCGCCGGATCGCTGAGGCCGTCTGCCACCTCGCCGACGAACGCGGGCTGGAGGGCGTGACCCTTCGAGACGTCGCCGCTCGTGCGCAGGTGTCGATGGGCGCCGTTCAGCGATGCTTCCGTACCAAGGAAGAGATGCTCGTGTTCGCGCTCGGGCACATCGGCGAGCGGATCAGTGAGCGCGTACAGGCCCGCCTCGTCAGGAGTCCGGCCCAGTCGGCCGGCACCGCCCTGGGGCATGCGGTGACCGAGGTCTCACTGCTCCAGGAAGGGCACCGCGCCGAGGCCAGGGTCTGGCTCGCCTTCGTTGCGCAGGCGGCCGTCAGTGAGGCCCTCGCGAGGACGCTGAAGGCGAACTACGCAGCCCTGCAAGAGGTGTTCACCCGCCTCATCTCGGAAGCCGGCGAGGGCGCCGACCGTGCCGTGCCCCTCGATCCGCGACGCGAGGCCCGCACCCTCCTCGCCCTTGCGGACGGCCTCACCGCGCATGTCCTCATCGGCCATCTCACTCCGCAAGAGGCGCAGGACGTTCTCCACGCGCACCTGGGCGGCCTCTGGGAGCGTCCGGTCCGGCCGGCTCGCACCACTTGAACGTCCCGGGCCGCCAAGGCGGGCTGGGCTCGGAGCCGTGTCCGCCGGACGCCTGCTGCGGGCCCCTGGTACCACTCGTACCCGTCGTTCTCGGACCACTGGGTCCTGGGGCTGCTCGGAGAACCACCCGGGTTATGCGTTCGGTGGAGATCCGTGAGGACCTGGCAGCGGCGCGGCCTGCGGTGTTCAACCGCCTGCTCACGGAGTGCATCGCGCACCGGGCCGCTCTGCGGCCCCCGGACCGTCCGCCGCGCGCGGCGCTGCAGCAACCCCGCCCTCGCGACCGCGCTGCGGGCATCCCGCATCTGAGTCGCCGGCGTTCCGGCACGGAGGCCGCCCGGCAGGCACCGTGATGCCCGCGGCGCGGCTACTCGAACCGCGTGGTGTCGCCCGCCCCTCGGCGTACGATCTCGGGCTCACCGCCGGAGAAGTCGATGACCGTGGTCGGCTCGGTGCCGCAGTCGCCCGAGTCGACCACGGCGTCCACCACATGGTCGAGCCGTTCCTTGATCTCCCAGCCCTGTGTCAGCGGCTCGTCCTCGTCGGGCAGGAGCAAGGTGCTGGACAGCAGCGGCTCACCGAGGTCGGCGAGCAGCGCCTGAGCGACGACATGGTCGGGAATCCGGACTCCGACCGTCTTCTTCTTAGGATGCAGCAGCTGACGTGGCACCTCCTTCGTCGCGGGGAGGATGAAGGTGTAACTGCCGGGTGTCGCTGCCTTGATCGCACGGAACACATCGTTGTCGATGTGCACGAACTGACCGAGCTGCGCGAAGTTCTGGCACACAAGGGTGAAATGGTGACGGTCGTCGAGGTTCCGGATCGACCGGATCCGGCTGATGCCGTCACGACTGCCCAGCTGGCACCCCAATGCGTAACAGGAGTCCGTCGGGTACGCGACGAGCGCGCCGGCCCGGATGCTGTCGGCCACGGAGCGGATGGTGCGGGTTTGAGGATTCTCGGGGTGCACGTCGAAATACTTCGCCATCCGCCGAGTCTAGGTGATCAGGACCATTACGCTCAGAACAGCGGAGCCCGGTCCGGTCGGTGCGTCGGGTTCCGGCGCCGTCGGAAACCGACGGCGCCGGAGTTCACTCCTTGACCGCTCCCGCGTTGGCGCCGCTCACGAAGTAGCGCTGGAAGCAGAAGAACAGCGCGGCCACCGGGATGGTGGAGAGCAGCGCCGCCGCCAGCTTCAGCGGGTACTGCGTTCCGCCGCCGAGTCCGCCCGAGACGAAGCGGGCCAGGCCCGTGGTGAGCGTCTCGTACTGGCCGGACTGCGTGCTGACGAGGAAGTGCGTGAACTCGTTCCACGAGCCCTGGAACGACAGGATCGTCAGGGTGATCAACGCCGGTCTGGCCATCGGCAGGACGACGGACCAGAAGATCCGGAACACACCCGCCCCGTCGACCCGTGCGGCCTCCTCGACCTCGCGCGGTACCGATTCGAAGAACTGCTTCATGATGAAGATGCCCGCCGCGTCCACCAGCAACGGCAGGATCATGCCGGTGTACGTGTCGAAGAGCCCGAAGGTGTTGAGCACCAGGAACTTCGGGATGAGCAGGGCCACTCCGGGCACCGCCATCACCGCGAGCACAAAGCCGAACAGTGCGGTGCGGCCCCGAAAGCGCAGCCGCGCCAGCGCGTATCCCGCCATGGAGTCGAACAGCACCCGGCCCACGGTCACCACCACCGCCACCAGCGCCGAGTTGCCCAGCCAACGCAGGAAGGGCACCCCGTCCGCGGCCTGGCTCAACCCGAACAGCCGCTGGTACGCCGCCGTGGTGGGAGTGGTGGGCAGCATGCCCAGCGGATGCGCGGCGGCATCCGGATCCGTCTTGAAACCGGTCACCAGCTGGAGGACGAACGGCAGCAGATACAGCAGACCCAGCCCCAGCACCGCGGTGTACCCCACCAACCGCCACGGCAGGCGGAAACGGCTCAGGACGGGGTGGCCCCGGTCGTGCGGGGCGCGACGGCGAGGGGAGGGCCGAGCCCGGCCGCGTACGGCCGTACCGGTGACGGTCATCGGTTCCTCCCGGTGCGTGCGCCACGCTCCCGCAGCGCCCAGCGCTGGAACGCGGTCAGGATGAGGATCAGGGCGAGCAGGATGAACGCGATCGCCGAGCCCTGCCCGAAGTCCGCGTTGTCGAAGCCCGCGGAGTACGACAGGAAGGCGGGCGTGAGCGTCGTATTGCCCGGAGCGCCCTGGCCCATCACATAGACCTGGTCGAAGACCTGCCAGGTGGAGATCAGCCCCAGGGTCAGGACCAGGAACAGCACGGGACGCAGCGCCGGCAGAGTCACATGCCACAGCATCTGACGGCGGTTGACCCCTTCCATGGCGGCCGACTCCTCCAGCTCCCGCGGGATGTTCTGCAGCGCCGCGAGGAAGATCAGCATGAACGTGCCCGAGGTGGTCCACACGGCGAGCAGGATGAGCGTGCACATCGCGACCGAGGGGCCCGAGAGCCACTCGAACCACGACAGCCCCATGGTGGAGTGATCCGCCAGCATCCCGGTGGGCCGTTCGGGATCGACGATTCCCAGACCGCCCAGGATCAGGGAGAGCACCCCGCGCGGGTCCGCGAACCAGTTCGGTCCCTTGATCCCGATCCAGGACAGCATGGAGTTGACGGCCCCACTGCCCTGGAAGAGAAAGAGGAAGACCGTCGAGACGGCGATGGAGCTGGTGACCGACGGGAAGAAGAACGTTGTACGGAGAGCACCGCGTCCCCGAAGCAGTTTCTGGTTGACGAGCAGAGCCAGACCCAGTGCCAGCGCGGTCTGCAGGGGGACGGTCAGCAGTACGTAGTAGGCGTTGTTGCGCAAGGACGTCGCGAAGAGCGTGCGGTCGAGCCCGTCCTGCGTGAGCAGTGACCGGTAGTTGTCCAGGCCGACGAAATCGGCCTGACCGGAGAACGGGTTGGACTGTCCGTCCCAGTGCAGCAGGCTCACCCACAGCGCCATCAGGATGGGAAGCACCATGAACAGGCCGAGGACGAGCACCATGGGGCTGACGAACAGCCAGCCCCAGGTGCCCTCCCCGCGAAGGCCCGCGCGCCGGGCGCGGACCTTCGCGGTCGTGCCGGTATCGCCGGGTGCGCTGTCAGGTGCGCCGGGCGAGCCGGTCGTTCGGGGGGTACCGCTCGCGCGGATCGTGCGGATGGGCATGGGGGCTCAGTTGCCCTTCGCGATCGCCTGTTCGCCGTTGCGCTGAAGGTCGGCGAGGATCTTCTTCGGGTCGGCGGTGCGCAGCGACTGCAGATCGGTGTTGAACTGGCTCAGGACCTTGTCGAAGCCGGCGATCGTCACCGGGCCCTGTGCGTAGGCGCTGCCGTCCACCCAGGCCTTGGCGGCCGGCTGCTTCTCGGCGTAGGTCTTGAGCGCGCTCGTCCGCGACGGCATGACACCGAACGCGTCGGCGAAGGCGAGCTGCTGCTTGGCGGATGTCAAGTACTTCACGAGGTCGACGCCCGCGTCGCGGTGCGCGCTGTCGGCGGCGACGCCCCAGCAGTTGCTGAAGGCGAGGGTGCCCTGGCCGGCCGGTCCCGCGGGCAGCGGCGCGATGGCGTACTTCACATCGGGGTAGTCGAGCTTCATGCCGCCTTCGAGCCAGTTGCCCTCGATGGTCATCGCGGCCTTGCCCTTGCCGAGCGCCTCACCGCCCCAGCTGGTGTCCACCTGCTTGGCGAACTTCATCGAGCCGGACTTGAGCAGGGACTGGACGAAGTCGAGCCCCTTGGCGTTCTCGGCGGTGTCGGCAGTCATCTTCTGCTGGTCCGGGTCGGTGAGCCAGCCGCCCGCCTGCTTCATGAAGACGCCGAGCCGCTGGAACTCGTCGCTGGTGACCAGGCCGGTGACGCCCTTGCCGGTGAGCTTGTCCGCGACGGTCCGCAGCTCCTCCCAGCTCTTGGGATAGTCCTTCTCCGTCAGCCCGGCCTTCTTCCACAGATCGGTGTTGATGGCCAGACCGAGGGTGGAGGCGTCCTTCGGCAGGCAGACCAGCTTCCCGTCGTACGAGAACGAGGTCCGCAGCTGCTGGGAGAAGTCGTCGACGTCGGATATCCGGTCCCCGTACGGGTACAGGGAGCCGCCCTTCGCGTAGTTCGCGAACTGGTCGGAGTTGACGTAGAAGACGTCCGGCGGCTTGTGCCCGGCGAAGGACTGGGCAAGCTGCTGGTTCATGTCCTTGGCGACCTCGACCGAGACCGAGTTGCCCGACTTCTTCGCATACGCGGCGGCGGCGGTCTTGACTGCCTGGGTTTCGGCGTCCCCCGAGGTGGCGATCAGTACCGTCAGTTTCTGCTTGCCGGCCTTGTCCTGCTCCGGCTCCTTGTCGCTGCCGAAGCTGGATGAGCAGCCGGTGGCAGCCAGTAGCGCCGCGCAGGTGACGAAGGCGGCGACGGCCGTACGGGTTCCCATGAATTCCTCCAGGGGGATAGTGCTTGCGGCTCAGCTGCCCGGAGAGGGCGCGCTGTGAATGGGGGCCCGTGGATGGGCACGGGGAGTGGTTCAGTCGCCCGACGCGGATGTGCTGTCACGTACCACGAGGGACGGTTCGAGCAGGACGCGCTCGGGCGGAGCGCCGAGTTCCGACATCCGGGCCAGCAGAAGCCGGACACATTCGCGGCCGACGGCTTCCAGCGGCTGGGCGACGGTGGACAGTCCGGGGGAGAGAAGCGCGGCCGTGGGGGAGTCGTCGAAGCCGACGACCGCCACATCCGTGCCCGGCACGGCTCGTCGCTCGCGCAGGGCGTGATAGCACCCCAGAGCGAGCACGTCGCTTGCGGCGATCACGGCCGTCGCACCTGCGTCGAGCAGCGGTCCGACGGCGGCCTGTGCGGAGGCGATGTCATCGACGCTCCGTGCACGTCTGTTGCGTATCGAAAGGTGGTGTCGCCGCATGGCACGCTGCCAGCCCATGGCACGGTCGTCGCCGACCCCGGAGCCGCGCGGCCAGCCGAGAAACGCGATCCTGCGATGCCCCAGACCCACCAGATGCTCGACCGCGGCGTCCGTGCCCGAGGCGCCGTCGACATCCACCCAGTCCCCGATCTGCCGGCCGGACCACATGCGGCCGAAGCCCACGAACGGCACGCCGCGCTTCTCCAGCCAGGCCTGGCGCTGGTCGCCCCGGTCGGTGCCGCTCAGCACGAAACCGTCCACGCTGTGCAGGTCGAGGAGCTCCTCGTACCCGTCGAGGCCGGCGCTGCCGGGTGGTGAGGCGAAGAGCAGGATCCGGTAACCGGCCTCGTCGGCGGTCTGGGACAGGGCGTGCAGAAACCGGTCCATGACCGGGGCCGAGGTGCCGGGGGCGGTGGGACGAATGCCGTAGCCGATGAGCTTGCTGGAGCGGGTGCGCAGGGTCTGAGCCGCTCGGTGCGGGCGATAGCCCAGCTCGTCGATGGTACGACGGACCCGCTCCAGGGTCTCCGGACGCAGCAGTTCGGGGGAATTGAGCGCGTTCGACACCGTCTGCGGAGACACTCCCGCCCGCCGCGCGACCGTGGCCAGGGTGACTGAACCGGTCTTGGACGCGGGGGTGTTGGGGGAGCGGGGCATGAGTGTCTCCGAAACCGGTCGTACGAATGGACAAGTTCATTGGAGCGTTCCAAAACCGTTGTCAACGCACTGAAGTCGTCGTTAGGGTTCTTGGAACGCTCCAATGCCTGAGAGGTTCTGCTCTGTTGGACACAACTGTCAAGACCCACGACATGACGAACTCCGATACGGGGGTCGGCCCGTCGGCCGAAGGCCTCCAGCCGTTCCTGCATGACGCCTGTGTGACGCTGTACGCCCCGAGCTTCGCGATCTCGCAGGCGGACGGACAGATCGACGGTGCCGCGGACGGCTTCTACCACGGCGACAGCAGAGCCCTTGCCCGGCTGACCGTCGCGGCGGACGGAATCGCGATCGCTCCTGTCCGAGGAGCCCTCGAAGGTGCGGACCGGGCAGCCTTTCGCGGTGTGCTGCGCGGCTTGGGCGAGGAGACACCGGACCCGGCCGTCACCCTGCACCGGCGCCGCCACGTCACCCCCGGGCGCCTGGAGGAGACCCTCGAAGTCGCCAACGCCGGGCGGCAGCAGGTCCGTGTCCGGCTGATCGTCACCGCCGGTACCGACCTCGCCCCGATCGAGCGCGTCAAGTCCGGACACGCGCAGAGCCCGGTCTTTGCCAACGCCACGGAGGGCGGACTCGGTTGGTCCAGGGACACCTTCGCGGTACGGCTCACCGGCTACCCGCGGCCCGCCGCCGTCGACCCGGCCGCCGGAACACTGGCGTACGACATCGAACTCGCTCCCGGCTCGTCATGGACCGCCGTACTGCACTGCGACGCCGCGCATGAGGGCGGCGACCAGTTCCCCGCGCCATCTGCCGACAGCCTGCCCTGGCGCACGCCCGTCCTGCGCAGCGCCGACCGGCGCTTCGATCACTGGCTGAGCCAGTCGGCCGCCGACCTCGACCGGCTGCGGCTGACCGACCCGGAGAAGCCCACCGACCAGTTCCTGGCCGCCGGGGCCCCGTGGTTCCTCACCCTCTTCGGCCGCGACTCCCTGTGGGCGGCCCGCATGCTGCTGCCGCTGGGCACCGATCTCGCCGCAGGTACGCTGCGCACACTTGCCCGCCGGCAGGGCACGAAGTCCGATCAGGACACCGAGGAACAGCCCGGCAAGATCCTGCACGAAGTGCGCCGCGCCACCCAGAACTTCAACGAGAACTTCGCCCTGCCGCCCTGCTACTACGGCACGGTCGATGCCACCCCGCTCTGGATCACCCTGCTGCACGACTCCTGGCGCTGGGGCCTCGCGCCCGAGCAGGTCGAACAGCTCCTGCCGCACGCGGAGTCCGCCCTCGCCTGGATGCGCGACCACGGCGACGCGGACGGGGACGGCTTCCTGAAGTACATCGACCACACCGGACGGGGCCTGGCCAACCAGGGCTGGAAGGACTCGGGCGACTCCATCCGGTATCGCGACGGACGCTTCGCCGCTTCCCCGATCGCGCTCTGTGAGGTCCAGGCGTACGCGTACGAGGCGGCCCGCGGCGGTGCGGATCTGCTCCGCGCCTTCGGCCGCCCCGGCGCCGACCGGTGGGAGGAGTGGGCCGAGCGGCTGCGGGACCGTTTCCGCAGCCACTTCTGGGTGGAGGACGAGCGGGGGCCGTACCCGGCTGTTGCGCTCGACCGCGAGAAGATGCCGGTGGACTCGGTCACCTCGGGCTTCGGCCACCTGCTGGGTACGGGCCTGCTCAACCACGAGGAGAGCGCCCTGCTGGCCGCCAGGCTCAGCGCGCCCGACCTCGACTCGGGCCATGGTCTGCGAACGCTGAGCAGCGACTCCGTTGCCTACAACCCGTACGGCTATCACATCGGTTCCATCTGGCCGCACGACACCGCGATCGCGGTGCACGGCCTGGTCAGGGCCGGGTTCCCGGAAGCGGCCGCATCCCTGTCCGAAGGGCTGCTGACCGCATCGGCGGCCTTCGACGCGCGGCTCCCCGAACTGTTCGCCGGCCATGGAGCGGTGACCGATGCCCGGCCCTCGCCCTATCCGGCGTCCTGCCGCCCGCAGGCCTGGGCGGCGGCCTCGTCCGTCATGGTCCTCCAGTCGGTGCTGGGGCTTTCCGCCGATGTCCCTGGTGGAACACTCACGGTCGCGCCCGGGTTCGCGGAGGCCTACCGGCCGCTGAAGGTCGAGGGGCTCGATGTCGCGGGCGGGCGGCTGGACATCTCCGTCGACGCCGACGGCACGGCGCACATCGAGGCGCCGAAGGGCCTGGTGGTGAGGAGGCAGCACACGACGCCCCGTTGACGTACAGCGGCTGTGCCCGATTCGAGGCAGGACCCCGTGGGCCGGGGCGAGCCTGCCTCGGACCAGGCGGCCGAGACCGCCGGGGGCGGCAGCAACAGCGGTACGACGGAACCCGCACCAGCAGTTCGGCTTCCGGCCTGTGCCCGTGGCAGGCCGGCCGGGAACTCCGGTGCCGGGCTTCTGGCTCGCTTCCGCCCCACGCATCCCTCAATCCTTCGCCTGCGCGGATTCGCGTGCCTGGCGCAGGGCCTGATGAGCCGACCAGACGACGGACACGAGCGGTACCGCCACCACGGCGCCCAGCACCCCCGCAGCGATGGCGCCGCCGATCACCGCGAGTGCGACCACCACCGGGTGCAGGCGTACGGCCCAGCTCATCACGATCGGGTGCAGAAGATGGCCCTCGATCTGGCCGATGACCACGATCAGCGCGATGACGACGGCCGCCACGATCGGGCCTTTCGCCGCCAGAGCCACCACGGCGGCGACTGCGAGGGCGACCGGTGAGCCGATCAACGGAATGAAGGTGGCGAAGAACTCCAGCAGCGCCAGGGGAAGGGCCAGCGGTACTCCGAGTGCGAACAGGGCCAGTCCGACGAGTACTGCGTTGGTCGCCGCCACCAGGACGATGCCGTGTGTGTATCCGGTGAACGTCCGCCACGCCGCACGGCCCGCGATCGTCACCCGGGCCCGGGCCGTCTCCGGAAGCTGGTCGCAGAACCAGTCCCACTGCCGGTCGCCCGAGTGAATGAAGAAGACCGAGCAGAACAATGCGAGAACGAACACGGTGACCGCCTCCACCAGCCGGCCCACGCCACTGAGGGCCGTGCTGATGAGGATGGAGCGATGGCTGGACAGGAACTGCCCGATCCGGGACTGCATGTCGTCGAGCGTCTTGGGGTTCAGCCGGAACGGTGGTCCCTCCAGCCAGTGTTCGATCCTGATCAGGCCTTCGCCGAACTCCCGTTCCAGCCCGGCGCGTTCTGCGGCGACTACCTCGCCGATGAGGGTCAGAACGCCGAGGACGAGGACGATACTGCCGACAAGCGCCACAGCGACAGCGAGCGGCCGCGGCATCGCACGAGCCAGGAGATCCGCCACCGGGCGCAACATCGCGGTGCCGAGCAGGCCGAGGAAGACGGCTACCGCTACCTCGTGGAACCGTCCCAGCGCTGAGAAGACGGCGTACACGACGGCTCCCACGACGAGGATTCGCCAGGCGTAGGCAGCGGCCGTCTGCAGCGTGGGGTTCACGCGTGGCTCGTACCGCAGGCCGGGCGGCGCATGCTGCGCGTCCGGGATCCGGTTCGCAGGGCGGGTGATGCCGCGCAGCGCCTGACGTGACGCGGTGCGAATCCGATGCCGTCGTCCTTCGGACGGTACGCCGGGGTCCGTGTTGTCGGGCTGCGGATGTGATGGCCTGGGCATTCCCTGCTGGTACCAGCCTGGGCCGCGTCCTCCCGGGCTCCCGCGGCGACATGCGCAGGAAGTCACCCCTACGGGCGGAGCCACCGGCCATACACCCGCGGCTGTCGTCGCTGACGGACTTGTCGATCCAGCTGCCGCCGGAGTTCCGCATGCAGTTCTCCGGCGACGCATACGAGGTGAGCGTCCTGCACCGGGCCACGCCGGTCACCCGCGAGTGCGGCGGATGCATTCGGTGACGACGTCCCGGAGGCTTCCGGTCCGCCGGAGCAGTTCTCGCCGGCTCGTCGTAGAAGCGCTCGGCGGCACAGCGGTCAAGGATTCCGCTCACGGGAGTCGCTTGCAGGCGTGCAGTCCGTGACCGGTGAGATGACGCTGCCGGACACGCTCCTGTCCCGGCCTACGGTGGCCCGTGCGTCCTCGCACGGGCCTGTATCACCTCGCGAAGGCGTCAGGCGCATACTGGGAGAAGATGTGGGATTGGAGGTCGTCATGATCATCCTCGGTGTCATTCTGCTGGTCATCGGCCTGGTGGCAGGTATCTCGATCCTTTGGACGATCGGTGTTGTGCTCGTCGTGATCGGCATCGTCCTCTGGATCCTGGGTGCCGTCGGGCATGCGGTGGGAGGCCGACGGCATTACTGGTAGGACTGCCGTTCCGTCATCGGCGTCCACGGGGCCTGGACGTACGTACCTCAGGATCTGTCGGTCATCGCGCTCGGAGACCTCACCGCCTCGGTCGACTACGCAGGCTTTCGCATCCCGGCAGGAGATGGGCCACCAGGCCGTTTCCTTCGCATCACCTTTCGGACCGGATGATGACGCCACGAGGTCGAATGCCGCCAGGTAGCTGGTGGCGGTCTTGTCGTAGCGGGTGGGTGCGCCACGAGGCGCCAAGGTATCGAGTGAGGTGAGAGACCTTCACCGCCGGGTTGTCGCAGCAATCCGGCTGAAGCTGAGGGCACTTCGGCTCGGGGGATGCCGAGCCGAGCGGTAAGCAGCCCTGACAGCGTCGGGACGGGCCGGCACTGCCGGACGGTTCGGGCCCGGCTAGCGAGACGGGAAGGTGCACGCGAGGAATCAGTGCTTGACGCGCCGTAATTACGACACCGGCTCCAACCTGTCGGATGCGGGCCGGGTGCAGTGCACGATCGTTGTTCGTTGGTGATCGACTCCGAAGCCGGATCTACCTATCGGTGGGGAGGCCACGCAGAAAGCCTGCGGCGTGAGAGTGGCGATGCTGCCGGGGTAGAGCTGGGCACCTCACCCGTCGATCGACTCCGTGGTGAACGTGGGAACTCACCCAGGCCGCGCCTCCTACTCGGCCGCTACCGATCGCCGACGGGAATCCGTACGACGATCCGAGCGCCTGGGCGGTTGGCCTCGATGTGGACGCTGCCGTGGTGGGCGGTGACGACGTCGCGGACGATGGCCAGCCCCAGGCCGCTGCCGCCTGTGTCCCGTGCGCGCGCGTGGTCGAGTCGAGTGAAGCGCTCGAAGACGCGTTGCCGGTCGGCGGCAGGGATGCCGGGCCCGTCGTCGGTTACGAACAGGTTTGCGGTGCCGTCCAGGACATAAAGGCGGATGTCGATGCGGGTGGCGGCATGGCGAAGGGCGTTGTCCAGCAGGTTCCGTACCACGCGGGCGAGGGCATCCCTGTCACCGTGGACGCGTGCGGCGCTGACGGCGTGCTGGTCGATGATGAGAGAAGTTCGCTGGCGGGCCTCGCCCACCTCGGTGAAGACGATCTCGTCCAGGTCGACCGGGCGTTTGCGCAGGCGTGGACGGGCATCGAGGCGGGCCAGCTGTACAAGATCGTCGACGAGCCGGGAAAGCCGTTCGGTCTCCTCGAGCAGGGCGGGGGCGAGCGATCGCCAGTCAGCGGCTTCGGGATGGCTGACTGCGACCTCCAGGCGTGTGTGCAAGGTGCTCAGAGGGCTGCGCAGTTCGTGGGCGGCGTCGGCGACGAAACCGCGCTGCCGCCGCGTCGAAGCCTCCAGGCGGGCAAGCAGGTCGTTGAAGGTCTTCGCGAGCCGGCCCAGAGCGTCCTCGGCGGGGGGCACGTCGAGTCGGCGCCCCAGGTCCGAGGCGGTGATCTCGGCGGTCTGGGTTCGCAGGGAGTCCACGGGGCGCAGCGCACGCCCGGTGAGCAGCCATACGACGCCGGTGAGCAGGGCCACGGTCGATGGCACGGTGGTGGCGAGGCCGAACGTCAGCTTGGCCAGGCCATCGTCGATGTCCTCTGTGGACATGGCGACGTACACGGTCATCGGGTCGTGGCGGGTACCGGCCGGGACGGCCACAGCACGCCAGGCACCGCTTTCGCCCACTGGGATGTCGTGGACGGTGCGGGAGTGTGCGGTACCGGATGCGTTCGGTGGGAAGTCGAACAACCGGGGTTTGTTGCGCAGATTCGCCGAGCTGGCCCGCACTGTTCCCTTCGCGTCGACCACTTGGACAGCGGCTTCGCCGTGGAAGGTGTTGTGCAGTACGGTGCCGCGCGGTTCAGCCTCAAGGGTTGCTGCGACGACCTGGGCGTCCTGCAGGGCGGTCTGGTCGAGCTCGCTGATGAGACTTGAATGCAGCCACAGCACAAGCAGCACAGCGGCACCGGCCAGTCCGAACGCGATCATGAGGGCAGCCGCAACGGTCAGCCGCAGCCGCAGCGACCGGCGGGACCACCAAGCCCGGATGTCGACGTGCATCCGCTGTCCTCCTCAGCTCCGCAGCCGGTAGCCCGCTCCGCGGACGGTCTCGATGGTCTGGCGGTCGAATGGGGCGTCGATCTTGCGCCGCAGGTAACCGACGTAGACCTCGACGATGTTGGTGTCGCCGTCGAAGTTCTCGTCCCACACGTGTGTGAGGATCTCTGTCTTGCTGACCACTTGGCCGGCACGCCGGAGCAGGAATTCCAGGAGGGTGAACTCCCGTGCAGTCAGGTCGATCTCATGGCTCCCGCGACGGCACCGCCGACGGGCGGGGTCCAGGGTGAGGTCGTTGACCGCGAGTACCGCGGGCCGGGGTGGGGCTCCTCGGCGCAGAAGCGCCCGCAAATGGGCCACAAGTACCACGTACGAGAACGGCTTGCTCAGGTAGTCGTCGGCGCCGAGGTCCAGGGCATCCGCCTCGTCGTACTCTCCGTCCTTCGCCGTGAGCATCAGCACAGGGGTCCACACGTTTGCTGCCCGCATCCGCTTGAGGACCTCGTACCCGGACAGGCCGGGCAGCATGATGTCCAGCACGATGACGTCGTACGGTTCGTGGAGGGCGCGCCAGAGACCGTCCACACCGTCATATGCGGCGTCGGCGACGAAGCCCTCAGAAGCGAGTCCGTCGGCGATTGCCGCGGCAAGTCCACGCTCGTCCTCGATGATCAGCATCCGCATGGCAGCCTCTCCATCCACCCTAGTGCCGCACCGTACGGACTGTCCCCTGAGAAGCCGCTGAGAGCGTGGCGGGTTCTCAGGTTCCTCTCAGTGCCCGCGGCACACGCTGGAGGCCATAAGCAGGTGAGGAGAGGAACAATGACAGACAGTCGAGACAGGCGCCCGGACCGGGATGAGGTCCGGCGAGGCGAGCGTGATGCACGCGGGATCGACGTGGCGCGAGAGCAGGCGCGGCGTGGTGACGAGCAGGAGCGCAGGGAGTCGGATGACGGCAGGCGGTCCGCAGATGACCGGGAGAGGGAGATTGAGGACGCGCGTGAGCGCCTGATCCGCACTTCTCGTGTCGCCGACCACCCGTTCGGCGGGTAAGAGCCAGAGCCACCGACTGCTCCTTGGCGACAGTCGCACGGCGGCCGGCCGGGTTCCTCGGCCGGCCGCCGTGCGACTGTCAGCGGCGACGGGCGTGTTCGCCACTGCGACGAGGCAGAGTTCCCCGCTGTAGGCCGGCGAGAAGTGCACCGCGCCGTTCGCTAACGCCGGGCGGCCGTGCGGGCCGCCGCACATCGCGCACCGTTCGCGGGTGAGGAGCACCTCCCGGGGGGGGCGACGCACAAGTGAGCCCGAGGATTCGGCGCAAGAGGGTGTGCGCGCCTGTGTACCTGCTGCGGTCGCGCGCTCGATGAAACGCCAGTGCCCGCCGCTTCTCGCCGGTGTCCAGGACTGACGATGCCTCCTGGAGTGTGTCCCGTCCCCCTGCCGGGGACGAGCCACAGTCGCACGGCGATCGTCGAATCGAGTCTCGTCGGTGCGGGCACCGCAGTCATCTCTCCATCACCGCATTCACGAGGTCCACGGCGAGGTCCCGGGTGTGGTGGAGCGGGAGGCGGTTGTCGGTGTACCAGTCGTCGCCGGCCTCCGGGTGTGGTCCGGTGACCCCTACGCGGCCGGCACCGAACCGGGTCACGACCGCGGCGGTCGCGCCATTGGAATAGGTGGCCAGGACAGTCGCGTCCGCGTCTGCATCGAGCGCGAAGTACGGTCCGTCCTGGAAGAAGACAGTGCGGGGCCGTCCGCGCCACATCACCCCGACCAGCGTGTTGCCGGTGTCGTGGACTGTGCACCCCGGTGAGCGGATGTACTGGTCGGTGTCGCCGGGCAGCAGAGCGAATCCCGGGGTGGCCCCTGCCAGATAGGCGCCCAGGCAGAAGCCCAGGTAGCGTCCGCCGCCACGGACGAAGTCACGGATCGCGTCACGTTGCCGCCTCAGTTTCCGGTAGGCGGGACGGAGCGAGCCGCCACCCGGCTGGGCATAGACAAGGGCCCTGGACAGCGATCCGGCCGACAGCTTCAGGGCCTCGCGCGGACCGGCGAAGCGGACATCCAGTTCCCACGGGCCGGCGGCGAGCAGGTCCGCGACCGCCTCCGGGCAACCGGGCAGCGATGCCGGTCCCCGGTAGACGAGCGCGAGCGGGCGGGGTCCGGGCGTCTCGGCCTGAATCATGTCTTCCTCCTCACCGCCGCGTGGTGGTCATGCGTCGCGCACCGCAGTCGACGGCGACCGGTCCCCCCCGAACCGGTCGGGGACGGCTCGCGACTCCTTCGGCGGGGAGCCCTCGCCAGCTCGTCCCCAGCGGCAGGTGTTCCCCCTTCATGACCAGGGACAACGCCCCAAGCCCGACACGCTCTCCCACCACCGCGTCGTACAGCACTATGGCCCGGGTGCCGATATCCGCACCGGACCGAACAGTCACCGTCGACATCTTCATGACACGATCTTCGAACAAATGTGTCTGCAGTGAGACGTTCCTGTCGACCGCGACGTCGTCGCCCACCTCCACCAGGTCGAACTCGGTGAGGAAGGTGGTGCCGATCCAGGTACGTCGGCCGATGTGGGCACCGAACATTCGGAGTACCACCGGCAGGAACGGAGTCCCTACCAGCACACCCACCCCCGCCGGGACCGCGGCCGCCTCGAAAAGGCCGGTGACGAACTCCGTACGCCGTACGAACAAACTCCACAGCGGCTCGACACGCGGCCGGTACCTTCCGATGACGACGAGCTTGGCCACCATGCAGTATGCGATGGCCGCGAACGCCGAGCCGATGGCCAGGAAGGGCGACACCAGCACCGGGACCAGCGGCCCGGCGCCACGGACGAGGCCGGACAGTGCCAGCAGGTACAGGTAGGCACTGGTCGCCAGAACCGAGGCGGGCATGGTGACGCGGAAGAACTCGATACTCAGACGAACGAGCACCGCCCTGCGGGTCGGTCGGTACGTCAGCTCCTCCGGGTACGAACCGCTGCTCTGGCGCACCGGCAGCCGCAACGCGGGGGAGCCGAGCCATGTAGTGCCGTCGGGCACACCGTCGGGTGGCGGGACCGTACCCACGCCCACCAGGGAGCTCGCACCCAGCTCCGTGCCGGCCGCCACCAGCGCCGCATTACCGACGAACGCCCGGCTGCCCACCGTGGTGGGTCCCATGGCCACCTGGCCTGCCGCGAAGACGGCGGCACCGATGCTCGCGTTGTCCGCGACGAAGCTTCTCTCTTTGAGGGTCAGCAGGCCCGGCTCGACGTACGCGACGGTGGAAACCTCGGCACCCTGGCCCACGCGCGCGCCGAGCAGCCGCAGCCACGGCACGGTGTAGAGGGTGGCGTAGAGGGCGTTGGTGAAAGTGAGGCTGTACTCCATCAGCTTGTCCACGACCCATTTGCGCACGCCGAGCGAGGAACGCGCCGAGTGGATGCCCACCGGCACCTCAGGAAGAACCACGCGCTTGCCGGCGGCCACCACCAAGCACACCGTACCCACGAAGACCGGGCCGGACAGTGCGGTGGCAGCCAGCCCCGAGCCCGCACCCCAGCGCAGCCATGCGAACCAGAACAACGCGATGCAGGGCAGGACGGTCAGCAGAGGCGCCAGTTCCAAGAACACCAGGCCGAGAAGCGCCGCAAACAGATGTCGCGGGCGCCACTGATCTGCAACGCCGCGTGTGCGCAGCATTGCCTCGACGACCGGGGCGAGGGCCTCGACCCGGCGCGCCGGTGATCCGGTCCAGCGCGCTCCGGCAGCCATCGACGCGTCCTGGCCGATCACGGACTGCTCGCCGAGCGCGGACCCCGGCCCCATGCACGCACCGGGTTCAAGCACCGCGTTGGCACCGACGAAGGCCCGCTCGCCAACCGTGATCGGAGCGACGGTGACCCATCCGTCCGCGACCTGCCAGGGGCGAAGTGAAACGCCATAGCCGACCGCCGCGTCGCTGCCGATCCTCAGTAGAGCCGGCAGACCGATCAGGCCGGTAGCGATCGTGGTGCGGGCTCCGACGCGTGCACCGAGCAGCCGAAGGTAGGGAGCCATCATGGGAGAGCCGCTGAGTACCCGCAACGGGCTGATCTCCAGCAGCAGGTTCAGCGCCCACAGGCGCAGATAGGTCAGCCCCCACAGTCGGTAGCGACCAGGTGCGATGCCGTTCTCCAGCAGGCGCGCCAGAGCGAGAGGAAGGATCCAGCGCACCGCCAGGTAACCGGCCACGACGGCGATCGTCGGCTGCAGGACCTCCCCGCCCGAGAGCCGGCCGTGGCGTGCGGCGTATGACATGGCCACGGGCAGCGTCAGCAGAAGGAGCAGAACGTAGAGGGCTCCCGCCTGGGCCAGTCCGGCGAGCGCGATCCGGCCGCGGCTGTGACGGATGAATGGGCGGGGCGGGCTGGCGCCCATGGTGGCCGCCGAGGCGCGTATCCGCTCTGCGAACCCTTGCACGGTCGGGTGCTCGTACAGGTCACGCAGGGTCGGGCCGGTTCCGTTGTCGCGGCCGCGCAACAGCGATACGACCTGGGCGGCGAGCAACGAGTGGCCGCCGAGGTCGGTGAAGAAGTTCGCCTCGGCCGACAATTCGTCGGGAGCGAGGCCGAGCACCTGTGCCCAGGTATCCCGCACCCGCGTCTCCAACTCACCACGGGCGGGCACCACGCGGCCGATCCCCATGAGTCGGCGGCCGGTCGGAGCGGGCAGCAGCCGGCGGTCAACCTTGCCGCTGGGCATAGCGGGAAGGCGGTCGAGGATGTCGAGGAAAGACGGCACCATGTAGGCGGGCAGAGTGCGTTGCAGGTGCTCGTGCAGACGGTCGGCGAGGTCGTTTTCGGAGGCTGCGTCCGGGCCGGAAGGGTCTGCGGCACGGACGACGTAGGCGGCGAGCACCTCGCTGCTCCCGGTCGCGCTGTCCCCGGCCGGGTCCAGGTCGTCCCGGGTCTGCGGAGTCCTGCCCGTGTCCGGCGCCGCGACGAGCGCGGTGACCGCTTGAGCTACGCCGGGGTCCTCCAGCAGCACGTTCTCGATCTCACCGAGTGCCACCCTGTATCCCCGGATCTTTACCTCGGCGTCGGCCCGGCCCAGGTACTCGATCTCCCCGTCGACGGTCATCCGGCCGAGGTCACCGGTGCGGTAGAGCCGGCCGCCCCGGGGACCCAGCGGGTGCTCGATGAAACGGTCGGCGGTCAGGTCCGGCCGGCCCACGTAACCGCGGGCCAGGCCGGGACCGCCCAGGCATATCTCGCCGGCCGAACCGTGGGGAACGGGCCGCCGCTGTTCGTCGAGAAGTGCCACCGAGTACGTCGGCAGAGGCCGTCCGATGGTGACGGGCCGGTTTGCACGCAGTTCCTGCCAGGTCGCCGTGACGGTGGCCTCTGTCGGTCCGTACGTGTTGAGGATGCGGCGTCCCGGCCTGCTCCACCGCTCGACGAGCCTCTGCGGGCAGGCCTCGCCGCCCACGACGACGCTGCGAACCTGCGGCAGCTCGCCCGGGATCGTCGCCAGCAGCGTCGGCACGCAGTACAGGACCGTAACGCGATGCGTCTCCAGAAAGTCGGCGAGCTCGTCGCCGAGCCGCGCGGGGCCGCTCGGCCCGGCGACGAGCGTGGCGCCTGCCGTCCAGGTCGGCCAGATCTCCTCGATGGAGAAGTCGAACGAGATGGTCATGCCCTGGAATACCCGGTCATCGGGGCGTACGGCGTAAACGGGAGTCACGACACCAAGGAAGTTGCAGATGCTTGATTGGGCGATCTCCACCCCCTTGGGCCTGCCGCTGGAACCCGAGGTGTACATGATGTACGCGGTGGGATCGTTCTCGTACCGGCCCGCGGCGGACGTGTCGGCAGGCGGCCGCGTTGTGGGAAGACAAGCGAGTTCACTCGCCCAGGTGTCGGTCCGGATCACCCGGCACGCTTCCGGCTCCTCCGTCTCCGCAAGCCCGGTGGGCGGCATCAGATCGCCCGTGGTCAGCAGGACGCCGGCGCCTGCGTCGCCCAGGATGTACGCGATGCGTTCGGGTGGGGACGCGGGGTCGAGCGGCACGAACGCCGCCCCGGCCTTGCACACGCCCAGGAGCGACACGTACATGCCCACAGACCGCGGGAGCAGGACAGCCACGCGAGTACCCGTACCGACGCCCACGCGGCGCAGGTAGTGGGCCACCTGGTTGGATCGTGCGTCGAGATCGGCGTACGTCAGATGCTGCTCTTCGCATTCCAGGGCGACGGCCCACGGTGTGCGGTCACAGGCGCCTTCAAAGAAGTGGTGCAGCCGACGGGCCGTGTTTGTCGCGTTCGGGTCGGTGAAGTCTCCAGCCGGAACGACAGGCGGGTCCACGGTGTGGGAGGCCATGGGGAAACCTCCTCCTCAGCTCGGGGTGAAGGACGCCCGGTGCTCCGGGAGGACTGTTTCCAGCCTGTACGGTGCCCGCTGAGAGGAGGCTGAGACTCTCACCTGATCGGTCTGTGCGACTGCCGTGAGAGCGGCTCCTCACCGGTTCACCGAGTGCGGCTTCTACGGTGCGGTGGGCGGCGTGCTCGACAAGTCGGTGCTGGGGTTCTGAGCGGTTTCGATCGTTCACCCGGTCCGCTGACGTGGTGGACGGCGTCCTCGGGCTGCTCGCAGCACACGACCCGTAGCGCAATGTCCGAATAGCGCCAGATTTGCTGCCCGGGGGCAGTCAGCATTGATCGTCGAAGGCTTCGACCGCAATGCCGCGACAATGCACAGGCTGTGAAGCCGCACGCACCCGAGTGGTCGAGAGGTGTCGGCCGGGTCCTGACCGCTGCGACGACAACACGCCACCGAGGGACACACCATGAACCACTCCGCCGTCGCCCCGCCGCTGTTCGGAGAAACACCCCGGATCGGTGACGCACCGCACGTTCCGTACAACAAGGACCTCCCCGCGTTGAGTGAGCTGGACTGGCCCGCAATGTATAGGCAGTTGAACAATCGTGGCGTGGCGCTCACGCCGCCCCTGCTCAGCCGTGAGCTGTGCGACGAGCTCATCGGCACGTTCGACGACGACGGAATGTTCCGCAGCACGGTGGTGATGCAGCGCTACAACTTCGGCCGCGGCACCTACAAGTACTACGCGAACCCACTCCCACCACTGGTGCAGGCGCTGCGCGAGAGCCTCTACCCGCCGATGGCGTGGATGGCCAACCAATGGGCGCCAATGCTGGGTGAACGCACCTTCCCGGACACGCTCGCGGAACTTACCGAGGAGTGCGCGGCCAATGGCCAGAACCGCCCGACTCCGCTGATCCTCACCTACGGGGAGGGCGACTACGCCTGCCTGCATCAGGACATCTACGGCGACATTGTGTTCCCGCTCCAGATTGCGATCATGCTGAACCGGCCGGGCGAGGACTTCACGGGCGGGGAGAACGTCTTCGTCGAACAGCGCCCCCGCTTCCAGTCGAAGGCCGTTGTCGTCAAGCCGGAGCTGGGCCAAGGGATGATCTTCCCGGTCCGCCATCGGCCGGTGAGCGGCAAGAACGGCTACCGCAGGCACCCCGTACGGCACGGCACCGGAACCGTTGAATCCGGGCGACGTAACACCTTGGGCCTCATCTTCCACAACGCCCGCTGAATCCATCCCCAGGTTCCGGCACGCCGTACGGGGCCACGTAGCCCGGCGAAATATCCCGTCCGAAAACCGCCGGACGAAGTCGCGCAAGTGCCGCATTCTCGTACATGGATCAATGAAACCCCTTGGAAGGAATATCTGATGACTTTCTACACGACCATGGACAGCCCTCTGGGCGAACTGCTGCTGGTCGGCGAGGAGTCTGCGACAGCGAACGGCGGCACCGCCCTTGCCTCGCTCTCGGTTCCGGACCAGAAGGGCGGCGCGTCCGTCCAGGGCGGCTGGGTCGAGGCCGCGGACGCGTTCGCCGAGATCACCGCTCAGCTGTGCTCGTACTTCGACGGCGGGCGCACCCGATTCGACATCGAACACGTCGAGCGCGGCAGCGAGTTCCAGCATCGGGTCTGGAAGGCGATCGAGGCCATCCCGTACGGCGGTACGACTACCTACGGCCGTATCGCCGACCGGATCGGCGCACCGCGATCCGCGGTTCGCTCGGTCGGCACGGCCATCGGCGCGAACCCGCTGCTGATCGTCCGGCCCTGCCGCCGTGTGATCGGCGCGGACGGTTCCCTGACCGGCTACGCCGGAGGGCTGGAGTGCAAGAAGCAACTGCTGCGCCACGAAGGCGTCGCCGAGGGCCTCGCCCAGGCAGCCGCCTGACCGGCGTCGTCGCGCCCCGTGCCACTTCCGCCAGGGCCGCGGCGACGCCCCCACGCCCCTGCCCGTTGCCAACCGCATACTGAGGAACCAGACCCGTGATCGACACAACACGTCCGGCCGGAACCGTGAGTGACCTGGTCGACGCCACCGATTGGGCCGCGCTCACCGACGAGGTCGACGAATACGGCAGCGCACTGACCGGGCCGCTTCTCACCTCCGACCAGTGTCGCGAGCTCGCCGGGCTGTACGACGAGAACGAACGCTTCCGCTCCACCATCGACATGGCTCGTCACCGATTCGGCTCCGGCCAGTACCGCTACTTCACCCACGATCTGCCCGAGGTGGTACGGGAGTTGCGCGAGGCGTTCTACCCGCATTTGCTGCCGATCTCCCGTACCTGGGCCGAAAAATTGGGTAAGTCAGCCCCCTGGCCGGACAAGTTGGAGGAATGGCTCGGTATGTGTCACGAGGCCGGGCAGTCCAAGTCGGCCCAGATCCTTCTGCGTTACGGCGCCGGAGACTGGAACGCCCTGCACCGCGACGTCTTCGGCGACATGCTTTTCCCGCTTCAGGTCGTCATCGGACTCGACGCGCCGGGCACCGACTACACCGGTGGCGATTTCCTCATGACCGAGCAGCGCCTCCGCGCCCAGTCCCGGGGATCGGCCACCGTCCTTCTCCAGGGACACGGGCTGGTCTTCACCACCCGCGACCGGCCGGTCGCTTCCAAGCGCGGCTGGTCGACCGCGCCCATGCGGCACGGTGTCAGCACCGTCCGCACAGGCCGGCGCCGCACCCTCGGCCTCGTCTTCCACGACGCCAAATGAACGACCGCACCGACGCCCGCCAAGAAGCCGGACAGCGCATCCGCACACTGCTCGGCCCCGACGGCGAGCCCTACCGCAGCACCACGCCGGGCACACTCGGCGGACACCGGCGGGGCCGGTTGTACGGGCGGCTGGACTGTCCCTCCGCGCTGAGGGCGATAGCCCGCGGCCACTACGTGTCCCAGCGCGTGTTCTTCGCCGACGAGACCACTGCCGTCGAGGCCGGATACCGACCGTGTGCGGTGTGCCTGCCGGAGGCGTACGCCCGCTGGAAAGAGAACCGGAAAGAGAATTGGAAAGGGCATTGGAATCCGCCGAGGCAGGAGCAGAGCCCTGGGGACACCTCATGAGCCTGATCCGAGATGCCGCGCGGAGCAGGTCACCCAAGCTCCGAAACATTGTCGCCGACAGTCCGGCACCGAATGCCCACACGGAAGCGGAGCTGGCCGCATTGATCGGCCTGCTGACCGCGCCCCGCTCGCGTATCCGGTCCGTTGCCGTCGGGCACGGGCGCGACGCCGAGTGCCGTACCGCCGCCCAGGCATTCATTCGCGCATGGCAGGCCCTGCACAGGGATGTGCTTGCTGTCGTCGACTGGCCCGAGGACGCCGCCTCGTGGCTGCGTCCCGCCCGGCGGCTGACCGCCCAGGCCCCGGACGCGTGGGTGCTGGCAGGCGCGCCGCTCGGAGTGGCTCAGCTCGCCCGGCGCCTTCGTCAGTCCACTGAGTGGCATCCGGCCCGCACCTTCGGATTCGCCTCGCTCGGCACCCCGCGGCTCGTCGAGCTCGCCGGCGCCGACACCGTCCACGGTCTACGGGGAGCCTCCGCCGACGGTGGCACCTGGGACATGCGCCACGGCTGGACGACCCACTACGAGCGTGAACAGGCCCGCAGAATCAGGGCGGGCGAGACACTGCGCAAGCAGACGTCCTTCGACGACTATCTGGCACAGCGCACAGCCGATCCGTCGTACACCTTCCGGCAGCATCTCCGGCGGACCGGTGGGGCCATCGAGGAGTAGAGCACTCCCGGTGCGCGCGGGGGACGCGACAGCTTGCCGCCGCATTCAGGATGTGCCGGTGGCCGGACCCGGGTGACGGGGTTCCGGCCCCGGCACTGACGGGGAGGGCCGGGGGAGTGGTGCCCCGGCCGGGGCCCGCGTCGGTTCATCACATGGTGCGGTCGATGAAGAACGGGAGAAGCGCGAGGATTTCACCGAGCGCGGCCGGGGCCAGCGGAACGCCGTCCAGGCCGCGGCGGGCGCTCTCCAGCTGCTGGCGGGCTTCGGCCAGTGTCGCGGAGCGCCCACCGGCTTCCTCGACGAGGTCGGCCGCCCGCCGGGCGGTGGTGCGGTCGAGCGGGTCGCCGGTGCCGAGAAGCGTGGCGAGGCGCCGGGCAGCGGGGTGGTCCGTGGCCAGGGCCGCGAGGACGGGGTACGTCTTCTTCAGCCGGCGCAGATCACTGTGGACGGGTTTGCCCGTGACCTGCGGATCTCCCCAGATCCCCAGAAGATCGTCCACGGCCTGGAATGCCACCCCGAGGTGCCGACCGGCCCCGGTGAGGGCGTCGACGGTCGTGACAGGGGCTCCGGCCAGCACCCCGCCCAGGCCTGCCGCACAGCCGAGCAGCGCGCCGGTCTTGTGCTCGGCCATCCACCGGTACTCGTGCGGCTGCACCGCTTCGGGTCCGGTCCAGGGCCGGGACTCGAAGAGCAGGTCCTCGGCCTGACCGCGCACCAGGTCGGCCAGTGTTCCGGCGAGATGCCGAACCGCTGCCGCACTGTGCACGCCCGGAGCGTCGGCCAGAGTCTGTACAGCCAGGGCGAAGAGCGCGTCCCCGGCGAGGATCGCGGGGCCGGTCCCGTACACCTTCCAGACGGTGGCGCGCTGTCTGCGCGTCTCGTCGCCGTCCATGATGTCGTCGTGCAGGAGGGAGAAGACATGGACCAGCTCGACGGCGACCGCGCCGACGACAGCGTCGTCCGCAGGGGCGCCGGCGGCCTCGGCGCTCAGCAGCGTGAGGGCCTGGCGTACCCCTTTGCCCTGTGAGCCCGTGACCGGGCTGCCGTCCGCCGTGTCCCACCCGAGGGAGAAGGCGGCCATCTCCGCGTGCCACGGGTGCAGACGCTGCACGGCCTGTGCCAGCGCCGGGCGTACGAGGTCGCGGCAGCGGGCGAGAATCTGCGGTGCCGTGGCCCGGTGGGTTACGGGCGGTGGTGTCATCGTCGTCCGCTTTCCTCATCCGTCTCTCCACCGACCGGTGTCACACCGAGTTCGGCGTACGCCTTGTCCACCATCTCCCGGGCGTTGAGCAGGCCGATCCGGCTCAGGGTGCGGCGCAACTCGTCCAGATCGGCGGCGGTCTCGTTCCGGTCGCGGCCGAGCCGGGCGAGCGACTTGACGAGACCGAGCCGGGCCAGGGCTTCACCGCGGGGTTCGGCCATGGCGCGGAACTCGGCGAGCGCTTCCTCGTAGACCTGACGCGCCTCCTCGTAACGGCGGGCGCGGAAGAACACGTTGGCGCGCATCTTGTGGTTGTACGCGAGAGCACTGGACAAGTTCATCTCACGGCAGGTGAGTTCGGCCTCCGTGAGCAGGGCAAGGGCACGCTCCGGATCGTCGTCCCGCAGGGAAATGATGTCGGCCATGCCGCGCAGGGCCCACGCGCGGCCACGCCGGTCGTCCGCATTCCCGGCCAACTGTGCCGCTTCCTCGAACATGGCCAGGGCACTGTCGAGCGATCCGGTGTTGCGGTGGATCTGTGCGATGCCCTCCAGCGCCCACACGGTGTGGCGCGCCTCGCCACGGGCGCGCGCCTCCGCGAGCAGCTGTTCGTGCAGGACCGCGACGGTCTGGTAGTCGCCCTGTATTCGCCCGGTCTCCGCAAGGCCGGCGAGGGAGTAGCCGCGGGCGACGATGTCCCCACCGCGTTTCCCCATGTCGGCCGCGAGCCCCAACAGCCTGAAAGCGAGCCTGAGTTCCCCGCGCTGCCGGGCGAGCGTCCCACCGCTCCACAGCGCCCAGGCCATCGCCCCCAGGTCACCGGCCGAGCGGGCAGCCCGGTAACTCGCCTTCCACGCCTGATCGGCTTCCTTCACATTGCCGAGCCTGCGATGTGCCTCGGCCACCGCGAGCCCGCATCGCGCAACTTCCTGTTGCGATCCGCTGTGCTCGGCCTCCCTCAAGTGACGTACTCCTTCTGCCAGTACATCCGTGAGTGAGGAGTTCACCGACATCTTGGTGAGGGCGCCTTGGTACTCGGGCGCCAGTGCCTTGCTGTGCATGGGAGCCTATCGCGCGCGGCCGGGTCGGCAGCAGGGCAACTATGCATTGTATGTATACATGAAGTGCATAGCTGTCTGGTGATCGGACCCGGGCACTCGTGGGGGGTCGGACGTGGCTTGTCGCTTGCGGCGAACCGCCTTGCTGTGGATCAAGACGGCAGTGGCCTGTCCGAGGTTGCTTCGTGATCAACAGAAGCCGACATTGCCCGTACCGGGAGGAATGGCAGGGCAGCCCCGGCCGCGGAGCGCGATGCGGCCGGGACGTCGGATGGGAGTGTGACCGTCTCGATCACGTCGGCGCCGAGCGCGCGCCCGCTCAAGCCCTTGCGCACGGATTTCCTTCCCGCGTACGTACATGGACCGGCTGTGCACCGTGGCCGGGCTCCGCACCCGAGGCTGGGGCCGCTACCACGGACTCGGCCACCTCCACAGCAAGCCGCCTACCAGGCGGATCAGTTGAGAGGATTCAACGAGCCCCACCTCGCGGCCGGGTGCGGCCGGCGCGTTACCGTGACGTACGGCAAGCCGGTCGGCGCCGAGGCCGGCGTCGACTATTCGGGCATCCTTCCCATCGTCACCGATCCGTCGTCCGGAAGCTGCTTGAGTACCTCCTCGCAGACGACGAGCCAGGGGCAGCAGGTCACGGTGACGGGTAACGCGTCGGCAGCGGCTGTGAGCCCGATCGCACAGTTGAATCGGGACCGTACCCGGCCCGATCCCACCTCCCGCCTGATCCCACGGACGCCGTAACGCACAGAGCGCGGTCGGGACTCCATGTGGAGCGCCCCCGGCACCTTCTGGCTAAGCTCGACGAGGGGCCGAGTGCCAGATCGACGGAGGCTCCCATGATGACCACACTCGAACTACGCGATGTGCCCCCTCGCCTTGCCACCGGTGCTTTCATCCTGAACTCGGGCCTGGGCAAGCTGAAAGCAGACGAAGAGATGGCCCAGGGCGTGCACGGCATGGCCTGTACTGCCTACCCGTTCCTCAAGAAGATTGAGGCCAGGCGATTCACCCGGCTGCTCGCTCTGTCGGAGATGACCGTCGGCGGAACCCTGCTCTGCCCCTTCGTGCCGACCCGACTGGCCGGACTGGTGCTGACAGGATTCTCCAGCGGCCTGTTGGGCCTGTATCTGCGGGTCCCCGGGATGCGGGAGCCCGGCAGCCTGCGGCCCACCCAGAACGGCATCCCGCTGGCCAAGGACTCCTGGATGCTGGGGATCGGACTCGGCCTCCTGAGCGCAGATGCCCATTGGGCAGGCACCGGCGCATCCCGGTGTCCCTGGCGCCGGTCCGGAGGCTGACGGGTCGGCCGGGCCCGGGTGGGCGGCTATGGAGGAGCGAGAGCACGGTGGAGGCCCACGTCAGCCGCATCCTGCCTACTCTGGAGGTGGGAAACCGCGTCCGAGCGGTGTCGCCGCCCGGGACGCCGGGCCGGCGGATGACCCTCTGCCGCGTTGGGCGTAACAGTGGGTAACTGCCTGGAGTGCGCTGCCCCCGGCAAAGCCTGATCCGTGGTGGGCCCGCTCCGCCCCGCAGATCCAAGGAGTGATCATGAGCGAATCAGAAGAATATCGCGGTCGCGTGAGGCAGATGCGCGCCAAGGCGAAGGATCTCAAGGACGCAGCCGAGCGCACCACCGACCCCAAGGAACGCCAACGCCTGAAGGACAAGGCCCGCAGGATCGAAGCGGAGAGCGATCAGATCAGCGGCATGGCGAGCGGGGACATCTACCCCATGGAGTAGTCGCCGCCGGGTGCGGCCGAGTGACACGGCCGCTCCACCCCGACGCCGTGGACGCACAGCCGTCGCGCAGCCCCTGAGCGCCACTGCTCAGGGGCTGCGCACGTCGACTCCGTGGCAGGCCGGGGGAATCCTGGCGCGGTCCGGACGTTGAACAAGGGTGTGAGCTCCGTGATCGCATCCACCCGGTTTTCCGTGCTCGACCGTTCCCGTACCCGTGAGGGGTACGACGGCCCCGCGGCGCTGCGCGACACCGTGCGCCTCGCCCAGGAGGCCGAGGCGCTGGGCTATCACCGGTTCTGGGTGTCCGAGCATCACAGCGTGCCGGGCGTCGCCGGTTCGGCGCCGACCGTGCTGGCCGCGGCCATCGCAGCGGCGACAGCCACCATTCGGGTCGGTACGGGCGGCGTGATGCTCCCCAATCATCAACCGCTCGTGGTGGCCGAACAGTTCGGGGTGCTGGAGTCACTGTTCCCCGGCCGGATCGATATGGGGCTCGGCCGTTCGGTGGGCTTCACCGACGGCATCCGCAGCGCACTCGGCCGGGACAAGTCGCACGCGCAGGACTTCGCGCGGCAGCTCACCGAGCTGCTCGGCTGGCTGGACGGCACGCAGCGAGCCCACCCGCAGGTTCATGCCCGACCCGCCGAGGGCCTGCGCGTACCCCCGTTCGTACTGGCCACCGGCGAGGGCGCCGGTATCGCTGCGGCGGCAGGGCTGCCGCTGGTCGTCGGAGATCTCCGCGGCCGGGAGAAGCTGCTACGGGCCGTCGAGCGCTAGTCGTCGTGTCGGGCACGATCGCGCTCGCCGGAAGCGCGGACGAGGCCCGGCGCCTCCTGATACCGGAGGCGTGGTCAATGGCGTACTCCCGGACCCATGGCGTGTTCCCGCCGCTCGCCCCCGCCGAGCGGGTCGAGGCACTGACCATGACGGAGAAGGAGCGCGGCTTCTACGAGAGCGGACTGCGCGGACACGTCCAGGGCACGGAGGACCAAGTGGTCACGGCGCTCGAAACGGCCATCAAGGAGACCCGGGCGGACGAGGTGCTGGTCACCACCAGTACCTACGACCGTGCGGCTCTGATGGACTCCTTGCGCCGGCTGGCGCGTATCGCGGAGCTGACCACCTGACGGCCCTGACTACCGGCAGGCGCGTGCGCGGCACCCTGTCCGACCGCTGACAGAGCTTTCACCCGTATCGACGTCTCGAGCGGCAATCCTTCGGCGGTTCCTGCCGTCACGCGTGGCACGCTGGGCTCTCGTATGTCCCCGACCGTCCGAGGAGACGTGCCACGTGCCGCAGAACGAGCCGACGGAGTCGCTCGCCGCCCCTGCGGTGCTGGTCGAGGAGCGCCGGCTCCGCAAGGATCTCGGATTCTGGGGCCTGACCGCGATCGGGTTCTCCAACATCCTGGGATCCGGGTGGCTGTTCGCGGCCATGTACGCCGCCCGGACCGCCGGGCCGGCCGCCCTGCTCTCCTGGATCGCGGCCGGTGCGCTCTGCGGCTTGGTCGCTCTGGTCATGGTGGAACTCGGGGCCACCCGTCCGGAGGGCGGAGGCACCGTGCGCTGGCCGCTGTACGCGAGCGGGCGGCTGGTCGGTACGGTGATCGGCTGGTCCGTCCTGCTCTCGGTCGGCGGTACGGCGGCGGAGATCAGCGCCATCATGCAGTACGCCGCGCACTATCTGCCGGGCTTGTACGACGGCGGCAGCCTCAGCGCCACGGGCCTCGGTGTGGCTGTCGCGCTGAGCGTCGTGCTGACCGCGCTCAACTGGTTCGCCGTGCGGATGTTCGCCCGGCTGAACAACCTGGTGTCGGTGTTCAAGGTCGTCGTCCCCGTCGTCACGGTCACTGCGCTGTTCCTCTCGGGCACCCATTCCGGACGCCTCACCGACCACGGCGGCTTCGCACCGTACGGCTACGCGGCATGCCTGACCGCTCTCGCCGGTGGCGGCATCGTCTACTCCGTCAACGGCTTCCAGGCCCCGCTCGACTTCTCGGGAGAGGCCCGCAATCCACGCCGTAACGTGCCGGCCGCGGTGCTCACCGGCATCGGTCTTGCCGTTCTGGTCTACCTGGGGCTCCAACTGGCCTTCCTTTTCACGGTGCCCGAGTCCCTGCTGGGCAACGGCTGGCAGGGAGTCGACTTCGAGTCGCCGTTCGGGCAGCTCGCCCTGGTGCTCAATCTGCACTGGCTGGCCACCCTGCTCTACGCCGACGCTGTGATCTCTCCCGGCGGTTCGGCCTACGTGGGGGTGGCGATCGATGCCCGGCACACGTACGCGCTCGCCAAGAACGGCCTGCTGCCCCGCTTCTTCATGCGGATCGATCCCCGGTCCGGCATGGCACACCGGGCGCTGGCGCTCAACCTTGCCGTCATCATCGTCTTCATGCTGCCGTTCGGCGGCTGGCAGGACATCGTGAGCGTGATGGGCGACATGTATCTGCTCATCTACGCGGCATCGGCGGTCGCCGTCGCGGCGTTCCGGGCACATGAGCGGGAGAGCGAAGTGCCACGGACTGAGGGCGAGGTGCCGGGGGTGCGTTGGATCGCGCCGGTCAGTTTCATCGTGGCCGGCGAGTTCGTCTTCTGGTCGGGGTGGCACAACCTGCGGCTCGCACTGCCGCTCGTCCTGCTCGGCGTCCCGCTGTTCCTGCTGCAGCAGCGTGGTACCGAGGGGCCCTCGCCGCGCGCCGAGTTGCTCCACGGCGCCTGGCTGGTCTTTCATCTGGCCGCGCTGACGCTGCTGTCATGGCTCGGTACCTTCGGCGGTTCCGGCCGCCTGCCGGCACCGTACGACTCCGTGGCGGTCGCGGCCGTGTCCCTCGGTGTCTTCGTGTGGGCGGTGCACTCGGGCGCCGACCACCTCAGAACGGCTCCGGCCGCAGCGCCCGCGGCCCCGCCGGTCTGAACCGGCATCCGGCTTTCCGGGCAGCACTCCTGCGCCTATCGGTTCAGAAGGGCAGTGGCGATGGCGACCTGGGCCATGCCATGTGCCGCGGGGCCGTCCGGCCGCAGTGCCCAACGGTCCAGGAACTCCGCGGCCAGTCCCGGCAGCGCGGCGATCCAGGCACGGCCGGACGCGCCGCCGTTCCGGCCGTACGACGCGGCGAACGCGTCGGGGACGTCGATGGGGTTCGACGTGGTCATGTCGGTTCTTCTCCCTCGTCGGAATCGGGTTCGTCCAGGTGCGAAGGAGGCCACGGGGGTACCCGGATTCCGGACATGCGTCAATTCATGTCTCCACCCTACGCGGAATGCTGAATTGCCCCTGTGCGTCAGGGGTGGTGACCGGCGGCCGAGTCGGGTGCGGCGCGTGTCGGTGGCAGGGGAGGAGCGCGAGAACGGAGATGGTGATGGCATGAACAGTGCTGACCTTTTGACGGACGCGTTCACTCGCGTCCAGGAGACGGTGCACTCGGTGGTCGAGGGCCTTTCACGCGCCGACCTCCACGCTCGCCTCGACGACGGAGCGAACACGATCGCGTGGCTCGTGTGGCACCTCACCCGGATCCAGGACGACCACATCTCGGATGCGGCAGGTATCGAGCAGGTCTGGTTCACCCGGGACTGGGCCTCCCGCTTCGATCTGCCCTTCGCGAAGGATGCCACCGGGTACGGACACAGCACCGCGGACGTCGCGGCTGTGCAGGTGGGCTCGCCCGAACTGCTGCTCGGCTACTACGACGACGTCCATGAACAGACTCTCGGCTTCGTCAGTGGGCTCGACGGCCGGGCTCTGAACCGCATCGTCGACGAGGCATGGTCGCCGCCGGTCACCCTCGGGGTCCGTCTGATCAGCGTCATCGCGGACGACCTGCAGCACGCGGGCCAGGCGGCCTTCGTGCGAGGCTCGCTCGAGCGCCGGTAGAACTCGACGCGAGCGGGGGCGTGTTCTGCCGTCGGACGGCGTCGGCGCATTCCAATCCGTGTTCTACCCCTGGTCCTCCGGAGCCGAGGTCGCGGACCGTGCGGCCTCGGCGCTGGAGGACCCCGGTGTCTCAGACCTTGAGTCCGACGCCGCTCACCGCATGACCCTGCAGGGCGTCTGCCGGGCTCTGGCCGGGATCGGGGCGCCAGGCCGCCGTCCGCACGACGCCCGGCTCCACCACGTCCAGGCCGTGGAAGAAGTCGGCGATCCGCTCAGGGCTGCGCAGATGGTAAGAGCTTGCCGAGTTCGCGTTGTAGGAGGCGACGGCCTGGTTCAGCGAGTCACTCGTGTTCGTGCCGTCGCTGAGGGCCAGATAGCTTCCTGAGGGGAGCGCGGCCAGCAGCCGGTCGACCAGCGCCCACGGGTCGTCCTCATCGGGGAGCTGCCCCATGATCCCCAGCATGGTCAGCCCGACAGGCCGGCTGAAGTCCAGCGTCTCGGCGGCCTCGGCGAGAATCGCGTCGGCGTCCCTGACGTCGGCGTCGATGTATGCGCACGCGCCTTCGGGAGTGCTGGTGAGCAGGGCGCGGGCATGGGTCAGGACGAGCGGGTCGTTGTCGACGTACACAATCCGGGAATCCGGGGCCACCCGCTGGGCCACCTCGTGCGTGTTGTCGGCCGTCGGCAGGCCCGTGCCTATGTCGAGGAATTGACGGATGCCCGCCTCTGCGGTCAGGAAGCTCACAGCGCGGGCGAGGAAGGCACGCTGGAGGCGGGCGATGGCGGCGAAGTCCGGGAAAGCCTTGAGGATCATGTCGCCCATTTGGTGGTCGACGGAGTAGTTGTCCTTGCCGCCCAGGAGGTAGTTCCACACACGTGCCGAATGCGGCCGGTCCGTCTGAAGCCTGTCGGCCGGTGACTGCGAAGATGTACTCATGGCCAGATCCTCACATATGCCAACCGCGCTTGCCTGAGGTGTTGATCACCGGCGACGATCCGGATGGGGATGCACCTCCTGCCGGAGGTGCATCTGCGGGGAGCGCAGTCACGGACCGTCGGTCAACAGGAACCCGCTGTGGCGCATTTGGCGATCCCGGGCCCGCAGCGCTGCCTGCGCCCACTGTTTCCGCGCCGCCTCCGGAAGACACTGCGGCTGCCCTTGCGTTCGATGGAACGGACGGGCTGGACCCCGATGGCGCCGCACTGGACCGGGCGAGCAGGCGGGGCGACATCGAGTGGGTTCTGGGAAGAGCCGAAGAAGCCGTGTGAGAAGGAGAGTTCGGGCTTGCTGTCATGGTGAGCAACGTGTTCCAGGTTTTCGTCACCGACGATGGACTGCGTTCGTCGCTCGCAGCGATTCGGCTCGCCCTGTCCGACGGCGGACGATGTGTGTTCGGCATCCGCAACTCGCAGGCGCGGGCATGGGAGCAAAGGCTTCGACACCCACTGGTTCCAGAGCTATGCCGACTGAGCAGCTCAGCGGCCGGGCGCATGAGCCGAGGCCGGTACGGGGCGGCGCTCACGCGTCGATGAGGACATTCCTCGCGATGGCCGGTGACACAGGGTAGATCCGCTCGGGCGGAAGCAGCCGCTGGGCCTGCGCTGCCCGGCCGCTCTGCTTGAGTGCCGCGATCTTGCGGGCCTGTGGAGTGACGTCGGTCAGGTCGACGACCCAGTCCTCCGCGAACGTGTGGATCAGCCCGCGTCCGACCCCGACCTGGATGCTGTAGTGATTGAGCGCGGCTCCCCGCAGCGAGCGTTCGGGATCCCACTGGACGTGTACGGGGGCCCGGGCGACGGCCGCCGGGTCGGCCGTCGTCAGCACGGCCCGGGAGAGGGCCTCCTCCCATCCGGCACGGGTGATCCGTACCGCGAGGATGCGTTCCTGTCCCGACTTCTGTGCCCAGTTACTACGGTGCATGAGCCACAGGAACGACGGTTTGATCCAGGTCATCCGGTTGAACGAGAACGGTGGCACGAACCCTTTCGCCCGTAGGGACGGATCAGCGACTGCCGGTGAGTACGCCTGGTAGACCACGATCGTTTGTGCGTCGTAGTGGGCTCGTATCTGGTGCTGGGGGGCCACGCGCCACAGGCTGCCAGGGACCCGATTCCCGCGCGACCGGATTTCTCCCCGCGCGACCGGACTGTTCACGCCCTCGCACTCTCGCGTTCGTCTTCGTCGTGGCGCACCGTCGGCACGGCAGTTTTTCGTGCTTCGCGACCACTCGGGGCCGGTGTGCGGCTGCCTAATGTTCCCTCACTCGGCGGCGGCGTGCCGCTCCCTCGGAGGTGACCATGGCCAGCACCGCAGGCACGGAGACGAGTAGCAGAACCACGCGCAGGACCCGGTCGGCGGCCGCGGTGGCCACGGTGCTCGGCCTGGTCGCCACCGCGGCCGCCTGCGATGGCGGCTCGTCCGCCGACGGCGGTGACGGGTCGACGGTGGTGCTCGCCGTCGCCGCCGACCCGGGCACACTCAGCCCCACCACGGCGCTGGCCAGCACGGCAATTTCGATGAACTCCTTCGCGTACGACACGCTCGTGCATTTCGCAGCCGACGGTTCGCTGATTCCAGGGGTGGCCGAGAAATGGTCCGCCACGCCCACCACCGCGCAGTTCACCATCCGCTCCGGAGTGACCTGCGAGGACGGCTCGCCGCTCACGGCGGACGATGTGGCCGCCGAGTACAACCACATCGCCGATCCGAAGAACCAGTCTCCGCTGCTCGGGCTGTCCGTCCCCGTCACCGCTGTCGCGAAGGCCGACAGGGCGAACCGGACCGTCACCGTGACCACGACGAAACCCGCGCCATTCATCGTGCAGATGGCCCGGCTGCTGCCGTTGCTCTGCAAGAAGAGCCTGGCGGCGCCCAACGCGCTGGCCAAGGCCACCGGCGCGAGCGGACCGTACCGGCTGACCGAAGCGGTTCCGGGCGACCACTACACGTATGTCAAGCGGGACGGATACGCCTGGGGGCCCCGCGGATCCACCGGCGCGGGCCTCCCCGGCAAGCTGGTGTTCAAGGTGGTCGCCAACGAGTCGACCGCAGCCAATCTCCTGATGGCCGGACAGATCAGCGGGGCGTTGATCAGCGGTGCCGACCAGGAACGGCTGGACGCGGCCGGGGTGAAGAACGAGAGCATCGAGGCGCTGTTCGGGCAGTTCCTGTTCAACCAGGCCGTCGGCCGTCCGGGCGCCGACCCGGCGGTGCGCAAGGCCTTGGTCTCCGTACTGGATCTGAAGCAGCTCGGAAACGTGGCCACCGGCGGCAAGGGCAAACCCGCCACCGCGATCGGCGAGACCACCCCCACCCCCTGTACCGGCGACACGGTGACCGGGAACCTCCCCGGCCATGACCCCGCGCAGGCCGCCGCCGCGCTCACCGCCGCCGGCTGGGCGAAGACCGGCGGCACCTGGACCAAGGGCGGCAAGCCCCTCACCGTCGGGCTCAGTTATCCGACCAATCAGGGCGCACAGGTCGCCTCGGCAGTCGAACTGGCCGTCCAGCAGTGGACGTCATTCGGCGTGAAGGCATCGGCGAAGCCCACGGGTTCCTCCAGCATCCTCAGTACCCTCAGCGGCGGCGACTGGGACGTCGCCTGGGCACCCATCGGAGTCACGCTCCCGGACCAGCTGACCCAGTTCTACGACGGGCCGCCACCGCCCAAGGGCAACAACTTCGGCTCCATCACCAACCCCGACTACCACCGCCTCGCCGCGCAGGCCTCGGCCAGGATCGGCGCCCCGGGATGTGCCCTGTGGGAAGCGGCCGATGCCGCCCTGGTCAAGGACGTCGACATCGTGCCCATCGTCAGCAGGCCGCTCCGGTACTACGGAAAGGGCATCACCTTCAAGGTGGATGGCGCCGGCATCATTCCCAGCACTCTGCGGCGGAGCGCCGGCTGATGGCGACGATCACCCTGAACTCCCTGGGTACGACGGTTCGCAGCCCCTGGGTCGGATTCGCCCTGCGCCGCACCTGGCGGCTGATGGTGTCGCTGGCCGCGCTGGTCACGGCAGCCTTCGCGATGATCCATCTGATCCCCGGCGACCCGGTGCGGACGGCCCTCGGCACCGCCGCCGACCCGGCGCTGATCGCCGCCCGCAGACACTCGCTCGGCCTGGACCAGCCGCTGCTGAAGCAGTACGGCGACTTCGTGGTCCATCTCTTCCAGGGCCGGCTCGGTGACTCGATCGGCGCACAGATGCCCGTCTCCGAGATCATCTCCAGCCGGCTCCCGGCGACCCTGCAGATCGCCGTCCCCGCGTTCGTACTGATCCTGCTGCTTGCCATCCCGGTCGGGATGACGGCGGCCGTGCTGACCAAGGACGGCCGCAGACGGCGCGGCGAGCTCGCCTTCACTGGTGTCACCGGCTTCCTGGGCGCGGTGCCCGAATTCCTGCTGGCGGTCGGGCTGATCGCGGCGTTCGCCGTGGCCTGGCCGGTCTTCCCGGTGGCGTCGCGGGGCGGCATGGAATCGTACGTACTGCCGGTGCTGGCCCTGAGCGTCGTCCCGGCGGCCACGCTGTCGCGCATCGTCAGGGTGGAGACCCTGCGGGTGCTCGGCGAGGACTACATGCGTACGGCGCGGGCGAAGCGACTTCCGGCCCGGCTGCGCTATCTGCGGCACGCGCTGCCCAATCTGCTGACCTCCTCGCTCACCCTGGGCGGCCTGCTGTTCAGTTCGCTGCTCGCCGGCACCGTACTGGTCGAGAACGTCTTCGCCTGGCCCGGCCTCGGCACGACGATCGTCCAGGCGATCACCGAGAAGGACTATCCGCTGGTCCAGGGCGTCGTGCTGGTCTACGGGGCTGCCGCACTGCTGATCACCTTCGCCGTCGACGTGGCCGTGGCCGTCGCCGACCCCCAGTCCACCGTCCGCGGGAGTTGACGATGTCTCATCAGGACCAAGACAGCTCGCTACGGCACCGGCTGGGGCGCACACTCAGGACGCCGGTCGGAATCACCGCTCTCACCGCCTGCCTGCTGGTGGCGCTGGTCGCCGTGTTCGGGCCCGTCCTGCTCGGCGATCAGGCCGCGCGGATCGACACGGACGCGATCAACCAGGGCAGCAGTGCCGCCCATCTCCTGGGCACCGACCAGCTCGGCCGCGACATCGCCGCCCGTGTGGTGGTGGCGACCCGGCTGACCCTGCGACTCACTCTGCTGGCAGCCGCGATCGGGGTCGGCGGCGGGCTGCTGCTCGGTGTGGCACCGGCGGTCGTGGGCCGACGCCTCGGTCGGCTGATCACCGCCACCGTGGGCGTACTGGTCGCCTTTCCCGGGCTGCTGTTCCTGCTCTTCCTCGCCACGATCTTCGGGGTGGGCAGCACCGGCGCGGTGTTCGCCGTGGGGCTGGCCATGGTCCCGCCCATGGCACGGCTGGTGCAGAACCTGACCGCGTCGATCGCGGGCTCGGACTATGTCGCTGCGGCACGGATCCTCGGCGTGGGCCGATTCAAGCTGGTGGTACGTCATCTGCTCCCCAACATCGCCGAGCCGTCGGTGTTGTTCGCCACCCAGGCGGCAGGGGGCATCCTGGTCGCCTTCTCCGGCCTCTCGTTCCTCGGACTGGGCGTACAGCCGCCGGAGTACGACTGGGGGCGGCTGCTCAATGAGCAGTTGAACCGGATCTATGTGAACCCGGCCGCGGCACTCGCGCCCGGCGCGGCCGTGGTCCTCACGGGGCTGATGTTCGGGCTGGTCGGTGAAGTACTCGCACAGGCCGGCGGCCGACGTGCGCCGCAGGCCCGGGAGGCGACGCCGCAGCAGCAGGTGAAGCCGCAGGACGAAGCAGCCCCTGACGGTGACGGCGGGGCATTGGTCCGGGCGCGGGATCTGCGGGTGACGTTCCCGGGCGGGCGCCAGGCCGTACGCGGGATCTCGTTGAGCATCGGCGTGGGAGAGGCCGTCGGCCTGGTCGGCGAATCGGGTTCCGGAAAGAGCCTGACCGCGCTGGCCCTGGCGGACCTCGTCCCGCATCCCGGACGGGTCTTCGCCGGCACCCTTCGCTTCGACGGGCACGATCTGCGGGCGGACCCGCGCCTGGGCACCGAACTGGCCATGGTCTTCCAGGACCCGATGGCCTCGCTCAATCCGGCCCTGCGCGTGGGGCGCCAGCTCGCCGAGGTGGCCGAGGTGCACCTCGGCGAGACCCGGGGACAGGCCACGGCACGCGCCGTCGACCGGCTCGGCGCCGTCCGTATCCCCTCGCCGGAGCGGCGCGCCCGGCAGCGGCCGCACGAGTACTCCGGCGGGATGCGACAGCGGGCCGTCATCGCGATGGGCCTGATGGGGGAGCCGAAACTGATCATCGCCGATGAGCCGACCACGGCGCTCGACGTGGCCGTCCAGCAACAGGTGCTCGACCTGCTCGCCGAGGTACGTGAGGACTCCGGTGCCGCGCTGCTCCTGATCTCGCACGACCTCGCCGTCGTCGCCCAGGTCTGCGAACGGGTCCTGGTGATGTACGGAGGCCTGATCGTCGAGGACCTCCCGGTTGCCCAGCTGGTCGGCGGCGCGGCCCATCCGTACACCCGGGCACTGGTGGGGGCGGTTCCGACGATGGCCACGGATCCCGGCACCGAGCTGGCGACGATCCCCGGCCGACCGCCGGAACCGGGGGAGACCGGCGCGGGATGCCCCTTCGCGCCGCGCTGCGAACGCGCCCGGGAACGCTGCCACGACGACGCCCCCGAGCTGGCCGGCTTCGGGCCGGGCCGACACGTCGCCTGCTGGTACCCGGTGGACGCGGTATCGGCAGGCGCCCCCGACCGGGCCACCTCACACGGAGCGGAGGCAACGTCATGAGCTCACTCGAACTGCGCGGGATCACCGTGCGCTACGGCCGCTTCACCGCGGTGGAGAACGTCGACCTGCTGGTGCCTGAGGGCACGGTCACCGGACTGGTGGGCGGATCGGGGTCGGGTAAATCGACTCTCGGGAAGGCCGTTGTCGGGCTGGCCCCGATGCAGTCCGGGCGCGTGTTGGTCGCCGGGAGGAGCGATGCCGGGCGCCGGCGCGGGCGCAGCCCGGTACAGCTGGTGTTCCAGAATCCGTACGCCTCGCTCGACCCGCGCATGACCATCGGCGCAACGGTCGCCGAAGCACTGCCCCGCGAAGCAGTCTCACGCGAAACACCCGCCCGCAAGGCACCAGCACGTGAACGCCGCGCCGCATGCGACGCGGAGGTGGCCCGCTACCTGGAGCTCGTCGGCATCGACCCCGCACGGGCTGTGCTCACCCCGGACGCGCTCTCGGGCGGCCAGCGCCAGCGGGTGGCCCTGGCAAGGGCCCTGGCAGCCAGGCCCGCCGTGCTGATCGCGGACGAGATCACCTCGGCCCTGGACGTGTCCGTACAGGGCGCGGTGCTCAATCTGCTCCGCCGGCTCCAGCGCGAACTGGGCTTCGCGATGCTCTTCATCTCCCACAACCTCGCGGTCGTCCGCTACTTGTCCGACCAGGTCGCCGTGATGGACGGCGGGCACCTCGTCGAGTGCGGCCCCACCGAACGGGTGCTGGAGCGACCGGAGCACCCGGCGACCCGGAACCTGATCTCCTGCGTACCCACCTTTGCCCTCGCCGAGGAGGCGTCATGACCCGGCCGCTGACGATCGACGACTTGTACAGGTTCGAGATCCCCGGCGATCCCGCACTGTCCCCCGACGGCGAACGCGTCGCCTACACGCTGACCACCCAGGACGCCGAGAACGACCGCGTGGTGCGTTCCATCTGGGAGGTACGCAGCGCAGGCGGCCCGTCCAGGCGGCTCACCCTCGGTCCCGCGGACACCGTGCCGCGCTGGTCCCCGGACGGGACGCAACTGGCGTTCCTGCGCGAGGGGCAGCTCCATCTGCTGCCCGTCGACGGAGGGGAGGCCGTAGCGCTCACCACGCCCGCCCGGTGCCCGGCGGGGGCGGGCACACCGGTCTGGAGCCCGGACGGATCACGGATCGCGTTCTCGGCCCCCGCGACCCGGCGCGACGACAGCGCACCCGTGGTCATCGACGCCCTCGGCTGGAAGGCGGACGGCGTCGGACTGATCGGGTCGGTCCGGACACAACTGTTCGTGGTCGGGGCGGAATCGGGCGAGGTCAGGCAGCTCACCGAGGCCGACCGGCACGCCGGCTCGCCCACCTGGTCGCCCGACGGCACACAGCTCGCCTACCCGGCGCAGAGCGGCCCGGACGCGGCTGTGCTCGGCACCTCGGCCGCTCATGTCGTAGGGGTCGGGGAAGAGGCGTCCGAGCCCCGCCGCGTCGGCCCGGCCGGCGGTCTCGTCGGCCCCGTGAGCTGGTTCCCCGACGGGTCCGCGCTGCTTGTCGTCGGCCGGAACACGTTCGGCGTCGGCCACCTGGAGTTGTTGCGCCAGCCCCTGGACGGATCGGCGCCGGTGTCCCTCAGCGCAGCCCTGGACCGCAACGTCATGGGCGGCGGCCCGGGCTACCCGGGTGCGCTGCCGCAGTTCCACGGTGACAACATCGTGTTCTGTGCCCGCGACCGGGGCGCCACACGCCTGTACCGGGTGGACGCGGCCGGGATCAGCGCCTCCCCGCTGCCCGCCGGAACCGGGGTCAGCGGCTGCTCGGTCGCGACGAAGGCCGGGCGAGCGGCGGTGGTGGTCTCCGACGCGGCGAGCTTCGCCGAGATCGCTCTGCTCGACCTGGACGCCTGGACGTCCGGGGAACCGGGCGAGCCCTCGGCCGGGCGACAGCCCGCGCGACTCACCGACCACATGGCCCGGTCACTGCCCGAGATCGCTCTCCACCCGGTCACCGAACGCGAGTTCACCATCTCGGACGGGACAGTGGTGCACGGCATGATCACCCGTGCCGCGCAGACCCCCGCGGGCGGGCCGCTGCTGGTCGACGTGCACGGCGGCCCGCACAACGCGTGGGCGCCGCACTCCGACCCGGTCCACCTCTACCACCAGGAGCTGGCCTCGCAGGGCTGGACGATCCTGACGCTGAACGTCCGCGGCAGCGACGGCTACGGCGAGGCGTTCTACACGGCCGCCGTGGGCGCCTGGGGCGAGACCGACGAGCAGGACATCCTGCAACCGGTCGCCACCCTCGTCGCCGAGGGGATCGTCGATCCGGAACGGATCGCGCTCACCGGCTACAGCTACGGCGGCTATCTGACCTGCTGGCTCTCCGCCCGCAGCGACCTCTTCGCCGCCGTCGTACCGGGCGGCATCCTGGTCGATCTGAAGAGCATGGCCGGCACCTCGGAAGAAGGACATCTGATTGCCGCCCACGAGATCGGCGACCCGGAACGGCTGACGGCGCTCTCGCCGATCAGCCATGCCGACGCGGTGCGTGCGCCCACCCTGATCCTGCACGGCGGTACGGACGACACCTGCCCCGTCGGCCAGGCCGAGCAGTGGTTCCACGCCCTGCGCAGCCGGGACGTGCCGGTCCGGCTGGTCGTGTACCCCGGCGGCTCGCACCTGTTCCTCCTGGACGGCCGGCCCTCGCACCGGGAGGACTACTCCCGCCGCCTGATCGACTGGGTCACCACGCACACCAACACCTCGATCCGCTGAATCCGTTGAATCCGCTGTACGAACCGGAATTGGAGACGAACATGACCGACACCACCGACCTGTCCGCCCGCTGGACCGCCCGCCTCACCGAACTGACTGCCCGTCACTCCGTCCCCGGCGCCAGTCTCGGCATCCTGCACCGTGGCGAACTGATCGCCGAGGCGGCCGTAGGCCTGGCCAACACCGACGCCGGCATCGAGACGACCAGCGACACCCTGTTCCAGATCGGCTCGATCTCCAAGGTGTGGACCACCACGGTGGCCATGGCCCTGGTCGACGAGGGCGTGCTCGAACTGGACGCGCCCATCGTCTCCGTACTCCCCGAACTGCGGCTCGCGAACGAGGAGTTGACCCGTGGCGTGACGCTCCGACATCTCCTGGACCACACCAGCGGCATCGACGGCGACCTCTTCACCGACACCGGCCGGGGCGACGACTGCCTGGAGAAGTTCGCCGCGCTGCTGGGCGAGGGCACTCTCAACCACCCGCTCGGTGCCACCATGTCGTACTGCAATGCGGGCTTCACCCTGCTCGGCAGGGTGCTGGAAGTCGTCACCGGCGTCCAGTGGGACGAGCTGATGCGGGAGCGCCTGTTCCGCCCGCTCGGCCTGACGCACACCGTGACCCTGCCCGAGGAGGCGCTGCGCTTCCGCGCCGCCATCGGACATCTGGGGGATCCGCCGGTGCAGGCCCCGCTGTGGGGGCTGATGCGTTCGGCCGGACCGGCCGGACTGATCTGCTCGACGCCGCGCGAGGTACTGCAGTTCGCCCGGCTGCACCTCGACAACGGCGTCACCGAGGACGGCACCAAGATCCTCTCGGCCGAGGGCGTCACAGCCATGCAGACCTTGCAGGTCGAACTCCCCGACCCGTACCTCCTGGCCCAGGCCTGGGGGCTGGGCTGGTTCCTCGACACCTGGGACGGGCAGCGGGTGTACGGACACGACGGCGGCACGATCGGGCAGAGCGCGTTCCTGCGGGTGCTGCCCGAGGCCGACCTGGCGATCTGCCTGCTCACCAATGGCGGCGACACCATGAGCCTCTACCGGGACGTGTTCTCGGAGATCGTCCAGGAGCTGGCCGGCGTGGCGATGCGCACCGGCATCCAGCCGGCGACGGAGCCGGTGGCGGTGGACCCCGCCGACTACGTCGGTGTGTACGAGCGACTCTCCAGCCGGGTCGAGATCGTGGAGCGGGACGGCGGCCTGGTGATGCTCAACCGGATCACCGGACCGCTGGCCGAACTGACCCCCGACACGGAGCAGGAGTACGAGCTGCACCCGGTCGAGCCGGGGCTGTTCGTGGTGAGGCGGCCGGGGATCAAGCTCTGGGTCCCCGTCGTGTTCTACACACTCGCCGACGGCACGCCCTACATTCACCACGGTGGGCGCGCCACCCCCAAGGCGGGCTGACGTGAGCGCAATCGCCACCGCCCTGGAGGCGGGGCTGCCGGGCCTGCTGGCCGACATCGAGGAGCTGGTCCGCACCGAGTCACCCAGTGGGGACCTGGCCGCCGTCGCCGACTGCGCCCGGGTCGTCGCAGGGCTCGGCACCCGGCTGACCGGCGCCGCGCCCGAGTGGCTCGACGGCTCGGGAAGGCCCGTTCTGCGCTGGCGCTTCGGCTCCGGCGACCGGGTGCTGCTGCTCGGCCACTTCGACACTGTGTGGCCGGTGGGCTCCTTGGCCGGCCACCCCTTCGAGGTGGCCGGGGGACGGCTGACCGGACCCGGCTGCTTCGACATGAAGGCCGGCGTGGTGCAGCTGTTCCACGCGCTGTCGGTGCTCGACGACCTGGACGGGGTGTCGGTCCTGCTCACGGGCGACGAGGAGATCGGCTCCCCGACCTCGCGCACCCTGATCGAGGCCGAGGCTCGCCGGACCCGGGCCGTACTCGTCCTGGAGGCGAGCGAGGGCGGCGCACTGAAAACCGCGCGCAAGGGTGTGTCCGGCTACGAACTGAACATCACCGGACGCGCGGCGCACGCCGGACTCGAACCCCAGCGCGGCGTCAATACGACCACCGAGCTGGCCCACCAGGTGCTCGCGTTGTCCGCACTCGCCGATCCGGCGACCGGCACCACGGTGACGCCGACCGTGGCCTCCTCCGGCACCACCCGCAACACGGTGCCCGATGCGGCCCGGCTGCTGGTCGACGTACGGGTGGAGACGGCCGCCGAACAGGTCCGGGTGGATCGCGCCATGCAGGGTCTCGCGCCGGTGCTCGCGGGCGCCTCGCTGGGGCTCGTCGGAGGCCCGGACCGGCCGCCGCTGCAGGCGAGCGCGTCGGCGGAGCTCTTCGAACTCGCCCGAACCTGCTACGCGGAGCTGGGCTTCGGCCCACTGCGCGGCGTCGCGGTCGGCGGCGGATCCGACGGCAACCTCACCGCCGGGGCGGGCACGCCCACGCTCGACGGGCTCGGGGCCGTGGGCGGCGGGGCGCACGCGGACGACGAGCATGTGGTCGTCGCCGAACTGCCCCGCCGCGCGGCACTGGTGGCCTCCCTGGTGGCCTCGCTCGTACGCGAGCCGCTGTCCGTACCCGGCCGGGTGACATCGTGAACGGTACGGAGTCGGCTGTCGCGGCGGCCGCCGCGGATCTGGCCGCGCACCGTGCCGGCGTGACCGTCACGGAGCTGCACGGACTGGACGAGATGCTGGCGGCCTGCCAGGTGCTGGACCGGGTCTGGCGGCCCGATCCCGGCAACCCGCTGATCACCCCGGAGCTGTTGCGGGTCTTCGCCCACTCCGGCAGTTATGTCGTCGGTGTCCACCAGGACGGCCGGATGGTCGGATTCTGCCTGGGCTTCCTGGCCACCGCCGGACTGCACTCGCACATCGCCGGGGTGGACGAGAGCGTTCGGGGCCGCAATGTCGGCTTCGCCGTCAAACTCCATCAGCGGGCCTGGGCCCTGGCCCGTGGCATCACCACGGTCACCTGGACCTTCGACCCGCTGATCAGCCGCAACGCCTACTTCAACCTGGCCAAACTGGGCGCGGCGCCGAGCGAGTACCTGGCCGACTTCTACGGCGCGATGCAGGACGAGGTCAATGCCGGGACCGAGACGGACCGGCTGATGGTCCGCTGGGAGCTGACCGGCGGACACGCCGTCGGCTCCGCCGCGGGCACACCTCACATCGTCACGGTCGACGACGCGGGTGCACACGCCGTGGTCGGTCTGGACGCCAAACCCGACGGCGGCCCCGCCGTCGGGCGCCGGGACGGCGACACCGTCCTCGTCCGGATCCCCTCGGAGATCGAGACACTGCGCCGCACCGACCCGCCCCTGGCCCGCGAATGGCGGTACGCGCTGCGGGAGGTACTCGGCGGCCTGATCGCCGAGGGGCACACCGTCACCGGATTCACCCGGGACGGCTGGTACGTGATCGACAAACGTCAGGAGAGGCAGGCATGAAGCTCGTCGGTGTGGAACTGCGCCGGATCGCGATGCCGCTGGTCGCACCCTTCCGAACCTCGTTCGCCACGATGACCACCCGGGAGATCCTGCTGGTCAGGGTCGAGACCGAACACCATGAGGGCTACGGCGAATGCGTCACCATGGCCGATCCGCTGTACTCCTCGGAGTACACCGCGGCCGCGGCGGACGTGCTGCGCAGCTGTCTCGTGCCCGCGCTCGCCGCCCTGCCGGCGCTCGACCCCTGGGCGGTCGCCCCGGCACTGGCCGCGTTCAAGGGGCACAGGATGGCCAAGGCCGCCCTGGAGACCGCGGTGCTGGACGCCTGGCTGCGCGCCCATGAACTGTCGATGGGGCAGTGGCTGGGGGCGACGGCCGAGCGGGTGCCGGCCGGGGTGTCGGTCGGCATCATGGACTCGGTCCCCGCACTGCTCGACGCCGTCGACGGCTATCTCGCCGAGGGCTATCTGCGGATCAAGCTGAAGATCGAACCCGGCTGGGACGTGGAACCGGTGCGCGCGGTCCGGGAGCGCTTCGGCGACGGCGTACTGCTCCAGGTGGACGCCAACACCGCGTACACCCTCGCCGACGCCGCACAGCTGGCCCGGCTCGATCCGTACGGGCTGCTGCTGATCGAACAGCCCCTGGACGAGGAGGACATCCGGGGCCACGCGGTACTGGCCGAGCGGGTGAGCACCCCCATCTGTCTGGACGAATCCATCGTCTCCGCCCGCTCGGCGGCCGACGCGATCGCCATGGGTGCCTGTTCGGTCGTCAACATCAAGCCGGGGCGGGTCGGCGGCTATCTGGAGGCACGGCGGATCCACGACGTGTGCGCCGCGCACAGTGTCCCGGTCTGGTGCGGCGGAATGCTGGAGACCGGCCTCGGCCGGGCCGCCAATGTCGCCCTCGCCGCCCTGCCGGGCTTCACCCTGCCCGGTGACACCTCCGCATCCGACCGGTACTACAGGACCGACATCACCGAACCGTTCGTGCTGAAGGACGGCCATCTCGACGTGCCCCGCGCACCGGGGCTCGGACTCTCCCCGATCCCCGAGCAGCTGGCCGAAGTGACCGAATCGACCGAATGGATCAGCCGATGACCGCAACTGTGTCAGGCACCGTCGAGACCAGGATCCGGACGGCGTTCGACGACGCCGGGGTCCAGGGGTACTTCTTCGCCCGGGAGATCGACGGCGACCGCACGATCGGCGTCGCGGCGGACGAACCGGTCTGCCTCGCCTCCGTGTTCAAGATCCCGATCGCCCTCGCCTACGCACGCGAGGCCGCCGCAGGACGGCTGGACAGGACCGAGCGCCACTCGGTGGACCCGCACTACCGCGACGGCGGCATCGGCACCTCCGGCTGCGCCGACCCGGTCGAGATGAGCCTGCGCGACCTGGTCCACATGATGCTGACGATGAGCGACAACGCCGCCACCGATGTGGTGCTGGCCCGCGTCGGTCTCGACACCGTCAACGGACTGCTCGCCGAACTGGGCCTGCGGCGGACCCACTTGATCGGTGGCTGTCTGGAGCTGACCGGCTCGCTCTTCGCCGACCTCGGCGTGACCACCGAGGTCGAGGCGCACGCGAGGATGGCGGCACTCGCCGCGCAGGGGCCCAAGAAGCTTCTGGAGCTGTCGGTGTGCGTCCCCGAACGAACCACCCGGGGAACGGCCCGCGACATCGCGGAACTGCTGGTCCGGATCTGGCGCGACGAGGCCGGCCCCGCCGAAGCCTGCGCCGAGGTACGGGCCGTGATGTCCCAGCAGATCTGGCCGCACCGGCTGTGGTCCGGCTTCGACGACAGTTACCGAGTCGCAGGCAAGACCGGGACGTTGCCGGGCTGGCGCAACGAGGCCGGGGTGATCGAGGACCGCGACGGCGGGCGCTGGGCGGTGGCGGTCTTCACCCGGTCCGACCGGCCGGACCTGCACAACTCCCGGGCGGACCGGGTGATCGGGCAGGTGGCAGCACTCGCCGTCGACGAACTCCGATCAATTAGCTTGTGAAGATGACGGAGCAGCCGCGGGCCGTGCTCGGCCGGATCCTCAACGATCTGGGTTCGACGTTGATCGAGGTGGTGGCCGGGCAGGCCGACCCGGCCCGCACCGTCAGCGGAGTGCTCATCCAGGACCCGCTGGACGACGCCGACTGCGCGCGGATCTGCTTGCCACGGTCCTGGAGGGCGGCACGCACGCGCCGCAGGCCGCCGTACGGCTGGGACTGTCCGCGCAGCCCGCCTGCGTACTGGCGCTCGCGGTGACCGGCGAGCCGTCGGCGCCCGACCGGGTGGCCGCGGGCCACCGCATCGCCGAGGCCCTCGCCCTGCACCTGGCCGCGGTCCATCCCCGTACGGCCGCGGCCTCACTCGGGGGCGTCACCTACGCGGTGCTGCCCACGAGTTCGGACGAGCACGCGCTACGGGTGGCCGAGGCGTTCCTGGGCCGTATAAACAACCGTGTCCCCGCCGTCATCGGCATCGGCCGGCTCGCCGCCCGCCCGGCCGAGCTGCGCCGCTCCCACGCCGACGCGGACCGGGCGCTGCGCGTTCTCGGCTCCGGCCGCTCGCAGCGCCGGGCCGCACGGCTGTCGGACGTCTACGCCGCCTCGCTGCTGGAGGAGCTGACGGACCGGATCGCCGCCGAGGACGATCTCCCCGACGGCCCGGTCATCCGGCTGCGCGCCCACGACGCCCAGCACAACACCGCCCTCACGGACACTCTGGAGGCCTGGCTGAGCACCTTCGGCGATGTGGCCGCCGCAGCTGACGCCGTACACATCCACCCCAAAACCTTCCGCTACCGGCTCAAACGGCTGGCCGTGGTGGCGGGCATCGATCTCAACGACCCGGAGGCCAGATTCGAAGCGATGCTGCAACTGCGGCTGAATCCGCCGCACCCCTGACGCCGGCCCGACTGCCGCCATGACACGCGGATCCGCCCGGCCCAGGGCGGGCGGAATGATGAAAGAGTTCTCGGAGCAGCGGGACGCACCTGTGCCCGCATGTCCGCGTGTCTGCGTAACCGAATGTCGACGATGGGACAGATGCCATGCCTCTCAAGGGTGAGTACGAGCCGAGCCCCGCGCAGTGGGTCCGCGATCAGGTCGAGCTGTTCGAGAGCTCCGGCGGGACGGAGGGGATCACGATGCGGGGCCTGCCGGTCATCATCCTGACCACCCGCGGGGCCAGGAGCGGCAAGATCCGCAAGACCCCGCTCATGCGGATCGAGCACAACGGCACGTACGCCGTGGTCGCCTCGCAGGGTGGCGCGCCCAAGCACCCCGTCTGGTACCACAACATCGTGGCCGACCCTCGCGTGGAGCTGCAGGACGGCCCGGTACGACAGGACATGAACGCCCGTGAGGCCACCGGCGAGGAGAAGGCGGTGTGGTGGCAGCGCGCGGTCGAGGCGTTCCCCGACTACGCCGACTACCAGCTCAAGACCGACCGGCAGATTCCGGTCTTCGTCCTGGAGCCGGCAGCCGAACAGCACTGACGAGCGCCCGGGGGAGGCGTGGGCCGCACGCCCGCCGCGCCTCCCCTCGGACGCGGTCTCGTCGGCTGGGGGCGCGGTCAGCGGTGCTCCGGGTTGGGATAGTCCGAGCGGCAGCCCGCATCCCACTCGGAGCGCTGGTTGCCGTGGGCCGGGATGCCGTTCGCACGCCTCAGCATCGTGGCGAGATGCATCAGGTTCCAGGCCATGAAAGAGGTGTTGCGGTTGGTGAAGTCGTTCTCCGGACCGCCCGACCCCGGGTCCAGATACGACGGGCCGGGCCCCGCCTCCCCGATCCAGCCCGCATCGGCCTGCGGAGGGATCGTGTAGCCGAGGTGCTGGAGGCTGTAGAGCAGATTCATTGCGCAGTGCTTGGCGCCGTCCTCGTTCCCGGTGATCAGACAGCCGCCCACCCGGCCGTAATACGCGTACTGGCCCTTGTCGTTGAGGATGCTGGAACAGGCGTAGAGGCGCTCGACGACTCGTTTCATCACCGAGCTGTTGTCCCCCAGCCAGATCGGCCCGCACAGCACCAGGATGTCGGCGGCCATCACCTTCTCGTACAGCTCCGGCCAGGCGTCCGTCTGCCGGCCGTGCTCCCTCATGTCCGGCCAGACGCCGGTCGCGATGTCGTGGTCGACGGCCCGGACCACCTCGGTGGTGACGCCGTGCTCCTCCATGATCGCGCGGCTGTGGTCGATCAGCCCCTGCGTATTGCTGATCTCCGGGGAGCGCTTGAGCGTGCAGTTGAGGTACAGCGCGCGCAGATCGTCGAAGCGGTAGGTGCCATCGGTGCGGCCGGGCGACGACATGCGGGGGCTCCTCGGTATGCATACGGGGAAGGGGCGTGAACCCCGGTCTACCGTCATGTGCGGCCGTACCGGGCGGTAGGCGCGCGGGTGCCCCCCATACGCAGCAAGTCCGGCTCCCGGAATCGCCGGGCCTGCCGCGCCGGTGCAGTGGGCGCCGCCCCCGGTATCAGGCGGATGCGCTCGGCGCTCCGGTCGTGCCTGCCGCAGGCGTTTCGTTGCGGGTCGCCGCCCACACGAGGAGTGCGAGTGCGCTGATCGCGGCACCGAGAACGCACACCGCACCCCATCCGGCCACCGCGTAGACGGTCGTCGAGGCGAGGGCGCCCGCAGCGCTGCCGACCGAGTAGAAGACCATGTAACCGCCGATCAGACGGCTGCCCGCGTCGGGACGGGCCGCGTAGATCAGGCTCTGACTGGTCACATGGACGGCCTGCACGGCGAGGTCGAGGACGACCGCGCCGATCGCCAGTGCCCAGAGCGACTGCCGGGTGAGGGAGAGGGGGAGCCACGACACGGTGAGCAGGGCCAGTGCGACGCCGGTTGTCCACCCGGCGAGGCCGCGGTCGTGCAGGCGCCCGGCCGGAGCGGCCGCGAGCGCGCCCGCAGCCCCCGCGAGCCCGAACGCCCCGATCGCGGTATGCGAAAGCGACAGCGGGGGTTCGCTCAGAGGCAGCGCGACGCAACTCCACAGGGTGCTGAACGCGGCGAAGATCAGCAGAGCGAGCACAGCTCGGACACGGAGTACGCGTTCCTCGGCGAACAGGACGAGTGTCGAGCGCAGCAGCTGCACGTATCGCATGGATGTGGGCGGTGTGGCGCGTCGTGGCAGCACACGATGGAGGGACAGGGTGAGCGCGAGGGTCAGTGCCGCCGATGTGAGGTAGACCGTTCGCCAGCCCGCCAGGTCGGACAGTGCACCGGAGACCGTGCGGGCCAGCAGGATTCCGATGACGATTCCGCTGGTGACCAGGCCGACCGCGCGGCCGCGTCGGTCCGGGGCGGACAGCGATGCGGCGAAGGCCACGAGGGTCTGCGTCACCACGGCGAGAAAGCCCACCGCGGCCAGGGCGGTCAGCAGGATCGGTGCGGTGGCCGCGGTCCCGGTTGCGATGAGTGCCGTCGCCAGCAGTACCAGCTGGGTCACGACGAGGCGCCGCCGGTCGACCAGATCGCCCAGGGGCACGAGCAGGAACAGCCCGAGGCCGTACCCGATCTGAGTGAGGGTGACGACGATGCCGACGGTCGCCGCACTGATCCGGAAGTCCTGGCTCAGGGTGACCAGTAGGGGTTGCGCGAAGTAGACATTGGCCACCGCCACGCCGGACGCGACCGCGAACAGCAGTGTCGTGCGTCCGGACAGGGTGCGAGCCGGTGTCGCCCCGTTCGTGTTCTCGGATCTCATCGTTCTCTCGCTGCCGGGCACGTGGCATCCCTCGATCGCATTGGTTGCATGTTGCTACCAGGTCGACCGTAGCCGCATCTGGTAGCATGTTGCAACCGATGGTGCGAGGGAGGACGGCATGGTCAAGCGGACACGCTTCGACGAGAGCGACTGCCCGGTGGCTCGTTCGGTCGACGCGATCGGCGACTGGTGGTCGCTCCTGATCGTCCGCGACGCGTTCGACGGCAGTCGCCGCTTCGGGGAGTTCCAGCGCAGCCTGGGCGTGGCGAAGAACATCCTCGCGTCGCGCCTGCGTGATCTGGTCGCGGGCGGCATCCTCGAGATGGCGCCGGCGGCCGACGGCAGCGCGTACCACGAATACGTGCTGACGCCCAAGGGCAGAGATCTCTTCCCGGTCATCGTCGCGCTGCGGCAGTGGGGCGAGGGCCACTTCTTCGATCCCGGCGAACCGCACTCGGAGATGGTCGACCTGCGGCACGGCCGTCCGCCCCGGGCGCTGGAGGTCCACTCGTCCGACGGGCGGCAGCTCGGACCGGACGACATCACGGTGAAGAAGGTCGAACGCCCCGCGGCCTCGGCGGCAGCGTCCGAATAGGCCGACGCGCCGCACGGCCCGGAGGCGCCGCCACCTCCCCGACCGTCCGCGTCACACGCGTACGCCCCGCACGGCCGCCCGGACAGTCGATCAGGACGCGCGTCCGCCCGCCTTCCCGCGCTCCAATGGACGGGTGACCGCGCCTCCCGACGACTGCCTCGCGCGCAATGAGTGGCTCTGCGGTGCCTACCTGACCAGCCGTCGCGAGATTCTTTGGGACGCTGTCGTCCAGCACCTGCAGCTCACCGCGGTCTCCGTACTCCTCGGACTGGTCCTCGCCGTTCCGCTCGCCCTCGCGGCGCGCCGCCGGCGCTGGGCGGCCGGCCCGGTCCTCGGCGTGACGACCATCCTCTACACCGTGCCGTCGCTCGCCATGTTCTCGCTGCTGCTGCCGGTGTACGGACTCTCCGCCTCGCTCGTCGTCGCCGGACTCGTCCTGTACTCGCTCACCCTCCTCGTAAGGAACATCCTCGCCGGACTGCGCGCCGTGCCCGCGGAGACCAGGCAGGCCGCACGTGGCATGGGGTACGGCCCCGTGCGTCTGCTCGTCGCCGTGGAGCTTCCCCTGGCCCTGCCCGCCGCCATGGCCGGACTGCGTATCGCGACCGTCTCCGCGGTCTCCCTGGTCACGGTCGGTGCGATCGTCGGCTACGGCGGACTCGGCAACCTCATCTACTCCGGGATGAACACGTACTTCAAGGCCCAGGTGCTCACCGCCTCCGTCCTCTGCGTCGTCATCGCCGTCGCCGCCGATGTGCTGCTTCTTCTCGCGCAACGAATCCTGACCCCGTGGACCCGGAGGCGGTCGTGAAAACCCTCGCCGCCGCCTGGTCCTGGCTCACGACCCCGGCGCACTGGTCCGGCGACGGCGGCATCTGGAACCGTCTCGGCCAGCATCTGTTCCTCACCGTCGTCTGCCTGCTCATCAGCTGTCTGATCGCCCTGCCCATCGCCCTGGTCCTCGGCCATCTCGGCAGGGGCGGCGCACTCGCCGTCAACATCTCCAACATCGGCCGGGCCGTCCCCACCTTCGCCGTGCTGGTGCTGCTGCTTCTCACCCCGATCGGCGGGTACGGCGAGTGGCCGACCATCATCGCCCTCGTCCTCTTTGCCGTACCGCCGCTGCTCACCAACGCCTACGTCGGCATGCGTGAGGTCGACCGCGATGTCGTACGGGCGGCCACGGGAATGGGCATGACGGGCAGACAGCTGATGCTGGGAGTGGAGGTGCCGCTCGCCCTGCCCCTGATTCTCACCGGCGTACGGATCGCCGCCGTCCAGCTTGTCGCCACCGCCACCCTCGCGGCGCTGGCGGGCGGCGGGGGACTCGGCCGCATCATCACCGCGGGCTTCAACCTCGCCTCCACCGCGCAGGTGGTCGCCGGGGCCGTGCTGGTAGCCGCCTTCGCCCTGATCGTCGAAGGGCTCTTCGAAGTGGCACAACGCCTCGCCCCCGACCGGTTCCGTGGCGAGGAATCAGGATGAGGCCGGGAACGGCCCTCCCCGTACTCCTCGCGCTCCTGCTGTCGGCGAGCGCCTGCACCACCGGCCCCTCTCTGGAGAACCAGGGCGAGGTCACCGCACCGCCGGGCGACAGCAAACACCTCACCATCGGCTCCGCGGGCTTCACCGAGAGCGATCTGCTCGCCCAGATGTACGCGCTGCTGCTCGACCGGGCCGGTTACTCGACGAAGATCATCTCCGTCACCAACCGTGAGATCTACGAACCGGCCCTGGAGAGCGGCCAGATCGACGTCGTACCGGAGTACGCGGCCACCTTCGCGGACTGGCTGAACGCCAAGAGGAACGGCGCCGACGCAGCCCCCGTCGGCTCGCCCGACCTCACCGCCACGATGAAGGCCCTGCGCGCTCTCGCCGCACCCCGTGGCCTCACCGTCCTCGACCCCGGGCGTGCCGTCGACCAGAACGCCTTCGCGGTCGCCGCCCCGTACGCGGCGAAACACCACCTGAATACCCTCGGCGACCTCGGCGGATCCGGACTGCCCGTGCGTCTGGCCGCCGGCGACGAATGCGTACAACGCCCCTACTGCGCACCCGGGCTGAAGAAGACGTACGGCATCCGCATCACGGCCGTGGACCCCAAGGGTGTCGGCACCACCCAGGCCAAACAGGCCGTCCAGAACGGTCAGGACCAGATGGTCCTGACCACCACCACCGACGCCACCCTCGACGACTTCGGCCTCGTCCTGCTCGCCGATGACAAGCACCTGCAGAACGCCGACTACCTCGTCCCCGTAGTCAACCGGTCCCGGGCGGGCAGCGAAGGCGTACGCAAGGCGCTGGGCAAGCTCAACACCGTACTGACGACCGCGGACCTGGCCCGGCTCAACGAGCAGGTCGACAGCTGGCGACGGCTCCCCGAGGACGTGGCACGCACCTACCTGGAGTCCGAGAACCTCATCCCGCGCGGCTGAAAGACTCCTGAAGATCTTGCTCGGGCCGCCCGACTCACAACGAATCAACGCGGCGCTGCACCGGGGTCGCTCTTCGGGATCAGGCCGTCAGCTTCCCGGGCAGCCAGCCCAGCTGCGCGGCCTCCTGGAACGGCCCACCGCCCTCGTGGTCGTTGAAGTCGTACACCTCGATGGTCTTGTCCTGGTGGGTGTACGCGTTGAAGGCGGCGAAGACGGTCGAGGGCGGGCAGGTCATGTCCTCCAGAGCCGTCGAGAACAGCGCCGGTGCACGCCCGCGTGCGGCGAAGTGCACCCCGTCGAAGTAGGACAGAGTGGCCCTCGCCTGCTCGGCCCGTCCCCGGTGCGTCTTGAGGTAGCTGCCCACCTCGCGGTACGGGTTGCGGTCGGTGACGGTGAGCGCGCGGGGGAAGTCGCACAGGAACGGGACGTCCGGCGCGATCGCCGTGAGGTCGGCTATCAGCCCGCCGACGGCGAGCGTGATGCCGCCGCCCTGGCTCTCACCGATGGCCGCGGTGCGCGCCGCATCGGTCAGCGGATGCGAGCGCGCCGCCTCCACCGCACGTACCGCGTCGGTGAACACGCGCCGGTAGTAGAACGCGTGCGGGTCCTCGATGCCCCGGGTCATGAAACCGGGGAACGAGGGCGCGCTGCCCACCGGGTCGGGGGTGTCGCCGACGAGCCAGCCGCTGCCCTGGCCCCGGGTGTCCATCACGAAGTGCGCGAAACCGGCCGACGCCCAGAGCAGATGGGTGTGGGGCAGGCCCCGCCCGCCTCCGTAGCCGATGAACTCCACGACCACCGGCAGCGGTTCGGTGGTGCCCGCCGGGAGAACGAACCAGCCCTTGACCGGGTGACCGCCAAAGCCCGCGAACGTCACGTCGTACACGTCGACGGTCGTCAACCCCGTGCCCGTACGCAGCTCGAACCGGGCGTCGAGGTCGTGGGACCTGGCCTCGTCGAGGGTCTCGGACCAGAACGCGTCGAAGTCCTCCGGCTCCACCGAACGGCTGCGATAGTCGCGCAGTTCGTCGAGGGGCAGATCGAACAGGGACATGCGAAACCGCCTTCTTCGCAGGGGTGAGCGATCACCCGGAGGGATGGTTGATCACACCGTACGGGTGCGGGCGGCGCGCGGGCGAGGGTGCCCCTGCGCCCGGAAGAAGTTGTGTCCGATCTCTTGACGGGCACTGGACCGGCCCTCACAGCACTCGTCAATGCGCATTACTGATACGCCTTACCTGATCCGAGGAGCCATGGTGGAGGACCCCAGGAAGGCGCGCCAGGCCCGGCCGTTCACCCGTACCGGCCGGCCGCACGGCCCGCCCGCGTCAGGCCGAGGTCGCACGGCTCGCCGGGGTCTCACAGGCCACGGTCTCGCTCGTGCTCGCGGACAAGAAGCAGGGCGACGCACGCCCCCGAGCAGGCCCGGCCGCTCAACCAGCGGGGCATCACCGTCTGCTTCGCCCTCTCGCACCACGAGGGCGAGAACCACACCATCGACCGCCCCGCCGACTACGGGTTCTGGCGCTCCTACCGCCCCGACTTCTGGCCCGGCCCGCTCCTCGGTTTCCAGGCGCCCGACCCCCGCTCCCTGGAATCGGTACCGCGTACCTTTGTCCCCAACCCGGACATCGACCCGCTCGCCGTCAGCGCCGACCAGAGTGCGGACGCGGGCGGCCGAGTTCCGGTACGCAGGACGGGGCGGCGTACATGGTCCACGAGGCGGGCGAGCGGCTCCAGGGGGCCATTGCGGTGGCCCGAGCCGTTCAGGGCCTGCCCGGCGGATCGGGGCCGGGCAGGCCCCATCCGCCATCCGGCCCGCGGGCGCGCCGAAAACACGTTGCCCGCAGGCCGGAGGCCTGCGACGCTCCCTCGCATGCCTGACAACGATTCAAGCGGTTCGGACCAGGTCGCGGCGCTCTTCTCGCACGGCCGTCTGACGGCGATCCCCCGTAAGACGGCACGCCGTGAGCAGTTGCTGGTCCACCTCAGCGAGACGCTCTTCGAGCGGGACCGGACCTACACCGAACGTGAGGTCAACGAGGCACTGCTCACGGTGCACGAGGACTGCTCGGCGCTGCGCCGCCACCTGGTCGTCGCCGGTCTGCTGCTCCGCCCCAAGGACGGCAGCAGCTACCGGCGTGGGCGGTAGGGCGAGTCCTGACCGGCGCGTGGCGTGGGGTGTACAGCGCGCGCCCTACGCGTCCGCGACCGAGTCGAACTGCACCTCGTCCCGGCCTACTCCCTGCGCATCGGCGTCCACCGAGCGGCGCAGCGCCTCGTGGAGTTTGGCCGGAGTCAGCACGCCGAGGAACCGCGACCCGTCCAGCACCGCGACCCACCCGGCGTCGTGCTGGAGCATCTCGCTGAACGCCTGCTTCAGCGGCGCACCGACCGGCACCCAGGCGTCCATCCGGCGGGCCAGCTTGCCGACCGTGCCGCGTTCCCCGGCGATCCGCATCGCGTCCGCCGACACCCAGCCGTGCAGGTCGCCCTCGCCGTTCAGTACCACCGCCCAGCGGGCACCCGCACTGCTCAGCCGTGCCGCCGCCGACCTCACCGGCTCGTTCAGCCGGGCGACCGGCGGCTCCTCCAGATCGTCCGGCTCGATCGTGGTGACCGAAAGGCGCTTCAGACCCCGGTCGGCGCCCACGAACTGTGCCACATACGAGGTCGCGGGAGACCCGAGCACCGCCCCGGGGCTGTCGAACTGCTCGATGCGCCCCGCCCCGTAGACCGCGATCCGGTCACCCATCCGGACCGCTTCCTCGATGTCATGGGTGACCATCAGGACCGTCTTCCTGACCGTCGCCTGAAGATTCAGGAATTCGTCCTGCAGCCGCTCACGCACCACCGGGTCGACCGCGCCGAACGGCTCGTCCATCAGCAGCACCGGCGGGTCGGCGGCCAACGCCCTCGCCACGCCCACCCGTTGACGCTGCCCTCCGGAGAGCTGGGCGGGGTAGCGGGAGCCGTACGTCTTCGGGTCGAGGCCCACCAGATCCAGCAGCTCGGCCGCCCGCTCGCGGGCCCTCGCCCGCTTCCAGCCGACCAGCGAGGGGACCGTCGCGGTGTTGTCGAGGATCGTGCGGTGCGGGAAGAGACCGACCTGCTGGATGACGTAGCCGATCCGGCGGCGCAGTTTCACCGGATCGACGCCGGAGATGTCCTCGCCGTTGACCAGGATCCGGCCCGACGACGGCTCGATCAGCCGGTTCACCATCATCATCGTGGTGGTCTTGCCGCAGCCGGACGGTCCGACCAGGGTGACCAGTTCCCCCTCGGCGACCTCGAAGGAAAGGCCGTCGACCGCGCTCGTACCGTCCGGATAGACCTTGCTGACCTGCTCGAACCGGATCATGCCTGCACGGTAGGAGGCCCCCGGGCGTGCCGCACACGGGCCGCGACTGTCCGTGTCACGGCCATGTGCTGAACTGTCCGTGGAACATCTGATTCAGGAGCACCTTGTGAGCAGCTACCGGCACCCCGGCATCGTCTTCACCGACCGCTATTTCACGGTCCCGCTCGACCACACCGATCCGGGCGGTGAGCAGATCGAGGTCTTCGGCAGGGAGGCCGTTGCGAGCGGCAAGGACGGCGAAGAGCTGCCCTGGATGGTCTATCTGGAGGGTGGCCCCGGCTTTGGCGCCAGGCGCTTCATCGGCACGGAGGCATGGCTGGGGCGGGCCGTGCAGCAGTTCCGTGTGCTGCTCCTCGACCAGCGCGGCACCGGCCTTTCCACCCCGGCCAACCGGCAGACCCTGCCGCTGCGCGGCGGCCCGCGCGAGCAGGCCGACTATCTCGCCCACTTCCGCTCCGACAACATCGTGCGTGACTGCGAGCTGATCCGCCCGCAGCTGACCGGCGGCGAACCGTGGACGGTACTCGGCCAGTCCTTCGGCGGCTTCTGCGCCGTCCGCTATCTGTCGGCCGCCCCCGAAGGGCTCAAGGCCGTCCTCATCACCGGGGGACTGCCCTCGCTCGACGCGCACGCCGACGACGTCTACCGAGCCGCCTACCCGCGGATCGAGCGCAAGGTCGCCGCCCACTACGCCCGCTACCCGCAGGACGTCGAGCGCGCCCGGGAGATCACCGCTCACCTCGCCGAGCACCGCCCGGAAAGCGCGGGGCACCGTCTGACACCCGAGGGGTTCCAGTCCCTCGGCATCATGCTGGGCGGCGGCAACGGCAGCCACCAGCTGCACTACCTGCTGGAGAACACCTTCGTCCGTACACCGCTCGGCACCGAACTCTCCGACACCTTCCAGGAGGCGATGCGCACGGCCAACTCGTTCGCCGGGCATCCGCTGTACGCGCTGATGCACGAGGCGATCTACGGTCAGGGCGAACAGCCCACCGGCTGGGCCGCCGAGCGGGTGCGTGCCGAATTCCCGCAGTTCGACGTGGCCACGGCGCTCAAGGGCGACGGACCGGTGCTCTTCACCGGTGAGAGCATCCACCCCTGGCACTTCGAGGTGGACCCGGCGCTGCGACCGCTGCGCGAGACGGCCGAGCTGCTGGCCTCCCGTACCGACTGGGCGCCGCTGTACGACACCGAGCGGCTGGCCGCCAACGACGTGCCGGTCGCCGCAGCCGTCTACCACGACGACATGTATGTCGACACCGGGCACGCGCTGCGCACGGCGGAGTCGATCCGCGGTCTGCGTACCTGGGTGACCAATGAGTTCGAGCACGACGGGCTGCGTGCGGGAGGACCGCGCGTACTGGACCGCCTGCTTGCCCTGGTACGGGAAGACGTCTGATCCGTTCCCGCAACGGGAGGAGCCGGTCACGCGGGTGCGTGACCGGCTCCTCCCGC